>JANLTX010000127.1:0-33011 GCA_031363095.1 Armatimonadota bacterium | reverse complement strand
TTGGGGGATCGTTGTGTTTTGGGGATGAGAGGCTCAGCGATTTGCCAGAAGGAATCTGAAATCTGCCAGGATTGTAAAGAGCGTGACATCGGCTTATCTCCTTGAATCCACAGAATATCACCTTATTTAAGGATAGGCCCTTAGCCACCGACGTTCATGTCGGTGGAAATACGACGGTTCATATCGGCGGCGATCAGGACGGCGTACAGGGGTTGACGCTGGTGCCGTCGAGGTTGATGGCCCAGGCGCGCTGGTAGTCGTTGTAGGTCAGGTTTTTCGCGTGGCCGTCGCCAAATAGCGTCAGGTAGCGCCGCCCGCTTCGGTCGAAGCTGGAGAACGTCGAGCCGTGCCAGCTTCCGTTGCCGTCGAAGAGGATATTGACCTTCTCCGGGCCGACCTCGTTGCCGTCCACGTCGCGCCCGGTCAGCGTGTCGGGGCCTTTTTGCCGGAAGCTGATCTCGGTGCGCCAGAGATAGCTCGCGCCGAACTGCTCGAACATAGTCGGTCGGGCCGCCATCGGGCAGGGGCCACCGCAGTTGTCGTTGTTGTCTAAATAATCGAAGCCGATGTCACCGGCGCAGTGCCAGGCATCCAGGCTCTTGATGTATGGGTCGAGCGAACCGGCCTGACGTAGCGTCGGCGAGGCGAATTTTGCCTTCAGGGTCGGGTGCAAAAACGGGATTTTATTGATGATGGCGTCGCAGCCCGGATACGCGCCCCAGATCGCCGGAACCCACTGGTCCGAGGCGTCCTTGGCGTACGGATACAGCCCGTCGTAGTCGGAGGCGTACATCTGGGTCGCCATCCCGATCTGCCGCAGCCCCGAGATGCAGGCCGTCTGGCGGGCTTTCCCCCGTGCTTGCGCGAAGACCGGGAACAAAATGGCGGCGAGAATGGCGATGATCGCGATCACCACCAGAAGCTCGATGAGCGTAAACGCACGGTGGATCTGGTTGACCTGGGAGTTCATAGTAGTTCTTCTTACGTATTTCGTGCCGATAAAGTTTCTTCGGTTTTTCTGCCCCGAAGCTATAGACGAAGGGCGGGGCGTAAAAGTTACGGCTCCCGGCCTTTTTCTATTGTACGGTACACTGACGGGCGTATGGCAATCTCCCCTTCATCGACACGTCGGGCGGCTCGCGAGACCGCACTTCGCACTCTCTACATGGTCGAGGTCGGCAGAGTTCCCCTCGCCGAGGCTCTCGATGAGACCATTGCTGCTAATGAACTCGACGAGCCAGGAGCGCAGTATGTTCGAGGAATCGTCGAAAAAACCCTGAGCGGCCAGAAAATTCTCGATGAAAAAATCCGGGAGCACGCCATCGGCTACCCGCCCGAGCGCCAGGAGATCGTGGACCGCAATATTCTGCGGCTCTCGGTTGCCGAGCTGACCGACGCAGCCTGCGAGATTCCAGCGGGAGTCGTCGCCAACGAAGCCGTGGAGCTTGCCAAGAAATACTCGACCCCCAAGGCCGCCAAGTTCATCAACGGCGTTTTAGGGGCCATTATCCGCGAGCAAGCCCCCTCCGAAGTAATTCCCGACGAAAAATAGTCCGTCGTTCATTTGTGCTTCATAATTTCGGGTTAGAATCGACGGCATGAAGCAAAAAATCGCTCTCGCCCTGGCGCTGACCTTCGGAATCGGCGGCTGGATGGCTTATGCCCGGCAGGGCGGACGCACCCCGGCGGTACCCGCCACGGACGCCACGACGAAAAAGGTAACCGCCGCTGCCCGCGCGTTTCTGGCGACCCTGACTCCCGAGCAGAAGAAAGCCGTAAGCTACTCCTTCGGCGACACCCGCCAGAGAGCCAACTGGTCGAATCTCCCGAGCGGCCTTTATCGTCGGGCAGGGCTTCGAACGGGCGACTTGAACGCCGACCAGAAGAAAGCGCTCGACGAACTCCTTCAGGCGGTGCTGAGCAAGTCGGGCTTTCAGAAAGTCACCGACATTATCAACGGCGACGAATACCTCAAGCAAAACGACCCGATGGGCGGACGGCTGAACTTCGGGAAAGCCGAGTATTATCTCTCGCTGATGGGCACACCATCAGAGACGATAGAGTGGCGGCTTCAGTTCGGCGGGCACCACCTCGCGATCAACGCGACGATCACGGGGCCAGAGATTACGCTCGCTCCGAGTCTCCCCGCCGCTCAGCCCGCAAAGTACACGCTCGGTGGCAAGACGATCCAGCCGCTGGGCCGGGAGATGACGAAGGGATTCGCGCTGGTGCAGGCACTCGATGCGACGCAGAAGAAGCAGGCGATCCGTGCGCCGTACTACATCGACCTCGTTCTCGGGCCGGGCCAGGACGGTAAAAAAGTCGCCGCCGAGGGTGTCCCCGGCAGCGCACTGACCGAGCCGCAGAAGAAGCTGATGCTGGACTTGATTTCCGAGTGGGTGGGCAATGTCAACGACGAAGACGCCGCCGTGAAGCTCGCCGAGGTCAAGAAAGACCTGAACAAGATTTTCTTTGCCTGGGGCGGCCCGACGGAAACCGGAAGCGCGGCGTACTACCGCATCTCCGGCCCGACGCTCTGGATCGAGTACGCTCCCCAGCGGATGGGCGGCGACGGCACAAACCACACGCACTGCATCTACCGCGATCCCACCAATGACTACGGCATCAAAAGCAAGCCGTAGGTTCTTGGGGGCGCTCGGGGCGCTTCTGGTTTGCTGGGGAACGGCTCTCGCTCACCCTGTTGATGAGCTGGCGCAGGCGAGCTTTATCGGGGTTGGCCGCGAGCGGGTGTCGGTGGAGCTGACCTTGATGCCGGGTGAGAAACTGGCAAAGAAATTTTTCTCGTCGCTCGATAGCAACCGGGATGGCACCCTCGATGCTGCCGAGCAGGAGGCCTACGCGACGCAGGTTTCGGGCGACCTGAGAATCTCGCTCGATGGCGCTCCCCTCGCGGTCCAGCTTGCCGGGCAGGAATTTCCGCCCGATGCGTCCCTGCGCTCGGGCAGCGCGTCGATCAAGCTCTCCGTCGAAGCGGCTCTGCCACGACTCACGCCCGGAAAACACCTTCTGCGCTACGAGAACCGTCACGCGCCCGCCATGAGCGGCTACCTCGCCGTGGTGCTGGTCGCCGAGAGCGGCCAGGAAGCCGGGACGCAAACCCGCGATGATCGCCAGCAAACACTGACACTGGAGTTCACAACTCCCGCCGCGCCGCTCTCGCCACTTCTCTCTCTCGGAGCCGGTGTTCTCGCCCTCGGTGCCTTCCTCGCTGTGTACAAGAAACTAAAGGAAAAATAACAGCAGGTTTGACTTGCCCGAGCATCGGGTAGACTTCTCGGCGTAGGAGAACACACCGATGAAAATCAACCGACGACACTCTCTGGGCCTGGCGCTTCTGGGCGCTCTCGCCCTTTCCAGCACTTCTCAGGCGCAGTCACCTCCAAAGATCCGGTTCGTTCCCAGGCCGGACCTCAATCTGATTCGCGACGACATCCTGAAGAACAAGTACCGGTTCACCGTCGGCGATACCGGCATTCTGGATCGCGATATCAGAGACCTGACGGGTCTGATCGTCCCCGACAACATCGCCGACATCGCGCGCACTCAGGCTCCGATTGCTCGCAAGCTGCTGGACCTGGACAAAGTAGAGCGGGAGAAAGCGATCCAACTCAACCCGGCGCTTCGCACGAAGATCTACGAGTTCAATATCGTCGCGAGTCCGAACCTGAGGCGCTGGGACTGGCGGACGCAGGGCAAGGTGACGCTCGTCAAGAACCAGAACCCGGCGGGAACCTGCTGGGCGTTCTCGTGCATGGGCGCGATGGAGTCGTCGATTCTGATTCGTAGCAACGTCACCACGGATATCTCGGAGCAGTTCATGGTGAGCTACAGCGGCGCAGGGTCGATCTCCGGGGGGCATCTCAACCTGGCGAATAGCTGGCTGACCACCAGCGGGACCACGTCCGAGGCGACCTGTCCCTACAACGCCACCAACTCCACCTCGACCCCGGCAAGCACGCCCGCGCCCTACGACGCGCTGGTCTGGAGCTTTGTGGAGCCGAGCGGGGGAACGCCGTCGGTGCAGGAGATCAAAGAAGCTTTGTGCGAGCACGGCCCGCTGGAGACCGCTGTCTACGCGGATAACGGCTTCAAAGGCTACAACGGAGGCATTTTTGATCATATCAACACGACAAACAACGTCAATCATGCGATTTTGATCGTCGGGTGGGACGACAGCAAAGATTCCTGGATCATTAAAAACTCCTGGGGGACCAGTTGGGGCGAGAAATGCGATTATGGGACGCAGAAAGGCTACATGTACATCAAGTACGGTACCCATAGAATCGGCCAGATGACCGCCTGGGTCAAGGCCAAGAGCGTTTTCTACACGATCAATCCGCAGCTTCTCAAAAACCTTCGGATCAATCCCAATATCAAGTTCAATCCGGGCGTCATTCGATAAGCCCGAGTCGCCAGGCGTGGGTTTGGATGACAGACAGGGTACAATTCCCCGTCTATGTCCAAGCCCACGCTTCTTGATGGAACCGCCACGTCCAAACTCATTCGGGCCGAGGTGAAAACCCGCGCCGAAAAACTGCTTGCCGAGCGCGGAATCACGGTTGGCCTCGCTGCCGTTCTCGCGGGCGACGACCCGGCGAGCGTGACGTATGTCGGGATGAAGCGGCGCATGTGCGAGCGGGTCGGAATTCGCTCCGTGGAGCATGTCTTCGGCACGAGTGCGACCCAGGCCGAGGTTCTGGAGTGCATTCACGCTCTGAATGCCGACCCGACTGTTCACGGGATTCTGGTCCAGCACCCGATGCCCGCGCACCTCGACGAAGACGAGATTCTGGCCGCTGTAGACCCCAGAAAAGACGTGGACGGCATCGGGCGGGCGAGCCTCGGCGATTTAGTTTTAGGCCACCCGAGCTTCGTGAGCTGCACCCCCGCCGGGATGGTCCAGCTTTTAGACCGCTACGAGATTCCTATCGCCGGGAAACACGCCGTCGTGATCGGGCGCTCGGTTATTTTGGGCAAGCCGCTGGCTTTGCTCTTGCTCAACCGCAACGCCACCGTGACGATCTGCCACTCCAAAACCGAGAACCTCAAGGCCGAGGTGCAGCGCGCCGACATCGTCTGTGCGTGCGTGGGCCGCCCCGAGATGATCGACGCCACCTGGCTCAAGCCCGGAGCCGTGGTCCTGGACGCAGGCTACAACCGGGTGGCCGGGCGAGCTACCGATGTCGGCGACTGCAACTTCGAGAGCTGCGCCTCGGTTGCCAGCGCCATCACCCCGGTTCCCGGTGGCGTCGGCCCGATGACGATAGCCACGCTGCTGGAGAACACCGTCAAAGCCGCCGAACTCTATGGAAAATCCGTCGAATGAATTCGCGGCTACGAGTACCAATTCGACCTGCACCTGGGCAGGAGCGCCGCGCTCTGTGCCACAAGCTCGGCTTGTCGAATCTCTGGTTCTGGAGATAGGTGATGGCGCTGGACTTCGATGCCTGGGCCATCGAGCGCATCAATCGGGTGAACGCTGCCCTCGATGAACTCTGCCCGGCGGACGGCACGCGGCTACGCGATGCGATGCGCTACTCGCTTCTGGCGGGCGGCAAGCGCATTCGCCCCCTACTCTGCCTTGCTGCTTGCGAGGCTGTGGGCGGGATTATCGAGGATGCCCTGGCAGCCGCCTGTGCGGTGGAGATGATTCATACCTTCTCCCTGATCCACGACGACCTGCCCGCAATGGACGACGACGATCTGCGTCGAGGGCTACCGACCTGCCATAAAAAGTTCGATGAAGCCACTGCGATTCTGGCAGGCGACGCCCTGCAAGCCCTGGCGTTTCGTACAATCCTGAAAAACGAGCTGAGTCCAGACCCTCTGGCTCTTCCATGCCGCCGCAACGCCGAAGCCGCCTCTGAGCTGGCGGACGCCTGTATCAAAATGTGCGAAGGACAGGCGGCAGATATCCAGGCAGAGGGAAACGAGATTTCGCTGGATCTTCTGCGACATATCCATGCCAGAAAGACGGGCGCTCTTCTTATCGCCGGTGTTCAAATTGGTGGATGCATGGGAGACCCGGCAAGGGAACTGGAGAACTCAATCGCTCTCTTCCGCTATGGTCTTCAGATCGGGGTTGCTTTTCAGATCGTCGATGATATTTTAGACGTCACCGAGACCAGCGAGACGCTGGGCAAGCCCGCAAACTCCGATTTGAAACATGACAAAGCCACCTACCCGAAGCTGGTCGGCCTGGAAAAAAGCCGGGAGCTTGCCCATGAAGCTCTCGCCGAAGCCCTGGATGCTCTGAAAGACTTTGATGAACGCGCCGAACCCCTGCGCGAGCTGGCCCGTCGCATCGTTGTGCGCAATACATGAGCCAGGAGTCTCTGGTAGTTTCAGGCTCCGGTCCCGCAGGACTGGTGGACCCCTGGGAAAGACAAGAATAAAGCAACCCCGGAGTTTGTGAGAGATGTTGCATACTCTGTGGGGACGGCAGGTGCGTTTAATATATCCACGCACAAATCTGTTGATCCAGTTACACCAAAGATTACTTGTCTTCGCAAGGTTGTGAAGACGGTGCATGCGTTTGATAAACATGCCCACAGATATAAAAATGCGAATTAACTAACTAAAACTCACATCGACAAGTTTGTGGAGGCAGTTGTACGGCCTGGTACTTGACTCCGTAGATTTGTGAAGATAGTGAATATGCCGGGTGAATTTATGCGCCGATTTGTAAATGCAATTTAGTTAGCTGATAAATAACTCCGTCTGTTTGTGTTAGTAGTACATGTGCTCGAAAAACTCAATCACAAGTTTATGAGTGCAGTTGTATTGTCTGGTACTCACATCAACAAGTTTGTTGCGGTCGTTGTCTTGCACGATAAACGTGCGGCACACCCAGCGGCTGGGTACGGGGCGAGGCGCCAACGCTGCTCCGCAGCGGAGAGAGTGGGATAACAGGTCGAT
Source organism: Armatimonadota bacterium (assembly GCA_031363095.1). Taxonomy (GTDB): domain Bacteria; phylum Armatimonadota; class Armatimonadia; order Armatimonadales; family Armatimonadaceae; genus JANLTX01. The sequence continues at coordinate 26,072 of JANLTX010000127.1, read as the reverse complement.
CACAGCTCTGGGCTTCGTAAATACCCCTTCGCGCAGCCGGAGGGGTCGGCGGTAACGCCGGGGGAGGACGGGGGAGGCCGCCGGGTACACTTTCTCCATGGTTTCTATCGGATCGAATCGAGGGAGCGCGGAGGGCGTCGTGCTGGCGGTACATGGCGGGGCGGGGCATCTCTCACTGGAGCATTTAGGCCCGGAGATTGAAGCGCTCTGCCGCGAGGGGTTGCACAAAGCCCTGGAAGTGGGCTATAGGGTCTGGAAGGCAGGCGGGAGCGCACTGGACATCGCCGAGGCCGCCGTAAACACCCTCGAAGACGACCCGCGCTTCAACGCGGGGCGGGGCGCGGTCTTCAACGCCGAGGGCAAGATCGAGCTGGATGCCGCGATCATGGACGGCGCGACCCGGCTTGCGGGAGCTATCGCCGGGGTGAGCCATGTGAAAAACCCCATCTCGCTGGCCCGTGCCATCGCCGAAAAGTCCCCGCATGTGTTTTTAGTCGGCGACGGAGCCGAGGTTTTTGCAACAGAAATCGGCATGGCTCTCATGGACCCGAGCTACTTCCACACGACCGACCGCTGGGAGCAGCTTCTGCGGGCGCGGGCGTCCGGAGACATCTCGCTCTCCGAAGATAACAAGTTCGGGACGGTCGGGGCCGTGGCACGATGCCCGCAAAATCACCTGTCTTCTGCCACAAGTACCGGGGGAATGACGAATAAACGCTACGGTAGGGTGGGCGATTCGCCGATAATCGGGGCGGGGACGTGGGCAGAGGACGATGCGTGCGCGATCTCGACCACCGGGCATGGGGAGTTTTTCCTCCGGCTGGGCGTGGCGCACGAGATCGCAGCGCGGGTGCGGCTTCTGGGCGAGAGCCTGGAGAGCGCAGCGAGTCAGCTGATCCACGAAGCACTCGGCGCTCTTTCGGGCGAGGGCGGGACCGGAGGTCTCATCGCTCTCGACCGCACGGGGCGGGCGGCGCTACCCTTCAATACAACGGGCATGTACCGGGGTGTCGTCACCGAGCGTGGCGAGATCACGGTGGCAATTTTCGAGGAGTGACAATGAAGATGCAGAAGGCACACTGGGGCGTGATGGCACTGGCCGCGCTCGTGATCGCAGGCGGCGCAGAGGCGAAAGAGCCTGCCAAGAAGAAAGAAGCGGCTCCGAAAGCAGAATCGGTCAGCGGTTGGGACAATGACGGGTTCAAGGCGACGCGGGCGCAGCTAAGGCCGCTCCGCGCCGAGGTTCTCGCGGCCCGCCGCACCAGCGACGACAAGGCCGAGACCCTCGCGCTCTGCAAGCTGGCAGCGGTCCACACCCGCCTGGGCGACCTCAACGAAGCCTCCGAGCATCTGCTACGTGCCAGTTTGCTCGCACGTCGCCTGGAAGACGCGGCTCTGGGCAACAAAGTCACCCGCATGATCCGCGATCTCTGGTAGACCCATCCCCTAACCCCAATAATGGGGAACCAAATCCGGTGTTTTCCTTGTTTGGTTCCCCATTATTGGGGATAGGTGCTACGCCGCCAACACTTCGCCCAGCTTGCCGACGCCGACGGGGGAGTCGGTGGAGACGCGCCGAGGTTGGAGCGAGCCGGTCTTGCTGTCGAGATCGACCTGGACCGTGTCGCCCTCGCCGAACTCGCTGCGCAGAATCCCGCTGGCTATCGGGTTCTCGATCAATTTCTGGATCGTCCGGCGCAGAGGCCGCGCCCCGTAGAGCGGATCGTAGCCCACCTCCACCAGCCGGGCACGGGCCGCGTCCGTCACCTGAAGCGCGATGCCGCGCTCCGAGAGAAGTTTCTCGGTGCGGGTGAGCAGCAGCCCCACAACCTGCGCGATCTCCTCTTTACGAAGCCCGTGAAACACAATGGTCTCGTCGATGCGGTTGAGCAATTCGGGGCGCAGGTACTTTCGCAGCTCGGCAAGAACCACCGGCTCCGGGTCCGTGCCCGCCGCTGTCGCTTCCTGAATCTGGGTCGCCCCGATGTTGCTCGTCATCAAAACCACCGTGTTCTTGAAGTTCACGACGCGCCCCTGGCCGTCGGTGAGCCTGCCGTCGTCCAGGACTTGCAAGAGAACATTCCAGACCTCCGGGTGCGCTTTCTCGATCTCATCCAATAAAATCACCCGGTACGGACGGCGGCGCACGGCCTCGGTGAGCTGCCCGCCTTCTTCGTACCCGACGTAGCCCGGCGGCGCTCCGATCAGCCGCGCGACGGCGTGCTTTTCGCCGTACTCGCTCATGTCGAGCCGGACCAGCGCGGCTTCGTCGTCGAAGAGAAACTCCGCGAGTGCTTTGGCAAGCTCGGTCTTTCCGACGCCGGTCGGGCCAAGAAACAGAAAGCTCCCGATGGGCCGACGCGGGTCGGACAGCCCGGCGCGGCTCCGACGAATGGCCTCTGCGACGGCACCGATGGCCCTCTCCTGCCCGATAACTCTCTGGTGCAGGTGGCTTTCGAGGTTCAAGAGCCGCTCGGCCTCGCCGGTGAACATCTTGTCGATAGGAATCCCGGTGATGCGCCCGATCACCTCGGCGATGTCGCGCTCGTCCACCACGGAGTCGTGGCCGGATGTTTTCTCCCAGAGCTGGCGGGCTTCGTTGAACGCCGCCCGGAGCGTTTTTTCTTTCTCCTGAAGCTCGGCAGCCAGCCCGTAGGCGCGGCCCTCGGCGGCGCTCAGTCCGTCGAGGGCCAGCTTCTCCAGCTCGGATTCTTGCTGGCGCAGCTCCTCAGGCATCGCCGAGAGTGCGATTCTCACTTTTGCCGACGCTTCGTCGATGAGATCTATCGCTTTGTCGGGCAGGAACCGCTCCGGGACGTAGCGTGCGGAGAGGTTCACGGCGGCTTCGAGGGCGCTGTCGGTGATCTTGACCCGGTGATGGTCCTCGTAGCGCGGGCGCAGCCCCTTGAGAATCTCGATGGCGTCGGGGAGGCTCGGCTCGCCCACGAACACCGGCTGGAACCGCCGCTCCAGCGCGGCGTCTTTCTCGACGTTCTTACGGTACTCGTCGAGCGTGGTCGCGCCGACGCACTGAAGCTCGCCGCGTGCCAGGGCTGGTTTGAGCAGGTTGCTGGCGTCCATCGCGCCCTCGGCGGCTCCGGCTCCGACTACGGTGTGTAGCTCGTCGATGAACAAAACCACCTGCCCGGCGGCTTTTTTTACTTCGTCCATGACGCCCTTGAGCCGCTCCTCGAACTCGCCCCGGAACTTCGACCCGGCGATGAGCGCCCCGAGGTCCAGGGCTAAAACCGACTTGCCGCGCAGCGACTCGGGAACATCGCCCGCGACGATCTTCTGAGCCAGCCCCTCGACGATAGCGGTCTTGCCGACGCCCGGATCGCCGATGAGCACGGGGTTGTTCTTGGTCCGTCGCGAGAGCACCTGGATGGTTCGGGTAATTTCGTCGTCGCGCCCGATCACGGGGTCTAATTTGCCGTCGCGGGCGGCCTGAGTCAGGTCGCGCGAGAACTTTTGGAGAACCTGGTACTTCTCCTCGCCCTGGGCCGAGTCGGAGCGCACGGCCCCGCGAATCTGGGCCAGCGCCCGGTAGACCCGCTCTTCGTCGATGTGGACACCGGTGAGAATCCGCGCTGCAGGAGAGTCATCGGTCTTGAGAATCCCGAGAAGCAGATGCTCAACCCCGACATAATAATCTTTGAGCCGCCGCGCCTCGGCCTCGGCCATGTCGAGTGCCCGCTTGCCGCGCGGCGTGATAAAGACCTGGTCGCTTCCGCCCGAGGAAGCTGCGCCGGGATTCTTCGGAACCCGCGCCAGCTCCTCCTCGACGCGCCTCACTACCGTGGGCATGTCCGCCCCGACCCGGCTGACGATCTGCCCGGCGAGTCCGTCTTCTTGCTCTAAAAGCGCCAGCAGAATATGCTCGGCATCCAGTTGATTCTGTCGGTAGCGCCGCAGAATATCCTGGCTTGCGCTCAGAACCTCTCGGGCACGCTCGGTAAAATTCTCAAACATCTTGTGACCTTTCCTTTCTTTTAGTGCAGGCAGCTAAAGCAGCCCGCTACGCGAGAAAAGCACCCTGAAGGGCGCTGCAAACCGAACTACGCTTACAGGGGGCTTCAGCCTCCTTGAATTCTTGCAGCAGGCTGCTTTAGTTGCCTGCTGCCCCGGACCTGCTGTGCTCCCCATTATTGGGGCTGGGGGAATTAACCTGCCCGAAGTTCTTCGATTTCTATTTGAAGTTGTTCTATTTTTTCGAGTAAGCTTAAAATAACTTCGACTCCGGCCAAGTTGACGCCCATTTCCTGGGTTAGTCTTTGTATTTGTCGGACTCTCTCGATGTCTTTTTCGGAGTAAAGACGGTTCTTGCCGATTCTCTGGGGCGTGACAAGCCCCATGCGCTCGTACATGCGCAGCGTCTGCGGGTGGATCGGCTCCTCGGGGCGCTCGATTCGGACCAGGCGTGCCGCGATGCTGATGGTATACAGCGGCTCGTTTCCCTCGCGCGTCCTCATTCTGGCCTATCCTTCCAGCGCCGCAAGCTCCGTTAAAAGCTCCTGCTGGCGCTCCGTGAGGTTCCTGGGGACGGTGATCTTGATCCGGGCATAGAGATCGCCCGCGCCGCCGCCCTTGAGCCTGGGCATTCCCTGACCGCTCAGGCGCAGTGCCTGGCCGCTCTGGGTGCCCGCCGGGAGCCGGGCGCTGAGCCGCGCCCCTTTGATGGTCGGGACCGAGACCTCGCCGCCGAGCGCCGCCTGGGTGAACGGGACCGGAATATCGACGTAGAGATCGTCGCCGCGCCGCTCGAACGTCGCGTGGGAGCGGACGCGCACGGTCAGGTGCAGGTCGCCGCCTCGAATTCCCTGCCCTGAAAGCCGGAGCTTCTGGCCGTCGCCGATCCCTGCCGGAATCTTCACCTCGACGCGCCGGACAGTCTCGGACGGTGCGCCCCGGCCCGGATCGTAGCGCCCGCTCGGGACGCTCAGCGACAGGCTTCGGGCCGTCCCGAGAAACGCTTCTTCCAGCGTGATCGTAAGCTCGTGCTCGATGTCCTGCGCCCCGCGCGGTGCCCCGCCGAACCCGCTGGACTTGCTGCCAAAGCCGCCCGGATCGCCAAAAAGAGAGCGCAGCATCTCGTCGAGGCCGCCCGCGCCCATCCCGCTTCCGCCGAACTCGACTCGGGTGCCGCCGGGAAAGCCGCCCGGGCTTGCGCCGCCGGGGAAGCCGCCGGGAGCCTGGGAGTAGGCTTTCCACTGGTCGCCGTACTGGTCGTACTGCTTGCGCTTCTCGGGGTCGGACAGCACTTCGTAGGCCTCGGAGACCTCCTTGAACTTCGCCTCCGACCCGGCATCACCCGGATTGACGTCCGGGTGGTACTTTCGGGCGAGCTTTCGGTAGGCCGCCTTGATCTCCTTCTCGAGGGCCGTTTTTGCGACGCCAAGGGTGGCGTAGTAGTCTTTGTAGCTCGGTCCCATGGTGTTGTTTACCCATCCCCCAGCCCCGATCACCCAGCGGCTGGGTACCCGGGGAACCAAACAAGGCTTTCTTTATTTGGCTCCCCATTATTGGGGATGGGGTGCGGGCGGGCCTCAGACCTTTTCGTCGGTCTTGAAGTCGGCGTCGATGACATCATCATCGCCCATGCGGGTCTTGTCGATGTCTTCTGCCTCAGGCGTGGCCTCGGCTCCTGGCTCGGTGGGAGCGGCAGCTTCAGCGGCCTGGTAGAGCTTCTGGCTGACCTCGTAGACCCCGGTCTGGAGCGCGGTGAGAGCGTCGTTGAATACGTTCTCGTCGTCGCCCTCGGCTGCGGTTCGGAGGGTCGCCATCTTGTCGTTGAGGCTGTTCTTGTCGGCGTCGTCGATCTTGTCGGAAGAGTCGCGCAGAAGGCTCTCGGTCTGATAGAGAAGCTGATCGGCCTTGTTGCGGCGCTCGGCGGTCTCGCGGGCCTTTTTATCGGCGTCGGCGTTTGCCGCCGCCTCTTTGACCATGCGATCCACTTCGTCTTTGTTGAGATTCGCGCTCCCGCTGACGGTGATCGTCTGCTCTTTGCCCGTGCCCTTGTCGCGCGCCGAGACCTTCAGAATTCCGTTGGCGTCGATGTCGAACGCGACCTCGATCTGCGGGACGCCACGCGGAGCGGGGGGAATTCCGCCCAGCTGGAAGTCGCCCAGGATCTTGTTCATCGCCGCGATCTCGCGCTCGCCCTGATAGACTTTCACGTGCACGTCGGTCTGGCCGTCGGCGGCGGTCGAGAACGGCTGCGACTTCTGGGTCGGAATGGTCGTGTTGCGCTCGATCAGCCGGGTCATGACGCCGCCCAGTGTCTCGATGCCGAGCGAGAGGGGAGTCACATCGAGAAGTACGATGTCTTTGACTTCTCCGCCCAGAATTCCGGCCTGGATGGCCGCGCCGAGCGCCACGACTTCGTCCGGGTTCACCGAGCGGTTCGGCTCTTTGTTGAGCTGCTCGCGCACCAGGTCCTGGATGGCCGGGATTCGGGTCGAGCCGCCGACTAAGATAACTTCGTCGATCTCCGCGAGAGTGAGCTTGGCGTCTTCGAGCGCCTGATTCACCGAGAGCTTGGTCCGCTCGACCAGGTCGCGGGTGAGATCGTCGAACTTGGCGCGAGTGAGCGAGAGGTCCAGGTGCTTGGGGCCTTCGGCGTCGGCGGTGATGAAGGGCAGGTTGATGCTTGTGCTGAGGGTAGCGCTCAGCTCGATCTTGGCTTTCTCGGCAGCCTCGCGCAGCCTTTGGAGCGCCTGCTTGTCTTTTTTAAGATCGATTCCCTGCTCTTTCTGGAACTCGCTGGCGAGCCAGTCCACGACGCGCTGGTCGAAGTCGTCGCCGCCTAAATGGGTGTCGCCTGAGGTAGACTTGACCTCAAACACGCCGTCGCCGACTTCGAGAATGGAAACGTCGAAGGTTCCGCCGCCCAGGTCGTAGACGAGAATGGTCTCGTTGGCCTGTTTGTCTAACCCGTAGGCGAGGGCCGCTGCGGTCGGCTCGTTGATGATGCGCAGGACATTCAGCCCGGCGATCTCTCCGGCGTCTTTGGTGGCCTGGCGCTGGGCGTCGTTGAAGTACGCGGGCACCGTAATGACCGCCGCCGTGACGCGCTGGCCGAGGTACGCTTCGGCGTCGGCCTTGAGCTTCTGGAGAATCTTGGCGCTGATCTCTTCGGCGGAGTAGCCCTTGCCGTCGATGGTGGTTCGGTGGCTCGTGCCCATGTGCCGCTTGATCGAGACCACGGTGCGCTCGGGGCTGACCACGGCCTGACGCTTGGCCGGAGCGCCGACGAGCTGGTCGCCGGTCTTGTTGAAGCCCACGATAGAGGGGGTGGTGCGCGCTCCCTCGGCGTTTGCGATGACGGTCGGCTCGCCGCCCTCCATCACCGCCACGACCGAGTTTGTCGTTCCAAGGTCAATGCCAACTGTCTTAGACATCCTGAGAATCCGTCCTTCTTCCTGGCGCAGGCGCGCCAAACCTCATGTGATCCTGGTATACCACTTGAGTCTATTATTGTCAAGTGACTTCCGAAAAGAGAGACAAGATTTTCCGAAGAAAGGTTCCCGGAAAAAAGTCTGGTACAATAAGGGTTCTGCGTCTCGCTGGCACAGGGGTTGCACGGGAAATTCCCCTGGGAACATTCGCCCTGTTGCAGCCGACTCACTTTCGGCGAGCGAAGGTGCGTGGGAAGGAATCGTGGCGTCAGGTCGCGAAATCTCCTGACACCGGAAACCAACTGGGGAGAATCTACGTATCTCTATGTGACGGGATGCGGCCCTCGGCGTTGAGGGAGGTAACGGGTACACGCGCACTCACGGCGCAACCTTTTAGCGGCGATCTTCGTCTTAGCGATAGGAGTTCACGAAAGGGGATGCAACTGATGAGGCACGTCTTTGGGTATATTAAGGTTAGAGGAATGAGTACAACGCCAGAGGTTAGTGAAGAAACGAGGCCCGACGCAGTAGTAGCGGCGGTCCCGGAGGTTGTCGCGGCAGTCGCCGTCGTGGACTTCGACCCGGACGACTTTCCGTCGTTCGCTTCGTTTCTGGCCGACAGGGGTGGCCCGACGAGCGTCGCGCTACTTACCCCGCGCCAGGAGAAATGGCTCGCCCGTCGCGTCGAACACGGCGGACGTGAGGGAGCGCGCGCCCGGGAGATCCTCGTCAACGCCAACCTGCGCCTGGTCACCAGCATCGCCAAGAAGTACCAGAACCGGGGAATCGCCATGGAGGACCTCATCCAGGAGGGCACGCTCGGGCTGATCCACGCGGTAGACAAGTACGACTGGCGGCGCGGCTTCCGGTTCTCCACCTACGCGACCCACTGGATTCGCCAGGCGCTGGGCCGCGCGGTCGAGAACCAGGGCAGAACCATCCGGCTCCCGAGCCACGCCATCGAGTCACTCGGCAAGATCAAGCGGATGCGCGAGCAGCTCCAGACGCAGTTCAACCGCCCGCCGACGCCTATCGAGATCGCCACCGCGATCAATCTCCCGGTAGACAAGGTCGAGACGCTTTTAGAGGCCGAGACACCCGAGCCGATGAGCCTCGATGCGCCCGCTGGCGACTCCACGACGCGCCTCGGCGACCTCCTTCCCGCCGAGGACGCCACCCACCCGTCCGCGCGGGTCTTCCGGCGTGCCCTGCGCGAGGAGATCAACCGGGCGCTGGAGCACCTCACCAGCCGCGAGAAAGAAGTGCTCAGCCTGCGCTACGGCCTCTCGGAAGACCAGGAGCAGCCCATGACCCTGGAGCAAGTCGGAAAAGCCCTGCACCTCTCCCGCGAGCGCGCCCGCCAGATCGAGGCCGGTGCCCTCCAGAAGCTCCGCCGCTCCGATGTCGGCGGACGCCTGAGAGAAACCGTCACCGCGTAAATCAGTCCCAAATGGAAATTCTTGACTATACTATTAAAAATGCCCTGAATTACCATTTGGGTCAAATCGAAGACCATTTTGGTGGTGATGTGGTGTTCTACTACGGAGAAATACACCCAGGTTATGATCGATTCTTTCGAGCAGATAGAAGATTTGAAAGTTCGTGAAAATCCTAAGGATAGACTTTGTCTATTTTTAAATACACCCGGAGGTAGTGCAGAAACAGTTGAGAAAATGGTCGATATTATTCGGCATCACTATAATGAAGTGTATTTTATCGTTCCTGATTATGCATTTTCTGCTGGGACAATTTTATGCATGTCTGGTGACAAGATATTCATGGACTATTCGTCCTCGCTTGGACCTATTGATCCGCAGGTATTTAACGGGGTGCGGTTTGTGCCTGCACTTGGCTATTTAGATCAGGTAGAGCGATTAATTGAAAAAGCTCAACAGGGTATTTTGACGGATGCTGAGCTTGTAATCTTGCAAAATCAAGATTTAGCTATGTTAAATCAGTATGAGCAACAACGAAATCTTACAATTACACTTCTTAAAAAATGGCTTGTTGAATTCAAATTTAAGAATTGGGATACCCACCGGAATAATTTTGAGAAAAAAGGGGAAATTGTAACAAGGGAAGAGAAAGAACGCCGCGCTGAAGATATTGCTAAGCTACTCGGTGATAATAAGACATGGCACTCTCATGGAAGACATATTGGCATTGATACTTTAATAAATATTTTGCGGCTTGAGATTGAAGATTATTCCGATGATTCGGAGCTAACTAGTAAAATTAGATTTTATAATGATCTGTTTTTGCAGTATGTGGCTCGTCAAAATTATAATATATCTATTCATACCGGTGTAGATTTCTTTGCGTTTTGAAAAGAGGATGAAAAATGTCAATTGAGAAAAAAGTCATGAACGCAATTAAAGAAGCATCTTCAAATCGTGTGGATGTGGAGAAGTTTAAGAAATCACAGCAATTTTTACGAGAGAAGCAACTCGCTGGCGTGATTCAAAAGCAGGAGTATTCTTTGCCGCCTATTGATACAGTTGGTAAGAGACGTTATCAAATGATGGCTCATCGAGCTGAACCAACGTCTAAAACTTGAACTGATAAGTAGCTGAGTGACACATCCTGCCATCGCTTAAAAACAAACTCCCCTGCTCACTTTGGGCCGGGGAGTTTTTTTTAGGATTGCCCCCTAACCCCAATAATGGGGAACCAAACAAGGAAAGATCTTTATTTGGTTCCCCGGGTACCCTCTGGGTGATTGGGGTTAGGGGCTGGGCTTACTCCGTTTCGATTTCGTCTTCGACTTTCTTGCTCATGTCGAAGTATTCCACGGTCTTCACCTGGTCGCCCTCGCGCAGCTCGATCAGCTTGACGCCCTGGGTGGAGCGCGACTGGGTGGTTTTTATCTCGCTCACCCGCACCCGGATTCCGGTGCCGTTGTTCGTGACGATCATCAGGCGCAGGTTCTCCTGGCCCTCGCGCGGCACGACGCAGGCGGCGATGAGCACCCCGGTCTTGGCCGTGATGTCCATGGTCTTGAGACCCTTGCCGCCGCGACCCTGGGTCTTGTAGGCGCTCATCGGGGTGCGCTTGCCGGTGCCGTTCTGCCCGACTACGAGCAGGTCGTCGTCGTCGCCAGCCGTGTCCATGGCGACCACCCGGTCGTCGGGTCCGGCCAGGGTGATCCCGCGCACGCCCCCGCTCGCTCGCCCGGATGCCCGCAGGTCGGTCTCTTTGAACCGGATCGCCAGCCCGTGGACCGTGGTGAGCACAATCGTCTGCTCGCCGTCGGTGTGCTTGATCCACCCGAGCCGGTCGCCCTCGTTCATATCAAACGTAATCAGCCCGTTGGCGCGAAGATTGGCGAACTCCGTCATCCGGACCCGCTTGACCTCGCCGCCGACCGTCCCCATGACCAGGTAGCCCGGCGCATCCCTCAGGTTCCGAATGGGGAGCGTCGCGGTGATTCTCTCATCGGGGAGAATCTGGATTAAATTAATAATCGCCATTCCCATCGCGGTTCGCTGGGTCTCGGGCACGTCGTAGGCCTTGAGCCGATACACCCGGCCCCGATCCGTGAAGAAGAGAATAAAGTCATGCGTCGAGGCAATAAACAAGTGCTCGATATTATCTTCGACCTTGGTTTTACCCGCGCTTTTCCCAATTCCACCCCGTTTCTGGGTTCGGAACGCATCGGGCTTCAATCGCTTGATATAACCGTCACGCGTAATCGTGATTAGCATCTCTTCTTCGGCGATTAGATCCTCGATATTGATCTCTTCGGCCTCGGTCGGGATAATTTTTGTGCGCCGATCATCGCCAAACTTGGCCTTGAGGTACTTCAGGTCTTCTTTTAGGATCGCATCGACCCGGCGCGGGTCCATCAAGATGTCTTCGAGTCGCCCGATCTCTTTGAGAAGGTCTTTGTACTCGCTCTCGATCTTGTCCTGCTCCAGCCCGGTCAATCGGCGAAGCTGCATATTGAGAATCGCTTCGGCTTGCGGCCCGGTGAACGAGAACCGTGCGATGAGTCCGGAGCGGGCGGCCTCGGTCGTGTTGGAGCGCCGGATGATCGCAATCACTTCGTCGAGGTTCTGAACCGCGATCTGAAGCCCTTCGAGAATGTGGGCCTGCGACTTGGCGCGGGCCAGCTCGAAGCGGGTCCGCCGCGTAATCACAATTCGTCGGTGGTCGATGTACTCCTGGAGAATCCCGCGCAGGCTCAGGGTCTTGGGGCTGCGTCCGTTGTCCGTGAGCGAGAGTAGAATCACGCCGAAGTTCAACCGAAGCGGGGTGTGCTTGAGCAGGTAGTTGAGCACTTTCTGCGGCATGACATCGCGTCGAAGCTCGATCACCACGCGCATTCCGTTGCGATCCGAGAAGTCATTGACAGCAGTGATGCCCTCGATTTTCTTCTCGCGCGCAAGATCGGCAACCTGGACAATTAACCGGCTCTTAACCACCTGATATGGCAGCTCAGTGACTACAATTGCGCTCTTGCCGTTGTCCATAGTCTCAAAATGGGTCTTTGCCTGCATGGTAACGGAGCCGCGCCCGGTCTCATACGCCGACTTGATCCCGCGCGTGCCCAGAATCATTCCGTGAGTCGGGAAGTCCGGGCCGGGAACGAACTCCATGAGCTTCTCAAGATTTGCATCGGGATGATCGATCAGGTACATCGTCGCATCGCAGACCTCAGTCAAGCAATGCGGCGGCATATTGGTCGCCATCGCGACCGCAATTCCCTGCGAGCCATTGCACAATAAATTCGGAAATTTTCCCGGCAAGATAGACGGTTCGCGACGCTCATTGTCATACGTAGGAACGAAATTGACGGTATCTTTCTCGATATCCTCCATCATTTCCATGGCGAGAGGTGTTAAACGTGCCTCCGTATATCTCATGGCCGCCGGAGGGTCATCATCGACACTTCCGAAGTTGCCCTGGCCGTCTACCAGGGGATAACGGAGAGAAAAGGGCTGCGCCATGCGCACCATGGTCATATAGAGCGCTAAATCGCCGTGCGGATGGTAGTTACCCATGGTCTCGCCGACGACTTTGGCGCTCTTGAGGTGTCGCGAGTTCGGAGAGAGACCCAGCTCGCGCATGGCATAGAGCAGCTTGCGGTGAACCGGCTTGAGACCGTCGCGGACGTCCGGGAGGGCGCGGCTGACGATGACCGACATGCTGTAGCGCAGGTAGCTGCTGCGCATCTCGTCGGATATCTCGATCTTGGGACCGTCGTACCCGCGTGGGATCGGCAGGGAGTCCTCGGGAATGTCCGGGGGCGGGGGGGTGGCGGCAGGCGTCGTCAATTCATCCGACATAGACTTGGGATTTCTCCTGGAAAATAGTGCTCACAAACCGTCACTCCACGGGGACGGCTCAGGGCGGAAAGCTGGTCTATTATACCGCAAACACGCCGTTTGCGCCCGGAAAACAACCACTAACGAAAAGTGCGACGACCCTCCCGGCAGGTGGGAAGTTGCCAGGAGAGCCGTCGCACCGGTCCTATCTTCGGCGGGACGACCCGGTAACTTTTGATCAATTTTCTAACGGGCCGGTTATACTGGTCTGTGATCATCCTCTCTCGCTTCGCGGCACTCCCGCTGCTCGAAGCCCACAAAGCCGGTCTTCTCGAACTAAACGTCTCCCCGGACCTCGGGCGGACGCTCTGCCTGGTCCGGCTGGGAGAGCGGGGCGCGGCGTTTCCCCAGGGGCCGACGATCTCCTGGCCGAGTTTGACCGAGATTTCTGAGAGCCAGCACGGCTGCTTTTCTATCGACCCGGAGAGCGGCGATGCGACTAAGATCCAGGCGTTTTCCGGCGCGACGAAGCGCCACTATAGCCTCTACGCCACCGAGTCAGGGCCGCCGACACTGCTGATCTCGGGGATTCCGATGCACCGAATTAAGAATACCGATCCGCTCCAAAGCTCCGAAGCGATGCTGAGCGCGCTGGGCACGTCCTCCGGCCCGGCTCTCGACACCGCGACCGGACTCGGGTACACGGCGCTCGGCCTAGCGCACGCCGCCGCGCACGTGACGACGATTGAGTGGGACCCGGCTGCCCACGCCATCTGCCGCGCAAACCCCTGGTCGGACGGGCTTTTCTCGCTTCCGAATCTCGAAACCCGGCTGGGCGACAGCTTCGAGGTGGTTCAGAGCTTCTCGGACGGCCAGTTCGCCCAGATACTTCACGACCCGCCGACGCTCGCGCTGGCCGGGCAACTCTACTCGGGCGAGTTCTACCGAAGGCTCTTTCGGGTTCTCCGAAAGCGCGGGCGATTGTTCCACTACATCGGCGATCCCGCAAGCCGCACCGGAGCCTCGACGACAGCCGGAGTGCTAAAACGCCTGAAAGAAGCGGGCTTCGTCAAAATTCTCCCCGCACCCGAGGCGTTCGGCGTCGTGTGCGAAAAATAAAAAAATCGGCGGGGCGCAACTGTTGCGCCCCGTCGCGCGTCTTCTTCCCATGAAACCTCAGAAGAGTGCTTTTACGCTGATCGAGCTTCTGGTGGTCATCGCCATTATCTCGATTCTGGCGGCGATTATCTTCCCGGTGTTTGCGCAGGCCCGTGAGAAGGCCCGCCAGACGACCTGTCTCTCGAACATGAAGCAGCTCGGGACGGCGGTAATGCTCTACGTCCAGGACTACGACGAGGCGCTTCCGGGCGTCGCCGACGGCAGTGCGGGCATCGGGGCGACGGGCGGCTGGATGGTCTACACGGCGTTCCCCGCCTACGAGACCCCGAAGAGCTATCATCCCGAGCAGGGCGCACTCTATCCGTACATTAAAAATGTCCAGGTTTTCGTCTGCCCGACCGACGGCGACGGACGGCGCTCGGGCAACTCGTATGCCTACAACGGTTGCCTGATCCAGCCGCCGTTCGTGGCCGGGTTCAACCGGGGGAAACCGCTCTCCGCCCTCGACGATCCCTCGGGGCGAGCGCTCCTGCTGGAAGAGTCGCGCACCGACTTTCTCACGCGCTACGGAACCGACGACGGCTTCTTCAACCTGCCCGTCGGCAATGCGGTCTCGACTCGGCACCAGGGCGGCTCCCTCGTTCTCTTCACCGACGGTCACGCGAAGTTCCGCCACGACTCTCTGGTTTCTCTACCGCTGCTGCTGACCGGAACTCAACCCTGCTGGTAACGATTTCGTTCGCCCCCGAGATGAACCTCGGGGGCTAAGGGCCTTGCCACAATGTCCTGCGGACATAAGTTTATTCCTCGTTCGCAGGAAACAATTTTGCCCGATTATTGAATGCGGTACCATAAATTTTGTGAAAACCTTCGTTGCGCCACTGACTCTGTTGCTTTTTCTGACGCCAGGATGTCGCCCGACGCCCGGTTCGTCGGCGTCCAATCCGATTGTCGTGCCGCCGCCGGGCAACACGACGCCGGTTCCGACGCGCCGCCCGAGTCCGTTTCTTTCCATTGCCCAGCGCTTTCCCGCGCCCGCGCCGGGCAGGAGCATCGACCAGCTCGAAGGGGACTCGGCCAAAAAACCGGACGATCCTGTTGCGCTCAAGGCTCTGGGCTTTGGCTACTTCAACGCGGGCGGCTACACGCCTGCCGCCGCGACGCTGGCAAAAGTGACCGCTGACCCGGAAGCCCGGCTCTACTTCGGGCTTTCCCAGCTCGGCGATGACAAGCTCTCCGAGGGAGTTTCCGCTCTGACGGCGCTCGCCGGAGACCCGAAGACGCCAGCAACCATCGCGGCTCAGGCCTGGCTGGTGATCGGAGACTCGTACTATCTCGCCGAGGACGGACGCGAGGCCGACGCCCAAAAAGCCTACGCCGAAGCCCTCCGCCTTGACCCGAAACGGGGCGACGCGGCCCTGGCACTCGGAACCATCGCGGCGCAAGAGAGCAAAAAAGCCGTCGCGAAAACCTACTTCGAGCAGGCGGCGAAACTTCTGCCCGCAGGCGAGCGACGCGCCCGCGCCTACGCGAGCCTCGGGCGACTTCTGGGCACCTCGGGCGCGAGTGCCTGGTACCAGAAAGCTCTCAAAGACGACCCCAAAAACGCCTGGGCGCTCGCGGCTCTGAAAAAGAAATGATCCCGGTTCGGCTTCGTCCCGGCGACGATCTGCGGGCCGCGCTCGACGCGCTTCTTGCAGCGCATCGCTGGCCGGGTGCGTTCGTGCTGAGCGGGATCGGCTCGCTCTCGGTCGCGCAACTTCGGCTGGCGGGGCGCTCCGAGCCGACCGGCTGGGTGGGGGATCTGGAGATTCTCACGCTGGCCGGGACGCTCACCCCGGATGGCTCCCATCTCCACGCCAGCATTGCCGACGCCTCAGGGGAAGTCTGTGGCGGCCACGTTCTTCCCGGCTGCCTCGTGCGAACCACCGCCGAGGTTCTGCTCGCCCCGCTGAGCGTGCCTCTGCATCGCACGCTCGACCCTCAGACCGGGTTTCTGGAGCTGAGCGTCGGTGCTTGACGATGCTCTGGCGCTGATCGCGTCGGTGCCTGGCTACGAAGAAGTCGCCCAATCTCTTCGCGACAAACAGACCGCAGGCAAGCTGCTTTGTGAAGACATCGAGGATCGGGGCAGCGCATCGATGCTCGGCGTGATTCGGATCGGGCCGGAGACTCTAAGCGACGGGCCGGTCGCCCTTGCCGCGACGCTGGTCCACGAACACTTCCACACGACGCAGCCCCCGCTGACAAAAACCGCCTCGCTGTGGGCCGGAGTCTTCACCAGAACCCATATCTGGCGACGGCTGGAGCGCCCGGCGTACCGGGCCGCTGTCGAATTTCTTCAGGCTCTCGCCCGCGCCCGCCCGAACCTTGCAGAGACTTGTGCCCACGAAATCGCCGCCAACGAATCGGCATTCCGGGCGCTCTACAACGACGCGCTGTGAATGGCGAAGATCGCCCCGGCATCGAGCGTGAAGCCGGGTAGCTCAGGTGAGCAGTCCAGCTGTAGCGCCTCTGGCCCGGTGAGTGTCTGTTCGGGCACGTCGGGGCGAAAAACCGAGAGCGTCCGCTCTTTCGGATCGATTAGAATGCTCAGCCGGACGCCTGCCATGCGCCACTCTCGCATTTTTGTCTCCAGTGGTCCCCGATCATCTGTCAGAGAGCGAATTTCGACGACAAAATCAGGAACCACCGGGAGAAACTCGGTCTTTTCTTTCTCGCTCAGCGCTTCGATACGGCGCGAGTGGACCCAGGCACCGTCGGGCGAGCGCATCGCCCCGCTGGGAAGCGTGAATCCGGCACTGGAATCGAAAACCAGTCCCTCGCCACCCCTCAGGCTCCAGGCGACAAGCTGATAGTTGAGTAGTGCGTTCTGCGCTCCGACGAATCCTTTGGTTGGCATCTCGATAGATAAATCTCCCTGCGCACTTCGCTCGATCCGCCACTCGGCGTTGTCGCCGCAAAACTGCGCGAAATCGGCAGTCCGCGCCAGGTCCAGCCCCTCGCGAAGCAATAAAAAGTGGCCGCTCTCTCCATAAGGAAAGCGCAGAAATCGGGGGGTGATCTCAATGACGGGCATGGCAGTTACCGAGATTGTATCGCGGCGAACCGGGCGGTCATTTCCGGGTCGGGAGTGTAGGTTTCGAGCGTGAACGACGCCCGAACGATGGCTCGAAGCTCATCGAGTGACCCGATCAGGCCGAGGGCGCGGGCCTGAAGCAAGACGTTTCCAATCGCGGTCGCCTCGACGGGACCGGCGATCACGGTGCGCCCTGTGGCGTCGGCGGCGAGCTGGTTGAGCAGCCGGTTCTGGCTCCCGCCGCCCACGATGTGAAGCGTCGTTATTTTCTTGCCCGAGAGCGCTTCGAGCGTTTCGAGAACGTCGCGGTACTTCAGCGCAAGCGAGTCCAGGCAGCAGCGGACCGTCGCGCCGACGCCTTCGGGCGGGGTCTGATGGGTTTGTTCGCAGAGCGCCCGGATCGCGGCGGGCATGTCGGCGGGCGCGAGCAGGCTCGGGTGGTCCGGGTCGATCACGCACGCCAGTGGCGGAGCCTCGGACGCCAGCCGGGTGAGTTTTTCGTAGCTTCGCTCCTCGCCCATTCTGGCCCACGCGCGGCGGCACTCCTGCACGAGCCACAGGCCGCCGATGTTCTTCAGAAGCCGAATGGTACCGCCGACGCCGCCCTCGTTCGTCACGTTCGCAGCAGCGGCCTCGGGCGTCAGGATCGGCGCGGCAACCTCGACTCCCAGCAGCGACCAGGTGCCGCTGGAAAGGTACGCCCAGCCGTCGCCCGGCCCGGCAGGAACCGCCGCGACCGCGCACGCCGTATCGTGCCCGCCCGGCGCGATCACAGGGATTCCGTGGTGAAGACCGATCTGCGTCCCCGGCGAGACAGGCGTTTGAAACAGTCGTCGCGGCAGATCGAGCGCCGTGAAAACCGTGTCGGACCAGTCGCGCGTTTGGGCATCGAGGAGCTGGCTGGTGGACGCTATCGTGTACTCGGTTTTTGCCTCGCCGGTCAAGTAGTAGTGAAACAGGTCCGGCATGAACAGTAATTTATCGGCGGCGTCTAACAGCTTCGGAGATTGTTCTTTGAGGGCGGCAAGCTGGAAAAGCGTGTTGAGCTGCATCGTCTGGATGCCTGTTTTTGCAAAGATTTCACTCTGAGAGAGTTTTGCAAAGACTTTTTCGATAAAACCGTCGGTTCTGGTGTCGCGGTAGTGCACCGGAAGCCCGGCCAGCTCGCCGCGCCGCCCGATCAGCCCGAAATCGACGCCCCAGGTATCGACGCCCAGGCTCTGAATCGCCCCGGCTTTCGCGATAGCCGTCTGAAGCTCAGACACAAAGCCCGGTAAGTTCCAGTGCTGCGAAGCCCCGAGCGCCGTCGGGCCGGTGGGGAAGCGATGCACTTCGTCGAGTGTCAGTTTTCCGTCGCCGGTGAGCGTCCCGACGACGCCGCGCCCGCTCTCCGCCCCGAGGTCCAGTGCCAGAATCCGTGCCATGGCCGTAGTTTACCCCTTGAGACCCGTCAGCGCGATCCCCTTGACGAAGTGCCGCTGGGCGACGAAAAACAGAAGAATCGTGGGCAAAATATGCAGCAGCGAGGCGGCCATGAGAAGCTCCAGCTGTGTCCCGAACATATCCTGAAAGAGCCGAAGCCCGATAGAAACCGTGTATTTTTCCAGCGAGTTCAGGTAGATCAAAGGCCCCATGAAGTCGTCCCAGTGCGAGAGAAACGAGAACAGCGCCACCGTAATCAGCGCGGGCCGCGAGAGTGGCAGCAGCACGCGCCACCAGATCACGAGCGGGCTTGCGCCATCGAGCATCGCGGCCTCGTCCAGCTCGCGCGGGACGGTGAGAAAGAACTGCCGCAGCAAAAAAATCGTGAACGCGCCGCCGCCAAAGAACGCCGGAGCGATCAGCGGAACGAACGTATCGATCAGGCCGAGCTGTCGCCAGAGCAGAAAATTGGGGATCATCGTAACCTGCGAGGGCAGCATCATCGTCGATAACATCAGGTAAAAAAGCGCCGTTTTTCCTTTAAACTGAAATCTGGCAAAGCCATAAGCCACCAATGACGCCGAGAAAATCTGTCCCAGAGTCGAAATAACGGTAATGGTGACGGTATTCAGCACAAACTGAGGAAAAGGAAGCTCGGTCCACGCACGATGGAAGTTGTCCCAGGCTATCGGGTTCGGAATCCATTGTGGCGGAGAGGCAAAGACCTGATCGTTGGTTTTTAGCGCCGTCGAGACCGTCCAGAGAAACGGAACCGAGAACAGCATCGCGCCGAAAACCAGCATCACATAGACTCCGAGCCGCTTTAGTTTCATGACTCTTTGTCTCCGCCTTCGTAGTAGACCCATTTGGACGCGTTTTTGAACTGAGCGAGCGTGAATCCGAGCAGAATCACAAAGAGAATCCATGCCATTGCACTGGCCTTGCCGAGTTTGAAGTATCTAAACGCATTGTTATACAGATACAGAACATACATCAGCGTCGCGTTGTCCGGGCCGCCACCTGTCATAATATACGCCGACGTAAAAACCTGAAAAGATCCGATAATTCCTAAAATTAAGTTGAAAAATATGGTTGGGGAGAGCATCGGGAGGGTAATATGCCGAAAACAGGCCCAGCCCCGTGCTCCGTCGAGCTGCGCGGCTTCGTAAAGCTCGTCGGAGATTCCCTGGAGACCCGCCAGGAAGATTAACATTCGACCGCCGCCGATCCCCCAGAGGCTCATGATCGTCAGCGATGCCAGCGCGGTTTTCGGGTCCATAAGCCACGCGGGGCCTTTGATTCCGATTTTGCTCAGCCCGAAATTGAGAATTCCGGCATCCGGATGGAAGACCCAGAGCCAGACCAGGCTCGACGCCACCGCAGGCACCAGCGACGGCAGATAGAACAGCGTTCGGAAGATCGGAAGCCCACGGGCGCGCTGATTCAGCAAAACGGCAATAAGTAGCGACCCTGTCAGCCCGAGCGGGACCGAAAAAAGCACGTAGAGCGCTGTATTTCCCAGAGATTTGTAAAAAAGTGGGTCGCGCGTGAGCAGAACCTCATAGTTTTTGGTGCCGACGAACGTTAACGTATGGAAATCGTACTTACACAGTGAAAGATACAGCGACGCCAGCATCGGGCCTGCGGTAAAGATCAGAAAGCCCAGTAGCCAGGGCGAGATCAGCCCCAGTCCCCAGAGCGTCTGGTGTCTGCCTCGCACCTGCTAAAACCCTTCCTCGCCGGAGAGCAGCGCGTTGATCCGATCCGTGGCGCTCTTGCAAGCGTCGCGCACCGAGAGAGTCCCGACATTGAAGAGCGCGTCCGTGGCGCTGTTGAAAACCGGTGCCCATTCTTGATAGCGTGCATCGATGGGCAGTATCCGGCCCCTTCTGACGGCATCTAAGAACACTTCGGTCTGGAACGGCGGCTTATCGGACTTCAAATACGTCGGATCAGACTGAATCGAGCGACGTGTCGCGACGCACCGACGCAGCTCGCCACCTAATTTTCGCTCAGCAATCGGGCCGGTCATAAATTTCACGAATTTCCAGGCTGAGTCCGGGTTTTTAGACTCTTTGTAGACAATTAGCTGGTTTCCCTTGACTACCGTCGCATTTCCCGCAGGTCCGGACGGCACGGGGGCGATATCCCAGTCGAACTTTTTGATATTCTTGCGAAAGCGAGGCGTCTCTCCGGACCAGCCCCAGTGCATCGCGATCTTCCCGGACTCGAACGTGAACGCCGAGAGCGCGGCGTCGGCGGGGGTCGGGGCGCAGTGATATTTCCAGCGCAGGTCCGCCAGGTCCTGTATCCCCTGAACCGCATTCGGGTCGCTCGCGAGGGTGAATCGCTCCCGGTTTTTATCGAAAAAATCGCCCCCTCGGTTCCAGATGACGGACATAAACATCGGAAAAGGCGGAAACGTCGTTCCAAACTGAGCAATGCGCTCGCCGTCTTTCTTCGTGAGTGCAACCGCTGAGCGGGTAAAATCATCCCAGTTCCAGTTTCCCGTTTTGAATTGCTGCATTGGATTGATACTATTTGCTTCCGAGAATAAATTTTTATTATAATACAACTGAATTCCACCAAATAAAACATTCATGGCATAGATTTTGTTTTTATATTTGCATTCATCAAGAGCAATTGGTGTGAAGTCATCGAGAAAATCAGCGGGTTCTTGAGAAATATAGGGATCCAGGCAAAGAAAATAGTCTTTTTTTACCAGCGCCGGAAAGAGATAGTGGTCCACGCGGCAGACATCCGGAGCCGTGCGCGAGGCAAGCATGAGCTGGAGCTTGTCCTGGTAGGCCGAGCCGGGAACCAGAAAGAGATGCACCCGGACATCCGGGTTCTGCGCCTCGAACGTGTCGGCCAGCGCCCGCTCCAGCGCAAGCTGCTCGGGGTTGCCCCAGGCCATGTAGCGCAGGGTCGTCCGGGCATCGGCGTTGCGGCGGGAAGGCAGGCACCCTCCGGCGAGGAGGCCGCCGCTGGAGGCAAGCAGAAGCTGGCGGCGCGTCACAGACACTTCTTCGACGCTGCCGGGCAGAATCCTTCTGCGTGGTCGTATACTCAAGGCCAGTGGACGGATTTCTCAATATCGCAAAACCCGCCGGGATGACCAGCTTCGACGTGGTGGCTCGGGTCAAGCGGGCGCTCTCGCAGAAGCGGGTGGGGCACGCCGGAACTCTCGACCCGGACGCGACGGGCGTTCTGGTGATCGCGGTCGGGCAGGCGACCCGGCTCTTGCCCTACCTGAACACCGAACCGAAAATCTACCGGGCGCTCTGTGGCTTCGGACGCGCGACCAGCACCGAAGATGCCTCGGGCGAGACGCTGGAAGAGGCCGATGCGTCCGGGCTTGGTGAAAAACAACTCGCGGACGTTCTTCCGAAGTTCATCGGCGAGATCTCCCAGGTGCCGCCGATGGTCTCCGCGCTCCATCACCAGGGCCAGCGGCTCTACGATCTGGCGCGGCAGGGGATCACGGTCAAGCGCGCGGCCCGGACGATCACCATTCACGCTCTCGAACTGCTCAAGTTCACTCCCGGCGAGCGGGCCAGCGCCGAACTTCGAGTCACCTGTGGCGGCGGAACGTACATCCGGACGCTCTGCAAAGACCTCGGGCTTGCGCTCGGGCTGCCCGCACACATGGCGACGCTCGACCGCGAGGCTGTCGGGGAGTTTCGGCTCGAAACCGCGCTCGCTTTCGACGAGATCACGCCCAAGGCGCTGATCCCGATGCACGACGCCCTGGGCTGGCCCACGCTCACAGTAGACGACGCCCAGGCCGCCGACCTCAAGCTGGGCCGGAGCGTTCCCCTAACCCCAATAATGGGGAACCAGACAAGGAATTCCCCGTTATCGGGGTTAGGGGTTGTGTATAACGACCGTCTACTGGCGCTGGTCCGAGTCGAAGGCGAGCTTCTTGCGCCGTTCAAGGTTTTTGCCGGATGAAAAACGCCGCCGCCGCCGCCGTCACTATCGGGATCTTCGACGGAGTCCACCAGGGGCATCGGGCGCTGCTCTCGGCTGCCCGCGCGACCGGACTGCCCGTGACTGCGCTCACGTTCGACCCGCACCCGGCGGCCCTGCTCTCGCCCTCGCGCGTCCCGCCACTGCTCGGGACGCTTTCCGAGCGCCGGGAGCTTCTTCTGCAAAATGGGGCCGATAGTGTGCTGACGCTCCCGTTCGACCGCGCGCTCTCTGCCCTCACGCCCGAGGCGTTCGTCGCCGACGTTCTGGTGAAGCGCGTGGGAGCGGGCGTCGTGATTGTGGGCGAGGACTTCCGCTATGGCTGCGAGCGCCGGGGAACCATCGATTCTCTACGGGCCGAGGGCGAGCGCCACGGCTTTTCGGTCCAGGTCGTGCCGTCGGTGTTCATCGAAGGCGTCCCCGCCCGCTCCACCGTGATTCGCCAGATGCTCCTCGGCGGCCAGCCCGAGGCGGCGACGAAGCTTCTGGGCCGCCCGCATGCGCTCACGGGCAAGGTCGTGCGTGGAAAGCAGCTGGGCCGCACGCTCGGCTTCCCGACCGCCAATCTCGTCTGTCCGCCAAATATTTTGATCCCTGCGCCGGGCGTCTACGCGGGCCGCGCGGGAGAATTTTTAGCTGCAATTAGCATCGGTGTCAACGTCACGATAGACGAACGCGCCCAATCTACCGTTGAAGCATACTTAATTGGCTTTGAAGGCGATCTCTACGGCCAAAATTTGACCCTGGAATTCCATAAATTTATCCGCCCCATGCAGAAATTTGCGAATTTGGACGAACTAATTACGGCAATTCAGAGTGATATTGTCCAGGTAAAAACGGTAAATATTAACTGACCTGAAATCGGTCCTTGACAGCCACCCCGGATTACGGTACACTTTTTTAGCAGGTCTCTTCGCCTCGGGGCATCTTCGGCCTCAGGCAATGTCAACGTTCAAAGAAGGACAGTTGAAATGAAGCTCGGTCTTACTCTCGCCGTCGCCACGATAGCGACGCTCGGTCTCAGTACAGGTGTGCATGCCCAAGGTGGCGGCTCAGGAAGCTGCGTCATGACAGGGGATATCGACGGAACTTACTCCATGAGTGACTACACCGCAGATACCTACGCTGCGTCTATTAGTGCAACGTTTATGAATGCACAAGGAAACCCGACAGGTGGTTATGCGACCGGATATCCTAAGCTTAAGTATAAGTTTTACATGGCGAATGGAACACTATTAGGTGAACCTGGCACCTATGATCCTGTTCCTTATTCTTTTGGAATAGGTGGATATGGATCAGTCAATAAATCCCAAAATGGGACGCTTTCAAGTAGTCTTCTCTCTCTTACCCGTGACATGGCAAACAATGGGGCAACAACAGCTGTGCGGCAATGGAAGCTGCTTGGTTATGCAGGCACTTCAAGTGGTCAAGCTCAGGACTCGATCAATAAGTTGTCGCAAAACAGTAATACCTTTTCTGTGGAGTAGGGAGGCTCTATCCCCCCGGCCAATTATTGGCTGGGGGGGGGTAAACGTCTATGAACAATAGTCTTTTTGACTCCGATCCGCGATTTCAGAAAAAAATTAGTATTTCTGAAGATAAAGTGCATATTGGTCTGTTTTTGAAATCACTATCCAGGCAAATTGAAATTGAACTGAAGGCTGACCCTCAATTCTATCGAGATTATATTTTTATTAAATTCGATAATGTCGAATGTAGAAATATTTTAGATTCTTTATCTTGTTTATATGGAACTTATTGGGAAAAAGAAAAAAAGAAATATATTTTAAGGCAATTTGTGCATGGGGTGAAAAATCATTTACCGAAAGATGCAAATCAACTGGAGAGAATGCGTCTGACGGATCATCTTCAATCACAGTACGAAAAACTGCCAGATGCAATGAAAGCATCATTGTATTATTCAGAAGAAAATGACCGAAATGCAACAATGAAATTTAATGCGCTCCCCTTTGGTATGAAGTCTGATATTTTACAAATATTATCAATAAAAGAACAAATGAATAGTAATCCCAAAGAAGAACTGTTAGAATTATATAGAAATCCTGGTAATGCAGTTGTTGGTATGCGTGTTATAAAACAGGAACGTAATTTTGCTGATCGAGTTGAATTAAGTGTTGGTAATTTGAATGCGTCTGCTGCTATGACAGTTCCTAATGTCGTTAAGCGTGTTCGTGAGCAAGTATCTGGGCTTGATCCAAATAATCCGAACTGTCAGAGCTATAAATCAGGTGATTTGACCAGAGTAGAGAAAGAAAAGATCAAGCGGCAGGACGAAAAGTACCGGGAATTGATCTCCGTGAACGCTTCGCAGATTACGCACCCACGGCTCTTGAAGTTATTCTCGCTTCAGGCAAAAGAAACGAACTTCCTGACGTTTACCGGGGATAATTTCGAGAAGAAAAATGTTCGGATCGTGCGGGAGCCACTTTGCGATGCACTGGACGGTCTTTGCCGGACATTCCCGACGCTTACCTGGGATATTCGCAAGAGCGGCGTGGTTGTTGTGCGAATTGACTACGTCGATATGCCGAAGCGCTGATTAAAAAAGCCGCCCGCACCAACTCTTCGGTGCGAGCGGCTTTTTGGTTTGAATTACTTGCCCAGAAGCTCGCGGACGGAGTCTAATTGGCCCGCCGAGCCTAAAAGCACGTTGCGGCTGGCGATGAACTTGGCGTACTCGGCCATGAAGATCTTGCCAGGGCCGCGCAGGTCGAACTCTTTCGGGCTTGCGTTGAAATACTCGCGGTGGACGCGCGTCCAGACGAGCCGTCCGTCGGTGTCGATGTTGACCTTGCAGACGCCCAGCTTTGCCGCCGGAAGGTACTGCGCCGGATCGACACCCTTCGCATCGCCCATCGCGCCGCCTGCGGCGTTGATCCGCGCGACTTCGTCCTGCGGGACGCTGGAGCTGCCGTGCATCACGAGCGGGAAGCCCGGAAGCAGGGTCTGGATCGCCTCGACACGGTCAAAATGGATTCCCTGGCCGCCGCTGAACTTCCACGCACCGTGGCTGGTCCCGATGGCACACGCCAGCGAGTCGCAGCCGGTCTGCTTGACGAACTCCAAGGCTTCGTCGGGGTCGGTGAGATTGGCGTTCTTCTCATCGACCTGGATGTCTTCCTCCACGCCGCCCAACATTCCCAGCTCGGCCTCGACCGAGATTCCCTTCGCATGAGCCGCCTCGACCACACGCCGGGTGATCGCGACGTTCTCCTCGAAGGGATCGTGGCTGGCATCGATCATCACGGAGCTGTAAAACCCCGACTCGATGCACTCGTAGCAGGTTTTCTCATCGCCATGGTCCAGGTGTACCGCGAAGATCGCCTCCGGATACTCGGTCTCGGCAGTACGGATCATCGACTCTAAAAACGCCTTGCCCGAGTACGAGCGCGCCCCTTTGGAGAGCTGAATAATAAACGGAGCCTTGCTGTCGATACAGCCCTGAAAAAGACCCTTGATCTGCTCCAGGTTGTTGATGTTGTAGGCCCCAAGGGCGTACTTGCCATAGGCGTGGGCGAAAAGCTGCTTGGTTGAGACGATCATAATTTACCGATTGATTCCCCTCAGAGAGCACGCCGAACAGCGGCTCGAATCTGAATTTCCGAGTCAGTATATCGCACCTCGAAATGGGATACTTTATCCGCCAGTTTACCACAGGGCAAACGCATTTGGATTTTGCGTCACTGGTCCCGTGGAATAAATTCCCGGCTACGACTACGAATTCGACCTTCAGGACGCAAGCGTCCCTCGTCGAATCAAAGAATTTCTAAGAATTTCTAAGAATTTCTAAGATTC
>JANLTX010000111.1:0-32040 GCA_031363095.1 Armatimonadota bacterium | reverse complement strand
ATTCTTTGAAGCAATCGGGAGTGTTCGGGTTCGGTCATTTGGTCTCTCTTTTCAGGATTAAGCACCTTCAAGATAGCATCAAATGGCCGAATCTTCAGCCTCGAAAAGCTAACAGGGAAAACTGTTTGTCACGCACAGTGGTCTGTGATTTCTTACTGACCGCAAATCCAATGCAGTTTTATGTGACTACGCCAATTCTGGCAATTGCAGAGGCGAAAAATGATAATCCCAGTACAGGATATGGACAATGTGTTTCGTCGATGGTTGCAGCACGGCTTTTCAACGAGCAAGAAGGCAGCACCCCCCGGACAATCTATGGCGTTTCTACTTCGGGGAGCCTCTGGCGCTTTATGAAGCTCGATGGTGACCGCCTGACGCTTGACCTCGACGAGTACGCCCCGGACCGCCCCGAGCTGCTTCTCTCCGTGCTACTTTCCATCGTCGCCGGTTAGTTTCTCGGCGTGGCAAACGGGAGTTTGAGACGATACGATGAGGTTTCATGTCTCCCGAACCCGTGCCGACGCCCAAGCTCGACTTGCCCGATCTGGGAGCGGGGCTGAACGCGCAGCAGAACGAGGCGTTTTCCCACACCCACGGGGCGGCGCTGGTGCTGGCGGGCGCGGGCAGCGGGAAGACGACCGTGCTTCTGCGGCGGATCGCGCGGCTGATCTCCGAGGGCGTCCCGCCAGAGCGAATCTTGGTCACGACGTTCACCAAGCGGGCCTCGCAGGAGATGGGCGACCGGCTCGAAAAGCTCCTCGGTCCCGACGCCAGCGAGGGAATCTGGATCGGGACATTCCATGCACACAGCCTTCGGATTCTCAAAAAAGAGTGGGCCGAGCGCTTCGGGAAAGACGGCAAGTTCGATATCGCCGACGAGAACTGGACCAAGCGGGTGGTTCGGGCGATTTTAGGCAAGGGCAGCGACTACCGCCAGCTCCCGACCCCGCCGTTTGCGCTGAACATGAAGCTCGACCCCAAGATGGCGCTTCTGGGCGTCAGCGCCTGCAAGAACCAGGGCTACGATGCCGAGTTCGCCGAGACCGCGCTCGCCCGAAACTACCCGGACTGGGAGCCGCCCACCGTCACGAGCGTCGCGAAGTTCTGGCGCTGCTACGAGCAATCCAAGCAAAAAGAGTTCGATATACTCGCTAAAGTCCCCGCACGGCGGTTAGACTTCGATGATTTACTAATCGAATGCCATAAATTATTGAGAGACGATGCTCAGGCTCGCCAGCGGTATCAAGAGCAATTTGATTATGTTTTAGTGGACGAAACTCAGGATACAAGCGCGGTTCAGTGGGAGCTTGCCCGAATACTCTCGGCAAAACACGGGAATTTGTTTCTGGTGGGCGATGTGGGACAGAGTATCTACGGCTTTCGAGGTTGTGATCCTACTAAAACCGTGATGAGCTTCAAATCCGCGTTTCCCAAGGGGGATTTGATTCATCTGCCCGCCAACTATCGGTCTCAGAGCGCCATTGTTACTATTGCCAACGAATTGATCGCCCACGCGGACCTGGACGAGCGTTATCGGCTCTTGATGGAACAAACCCGCGACGACTCCATCGATCCGGGGCTGAGCCAGCACT
The DNA here is from genome assembly GCA_031363095.1 of Armatimonadota bacterium. Taxonomy (GTDB): domain Bacteria; phylum Armatimonadota; class Armatimonadia; order Armatimonadales; family Armatimonadaceae; genus JANLTX01. The sequence goes on along the minus strand of JANLTX010000111.1, from coordinate 30,448 downwards.
TAGACGCCGAAGCCGAGGCGGCGCGCGTGGTCGAGAAGCTGCGCGATCATTTAAATACCACCCCGAATGTTCAGTTTAAAGACTTTGCGATTCTGTACCGAACCAATGCCTACTCCAGAGCGTTTGAGGATGCATTGATCGCCGGGGGCGTCCCGTACCAGATTTTCGGAGGAACCGGGTTTTATAACCGAAAAGAAGTCAAAGATTTACTGAGTTATTTGCAGCTCTCGGTCGATCCGAACTCTCCTGCGGGAAATGAAGCCTGCAAACGGGTAATTAATATCGCCAGCAAGCGATTCGGTCGCCCGACGCGATTTTTGGGCAAGGCATTTGTTGAAAAGCAGGCGCTCGCTGCCGAGAAAGCCGGAATCAGCCTCTATGAGCAGCTAAAACGCGGCGCTTTTTCCACGGCGCAGGACGTTGCTATTGCCGATTTTCGGCGGCAGATTAAAGAGATCCACGAGGCGGGGGAGACAGCGGTTTCGCGCTTGAAAGCGGCCCGCGATACCGGCTACGACGAGTATGTTTTAAGCGAAGAGGGCGACAGCGAGGACGAAGGCGAGGGGTCGTCGCGACTCGAAAACCTGGACGAGCTACTTACGGTCGCGGCCAAGTTCCATGCGCCCGAGGCGATGCTGACGTTCATCGCGGGCCAGGTTCGCAAGGCCAACGAGTCCAGCCGCGCTATCGATGCCGTGAGCCTGATGACGGTCCACAAGTCCAAGGGGCTGGAATGGTTCTGCGTGTTCGTGGTCGGTTTTGCAATGAATTTGCTGCCCCATCACCGAAGTTTACGCTACGTGGACGGTGAACTTCTACTTGATTCACTGGAAGAAGAGCGTCGAATCGCTTATGTTGCCATTACAAGGGCAAAAGAGCGGCTATATCTGTCCTGGCCGATGTACCATAACGCCAAATCGCTCGGGGCAAGTCCGTTTCTCATCGAAATGCCGACGCTCGCACCCCTGGTAGACGATGCCCTGCGTACTCAGAACATCCCCGACGAAGACACTATGGTCGATATCGACGAGTGACATCTCCCCGCATCTCCCCGCGCCTTGCAGCGCGACCCTCTTCGATTTACTCGTTCCTCGCCGAAGAGGGTGGTGAGGGGAACGAACCGGGAGATGCTGAGAAGCGCCTCTTGGTAAGTTCCTCATCCTCTTCAGCCGCTGAAGAGGGTCGCCGTCTCAGCGGCGGGGAGATGCTCGTTGCAAATACTGGTTGCTGGGTGCGTTTCCCGAGGCTTTGTCGGCCCAGACTTCGAGTGGGCTGGCATCGTGGCCGTTTTTAGGAAAAATAATAAACCCGTAGAGATACCCAAGAAGAGTTAGCGGAAGATAGAGCGGACCTAAAATTCTCCCTTGAATCGCATGGATCACCTCGTGGCGATAGATTCCCGTCGAGAGGGGCCGGGCGCACAAAATAACGTCCCCGACGCACATTCCGGCAAAGCCGAAGCGGGAGAAGATTGTGGCCATCCAGCCGCCCGTAATCACCAGAACCCGGTTTCTGGGGTCCAGCAGCACGGTTCCACCCAGGCCGAAGAATAAACCAATCAGCGTGCTCGGAAAGCTCCACAGATGCCCGATCATCGCGCTCTATGCCGCCGCGAGCGCCGCGACGACCCCGGCGCAGATCGACTCGGCGACGCGCTGCTGGCCCGCCTCGCTCGCCATATAGCTGTCGTCTATCGGGTTGGTCAGGACGCACATCTCGATGAGAACCACGGGAACTTTCGAGTAGATCGAGCCGGTGAGTGCGCCCTGCTTGCCCCCGACCGAGGTCTCCAGGTCGGACTTCAGCCCCCGGTTTTTCAGCGGACTGCCCCGCATCGCCGTGGAGAAGCCCTGGTGAAACGTCTTGCCGAGAGCGGCGCACGCCCGAATCACCTCCCGCGACGGCCCGACACCGCCATCGGCGGCGCGTCCGGGGCGGGTAGGGATGTAGACCGCAAACCCCGTGCTGGCCTCGGAGTCGCAGTGGAGCCGAACCATCAGATCCGCCCGAAACGCGTTGGCGATCTCCGCCCGCTTGCGGTTTCGGACCAGCTCTCTCTCGCGGCTCCGGGTCAGCTTTACCTCGGCTCCGGCCTCTTTGAGCAACGCTTCGAGCTTCTTTCCGACCGTCCAGGCCGCGTGCATTTCCGTGATCTTCTTGCCGCGCGTCCCCTCGCCCACCTCCGACGGATGCCCCGGATCGACACAAACTCGCTTGCCCGATAAACTCATACCGCTATTCTATCTCGGCGCATCGGGTACAATCCGCGCATGATTTTAAATGCCGAGTTTGCCGCGCGTCGGGCGCGCGTCTTAGAGTCGCTGGACGGCGCTGCTGCCGTGGTCTTCGCCGGGGAGGGACACCCGCCGCTGCTGGGGCGCTGGCACGCGAGCAAGAACTTCGTCTGGCTGACGGGAATCGTAAGCGAACCCGGTGCGGCGGTGCTGTTCGACCCGTCCGCGCCCGACCCGGAGAAGCAGATCACGCTCTTTCTGCGTCCCCTGAACCCCGAGACCGAGGTCTGGGACGGCCTGCGCGACCCGCTTGGTGCGCCGCTGAAAGAAAAATACGGATTTACGAGCGTCGCGCGGACGGGAAGCCTGAACGCCATGCTCACGGGCGCGGCCCGTCGCGGCAAAAAACTGGCGTGCCTGGCTCCGTTTTCTGCGCCGCCCGCTCCGGTCAGCGCCGATCTTGCGCTGCATCGCCAGGTCGCCGAGCGCGTTCTCGGGGTAACTATCGAGGACAAAACCCAGCTTCTGATCACTCTGCGGGCGCAGAAGTCTTTGGCCGAGCTTGCTCTGATGCGAAAGGCCGCGCTCGCCACCGCCGACGGCTATGCGGCGGCCCTCGACGTGATTCGGCCCGGCGGCAGCGAAGCCGAGGTCGCCCGCGCTCTGACAATGGCGTTCGAGAAACATGGCGGCGAGCACGCCTACAACCCGATTGTCGGCTGCGGCATCAACGCCTGCATCTTTCACTACATGGACAACGTCGGCCCGCTGAATCCGGGCGAGCTTTTGCTCATCGACGCGGGCGCGGCCATCGGCGGCTACGCGGCGGACGTCACCCGCACCTACCCGGTCTCCGGGACGCTCTCGGGCGAGCAAAAGCCGCTCTACGAATTGGTTTTAGAGGCCATGGAAGCGTCGATAAATACCCTGAAACCCGGCTCCACCATGGTCGAAGCCGACCGCGCCGCGCGTGCCGTGTTCGCAAAATCCGGCTACCCGGATGCGTTTCCGTACTCGGTCGGGCATCCGCTCGGTCTGGATGTCCACGAAGCCGCCCCCGACGGCCCACTGCTCGAAGGCATGGTTGTCACCATCGAGCCGGGAATTTATTTACTGGACAAAAAAATAGGGATTCGCCTGGAAGACGACCTGCTCATCACAAAAACCGGCTACGAGAATCTGACGGCCAGCATTCCAAAGTAGCACATTCGTAGTGATGGTAAAATATCGTCACGATGCTGACCAAAGGACGCCGTCGCCGCTTGATTCGACGCACAGTCATGCTGGAGCGCGGCGGACGCTCGATAAAGGCGATCTTGCTCGTGCCTGCGTCTGGGCCACACGGTCACGATCCGCTTCTGGAAAGCGTCGGGACCTACGCCGACGAGCCGCTCTGGGACGATTGGCTGACAGAAATAGCTGCAAATCGTCAATCTGAGAACAAAGCGACGGTTTAGCTATTCTTTTGGAATTATTTTTATGTATCTTCTGGATACGAACATTCTGTCGTTGATTCTCCGGGGAACCGTTTCGCCGTCGCTGCTGGATCGACTCGCGCAAACGGCCCCGCACGAGCGATTTATCTCATCCGTTACCATTGTGGAATCTCTTGAAGGTGCACTGGCACTGCCCTGACTCCCCCTCTTTCGCCCCGACGAAGTCGGAAAAAGGCGAGAGAGGGGGCCGGGGGGTGAGTCAACACACCAGGTCGGGGAAGTCTAAGAAGTCTGCGCTGAAGCCGCCGTCGATTCCTTTGCAGATCACCGAGACGGCGTCGTGGCTGTGGAGGCTTTCTAAGTGGGCGCAGGCAGCCTCGAAATCGACGATTCTCGGGTCGGCGTCGAGCGTTTGGTAGAGAAGTCGGGCTGCGTCCTCGACGAACTTGACGTGTGCGCCGTTGAGTTCGGCGAACGCCTGCTCGTCCTCCCGCTTGACCATGACCTGGGTCTCGGTCACCAGAGCGTTCAAGCAGTGCGCATGCAAATCTTCGGGCGTCAGGCTTGCACCCGTGGCGACCTCCACGCAGACCCGTGTCTTGGAGCGCTGGGAGTGGGGGATCGCGTAGACCCCGCGCGTCTCGCGGGCGTGCTCAGAAAGCTCCGCCGAGCACGGGCAGGCCGAGCTGTACACAAAATCGAAGTGAATGAAGCGCCGGACGCCGCGCTCGGGCGTGACTTTTCCCTCGAAGGCGACCTTATAAAACTGCCAGCCGCTCAGCCCGGAGCGCAGGCTCGGGCGACGAAGCGGGTAGCTGAAAGATAATTTCACGCGCGCCCGCAAGCTCCCGACTTTCTCGCGGTAGCCGCACAGAATTTCGTCGAGCGTGGCAAGCGAGAAAAGCTCTCCCTCGCTCTCGTAGAACGTCCGGATCAGGCGGCTCATGTTGATGCCTTTGAGATCGGCTTCGAGGGAGACGGTTCCGGTGATCGTGGTTTCGAGCGTGCGCGGGCCTTCGCAGGTTGCGAAGTTCAGCGGGAGCTTGAAGCCGCTGACGCCGACCTGCGGGATCGAAACGTTTGCACCCTGAATTGCATCCGGGGAAGAGTCGCTCAGGTCGGGCAGCGAGGCGCGGTAGGCGTCGTCGGGGACGAAGTTCGTGTCGTAGCTCTTTGCGAGCGGCTGGAGATAGGATTTTCGGGCAGACATGTCGTTTTTCACCTTTTTGAGGTCAGGTGCCAGGCGGTTGTGACGAGAACCGTAGGCCGTTTTCAGGGCTTAACTGGCGATTTCTTATTTTCCGTCGTATTCAAAGAAGTTGCGGTCGGTTTCCTGCACGACGACTTTGTGAAGCCGGGCCGGGGCTGGGATTTTGTTTTTTAAGACGTCCCAGAGAACCAGAGTGAGGTTCTCGCTGGTCGGGTTGAGTTTTTCAAATTCGGGGACATCGTCGTTGAGATTTTTATGGTCGAAGCGCCCCATGACCTCGGTTTCGAGCATGGCGTCTAATTTTTCCAGGTCCACTAACATTCCCGTGATCGGGTCGGGTGTCCCGGTGACGGTCACTTCGACGCCATAGTTGTGTCCGTGGCCCTTCGGATTGTTGCATTTTCCGAAGATTTCCAGGTTCTGAGCGTCGGTCAGGTCGGGGGCGTGGAGCCGGTGCGAGGCAGCGAAGTCAAGCTTGCGGGTCAGGGTCAGCATGTTGGTTTCTGTGGTGAGAGAGGCCCAGAGCGTCGGGGTTTCCCAGATAACGATCTGGCTCAGCCGGGCGCTCGGGTGCGAGAAATTTCTTGTGAACTGCTCGGCGACGAACCGGGTGATGTTTTCGAGAGTGGGCGGATTTGTCTTAAAGTGAGAAACTTCATAGCTCAGGTGTTTTTCGTGAAGCGCCGCGACGACCTCGGATTTTAAGACCCGGTCTACCGTGACAATATTCACTACCATGCCGTCGAGCGGGTCTACCGGGCCGACCACGTGAGCATCGATCACGTAGTTGTGTCCGTGGCCCCAGCGTGAGGCCCAGCGCCCGAACAGCGCCTGGTTTTCGGCCTCGGTCTTCTCAGGAAGCCAGTAGGCATGGGCGGCGCTCAGGGTCACTCTGCGGCGCAGGGTCAGCGTGGGAATCTCGGGCTTCGGCACATTGCTTAGGAACGTTTTCCGCGTCGCTCGGTTCCCAAAGAAAAATCTTCCCGGAAATTTTATCAGCCTGGCAAAAAAGTGGGGCGAACCTCGTAATATTCGGGTATACTGGCGCAAGTCTGTAGGGTTGTCTCTCTGAGACAGGCTGCAAGACATGCGAAGCTGGTTGTGGTTGAAGGAGCAAATGAATGGATAAACGACGCGTTCTCCGCCTGGTGGCGGCGGTTGGCCTTGCCGGGTTGATCTCGGCCCAGATTCCGATGCAGGGCGGCACCGCCCTCGCCAAAGACGGATACCCCCTGATTCGGGGCAAGTTCCTCGGGACAAGCGTTACGAACGAGCAGGCCTTCACGGGCGTGGCTCTCGGCGTTCTCGGTGGAGCGCTTCTGCGCACCCTCGGCGACAAGGGCAAGACGACCACGATCCCGACCGGCGGCGGCACGCCCCCCCCGATGATGGTCACCAAGGACTGCCTCCCGGCGACTCTCGTCGGTGATGGCTCCAAGTCCATCTACGAGATGCTGGCGGGCGCTCCGAACAACTACTCCGCGATCAAGGGACTCATCGACGATGCGGGCATCGCCGATGTTCTCAAGGTGGAAGGCCCGTTCACCCTGGTTGCGCCGAACAACGCCACCCTGGGCACCGTTCCGGCCAGCACCGTCTCGGCTCTGCGCGCCGACAAAGCCAAGCTGGGCGAGCTTCTTCAGAACCACACGCTCATCGGGCGCTACAAGTACGAAGATCTTTGCCGCATGGCCGATGGTAAGAACCTGCTGACGCTCTCGGGCAACACGCTCAAGATCACCCACAAGGACGGCAAGGTCTACCTCAACGGAATCCAGGTGATGCCCGTCGATATGGCTGGCTCCAACGGTTACATCCACCCGCTCAGCGGCGTGGTCATGAAGTAGCCACAGGCTCTTCCGCTTCGCAAGCAAAGCCCCGCGAGTTTCGCGGGGCTTTTTGCCCTCTGGTTTTTTGGGGAATCACCCGAAAATCCAGCCTATGAACTCCGACACAAAACGACGCATTCTCCGCCTGACCGTAGCCCTGGGACTGGCGGGCCTGATCTCGGCCCAGATTCCGATGCAGGGCGGCACCGCTCTCGCCAAAGACGGCTACCCGCTGATCGGCGGCAAGTTCCTCGGAACCGGAGTCACCAACGAACAAATCCTGACCGGAACCACCCTTGGCGTTCTGGGCGGCGCACTCATCAAGGGACTGGGCAACAAAGGCACCGTCGCCGCCAGCACCGGGGGAGCCGTCGCGCCACCCGCCCTGCCCAACGTCACCGCCCTCAAAATTCCCCTGCTGGGCGATGCGGAGCGCCCGATCTACGACGTGGTCTCGGGGATACCCAACCAGTTCTCCGGAATCCGTGGCCTGATCGACGACTGTGGCGACATGGTCGGCTCGCTCAAAAACGATGGCCCGTTCACGTTTCTTGCTCCCGATAACGGCATTCTGGGCAACGTCTCCCCGGCCAGCGTCTCCGCGCTACGGGCCGACAAGGGCAAGCTCTGCGAGCTACTTCAGAACCACACGCTCATCGGGCGCTATAAGTACGAAGATTTAGTGCGCCACGGCAACAAAAATCTCCTGACGCTCTCGGGTAACACCGTAAAGCTCACGCAGAACAATGGTAAGGTCTTCATCGAGGGGCACGAAGTCGTCCCGTCGGACATCGCTGCCAGCAACGGCTGGGTCCACGACCTCAAAGGCGTCATCCAGAAGTAAAATAAAAAAAGCTCCCCGCCAGAGTCTCTCTGGCGGGAAGTTTTTTCGTGTTCCAGGCAGCATCGCAGGTCCGTAAACGGCCCATCGTCCGTCCAGACAGCTAAAGCAGCCTGCTGTACGAGGGTAAGCACCGTGAACGGCGCTGCACACAAACGCCAGGTTTGAACGTAACGTTTGCAGGGGGCTTCAGCCTCCTTGGGTTTGTGCAGCAGGCTGCTTTAGCTGCCTGTTCGTTTACGGAACCGTCCCGGACCCGCGCTACTTCACCCAGTCGGCGACGAAGATATTGGTCTCATGGTCTTTACCGTTGCGGTTGCTGGCCCAGACGAGCTTCTTTCCACTCGGGGAGAACATCGGAAACGAATCGAACTGGCCGCCGAACGTGACGCGCTCCTGGTTTTTGTCCTTTAAATCAATTAAATAAACCTCAAAACTGCGTTTTTTAGGGTCGTCCTGGTTGCTGGCAAAAATAATGCGCTTGCCATCGGGGGTGAAGAACGGAGCGAAGTTCGCGGCTCCGTTTTTCGTGACTTGCTCCGCATTGCTGCCGTCGGCATTTGCGACCCACAGCTCCATCTTGCTCGGACGAACCAGCCCTTTCTTCAGCAGGCGCAGAAACTCGGCTTTTTCGTCGGTCGTTTCCAGCACGGACGCCCGCCAGACGATTTTTTTGCTGTCGGGAGAGAAGTACGCGCCGCCGTCGTAGCCGATTCGGTAGGTGATTCGCCTGAGGTCGGTGCCGTCGGTCTTCATGGTGTACAGCTCCAGGTCGCCGTCCATGGTCGAGGTGAAGATAATTCGCTTGCCGTCGGGGGAGACGGTGGCCTCGGCGTTGTAGCCGCACGGAACGCCTGGTTTTACGTCTTTTGGGAACAGCGGCTTCAAATCTTTGCCGTCGGGGCGGGCGGAGTAGATCGCGTAGTACGGGTAGATCGGCCAGACATAGCCCTGCGAGCGGTCCGGCTCGGGCGGAATCGCTTCCGAGTAGCCGTGCGTCGAGGCGAAGATCACCCGGTTCTGGTCTTTGAGAAAGTACGCGCAGGTGCAGCGCCCCGTCCCGGTCGAGATTCGAGTTTTCTTCGAGCCGTCGGGGTTCATCACAAAGACCTGGTCGGCGTCGCCGTTGCCCTGCATGCTCTGGAAAATGAGCTTCTTGCCATCGAAGCTCCAGTAAGCCTCGGCGTTCTGGCCGCCGAACGTCAGCTGGCGGACGTTCTTCAGATGGACCTCGCGCGGGTCGTGGAGGCCATTGAGCGGGCCGGACGCAGGAGCGGGCAGTTGGAGCGAGAGAAGCAGGGGCAGAAAAACCATTTCGATAGGGTTGTACCACAAAAATTCCGGGAACTGAACTGCCGGGATTGCGATATGTAGGGCATGCAGAACATCGACCCGTCGGGCACCTGGAGCGTGGACCCGATTCATACCGTCATCGGCTTTTCCGTCGTTCACCTGGGCGTCAGCAAGACGCGCGGCAAGTTCACCGACTTCACCGGGGAAGCTACCGTGGACGCTAAGAACCCGGCCAGAAGCTTCGTGAACTTCACGATTCAGGCCGCGAGCATCGACACCGGAATGAAGGCCCGCGACGACCATCTCAAAAGCCCCGACTTCTTCGACGCCCCGAAGTTCCCTCAGATCACCTTCAAGTCCACGAAGATCGCCAAGAAGGGGCGTAGCTACCAGGCCATCGGCCCCCTCACCATGCACGGCGTCACCCGCACCATCACGATTCCGTTCACCATCACCGGCCCCGGTCGCGGGATGCAGAAAGAAGTGCGCGGCGGCATCGAAGCTCGGATGAAAATCAACCGCAAGGACTTCGGCCTCACCTGGAACCGCCTGGTCGAAGGCACGCAGGCCGTCGGCGAGATCGTCGAGATCGAGATCGACCTCGAAGCCACCCGAAAATAGAAAAGCCAATCCCCCCATCCCCCGTGCGGCACGGGGGCGAAAGCTTTGGTCGCTTGCGACCGACGCGCTTCGGGGGACTTCAGAGTTTCAAATGACGTGCTCTGAGATTCAAATATAGAGGAGATAATTTGAAATTATCTCCTCTCTATTTCTAATTACCTGCTCTGAGTTTGAAATTACCTGGTCTGCATTTGAAACTCAGAGCAGGTAGTTTCTAATTATCTGCTCTGCATTTGAAACTCAGACCTCTGAGATTCTAATGCAGAGGGCGTAGTTTCAAATTATTCCGGCGTGGTTTAGCCCGCGCCGGATGTTTTTGTTTTTGTTTAATAGCTTCCAGGCCAGACCAGAGCGTTTATTTTCCAGAGCGAGCAGGGCCATTCCGAGGTCGATTCCGAGAACATCGGTGTCGGTCCAGGTTTTGGAGAAGTTAACCGCGTTGGGAAAGCCGTAGCGACCTGGTTTGACGCGTTTTTCCAGAGATTCGAGGGCTTTCTGGGCTTCTTTTGGCACAAACAACGACGCGGCCAGAATCGCAGTGGGGCAGATCGTTCCGTCGTGGCGGCCTTCGCGAGGTTCCTGTGCGCCGTAGCCCACAGGTGGCGGCTGATCGCAGGCGTTGATCCCGAAGAGGCCGTCGGGGTAGAGCGTGGGGTGAGACTTGCAGAACGCGAGATGGAGCTTGTGTTGCGCCTCGAAGTTCTTCCACCAGGCTCGTCCGTGGCTGTCTTTTTTGTTTCTCAAATCAAAGAAGCCGGGGGCCATCTGCGCGAAGAACAGAGGAGTTGCATCGCCAAATGGAAGGGTTTGCGGGAACTTCCAGGCATCCCAGGCGGCTGTGGGGAGCGACCCGGACAGCCCGAGAAGGTAGAGATAGAGCGCCTCGGAGTAACCCGACCAGCGGGCGTCTAAAAACCCGCTCTCCGGTTTCCAGCCCATGGTCGGAGCAGAATTCTCCGGGCCGTTTTGCATCCAGCGCCAGTCCATTTGGGTAAGTAAGTTCTCAGCAAGGGGCTTGCACGCCCCTCCGAAGAACTCTCCCGAGGCAATTGCGCCTAAAATCAACAAGCTGGAGTCGATAGACGATAATTCACACTCCCAAACTCGCTTTCCCGTGGCCCAATCGACGAAGTGATAGAAAAATCCGTGTTCGTTCTCTAATTTTTGCGTAATTGTGCTCAGAGTCAGCAGGGCGCGGGCCTCGGCGTCCTTGCGGGAGACCCAGTTGTTTGTCACGCCGATGGGAAGTGCCGCAAGTGCATAGCCCGTCGCCGCGATAGAGCAGACGGTGTAGTCGTCTTTCTCATCGTTGTTCTTCGCCCGATCTTTGGTCAGCCCGGTTCTCGGGTGCGACTGCTCCCAGAAAAACAGAAACGCCCGCCGCGCCAGCTCGTTTGTCGTCACTCTCCGGACCTCTGCTGATAGCGCTCGGCCAGTGTCGGGTCGATACGTCGAATGCGGTCGGCGACGCTGCCCCCGGTGGGGCGGAAGGTCTCTTCAGGGGCGGCTTTGCAGCCAAGTAGCTCGACCTCGAAAGTCACCTCGCTATCGGCGGGAATGTCGTCGGGGCGCTCCTTGCGCTCCCAGACGGCCCAGCTTGGCAGAGAGACAAAGCGCCTCTCGCCGAGAGTCAGTCCGAGTAGCGCATGAACCAGCGGCCCCGGCGTCGGGCCGGGGCGCAAGATAATCGTCATCGCTTCGTCGGTTCGCACTCTCTCTTGATCGACCCGGAGATCGTAGCGAACCGTAATCGTATCTCCCCACTGAGCTTCCATGCCTCCATTATCGCACAGAATTCACAGCGTGAGGAAGAGCTGTTCACTGGACCGGTTTTCGGTGCGAGAAGATCGTCAGCAGCACCCAGCCCAGAAGAAGGGGCTTGAAGCCCTGGGTGTAGAGCCACATCGAGAACGGCTGGCAGAGCGCGACGACCCCGAGCAGCAGGCACGCGATCCCGGCAAACTCCATTCCCTGGGCGAATCTACCGCGCAGCATTCAGGTTCTCCTCGGTTTTGGCGTCAAAGAGGTGAGTGCGCTCCTGGTTGAGCCGAATCTGGAGCGTCTCACCGACACCGGGCTGAAACGTCGGGGCGGTTCTGATCTTGACCGTGTGGCTTCCCAGCTCGACATTGATAATGTTCTCCGCGCCCAGAAGCTCGACCACCACGACTTTTGCGGGCACAAAACCGGAAGTCTCTTCGGCCCGGATCTCGATATCCTCGGGCCGGACGCCCAGCACTAAATCGACGCCGTCAGGTGCTTTTACAAACCGCTCGGTGTTGAGCGGGAGCACGGTGTCTGTGTCTAAAATCAGCCGGTTGCCGTCTTTTCGACACGGCAATAAGTTCATGGCGGGCGAGCCGATGAAGCCCGCCACGAAGAGATTGCGCGGGTTGTTGTAGACCTCCATCGGAGTTCCGACCTGCTGGAGCAGCCCGCCGTACATGATCGCGATCTTGTCGCCCATCGACATCGCCTCAAGCTGATCGTGCGTGACGTAGATCGTGGTTGCGCCCAGCTCGGTCTGAAGGCGCTTGATCTCCGCCCGCATCTCGGTTCGCAGCTTGGCATCGAGCGCCGAGAGCGGCTCGTCCATCAGAAACACCTGCGGCCTGCGCACTATCGCCCGCCCGATGGTGACGCGCTGCTGCTCCCCGCCCGAGAGCTGAGTCGGCTTTCGGTCCAGCTTGTCCTCGATGTGCAGCATCTTCGCCGCCATGTTCACCCGCTCATCGATGGTAGACTGTGGCGTCTTCACGGCCCGAAGCGGGAAGCTGAGGTTCTCTTTCACGGTTAAGTGTGGGTACAGCGAGAAGCTCTGAAAGACAAACGCAATATCTCGATCTGCCGGAGGTAATTTGGTCACCTCCCGCTCCCCGATGCGAATCACGCCGCCGTCGGGTATTTCCAGGCCCGCGATGCATCTAAGCGTCGTCGTCTTCCCGCACCCCGAAGGCCCGAGAAACACCATGAACTCGCCGTCCTCGACGGTCAAGTCCATCCCCTTGACGGCAGTGAAATCGCCGTACTTCTTCACCAACATCTCCACCCGAACGCTTGCCATTTACCAGTCTTCCTCTTTGGGGTATCCAGGAATGATTGTGCCTGCAATCTTGGTGAAAGTTGCTGACCAACCATCTGACTGCTCAAAATCACAAAATTCCTGATTTTGTTCTCGGATCCAACTTCCACTCTTGAAACATAGGACGATAACTTCCAGCCATAAATCGAATCTTGATGATTCAATATAACTTCGATCATCATAACAATGATAAATTATTTGGTTAGATACTCCATTCCATATCCCCAATCTATCCAGGCAGTAGTAATCTCCACCACCATTATCTAAAAATGGAATAAAGTCAGGATGCCATGGTTGTTGTTGTTCAAAGGGCTTGTTCTGTGTGTATTCAGAAAACCAATTTCTTAGTTCCTCAATATCCTTAAGGGAAAGCCAACGCCATCCTGGAATAAGTTCTCCATCGCCATTTTTCCACTGATAAAATCGAACAAAATCCTCAGGAAGTTTCCAGCCGAGTTCTGACTCAAAATGAGAAATTTCTTTGTCCGTTGCGCCAGGGTTCAGGCTTGCGTAAAAATCTGGGCGGTTTTTTTTGAGCCAGGAGTCCAGTCTTTGGATTAATTCGTCGATCTCGCTCATGAAGAAATTCCCTGAGGCCAGCCAGGAACGGAAAAGCACTCGAAGACGCGACAGGAGAACTCGGGAATGAGGAGTCCGGCGTCAAGTGTGTCGGATTCAGTGAGAATTCGGGGGAATTCACTGCCGAGTTCATGAACGTGAATGGTTTTTGTGGCCGGGAACAGCTCCCAGACGAGGCTTGCACCCGAGGCGAAGTATTCCTGGAGCTTTTGAGAACGTTCGGTCTGCGTTTCCGAGCGCGAGATCACTTCGATACACAGGTCCGGGGCGAACTCTAAATAACCGCCGGGCAGTCGTTCGCCGCGCGGAAGGCGGGAGAAGCGTGTAAAACCAACGTCGGGGCTTCGGACGTTGCCCGATTCCATGCGAAAGCCCGCTTGCGAGATCGTCAGGACGCCATGAAGCGTCGCGCTGTCGAAGAGAAGGCGATAGACCAGGCCCGCGATGGCGTCGTGCTCAAACCCGGTCGGCACGAGCCTCGCCTCGCCGTCCACAAGCTCCCACTTCTGCCCGTCGGCAGGCAGGTATATCTCGGGTTTTTCCAGAACCGCAGCAGCCATCACGTCTCATTCTACCGTTTCGTCATCTTCCTTGGCATCTCCCCGCCGCTGAGACGGCGACCCTCTTGCACCCAGCCGCTGGGTACCCGGCTCGTTCCTCGCCGAAGAGGATGAAGAGCCAGCAGAGAAGTGTTGGTCTGCTCAACTTCCTCACCCTCTTTCGCGGCGGGAAGAGGGTCGCGAGGGACGAGCGGGGAGATGGCTTTCACCGCGCCAGCTCGTACCAGATGGTTTTGTCGGCAGGGGAGATCGCAAAACTCAGCTTGCCGCCCACGAGCTTTGCCCCGAGCTTTTTCATGCGCTTGCCGGTGTTGTCTAAAATCCAGACCTGCGCGGACTTCTCGGGCCAGGCGACGGTGACACTGGCCGCGACGCCCCAGACCTGGACCGGGCCGCTCCAGGAGCTTGTGGCGCTCTTGCGGGTGGCGTTCCAGACCAGGCCGGGGTTCTCGGCTTTGTCGATAACCGTGAGCAAGCGGCTGCCCGACGGCGTGATCGAGAGTGTCATTGCGGCGAAGTTGCGCTGGCTCGGGGCGAACCGGGCGCTGAGAATGCCTGCGGTGACGCTCTTTCCGCCAACTAAACCGACGATTGCCTGAGAGTTCTTGCCCGCGACCGTGAACAGGCTGGCGTCGGGGTTCCAGGAAACCGGGTGCGGCGCGGGCGTCCCCGAGAGCGTGAGCGTCGGTTTCGAGGCCGTGGGGGAGAACGCGACCTCCACCCGATGCGTCTCGTAGGCTCCCGGCGGGACCGGGCTTTCGGAAGCGCCCCAGAAGTCGCTGGTGCCGTGGAACCCGCTGGAGCTGCTCTTGCCCGCCAGCGCCGGAACCTGCGCTGCGGGCAGGGTCAGGGTCATCGTGGCATTGAGCGGCGGAACGTCGCCCTGCAAGAACATCGCGGCGGCGGCGGGCAGGAACCCCAGCTTCCCCGGATGGTTCGACGAGTCGAAGAAGCTGGTGATCTTGTCGCTCGGCTCGCCGAACGCAAAAAGATCAATGCCGTCCCAGTCCTGGCGGGCGGCGTGGGCGAAGATCATCGGGACCATCTCGGCGGCCCACTCACTTGGGGCCGGGTGGTCGTACTCGCTGATCGTGTGCGGCTTGCCCTTCACCCGGTGGCGCGTCAGGCCAAGCAGCGCGCCCAGCCCTTTGGCGCTCACCATCGGGGTGTTCTCGATCTGGTAGTCGTTCAGATCGAACGGATTGCCGGGGAACGACGGATGCTGCCAGTAGCTGTGCATATCGATCCAGTCCATCCGAGACTCGCGCAGAAGCCCGCCGAGGCCGCCGTACGAGCCTTGCGAGCACGTGACGGGCGCACGGACCTTCAGCTCGCTTTTAATCACGGCGCTCAGCTGGTCGGTGAAGCTCTTCTCGACCCCGATGAGATACGCCACCCAGTCCGCGCCCGCCGGACCGTCGCCGATCTCGCCGAAGGGGATGGTACCGGCGTCGAGGCTCTGGCCCGGCTCCAACGTCCGGCCCTCGGTCCCGCCGCCCTCGCTCAATCGAACATCAGCGAGATAGACATCGCCCTGGGCACCGCCCAGCACAAACGAGAGCCGGGTGTGGTTCGGGTCGGGGTCGCTCGCGGTGAAGGTCATCGAGTAGCGCTTCCACTCGGGCGTCAGCGCGACGGTTTTATCCAGCCCGACGAAGCTCCACGGCGCACGATCAAAACGTGTGTTGACGCCCAGCCCGCGCGGGCCGCTGGATTTTGCGGCGAACGTCACGGTGTAGCGCTCGCCCCGCTTCAGGTCCAGCCCGACCGCGTGGTACTGCAGGTGCCAGTCGGTCTTGTCGGTCTTGAGGTTGCTCAGCAGAACTGCCCGGCCCTCGGGGGCGTTGGTCTGCCCCGCGACGCTCACCACGCTGGCGTCGTAGCTCGCCTCGCCCTGGGCTTCTTTACTCCAGCCGTCTGCGTTGCTCGCAAACCGGGGATTGGGGATCAAGTTCGGCCCGAGGGTCGCACCGCCACCTTTCCAGGCGGCTGTCAGTGCCGCCGTGGTGCTGTACTTCTGCTTGAGAAATGCGTTCCAGCCCTTACCTAAAATACTCTTATAGTGCTCGGGATAGCTTGCTACTTCGCCAATTCCACCGATCAAAGAATCTTCGTTGGTGATCTCGACGAGCGCCAGCACCGGATCGTCGGCGTACCGGGCATTCAGGTACGGATTTTTGTGTCCCAGGAGCTGCCGGGCGTATTTCTTTTGAAGCTCTATCGCTTTTGGCTCGAAATAACTGACGATCTTGCCTTCCTGGTGAATTTTATCGGTATCGGGAAAACCGTCCTCTGACCCCCATTGCCGGGTGACATGTAAATTGAGATTGACATAGATTCCGTGTTTCTTAAACTGGGAAATTAAATAATCTAATTTCTCTAAATTGTCTTTGTCGAAAGTAATATCGGTTGGTTTATTATAAGAACCGTTTTTATAGAATAAATTCGGCTGCGACCAGGGGGCATCCATGTGATGAAGCCGCACTAAATTAACCCCGAATTTGTGAAGATGCGCTGCGATCTTCTCGGCGGTCTTGTGATCCACGAAGCACAGCGACGCCCCGACGTTCATTCCGATGAAGCGCACCCGCTTGCCCGTGGCATCGACAAACTTGCCGTTCTTCAGCCCGACACGGTTTTTCTCCGTCAGCGGAGCCGGGTTCCAGGCCGAGACATCGACGGCGGTCTTTGCAGCATCGTCCCAGGGCAGCGGGAATGCAAACGACGGCTCGGCGGGAGCCTGAGCGCGAGCTTGACAGCCAAGCGTGAGCGTCATGGAGAACGCGAGCAGAGGTAGAAGAGCTTTCATCGAGTTGTTTATCGTCCTTTAATCGCGCCGAACGTCATGCCCCGGAGAAGTTGATTGCGAAACAGAAACGTAAAGAGCGCTGCAGGCAGGAGAAACACCATCGCGCGGGCCGCAACCTCGTTCCAGGGCACCGATCCGCCCGCGTTCGCCGATGCAGTGATCGAGGGCGGAGCCGTGAGCGGCTTCAATCCCGACAGAAAGTATCCGAAGGCATACTCGTTCCAGGTGTTGAGAAACACAAACACCGCTGTTGTCGCCATTCCCGACGCAATCAAGGGTAGAACCGTTTTCTGCATCGCCCGAAGCCGAGAATATCGGTCCAGAAGCGCTGCTTCCTCGTACTCGGGCGGCACATCGTCGGTGAAACCTTTCATCAGCCAGGTCGCAAACGCCGCTCCGGTGGTAGTGTACAATAAAATCAGCCCGGTAATTGTATTTAATAAGTGCAGTTTATCGAACATCATGTAGACCGGAACCAAAACCACCACCGCCGGGAGCATTCGAGTGCTCAGAATAAAAAACAGAGCATCGCCTTTGGCTTTGATTTTAAATCGACTGAACGCATAGGCGGCCAGCGTGCCCATAATGACCGAAAGCCCGGTGCTAATCAAAGAAATCCAGAGCGAGTTGATTAATTGCCCGGTGAACTCTTTGTTCTTCGGGGAGAATATCTCGGTATAGTTCGCAAAAGTCGGCGTGAAGACCCACTTTGGCGGAACGGCGTTCATGTCGGTAAAAACCTTGAGACTCGTGAGAAACATCCAGACCAGCGGCAATAAATAGATTCCGAGCGCTACAACAATTCCGATCCAGGCCAGTACTTGCCGAACCCGAGCTGGAATCACAAAAAGCAGGGCGCAGAAGCCAGCAATTACCCCAAGAACCATCACAAAGGTCGGGCCACCAACCGTGAACGCACCCCAGAGCGCCAGAGCGCCGAAGCTGTAGGGCAAAATCGTCTTTGCAATTTTTAGTATCGGGCTGTTTTCATCAAACAACGGGCTGGCATCCGGGCGGGACTCGCCGCGCACGCGAGCCATGAACATTAAATACAAATTGGTTAAACCGATAATTACCAATAAGACAATGTAGGCCAGGGCGCAGGCTTTTCCGGTGTTCCAGTTGCGCAGGGCTTCTCGAAAGACCTGAATGCTCACAGTTTCGACCGTCGCGCCGCGCTCGGTCATGATCCAGGCCAGATCGAACATCTTAAAGCTGTCCAATGTGCGAAATAACAGGGCAATCATCAAGAGCGGGGCGATAAAGGGCAGCGTAATGTAACGAAACCGGAACCACTCGCTCGCTCGGTCCACGCTGGCGGCTTCGTAGAGCGTCTTCGGGACACTCGCGAGGCCCGCCAGCGCGATGAGCATGACGAACGGAGTCCACTGCCAGGTGTCGGCGATCACCACGGCCCAGAGCGAGTGGCGCGCATCGGTCCAGTCAATCGGGTTCTGCGGGTCCATCTGGCCCAGCTTTCCCAAAAGAAAGTTCACCAGTCCGAAGTTCGTGTCCAGCAAGAACCGCCAGAAAAGCCCGACGACCACCGAGCTGAGCATCATCGGGAGCAGAAACAGCGTCGTGACGATTCCCTTGAGCCGAAATGTCCGGTTGAGAAGCACGGCAAGCCCGAATCCCAGCCCGAGCTGCAAAGAAACGGCCAGCGCGACGAACGCCGCTGTTTGCACGAAACTCTGCCAGATACTTTTGTTTAAAAGCATCTCGGTGTAGTTCGCGACGCCCACCGGCTGTGGCGCGACGTTGCCGTTGGCCTGGTACTTCGTGAAGCTCAGCCCCAGCGACCAGAACAACGGGAAGACGTTCATCGCCACGAGCAGGAGAATCGTGGGTAGGAGAAACAGGTTCGCAACGGCGCGATCAGACAGCGCCCGACGGGACGCACGCTCAGGCATGACGCCCGTCAGTTTATCAAAAACCAGGCAAGTGCGCCCGCCCCCGGAATTCGCAGGCAGCTAAAGCAGCCTGCTACAAGAAACAAGCACCGTGAACGGCGCTGCAAATCAACGTGGCGTTTGCAGGAGGTTTCAGCCTCCTTGAACTCGTGCAGCAGGCTGCTTTAGTTGCCCGCTGCACAAATCCGGCGTTTACTTCGCGCTAAGAACCTTGTCTTGCTCGGCAGCTATCGTATCCAGGGCTTCTTTCGGGGGCTTGGCTCCCGAGTAGGCCGCAAATAAGTTATCCTGGCTGATCTTTAAAAGCTCGGAGTACTTGGGCGAGTTGTCGAAGTCCTTCAGGTTCGGAACCGTCTGGGCAAAAACCTCGTTGTAGGGGTTCGCTTTCTTGAACTCGTCCGTGGCCGCGACTTTTTTGTTCGCCGTCAGGCCGCCGAGGGCCACCCATTTTTTCTGGGTGTCTTCCTTGGAGAACCAGGCAAGAAACTTCTTGGCATCGTCGGGGTTTTTGGAGTAGCTGGAGACCGACAGACCCTGCCCGCCGAGGCTCGCGAACTGACCTTTCGGGCCTTTGGGAACCGCGAAGTAGCCCGTTTTGTCGGCGAACTTGTTCTTGGCGGGGTCTACGAGATCGCCGAAGAACGCAAACCAGTTCTCGGCCATCGCGACCTTTCCGCCCTGGAACGCCTCGTTGCACTGCTGAAAGTAGAAGCTCTGTGCGCCGGGCGGACAGAATTTTTTCAGCCCGACATAGAACGCCAGTGCTTTGACAGCATCCGGGGAGTTGATCGCGCCGGTCGCCTTGCCGCCCGCCTGAAGCTCGCCGCCGAAGCTCCAGAGCACCTGGTCGAAGCCCATCGTGGCTCCGTCGTAGTCTTTCGAGTAGAACAGCGCGACGCCATACAGCCCTTTGTCAGCGCGGGTGAAGAACTCGGCCACCTGCTGAAGCTCGTCCCAGGTCTTGGGCGTGGCTAAATCGCGTTTATACTTCGCTTTGAACGCTTCTTTTTCTTTCGGGTCTTCAAAGAGGTCTTTTCGATAGGCAAACGCGACGCCATCGGCCATGCACGGGACCGCGTAGAGCTTGCCGTCGTACTCGCCGTAGTTCTTCACAGCGGCGGCCTCGTTGTCGGCCTTGGGGAAGCTTGCCGGGTCGCCCGCCCACGCCGTCAGATCGACGTAGTGGTTGCTCGTGGCCGCTTTTCCCAGCCACTGCGAGTCACCGACGACCATATCGAATCCGGCGTCTTTGGCGGTCCAGGCGGCGTTGACCTTGGTCTCGAAGTCCGACCAGGGAATCTGCTGCACTTCGACCTTGATTCCGCTCTCTTTGGTGAAGTCCTCGGAGAGTTTCTGTAATTGGTCGGCGGGCTTCCACTTTGCCCAGGCGATGACGAGGCTCTTGTTGCCCGTGGGGGCGATCCCGCCCGCCGTGGTTCCACTGCTGGTCGCCGTGTTTTGCGGCGCGGAGCCGCCTGTGTCGGTGCCGCCCGGATTGCTGCTCGGGCAGCCCGCCAGAAGCAGAGCCGCTCCGGAGAGCAGCATCAAAAAGCGTCGTCGCTGCGTGTTTTTTGTCATAGTTTGGTTCTTTCGGACCCATCCCCCGGCCCCTTCCCTCACGTTTTCCCGACTTCGTCGGCGTGAGGGAAGGGGAGTCAGAGGGGTTGGGAGTTTTTATTACCCCCTTCCCTGGCCCCGTCGAAGACGGAAAAAGGCAAGGGAAGGGGGCAGGGGGATGGGTTACCCCGACGTGATCTTTCGGGTGACGGGGTCGAAGAGCATGGCCTTGTTCAGCCGCTGGCTCATCTCGGCGAGCGAGATGATGCTCTGGACCTTGATCGCCAGGTCGATGTTGGCGTTGCAGTTGGCCGGGTTGTTGGTCCGGATGGATTCGAGCCAGTTCTGCTGGTGGGCCGGGATGTTCTCGTAGCGCGAGAAGCGGGCCAGATCGGGCGTGCTGGTGTCGATCTCCATCGGCTCGACTTCCTCGGCGTAGGGGCGCTCGGGGTTGAGCTGGATTTTATTGCCGAAGCGAATCGTGCCCTTGTCGCCCCGGATCATGTCTTCCAGGCCCTGCTCGCTGACGGTCGAGCCGACGAACAGCATTGACCAGCCCGACGGAAACTCGGCGAGAACCTGAACGGTGTCGGCCACTTCCCGGTCTTTATTCTGGATACCGTGCGTGCCAAGAGACACCACGCGGCTCGGGAACTCGGGGTTGCCGGACGCGATGAGAAACGGGTGGAGCTTGTGCGGCATGAGGTCGCCCAGGATACCCGCCGAGTAGTCCCAGTACTTGCGGTAGCGCGCCCAGCGCGCTCCGGAGTCGTCGCGCTCGGCGAACTCGTTGCTGGCCGCGCCGCTCGCGCTCGCAAACGGACGGTTCGGGGCCGATCCGATCCAGCGCTCCCAGTCCAGCGTCGCCGGGGTCAGATCGGCGGGGATCGGGTAGTTCCACTCGCCGAAGCGGTTGTTGCGGCAGTAGCTTCCCTGGCCCATGACCAGCCTGCCGATCTTGCCCTCGCGGATGGCCTTGGCGGTGGCGTGCCAGCGGACATCGGTGCAGCCCTGGCTTCCGATCTGGACGACAGCTTTGGTGCTCTTTGCCACGTCGTACATCTGGAAGGCTTCGTCGATGTAGCGAACCATCGGCTTTTCGTTGTAGATGTGCTTGCCCGCCTGCATCGCATGGACCGCGACCTGGCCGTGCCAGTGCTCGGGCGTCGCGATCACCACGGCGTCGATGTCGGGGCGCTCTAAAAGCTTGCGGTAGTCCCGGTCCCCGAAGACCTCTTTGTTACCCGCTTTCTCTTTGATGTGGTTGACGGCGCGGTCTAAATTGCCCTGATAGACATCGCACGCCGCGACCGGCATGACGTTCCAGTCGTTCACATGGTCGGAATAAGACCGGACATGCGCGTTGTAGCCCTGGCCGCCGACGCCAACAAAGCCGATGTTGACGCGGGCGTTGGAGCCGAGCACTTTTCCGCTCGCCATTTTTGTGCCCAGCGGGAACTTGCCGCCTTTGAGCAGCCTGGCGTCGGCCACAGGAACCGGGATATTGCCTGCGATTTTCGTCGCGGGCGCGGCTTTTGGAGCCATGGGCGCGGGCTTGGGCGTCGCCGCTGTTTTAATCGCCGCCTTGGGCTTGCCACTCTGGGCCTGGGCCGTGCCCGCCGCTGCCGCGACCAGTCCCAGAGCGGTGGCACCGGCGGAGAAGAACTCGCGCCGGGACGCGTTCTTTGTCTCTTCCGGGGTCGCCTCGGTTGCCGTGTCGATGATGTCGTCTGATGGATTCATGAAAATTCCTCGTGGTGAAAATTGGCTCAGAGCGCCAGTGCTTCGCTTGTGATGGCGACACGGGTGCCGCCGGTGATGGCTTCGTTCGCTTTTAGCGCGACGATGGTCGCGGCAAAGCCTTCTTTTGCTCCGCTGCCGTTGGGTTTGCCTGTCCGAATGGCATTGAGAAACGCCAGACAGGTGAAGTACAGCAGGCTACGCTTGGGATCTTTGTCCATGTTGTCGCCGGGGTTCTTGCCCAGCGCCAGCAGCTTCGAGGCGTCGGCGACCAGCATGATTCCGGTCTCGTCGCCCACTTTCTCGCGGCTGGCGTAGACCTCCCAGCCCAGCGCCTCGGCGTCGGCTTCTTTGAACATCCAGGCGCGGGTGCCGCGCAGAAGCACGGTTGCGCCCGATCCCTGGAACTGCTCGAACGTCCCGCCAAACGAGCTTCCGAGCGTCGCGTCGTAGGTTAGCCGGACCCCGCCGGGGTACTCGAAGATCGCCGAGATCGTGTCGGGGACATCGCGTCCGTCTTTCCACTGGCTGACCGAGCCGAAGCCCGTGACGCTGGTTGGGTAGCCGCGCAGAAACCAGCTCGCGACATCGACCTGGTGAATGCCGACCTCGGAGATCAGCCCGCCGCTGGTGCTCTTGCTCAGCCGCCAGTTCAGGTCGCGCTCGCGCTCGGGCGTGGCGGCGGCGCGTCGCCAGCTCGATTTCTTGTTCCAGGCCGAGACACACCGCGCGACGTTGTCCCCGAGAACTCTGCCGTCGATGAAGTGCTTGACATGGCTGTGCTGCGGGTTGGTTCGACTCTGAAGCCCGCTCTGAAAAATCAATTTCGGCTGGGCGAGCGCCGCCTGCGCGATGACTTTCGCGTCGGCTTCGATGTGGGCGAGCGGCATCTCGCAGAACACATGCTTCCCGGCGGCGAGCGCGTCGAGAACGATCTGCTTGTGCAGGTGCGTCGGGGTGCAGATAAACACGCCCTGGACTTTTTTGTCGGCCAGAACCGCTTTGTAGTCCGTGACGAACGCTGCGGTCTTTGCCAGCTCCTGAGCGCGTTTCTGCGCGGCGGGGTAGGTGTCGCACAGGTGCGAGACTTTGACGCCCACAAGGTACGAGAGCGAGGTCAGAACCTCTCTGCCGCGCTCCCCGAGGCCAATGATCGCGATAGTGACGGGCGTCGGGGGCACTTCCTCGGCGGGTTTGTAGGCCGCTTGCTCGGGGGTTAGCTCAGCGGCGTGGGCGTAGGCTCCGAGTCCGAGCATCGCTCCGACCGTGCCGAGGCCCAGCAGCTCGCGCCGGGTTACGTTGTTGTCTTCCATGTGTTTTCTCGTGGGTTATTTAGGCTTGTCGTTTTTGTCGCTGGCTTTGGCAAGGCCGAGCGCGTAGAGAATCCCGCCCAGGACATGCTCCTGGTACCAGGGCTTCTGCCAGACATCGACCCGGTGACCGAGCGCGGTATAGAATACCCGGCCTCGTCCGTAGCGCTTGCACCAGGCTATCGGAAAGTCGCCCGGCGTTTTATTGTTCGGGTGCTTGTCCAGCGCGAGCAGCCCGTGAAAGGTCGCCCGGTCGTAGTTCTTGAGCTGGTAGATCTCGTCGAAGACGCTCACGCTCTTTCCGAGTGCTTTCGTGGCCGGATGTTTCGTGTCTTCTACGAGGCACTCTACTTCGACCTGAGCGCCGTGTGCCCGAAACTCGCCGCCGATCATCTCGATGTAGCCGGGGAAGTGCGGGAACGTGTCGGTGGCCGCGTGCATCCCGATGAACGCTTTCCCCGACGCCAGCCATTTTAAGAACCCGTCGCGGTCGGGCAGGGGCAGATCGCCCGTGGTGGACGCAAAGATCACGCCGTCGTAGCCCTTCAGCGCTTCGAGCGTCATTTTCTGCGCCATGTCGTCGTCGGTCCGCACGTAGTCCACGGTGAAGCGCCCGCTCCTCGCGGCAAGCTCGCCCAGGATTTGCTCGGCCACCGGGATCGAGTCGGCGTGCCGAAACCCTTTGGTCACGGTCACGACCAGAAGTTTCTTGGGGGCGGGCTTTGCCAGGGCAATCGGGGAGATCGCGCCAAAAGTTAGCGCAGCGACGAGCAGTCGTCGGGAGATCGTCATAGTCTCTCTTTCTGGGAATCAGTATAACCCCGCCACGCCCCACTCGGCAACCTGTTTCCCGAGTCGCTGTCCCCCGAGTGTCGCATTTCGGGCAAGCCCGAAAGACTCCCTCGCCCCCGTTCACCCCTCGCAAGCTCGGGACGGGGGAGTAAACGCTCCCCCCGCCGCGAGGGACGAGCGAAAAAGCGGGGGCGTAAGTGCAGCCGAGGAACGAGGCGAAACGCACGGGGGACAGTGCCCTTTAGCGTTTCTCGCTCCCTGGCGATACGGTGTGCCGGAAGCCACCATAGAAAACAGAAACGAGAGAAAGCGGAGAGAGACACATGGAAGACTTGGGAGAGATCAAGGTCTGGGGCAACCCTATCGACGACGGCGCACTGTCGCAGATGATTACCTGCGCGAAGACGGCGGCGTACTGCGCCCTCATGGCGGACCACCACAAGGGCTACGCCGTGCCCATCGGGGGCGTCGTGGCGTACCGCGAGGCGATCAGTCCGTCGGGCGTGGGGTTTGATATTGCGTGCGGAAACAAGGCCGTGCGCCTGGATATTCCGGCACGCGAGGCGCGAAATAAGATCAAGCAGCTCATGGACAGCATCTGGAGCGAGCTGTCTTTCGGAATGGGGCGCAAAAACTCCGAGAAAGTCGATCACGCGCTGTTCGACGATCCGGCCTGGAGCATGGAGCCGCTCAAGAAGCTGAAAACGACGGCACGCGAACAATTAGGAACGATTGGCGGGGGAAATCACTACGTCGATCTGTTCACCGACGAGAAAGACCGGGTGTGGTGCGGCGTCCACTTCGGCTCGCGTGGTTTAGGCCACAAGACGGCGAAGTTCTTCTTGAATGCGGGGGGCGCTGCCGACGGAATGGATGTCGAGCCGCTGGTTCTGTCTACGCATGCGCCGCTGGGACAGGATTATTTGACGTGCATGGAGCTTGCCGGGCGCTATGCGTACGCCGGGCGCGACTGGGTGTGCGAGAAAGTGGCTAAGATTCTCGGAACGACCATTCTGGAGGAGATCCATAACCACCACAACTTCGCCTGGAAAGAGAATCACTTCGGGGAGGAGCTGTGGGTCGTGCGGAAAGGCGCGACGCCTGCGTTCCCCGGCCAGAGAGGGTTCGTCGGTGGCTCGATGGGCGACAACGCGGTGATTATCGAAGGAGTTCAGAGCGAGGAAGGACCGCTCGGGCTGTACTCGACGGTTCACGGGGCGGGCCGGGTGATGAGCCGTACCGAGGCGCGGGGCAAGTCGAACTGGCGGACGGGCGAGATTCTGAAGCCGGGTAAGGTCAGCCGCGAGATGATGGACGCGTGGGTCAAGAAGAAACGCGTCGAGCTTCGGGGTGGGGGAGTCGATGAGTCGCCGCACGTCTACAAGCGCCTGGAGACGGTGCTCGGGCACCACAAGAACACGATTCGCGTGGTGCATACGCTCACGCCCATCGGAGTGGCGATGGCCGGAGAGAACGAGAGCGACCCCTACAAGGACTGAGGAATGCTGTCCCTCCCCCCGCTCGTTCCTCGCGACCCCCTCCCTGGCTTCGCCGCTTCGCTACGGGAGAGGGTAAGCCCAGCTCCCTGCCCCAAGCGAAGCCGGGGAGGGGGTGCCGAGCTTGCGAGGCGGGGGAGGGAAACAAAACCATCATGAACAACCTCTACAAATACCCGCGAACGCGGCATATCGAAGGCTCTGGGCTTCAGAGGGGCGACGACCCGGACGTGATGCCCTGGGCACTGCTCAAGGGAAAGCGTCTGGTCGTCGAGGAGAAGCTGGATGGAGCCAATGTCGGGGTTTCGTTCTCAGAGCAGGGAGAGCTAAGGCTTCAGTGCCGGGGCCATTACCTGACGGGTGGACCCGGCGAGCTTCAGTTTGCGCTGCTCAAGACCTGGGCAAGCATCCATCAGAGCTATCTGTGGGAAAAACTCGGACGTAGGTACGTTCTCTACGGAGAGTGGCTGTATGCCAAGCACACGGTGTTCTACGATGCGCTTCCGCATTACTTCCATGAGTTCGATGTGCTGGACACAGAGACCAACGCGTTCTTTGGTACGGCTCGTCGGCAAGAGCTTCTGGAGGGCGGCCCGGTGATTTCCGTGCCGGTGCTTGCCACTCAGGTGTTTGCAAAGCAAAGTGACCTGACGAAGCTTGTTCGTCCGTCGTTGTATAAGTCCGAGCGCTGGAAAGAAAAACTCCGTGAGGTAGCGCACTCGCTCAACCTCGACGCGGACCTTGTGCAGAAGCAAGAGACAGACCACTCGGAGCTGTCGGAAGGGTTGTATCTCAAGTGGGAAGAGAATAGTGTCGTGAAGGAACGATACAAACTCGTGCGGCCAGACTTTATCCAGTCGATTAAAGATTCCGGCACCCACTGGAAATCGCGCGTGCTCTTGCCGAACCAGTTGCTTTCCGAAAACTTGCTCTGGTGACGACTGGCTAATCAATGTCAGCACGTGCTGGCATTGATTCGTTAGTCGCCGGAACAACAAAATTGTCAATATGTTAGCATAAACCCAAAGAAGATAGAACGTCAGATGGTAACGGACAAAGAAATTCAGTGGAAGATAGTTCACCAGTCCGCGTGGTGGAAGGCCATGCAGTCGTGTGAACAAGACCAGCAGCATCACGGAGAAGGTAACGTCGCCAATCATACGCAGCTTGTGGTGCAGGAACTGGAAAGCCAACTGGATTTCCAATTTCTTCCTGAGCGTGACAAGAAAATCCTGCGGCTTGCAGCACTTCTCCACGACTGCGGAAAGCCCGCTACCACAAAAGTAGATGAGCAGGGCAGAATCACCAGCCACGGACACGCGCGAGTCGGGTCGGTTATCGCGCGGCGCTTGCTCTATCAGCAGAATGTAGACCCTCTTCTGCGGGAGGAAGTCTGCTCGCTTGTACGCTGGCATATGCGGCCCGGCCACTTTCTCTCTGCCGAAGACCAGGTGCGAGTGGCGCTCACGATTGCACAAACCACGCGCTGCGATCATCTCACCCGGCTGGCGGAGGCCGACACACGCGGACGAATCGCGCCAAACACCGACGATGCGCTGGTGCGTGTCGGGCTGTTCGGCGAGTTCTGTCGCGAGCTGGGAGTCTGGAGCGCACCGTTTAACTTCGCGTCGGACCACAGCCGGTTCCTCTACTTCCGAACTCTCGGACGAGATCCGCACTACGAAGCCTTCACTGACACGCGGGGCCAGCTCACTCTGATGTGCGGATTGCCCGGCTCCGGGAAAGACACCTGGATTAAGCAGAACCTGCCCGACCTGCCCGTAATCAGCCTCGACGCTCTGCGCAAGGAACTCAAAATTGCCGCCAGCGACCCGCAGGAACCCGTGGCGATGGCGGCCATGGAGCGAGCGCGGGTCTTTCTTCGTGCGGGGCAAGACTTTCTCTGGAACGCGACCAACCTCCGCCACGAGCTGCGGGCGCGCCCCGTAGGGCTGGCCGCCGACTATAACTTCCGGGTGAAGATAATTTACCGAGAAGTTCCGTTTGCAACGCTGTTTGCACAGAATCGAGGTCGGGAGAGCGCCGTGCCTGAGGCGGTGATGCACAAATATATCGACCGCTGGGAGATGCCAAGCCTTACGGAGTGTCACACGCTGGCGTAGGGAACCCCCAGCCCCAATAATGGGGAGGAATAGGGGCCGCCGACATGAAACACCCAGCGGCTGGGTACCCGGTGGCTAAGAGCGCTTCGCGCTACAATGCCCTCCGGGCGTAACCCGAATTCGGTATGTCCGAAGGACATCGTGGCGAAGCCCTTAGCCACCGACGTTTATGTCGGCGGGTCAATGTTGCGGTCCTACACCCAGCTATACCCGGATTTCGCCAGCGGGAGCGTCCGCACCCGCTGCCCGGTGGCGGCGAAGATCGCGTTGGCGACGGCGGGCAGCACGGGCGGGAGCGCAGGCTCGCCCAGGCCCGACGGCGGCGCGTCGGAGAGAACGAACTGCACCGCGATGGGCGGCGTCTGCGCCATCGTGAGAAGCTTGTGCTCGTGGTAGTTCGTCTCCACCACGCGGCCCTTGTCCAGCGTGATCTCCTGCGCCATCAGCTCCGAGAGGCCGTCCACGACGCAGCCGCGCACCATGCTGCCTGCGGCCACGGGGTTGATGATCTGGCTGCCCACATCGCCCGCCACCCAGATATTCTCGACCTTCAGACGCTTCGTCGGCTTCACCGAGACCTCGGCGACATGCGCGAAGTACCCCGAGTGCGAGAAGTGGAACGCAATCCCCATCCCCGAGTTCGGCTTGAACGTCTTCGTGCCCCAGCCGGAGGCTTTCGCGACGGCATCAAGCACCGCGTTCATGCGCTTCACGTCGAATCCGCCTGGCTTTTGCTCCGCGATAAGCTGCTTGAGAAAGATTAGCGGGTCTTTTCCCGCAGCGTGGGCAAGCTCGGCGAGGAACGACTGGATCACGAACGCATACGCATTGGAGCCGGGCGCTCGTAGCGCCCCGGTTTTCAGCCCGAGTGGCATCACCGAGGCGTGTAGCGCGGTGTTCTCCACGAACTTTGCCGGAAACTCGCTTGCCGACATTCCCGCACTCGACGCGAACCGCATTCCGTCGCCGTACGTCACAAAGTGGTTCTTCCAGGCGATCAGCTTTCCCTGTGAATCTAAGCCCGCCTTGAGATACTGGAAGCCGCCAGGTCGATAGTAGTCGTGCGCGAAGTCGTCCTCGCGGGTCCAGAGCACTTTCACGGGCGTTCCGGGGATTTGCCTGGCGAGATAGGCGGCCTCCGCGAAGTAGTCGTTGTAGAGCCGCCGCCCGAAGCCGCCGCCCGCGCGGAGCAGGTGCACCGTGATGTCTTTCGGCTCGACTCCGGCGGCTTTTGCCGCCAGTTGTTTTCCGCCGTCGGGGGTCTGACTCGTGGTCCAGACTTCGAGCTTGCCGTCCTTGAAGAGCGCAGTCGTGTTCTGCGGCTCCAGCGGCGCGTGGGCGATGAACGGATAGGCGTACGCCCCCTCGATCACCTTTGCCGCTTCTGCCAGCGCTTTTTCCACGTCGCCCGTGGAACTCACCGTGCGCTGCGGCGCGGCTTTCGAGAGTAACTCGGCTTGCCGGGCGAACTCCACGCTGCTCTGATTGGCCCACTTGCCTTCGTCCCAGACGACTTTCAGCTTCTCGCGGGCCGACTGCGCCGCCCAGAAGTGCTCGGCCACAATCGCAATGCCCGACTCCAGCCCCGGATCGCCCGGAACAATCGCTTCGTCTAATTTCGAGCCTTCGTAGGTGAAGACATATTTCACGCCCGGAAGCTTTTTAACTTCGTCTAAGTTCGCCGAGACCACGCGCCCGCCCAGAACCGGGCACTTGGCGTAGACCGCCGTCAGCATGCCGGGCAGCGTGAAGTCGATCCCGAACAGCGGCTTGCCCATCGTAATCGCTGCCACATCGACGCCGCGCGTGGACTTCCCGATAATTTTATAGGTCTTCGGGTCTTTGAAAACCACCGACGCCGATTCGGGCAGGGGAAGTAGCGCGGCTTTGGATGCCAGAGCGCCGTAGCTCAGCTTCTTGCCGCTGGTGTGAACCACAAAGCCAAGCCCGTCGGTCTGGCACTCGGCCTCAAGAGCGTTCCACTCTTTCGCGGCGGCCTGGATCAGCAGCTTGCGGGCGGTCGCACCGGCGCGGCGCAGTGGCTCCCAGGCCATCGGGGTTCCCAGCGAGCCGCCCGAGAACTGGATGCCGTACTTCGGGTCCAAGTCCGCCTGGACGACGCTCACGCTCTTCCACGGAACATCCAGTTCCTCGGCGACGAGCATCGGGGCGCTGGTCTTGATTCCCTGCCCGACCTCGGGGCTGCGCGCCATGATCCTGACCGCGCCGCCCTCGGAGATCTCGATGAACGCGAACGGCGCAAGCGGCGGCATCGGCGGGCGCTGGCCCTTTGCCTGTGCGGGCTTTTCGAGCAGGCTCAGCGCAAGTCCGCCCCCGGCGAGCGCAGTCAGTTGAAAGAAAGCACGTCGGTTCATGATTTATTGCCTCCGGCGGCCTTTAAAATAGCGGCTTTGATGGCCGGGTAGGTTCCGCACCGGCAGAGATTGCCTTCGAGAGCGCGGTCGATGTCTTTCTCGGTGGGCTTCGGCTTCTTCGCCAGAAGCGCGGCGGCAGCCAGAATCTGCCCGGACTGGCAGTAGCCGCACTGAGGAACGTCCAGCTCTTGCCAGGCCATCTGGAGCGGGTGCGCTCCCTTCGGATGCAGCCCTTCAATCGTCGTGATTTTCGTCCCGGCGGCCTCGGCGACCGCGCGGGAGCACGACTTTACCGGCTCGCCATCGACCAGCACCGTGCAGGCGCCACACATCCCGATTCCGCAGCCGAACTTGGCTCCGGGAAGGTTCAGGAGATCGCGCAGAACCCAGAGCAGGGGCATGTCGGCGGGCGCGTCCACCGTGGTTTTTCGTCCGTTGACTGTCAGCGCATATTTCATGGGGAAAGTTTCCCCCTGAGGCTCCGAATTTCCTCCAGGGGTCCCCCGGCCCCCAGGGTCATTCAGTTTTCTCTTTGAGTAATTGAATTGCTTCGCGGGGTCGTGCTGCAAAGCGTCGGCATGTCGCCGCGATATTTCTGACTCGCGCCCGACGATTCAGATTGAGGGCCGCTCCACGAAAAAGAGACAA
>JANLTX010000067.1:0-13344 GCA_031363095.1 Armatimonadota bacterium | reverse complement strand
CGTCGTCCGTGACGACCGCGACGATCAGGAACCCTGCCCAAAAATTCCCACAGAGAAGGCAGAGGAGCTGCCGAAGAACGAGACGAGGAAGACATGCACCCAGTTTAGCCTATTCCATTCACGAAAACTGAACGACCCTGCGTCGAGCGTGGTGAAAGCGGAGTAAGCCATGGGAATGTCTAAAGTATACCGTTTCCGGTAAAATGGAGCATGCTCTCTCCGTTCCCTGGTATGGACCCCTTTATCGAAGCCGCCGGGCGTTGGTCGGACTTCCACACCACGTTTCTGGTCGCGCTTCGTCAGCAGCTCAATCAGACCTTACCCGACGGATTCGAGGCCGGTTCCGAGGAACGCATCTACATTCTTCCCAGCGAGCGCGAAATCCGGCCCGATGTCACCGTTTTTGCGGTTGCGACGAACACTCCCGGCTCGCCCCGGACGGGCAGTGTCGCGCTTGCCGAGCGTACCGTTGCTCCCGAAGCGATTCTCCGGCCTCAAAGACAGATCATCGAGCATTATTTGGAGATCCGCGATCTGCGTGGCCCCAATGCAGAGATTGTGACGATTATCGAGCTTCTTTCGCCTGCCAATAAGCGTGAAGGTAAAGGTCAGGACGAATATCTTCGAAAACAGGCTGCGATTCTGAAAAGCACGACGCATCTGTTGGAGATCGACTTGCTGCGCCAGGGTGAGCCGACTGTATGTCTTCCTCAATCTATCCTGAAAAGCATCGGAGAGTACGATTATCTCGTGACACTGGCCGATGCCGAGGATCGGGAGAAGGTTTTCTTCTGGCGTATCTCGCTACGAAGCCCGCTACCGACGATCTCCCTGCCGCTGACGCCCGATGTCGCTACCATCGCGCTGGACCTTCAAGCGGCACTATCTCATTGCTGGGCGACGAGCCGCTACGCTCAGACGCTGGACTATTCTCAAAAATTAGAGCCGCCACTCTCGCCGGACGATGCGCTCTGGGCGGAGGAGCGGATAAAATAGAGCATGCTCTCTCCGTTCCCTGGTATGGACCCGTATCTGGAGTGTGGGTCGTGGTCAGACTTCCAGACGAACCTGCTGGTCTTTTTGAAAGGCGGCTTGAATCGGCAGCTTCCCCCAGGCTTTACGGCCCGCACCGAGGAGAGGCTTTATATTGTCCCCGACGAGCGCGAAGTCCGGCCCGATGTCACTGTTTTTGCGGTCTCGTCCGGTGTGCGAAGAGACGTTCGTTCTGGCTCGGTCGCCGTTGCCGAGCGTGTGACTCCGCCAGAGATCGTTCTTCGCCCTGTCAAGCAGATCGTGGAGCGTTTTATTGAGATCAGAGACGTTTCCCGTGAGATTGTTACAGTGATTGAGGTTCTTTCTCCTGCCAATAAACGCGATAGCAGTGCGGGGCGCTATGAATACCTGAGAAAGCAGAAATCGGTTCTGGAAAGCCCGGTTAATCTGGTTGAAATCGATCTTCTGCGCGGCGGAGCACATACGGTTTGTGTTTCTTCTGAATCCGTAGCCTCGCTGGGGCATTTTGACTATCTCGTGACACGGGCAGATTCCGATAGCCCTGAGGAGTTTTATGTCTGGCGCATCGGGCTACGTGATTCTCTCCCGGTAATCTCGGTTCCTTTGACTCCTGGGGCGGGCGTGGTGGAGCTGGACCTTCAGGAAGCCTTTGTCAGGTCCTGGGAAGAGAGCGGATACGACGAAACCATGGACTACTCGCTCGCGCTGGAGCCGCCACTCTCGCCGGAAGATGCGATCTGGGCGAAGGAGCGGGTAGAATCGGCGCTATGAATAAAGTTTCGATGCGCGGGGTTCCGTTCGCGCCGCGTGAGAGTGTCCGGGCGGCGCTGCTGGGCTGTGGCGGACGCGGGCGCTGGATGATGAGCGAGCTACTCACGGCGGGGGCGCAGATTGCTGTCGTCTACGATATCTCCGCCGAGGCCGCCGAAAAAGCCGCCGACGCCGTGGAGAGCAAGGGGCAGCCGCGCCCGAGAGTGATCGTCGGCGACGATTTTTCAGCGGTTTTCGCCGAGCCGCTGGACCTGGCGCTGATCGCCTCGCCCTGGGAGTGGCACGTCCCGCATGCCGTGTACGCGATGGAGGCCGGGGTCCACGCCGCCGTCGAGGTTCCCGCCGCCGTGACGGTGGACGAGTGCTGGCAGCTTGTCAAAACTTCCGAGAAAACCCGCAGGCACTGCGTTTTGCTCGAAAACTGCTGCTACGGCTACGAAGAGATGATGATGCTCAACATGGCTCGAAGCGGGCTGTTTGGAACCATTACCCACGGCGAGGCCGCCTATATCCACGATCTACGCTCTTTGCTTCTTTCGGATTCGTCGGAGGGTCTCTGGCGACGCGAGCCACATAAACAATTCGACGGAAATTTCTACCCGACCCACGGACTCGGGCCGATAGCGCGGTGCATGGGCATCAACGACGACGATAGGTTCGCAAAAATCGTCAGCATGAGTAGCCTCGAAGCCAGCTTGACGGAGTACCGGGATAAAAATGTCCCCGATAAGTCTTCGGAGAAATATCTTGCCGGAGATATCAACACCAGCTTGATCCAGACGAAAAAAGGCCGCACGATTGTACTCTGGCACGACGTAGTCACGCCGCGCCCGTACACGCGCGGGACGCTGCTTCAAGGAACTCGGGGGGCGTTCAAAGATTTCCCGGCGGGGGTGTATCTCGATGGGCAAGAGGGCCACGCCTGGAGCGCCCTCGACGACTTCAAGGCCGAGTGGGAGCACCCGCTCTGGGCCGAGCAGGGCGAGCGTGCCAAAGCGAGCGGCGGCCACGGCGGAATGGACTATATTCTCTGCTGGCGGCTTCTGGAGTGCCTGACGAAGGGGCTTGCGCCCGACATCGATGTCTACGATGCCGCTTCTTGGAGTGCGCCCACGGCGCTCTCGATTGAGTCGGTGAAGAGCGGCTCCGCGCCCATCGACTTCCCCGACTTTCTCCCCGAGTAAAACAAAAAGAGGCAATTTCTCATGCAGACGCCACGCCCTACTTCTATCCTGCCGCCCGACATCGAGGGCGGCGTCACGGTTCCGCTCGATCCATCAAATAGCACGATCTTCGCGCCTGAGTTCGGGAGCCTCCCGATCTGGGGTGAGGCCGGAGTGCGCGACGCCCTGCCGGGGAGAGTTCCCGGCCCGATCCGGTTCGTCGAGGCGTTCGTCGCGACGGGCGGCGGCTCGCAGGTCAATGTCGCAAGCGGGGCGCTGCACTTCTATCCCAAGCTGCTGGTCAAGGCCGACCCGACCGTCACCCAGAGCGGCACGATAGCGTATCGGCTGGTCTATCGCTCCGACCGGGGCCGCGCGGGGTACGGCTCGCCGGGTCTGCCGCCGGGCTGGCTCCACCCGTTCGATGTCCGCGCCGACTCCAGGCCGGGCGTCTGGGGGCCGATCACGGTGTACTTTGCCAACGGCGGCGAGCAGGAGTTCACGCCGCAGCTCGATTCTCAGGGCAACCCGACCGGCCTGTTCCCGCGCCTGCCGGACTTCGTGGTTCGGGGCGTCCCGTCGAGAAGCGTCGTGGGGCGCTGGGAGTCGCTCAAGGTTGTGTGGGCCGACAGCGGCGCGAGCTGGGACTTTATCGCCGTTCCAAACACCCAGATGCTCGTCTTGCGCCAGATCGACGACACGACGCTCGGCTGGGACGACTCCCGGCGGCTACTCGGGATCTACAACAAGACCGTCAGCAACCCGTTTTTCGTCTGCAAGTACGGCCCCAACGGGTATCTCTTCGAGGTCGAGTCCAAGCACCGCGACTTTGTGCAGTTCCAGTACGGCACCGCGCCGTCGGGCCGGGTTCAGCTCGGGACGATCTCCGAGCGGGGCAACCGCGCGGAGAAAACCCCGCCGTCCGTTCGGTACAGCTTCGACTACAGCAAAGACAAGTTCTCGCTTTTGAGCCGGGTCGCGTACGCCAACGGTCCTGGCAAGTGGTTCTCGGTCTACAACGCCTACGAGGACGGCTACCTGGTTCGGCGCGGCGACGACGAAGGCAACCGGCGAATCTACACCCGCACCGCCGAGGGGGTTCAGATCGATCTGTGGGACAAGTCCGGGAAGCGCACCTACTGGGCCATCCTCACCTTCGATGCAAAATTTCGCTACACTGGCTTCAAAGACAGCAAAGGTAGCGGCGAGACGATTCGGTATTCCACAGGCAGCTAAAGCAGCCTGCTGCAAAAAAGAAAGCGCCGTGAACGGTGCTGCAAAACCAGGCCCGTGTGGAGGCTTCAGCCTCCTTGGATTTTCGCAGCAGGCTGCTTTAGCTGCCTGTCAGCTCACCGCAAAGAACGCTGCCGATATAGAAATTAGCAGTAAGAGAATGCTGAGCCAGCCACGCCAGAAGACGCGGGCGCTGGCGGCCTGGATCAGCAGGACGCCGAGCGGGAGCAGGGTGGCGGCGGCGATGGGCATGAGGGTCTCGGGGGTAGGGGCGCTTCCGAGGCGGTTTGCGGCAAGTGCGCCGCCCGCCGTGACGCCGATCCCGATGGGGAGCAGGCACAGCCCGCGCGCGACGCCCGGAAGCTTTGCGCCGACCCCGACCAGGGCCAGCATGGCGTAGCAAATCCCGCTCACGACCCAGGAGAAGAGCAGGTTGCTCCCGCGCTGGAAAAGCTCCGGGCCAGGGTGCTTCAGCGCAACCAGCACCGGGGGAGCCAGGCAGAAGGCAAACGCGATCCAGTACCACCAGCGGTTCTGCACAACAGGAGGGACAGTCACGTCGGGTGTCTCGGTGGCGGGGACGCTCGGTGGTGGCTCTTTCTCCGCCCCTCGGACTCCGGTAACGGGGGGGCTGCTGGCGGGGAGGCGGGCGGCAAGGGCGCTGGCGGCGGCTTTCAGGGGCGCGGCGACCGTTTTCTCGGCGTCGGGGGGGGCGTCGCCCTGGGCACGCTCCAGAAACTCGCGCAGCCTGCGGTCGGGCGAGAAGTCCGTGCGGCCCGCAAGCTCGTGGGCAAGCTCGGCGATGAACACCTCGCCAATCGCCCGTAGAAACCGCTCGAAGCGTCCGTCGGCGAGGGCGGCCCGCGACGTGTCCCAGTTGCGTGCAGCGGCGTCTAAAAATTCGTCGAGGTCGGTGGCGACGCGTCCGTCGGGGAACGCGAAGCTGTCCGGGGAGAGATCGGGAGTGGGGAGTGGGGAGTGGGGAGTGGGGGCTTTTGCGGGCGAGGCGAACAGGGGCTGGGTCGTGGGCGAGAGCTGGCGCAGGGCGTCGGAGAACGCGCGGGCCGTGGCGAAGCGCCCGGCTTTTTCTTTGGAGAGCACCCGCGAAAGCAGGGCGTCGAGGGGAGCGTCGCCGAGGGGCGCGGGCGTGCCGTCCACCACGGCCTGCTGCCACGAGAACGGGTTTCTGGTGTCCGCCGCGACGAACGGTCTTCGCCCGGAGAGCAGCTCGTACAGCACGACCCCGACCGACCACAGGTCCGAGCGGTAGTCCGAGTCGGGGTTTTCGGAGAAGTCCTCGGGAGCCATGTACGGATAGGTTCCGCCGCCGCCCGCGATGCTGCCCGAACCCAGCGCCTCGGCCAGCCCGAAGTCGGTCAGCTTCACCTCGCCTTTCGTCCCGATCAAGATATTGGCAGGTTTGATGTCGCGGTGCAAGACGCGCCGCTCATGGGCATAGGCAAGCGCTTCGAGGACGCCTTGAACAATGAACGCGGCCTGCCCCAGCGGGAGCGGCTGGCCCTTGCGCTCTTTGAGAACATCGGCGAGGTTCCGTCCGGGCACCAGCTCCATGTCGATCAGAATGGCGTTCTCGGCCACATCGACCGAGTGAACTTCGATGATGTTCGGGTGGCGCAGTCGGTCCAGGACCCGCGCTTCGTCCAAGACCCGGTCGGCCTCGGGTCCGGCGGCCCGAATCTCTTTGAGC
The DNA here is from genome assembly GCA_031363095.1 of Armatimonadota bacterium. Taxonomy (GTDB): domain Bacteria; phylum Armatimonadota; class Armatimonadia; order Armatimonadales; family Armatimonadaceae; genus JANLTX01. Next base: position 7,455 of record JANLTX010000067.1, on the reverse strand, counting down.
GCGACGTTTCTCCGCAGCAGCGTGTCCCAGGCGAGGTAGACGATCCCGCTCGCCCCGTGCCCGAGAACGTCGAGCCGCTCGTACTTCCCGATTCTGCCGATGGACATGGGTTAGTTCGGTCCGGTTGGTTTCTTCGGGGCGGGGCCGATCAGCTTCGAGCGGGCCGAGATAACCTTGATCGCGTTGAAATCGACGACGTAGAGCGTGCCCTGCTCATCGACGGCGAGGGCTTCGGGGCGCTCCAGGCCGGTGATCGTGAGCCGCAGGCCGCCGCGTGGGTCGTACTTTTCGATCTTTTTGAGCGCGGGCCGACTGACATACAAATTTCCGAGGGCGTCGGTCGCGGTGAACGTGCGGGCTTTGAGAACATCGTCGGAGATAGGAAGCTCCGGCAAGGTCGGCGCGGCGGACTTCCCGATCACGCTCCCGGTCTTGCTGAGCCAGCGCCCCTGGCCGGTGGACTTGGTGACAAAGTAGATTCCCTTGCCCGGCTGATAGTGCAGCACGTCGCCGCGTGCGATCTCCGCGCGGGCCAGCTCGACCGGCTTGTCGTAGGTCATGTCCTCCTGGAGCGGCGGCGGTGCGGGCGTCGCCAGGAGCCTTTCGGGTTTCAGTCCGTTCATCTGGAGCAGGTTGAAGCCGACTGCCTGGCGCGCGCCGGGCAGAGCGAGGAGCGCTCCCAGGGCGAGCAGGGTCGCGCCACCCGCGACAGCGAGGAGCGTGGTGAGCGGCGACGACGCGGCGCGGCGCTTGTTTCTCGGAGCGGACGCATCGACATCCTGGGTGAGCAGCGCCGACGGGTCGCGGCGCTCGGGTGCAGGGCCGATGGCGGTGGCGCTCTGCGCGGGGGCGTCGCCCTCGCCGAAGACGCGCAGAAGAAGAATGGTGGTGTTGTCCGTGCCACCCGCTCGGTTCGCGCTGTCGATCAGGCTCTGGACCTGCTGCTCCAGCCCGGAGCGCTGAAACTTCGGGGAGAGCAGGTGCTCCTCGATCTCCGGGTCTTCGATGAGAGTGGTGAGTCCGTCGGAGCAGATTAAGATCAAGTCGCCCGGTGCCAGCTCCAGCGAGCGCAGCTCAGGCTGGATCACGGGGTCGATCCCGACGGCGCGGGTGATCATGTTCCGGAAGCGGGACTTGCGGGCCTCGGCCTCGGTCATGTTCCCGGCGCGGACCTGCTCGGCGACGAAGCTGTGGTCGTCGGTGAGGCGCTCCAGGCGCTCGCCGCGCAGTCGATAGGCCCGCGAGTCTCCGGCGTGGCCTAAGTGAAGCTGGCCGCCTTTCACAATGCCCGCGACCGCCGTGGTCCCGATCACCGCATTCGACGACCCGCTGGCCGCGCTTCCAGGCCGGATCGTCGGGTCGTCGCCCGAGCCTCCGCCGGGCCGGGGCAATCGGCAGACCGCCTCATTGGCGCGGCGCAGGGCACGTCCGAGGGCAGCGGTGGGTTCGTCGCCTGCGGCCAGGCTCTCGGTCAGGCTTGCGCCGATGGCTTTGGTGGCTTCCGACGACGCGATGTCGCCCGCTTTCAGGCCGCCCATGCCGTCGCAGACGACAAACGCGGCGTCCGTGCCGGGAATCTCGAAGACCCCGAAGTTGTCCTCGTTGACGGAGCGTTTCAGCCCGATATCGGTGCGGGCGGCGAGTCGGTAGGTGAGTGTCGGGTTCATGGCTTGGAAAAACTCTCGCGGCGCAGAGACCAGAGCAGAGCGAGGCAGACGAGCAGCAACGCTCCGCCCAGCAGGGCGCGTAGAAGGACTAGCAGTGCGGGGGTCACGATCCCCGCTCCAGGGTGAGGATGCTTGCGCCGATGGCGACGCGATCTCCAGGTTTCAGGGCACGGGCGTCGCCGGGCCGGATTTTCTCGTCGTTGACGCAGGTTCCGCCAGGCGTGTCTAAATCTTCAAGGTAGACATGCGCCCCGCGCACCGTGACGCGGGCGTGCTGCGCCGAGACGCCGTCCCCGGTGATGAGAATGTCGTCGGTGAGCGCCCGCCCGAGGAGCATCTCGCTGGCGAGCGCGTGGACCTGCCCGCTCTGGGAGATCAGCCGAAAGATCGCGCTGTCCCCGCCGGAGTCCGTTTCCACGGCGTTCTGACCTCCCCCGGCGCGCTGCGCTCGCAAGCTCGCTTCGCTGCCGACCCCTCCGGCAAGCGAAGGGGTGTTTACGGCTCGTTTCGGGGCGGGGGCGGTCTTGAGGTCGGCGTCGGTGGAGAAAAGAAGCCGGGTCTGCCCGAGGCGAAGCTCGTCGCCGTCGGCAAGGGGCCAGCCGTGGCCGGGCGTGAGCGGGGTGCCCTCGACGGTGGTCCCGTTGGTCGAGTGCTCGTCGTAGGCCAGGAACCGTCCGCCCTCAAACGAAATTTTCAGATGTTTTTTTGAGATCATCGGGTCGCCCTCTAAAATCAAGTCGTTGCCGACCGACTTTCCCCGCCCGACGCTCAGCCCGCCCGCCCCGACGCTCACTTCGCGGCGAGAGCCGTCGCCCTCGATCACCGTCACGCTCGCGCTGGCCTCGCTCCCCACAAACGGCACCGTGCCCCCATCACTCTCCCCCAGCCCCAATCCTGCCCCCCGGCCCCCAGTAATGGGGGAGTCAGAAGCAGAAATCACCTTATCTGGTCCCCCGGGTACCCGCTGCGGGTGATCGGGGTTAGGGGAAGCGATGCTCGTGTCGAACTTGCAGAGAATCTCCAGCGGGAGTGCGCCCTCTGCCGGGGGGATTTCTTCGATAGCGAGAACGAACCCGCCGCGCAATTTGTACGAGTGCTGCCCGACCCGCTCCATGACTTTCTGCGCCAGCTCGTCGGGGCTTAAGAACGTCCCGATAAACTGGCTCTGCTCGTCGTTCTCGACCAGAATTTTGACCGTGCAGACGTTCGGAAGATAGACCTGGCCGTCGATTCCCTCCTGGCGTTTGTCTTCCAGAGCCGCGACGATGCGGTTCAAGATGGCGCGGGGGCGCAGCTCGGGGGCGTCGTTGCCGGTCCCGAACAGGCGCTCGTACCAGGTGCCGAAGCGCCGATGAAACTTCTCGAAAAAATCCATAGGCTTTGAACTTACTTGGTGCGGCGGGTATACTGCCTCTCGAAAAGTATACCAGACGGCTCGACTCCGTCTGCTGGAGCCATCAAACCATGAACCACCGCGCCCGACGTGCCTTTCTGCTCAGCGTTGCTGCCTCTCTGACACTCCTGACGCTCTCCGGTTGCCCCGGCGCGAAGACGGACGAGCCGGGCGGCGGTGCCCCGGCAAAGCCTGCCAAGCTTATCTTCGGGTTCGTGCCGTCGGTGGAGGCCGACAAGATCGCCGACAACGCCAAACCGATGGCGGAGTTTCTGTCCAAAGAATTAGGAATGCCGGTCGAGACGTTCACGTCCACGGGCTACTCGGCCATGGTCGCCGCGATGAAGACCGGGCAGGTCGATATCGGCTCGCTCCCGCCGCTGGCGTACGTTCTTGCCAAAGATCAGGGCGCGGCCAATGTGATGCTCAAGACCAGCCGCCACGGAAGTATCACGTATCACTGCATGTTTACGGCCAGAGCGGACTCGGGGATCAAAACCATTCAAGATGCCAAAGGAAAGCGGGCTGTCTATACCGATCAGTCATCGGCGTCGGGATATTTAGTTCCAATGGCGTACTTGAAAAAACAAAAAATTACTCCCGAAGAGTTTTTCTCCGAAATGCGCGGTGTCGGGGCGCATGACAACGCCATTCGGGCTGTCTACGATGGCGACGCCGATATTGCCATGACCTACGACGATGCCCGGAACAAACTGGAGAAAGACCCGAGCTACAAAGATGTCAAGACAAAGGTTGTAAAAATAGGGCAGACCGACGAAATCCCGAACGACACGATCTCGCTCCGCGCGGGCCTCGATCCCGAGCTTTCGGCAAAAATCAAGGCCGCTTTTTTAAAGTTTAAAGACACGCCCGAGGGCAAGAAAGTCCTGGAAGATGTCTACGAGGTCGATAACTTAATCGAAGCCAAAGATTCAGACTATGATGGACTTCGGGAGATCGCAAAAAGCATGGGCGTCGAGCTAACTCTCTTCGATAAGAAAAAATAATGCTCGTTCGCTTCGATAACGTCAGCGTGACGTACCCCAACGGCCATCAGGCGCTCAAAAAGCTCTCACTGACCTTTAATCCTGGTGAATTTGTGGTCATCGTCGGGCTTTCGGGGGCGGGGAAGTCCACGCTCATTCGGTGTGTCAATCGGCTGGTGTCGCCCACCGAGGGAAGCCTTCAGGTACTCGAAACCGAGATGGTCGGCGTCAACGATGCGGACCTGAGAAGCGTCCGGGCGCGGGTCGGGATGATCTTCCAGAACTATAATTTAGTGCGCCGCTCGTCGGTTCTGCGCAACGTTCTGGCCGGGCGACTCGGGCATCTGCCCTGGTGGCAGACGCTCTTTGCCCGCTTCCCGAAGTCCGACATCGAGCTGGCGCTGAAAAGCCTGGAGCGCGTCGGAATTCCGGAGAAAGCCTACGTCCGGGCCGATCAGCTCTCCGGCGGGCAGCAGCAGCGCGTCGCGATTGCCCGCGCACTCTGCCAGGAGCCGAAAATTCTGCTCGCCGACGAACCCGTCGCCAGCTTGGACCCGCCGACGGCCCATCAGGTCATGCGGGACTTGAAAAAACTCTCCCGCGAAGAAAATTTACTGACTCTCGTTAATCTACACTTCATCGACATGGCGCAGGAGTACGCCGACCGGGTCGTGGGCCTGCGGGCGGGCGAGCTGGTCTACGACGGCCCGGCCACGGGCATGAAAGAGGCCGACTTCGAGGCGATCTACGGACGGAAAATCCGCCCCGACGACCTGCGCGGAGCCATCGACGAATGACCCGAACCACGATTTCGGCCAGAGGCGAGGGATTGAAATCCCTCGCTGGAGACGCTTCGCGCCGAACGTCCTCGCGGACGGACTCGGATTTCGTCCGAAGGACGTTCGGCGTAGCCCTTAGCGAGACAATTCATTGCCTCGTGATGACAATTCATTGCCTCGTGACGATGGTGGTCGTATGTCGATGACCGTGGCGAGAAAGCCGCCGGTTCCGTGGGGGAGCTACGTCGCCGGAGTTTTGACGGTCGCCGTTCTGGTCTGGTCCGTTCAGGGCACGGGCGCGTCGCTGCCAAAGCTGATTCAAGGAATGCCCAACGTCGGGCGCTTCTTCTCGGACATGCTCCCGACCGCCGAGAAGCCCTGGAGCGCCTCGCTGCTCGCCGAGATCGGGACTCGCCTGGTTGAGACCCTGCGCATCGCCATTGCCGCGACGATTTTTGGTGCGCTGCTGGCGCTTCCGTTCCCGCTCCTTGGCTCGCGCACACTCGCCCGGCGCACGGTGTACTTCTTCGGGCGGGCGATTTTAAACTTCGTCCGCTCGATCCCCGATTTAGTTCTGGCGCTTCTGATCGCCATCGCGTTCGGGTTCAACTCGTTCAGCGGCTTTCTGGCGCTGCTTTTATTTTCGTTCGGAGTTGTCGCCAAGCTGCTCTGCGACACGGTCGAGACACTCGACCCCGGCCCGCTGGAGGCTATCGCGGCGGCGGGTGGGAGCCGGGTCGAGCAGGCGCTCTATGGAATCTTCCCGCAGGTCGCGCCGGACTACGCCGCCTACACGCTCTACGCGTTCGAGATCAATATCCGAGCGGCCAGTGTGCTGGGGTTGGTCGGCGCAGGCGGTATCGGGGTTCTTTTGAGCAAGTACGTCAATTTTATGAACTACGGCAAGCTTGGCTTAATTATCGGAATTATTTTTTTAGTGGTAATTGCGATTGATGGCTTTTCGACGTGGCTACGGAGCAAGCTGGTATGACACGTCCCCCGGCCCCAATAATGGGGAGATTTCTGGCTTCGCCGGATTCGAGGACTCTGGCTCCCCATTATTGGGGCTGGGGGGCACTCCGATGAAGCCGCCCTCCAGGCTGCCGTATTTTGTTTCCAGCGTGGTGTGTGGGGCGCTCCTGCTCTGGTCGCTCGGCGGGTTCTCCGTGCCGTGGACACGGCTACGCTTCGACAAATTAGGCGCGACCCTCGGGAAGATGTTCTTCCCGCCGGATTTTTCGTTCTTCCCCGAGGTCGCAAACGGCCTGGTGCAGAGCCTTCAGATCGCGGCGCTCGGGACGTTTCTGGCCGCGCTGCTGGCGCTGCCGTTCGGGGTGCTGGCTGCCCGCAACCTGACGCGCTCGCCCGGCCCGGCGCTGGTGGGAAAATTCCTGCTCAACGCCATCCGGACCTTCCCCGAGCTTCTTCTGGCGATTGCGTTCATCGGCGCGGTCGGGCCGGGGCCGTTTGCGGGCGTGCTGGCGATCTCGATCCACTCCATCGGGATGATCGGCAAGCTCTACGCCGAGCGCATCGAGACCGTGGACAAAGGGGCGCTCGAAGCCCTGTCTGCTGTGGGGGCATCACCGATAGAGATTTTTCGGCACGGAATTATCCCCGAGGTCTTCCCGGACTTTCTCTCGTATGCCCTCTACCGATTCGATCTCAATGTCCGCTCTGCGAGCGTGCTGGGCCTGGTCGGTGCGGGCGGAATCGGGACACTTCTGGAGCTTCGGCGCAGCCAGGGTGCAAGCGCCTATCCCCAGATCGGCATGATCTTACTCGGCGTCATCGCGACGGTTCTCATTGTCGATTTTGTGAGCGCAAAGCTTCGAGCGCGCCTCGCGTAAGATCGTGAACCCACCGAACCCACCCGGCCACTCGAACCCACCCGGCCACTCGTTTCCCTCGTGTCCACCCTCCCTCGCGGCGGGTACCCAGCGGCTGGGTGTGAGGGTCCGGGTACCCAGCCGCTGGGTGTTGCGAGGGGGTGGGTTCAGGCGGCACAAAAACAAAAACGCCCCGCCAGAGACTCTCTGGCGGGGCGTTTTTTCTTGTAGATTGCAGATAAAAGATCAGCGACGCGCTTTACGGGCGCTCTTGTACTTGCTGCCGCCCTTGTCGCGGCGGGGCATGGTCGGGCTGTTGCCCTCGCCCATCATCTGACGGAACGCGCCGTGCAGGTCGATGGACTTGCCGCACATGCCGCAGAAATAGGCGTTGCGGGCGATAGCGGACGGCGGAATGGACGATTGATGGTTGCAGCCAGGACACGTGATTCCCAGCTCGCGACGACCACCGGTGATGATAGGTGCTGCCATAAGTTCTAAGCTCCTTCTTCGGTTCTACCGATTCATAGGAAAAAACGGACCGGACGATGCAACTCTCCGATCCGCTCTTTATTTTTTTGTTGGCTACTCCCGACGGCGTGAGCGTCTCGCCTCGGGAGGGGAACGGCTGGCGCGACAAGTGCTCAGACTCGTGCGCTTGTGAAGGGTATCACAAACTTGACAGTCTGGCAAACGTCAGTACCCAGGGCAAACGCATTTGAAATCTGTCTTGCTGTTGATTATATTTGTTGATATTTGCTGTGCTTTTACCGTCGAATAAATTCGCGGCTACAATCACAA
>JANLTX010000053.1:0-9244 GCA_031363095.1 Armatimonadota bacterium | reverse complement strand
TGAACGGATCGGTGTTGGCGTCGGTGGCTCCCGCGACGACGGCACCGAGGCGGCGGTACTTCACGTGGCCGTCGGCGTAGGCGAAGTTCGCTCCGTTGTTGTGGACGTACATCGTGCCTTCGGGGCCGTACATACCGCCCGTTCCGCCGTTGCCGGTGGCGCAGGCCGTACCACGGGCCACATAGACACAGTTCTGGGTTCCATCGGCGCAGTTGAGGGTCGGGTTCTCAGACGAGAAACCATCGACCGCTGCCTTGCCGGAGCCTTCCCAGAGCAGAAGCGTATCGGCGGGCAGGTTGATCCCGGCCTGGGGATACTGGCTCAGAAGACCGTTCATGACGTAGGACATCTTGTAGGTCGGCTTGAGCGCGGTGGACGTGCTGATGACCGTGTAGAGCGACGCGGACGGGCACTTGTAGAGATCGCCGTTCTTGAGGTAGGGCTGGATCGAGTTGGCCCAGAACAGCGAGCGAAGCTGGATGTTGCCCGCACGCCAGTCCGGCGGGGACGTGACGTAGCCACCGGTCCAGGCAGCGCCGACAGCGGACTGGATTTTGGCGAGGGGCATAAGCTCGTCGTAGTCCTGGGAGTACATGAGAACTCCCAGAGTGATCTGCTTCTCGTTGGACAGACAGGTGGTCTGGCGCGCTTTCTCACGGGCCTGTGCGAACACAGGGAAAAGAATCGCCGCAAGAATGGCGATGATTGCGATGACGACGAGCAGTTCGATCAGGGTGAATGCACGTCGGATGCGAAGGCTATTCATGATAGCTCCTCCAGAGCTTTTTTATAGATTAGACACCTCCACCCGAGGGTGGAAGATGGCCAGGACAGTCCTGGCCGCCTCTAAGACAGCGCCGCAAAGATTAGGGATTTCTTAATCCAGCCACGCAGACTTGGGCATTTATACCATAAACAACCCGGTCTATGTTAGCCCCGAGTATGATTTTTCTCACACTCGGTGCAGAGCCGCCTGAATCAGCCCGGAGAAAAGCGGGTGCGCCCGGTTGGGCCGAGAACGCAGCTCGGGGTGGAACTGCGTGGCGATAAAGTACGGATGACCCGGAAGCTCGATGATCTCCGCCAGATTTTTTTCCGGGTTGACCCCCGAGAAGACCAGCCCGGCTGCTGAGAGCTGCTCGCGGTACTCGTTGTTGACTTCAAAGCGATGCCGGTGGCGCTCTTTGATCAAGCTCTCGCCGTAGAGCTTCTGGGCCAGCGAGCCGTCGCTCAATCGACACGGGCAGAGACCAAGCCGCATGGTCGCGCCTTTGTCCTCGACACCATACTGATCCGGCATGAGCGCGATCACCGGATGCACAGCGGCAGGATCGACCTCGGTGGAGTTGGCTCCGACCAGCCCGCAGACACTTCGGGCGTACTCGATGACGGCCATCTGCATTCCGTAGCAAAGCCCGAGGTACGGGATTTTGTTCTCGCGGGCATGGCGCACCGACGCGATCTTGCCCTCGACGCCCCGAGCGCCGAAGCCGCCACAGACCACGATGGCTTCGCTTCCCGAAAAGCGCCCGGCGATGTCGAAGCCCGGCTCTTCCAGCTCCTCGGAGTCGATCCAGTCCAGGTCCACCCGGCAGTCGTGGTGAATTCCGGCGTGGCGTAGCGCCTCGGCGACCGAGAGATAGGCATCGCCGTTTTGAATGTACTTGCCGACGATGGCGACCTTTACTTCGTGCTTGGGGTGGCGCACCCGCTCGACGATGGTCTTCCACTCGGAGAGATCGGCCTGGCTCGCGGGCAGCCCGAGGCGCTTGACGACCAGATCGGCGAAACCTTCTTCTTCGTACGTCACGGGAATCGAATAAATGGTGTCGGTGTCCGCCGCCGTGATCACCGCGTCGGCGTCCACGTCGCAGAAAAGCGCGAGTTTCTCTTTTTGTTCGTCCAGAAGCTCGCCCTTGACCCGGCAAACTAAAACGTCGGGGGCGATTCCGACTTCCCGAAGGCGCATGACCGAGTGCTGAGTCGGCTTGGTCTTGACCTCGTTCCACGGCCCGACGCTCGGAATCAGGGTGACATGGACAAACAGGACGTTCCCCGGCCCGGCGTCGCGCTTCATCTGGCGAATGGCTTCGAGGAATGGTAGCCCCTCGATGTCGCCGACGGTTCCGCCGACCTCGGCCAGCACGATGTCCGCGCCCGTGCTCTTGCCGTAGCTGACAATGCGTTCTTTGATCTCATTGGTGACGTGCGGAATGACCTGGACGGTCCCGCCGAGATACTCGCCCCGTCGTTCTTTGGCGATGACGGCACCGTAGACCCCGCCCGTCGTGACGCTGGCCGCGCGGCTGAGCGAAAGATCGACGAAGCGCTCGTAGTGCCCCAGGTCCAGGTCGGTTTCCGCGCCGTCGTCGGTGACGAAAACCTCGCCGTGCTGGAACGGGTTCATGGTTCCGGCATCGACATTTATATAAGGGTCGAGCTTCTGCATCGCGACCTTGAAGCCCCGATTTCTCAGGAGCCGTCCGAGCGCGGCGGACGTGATGCCCTTGCCGATGGAGCTGACGACGCCCCCGGTGACGAAGATGTACTTAACAGGTTGGGACATAGCAATGAAAAACGGGCCACCTGATGGGGTGGCCCGGACTCCGATCATACCATGGATTCTTAAGTTCCGCCGACATGGACGTCGGTGGCGTTCCAGCCACATGGACGTGGCAGGCTAAAGGCGCTTCGCGCCACGATGTCCTGCGGACGTAACCCTGTTTGATTTGTCGCGGAGCGACTTTGTCGAGCTTGCTCGCCCCGACGCCCACGTCTGTGTGGGCGATTACGTGCGGCGGTTTTTCCAGCGGTCCAGCAAGACGGCGGCGAGCAGGATCGCGCCGGACGCTACCATCTGCCAGAACGTCGGGACATTTTTCAGGTCCATGGCGTTTCTCACCATTCCCAGAATGAAGACGCCCGCGACCATTCCCGCAAGGCTCCCGACGCCGCCTGTCAGCGAGACGCCGCCAAGCACGCAGCCGGAGATCACGGCCAGCTCCAGCCCCTCGCCGGAGCGGGGCGTCCCGCTGCTCACCCGGCTGGCAAGAAGAACGCCCGCCAGCGCCGCCGCGATGCCCTGAAGCACAAAAATACAAATCCGGGTTTTTACGACATCGATTCCGGCAAGGTGCGCAGCCTGTGCGTTGCCGCCGACCGCGAGCGTGTTGCGTCCGAAGATCGTTTTGCTTAAAAGCAGCCCGAAGACCACAAAAAACAAAACCATAAAGAGCACGGGCGACTGGATCATTCCTATTTTGAGCTGCCCGAGCCGGGTGAAGGCCGCATCGCTGATCCCGACAGAGCCGCCGCCTGAGGCAAGAAAGGCCAGCCCCCGGACGACCTGCATGGTCGCGAGCGTCGCAATCAGAGCGTTCACCCCGAGCCGCGCGACCGCGATCCCGTTGACAAGTCCGATCAGCGCCCCGGCCAGCAGCGGAACCAACACGGCGACGGGCGTGGAAAATTTTTGTTGGAGCAACAGCCCCGCAAGCACCCCCGAGAGCGCGACCGTCGAGCCGACCGAGAGGTCTACGTCGCCTGCCGCCAGACAAAAAAGCATCGTACACCCGACAATTCCGACGGTGCTGACGGCAACTAAAACGTCCGCCAGGTTCCCCGGCGCGGCAAATCCTGGTACCAGCAGCGCAAAGACCGCAAAGCACGCCAGCGCCACCACCGCCATCCCGCCCCGTTTCCAGAGGTTTTTCATGGCGTTTCCCCTAACCCCAATCACCCAGCCGCTGGGTAAGCAAGTATTTTGAAGTTGGGCTACACTCGAACCCACCCGGCCACTCGAACCCACCCGTCCACTCGTTTCCCTCGTGTCCACCCTCCCTTCGCGGCGAAGGAAGGGTCCGACGAGGAACGAGGAGGGGGTGGGTTCGGGGTGGGTTCGGTGTAACCCGACCAATTAGCCTCTGCTTATCCGGGGAATCAAAAGAAGACTCGGCCTTATCTGGTTCCCCATTATTGGGGTTAGGGGAACTCGGCAGCGCCAGCTCTAAACAGCGCTCAGGGGTGGCTTCGGCGCGGGTGAGTTCACCCACGATCTTGCCTTCACGCATCACATAGATGCGGTCGCAGATGCCTAAAACCTCGGGAAGCTCGGAGCTGACCAGCAGAACTCCGACTCCCGCCTCGGCCTGGGCATAGAGGATCTCGTAGATCTCGCGCTTGGCTCCGACATCGATCCCGCGCGTCGGCTCGTCTAAAAGCAAGACTTTTATTTTCTCGCTCAGCCAGCGACCCAGAATCGCCTTTTGCTGGTTCCCGCCTGAGAGCAGGCCCATCGGCTGGGCGGGCGATGGCGTTTTCACCGACAGCGCCTCGATTTGCTTTGTGGCGCTTGCTTGCTCGGCACGCTCGTCGAGCCAGAAGCCGAGCTTGGAGAAGCCGCGCCGGGCGGAGAGATTGATGTTCTCCTGCACCGATCCCAGCGCAATGATTCCGTCTTTCTTGCGGTCCTCCGGGCACAGGCAGATGCCGCTTTTAATAGAAGCTCTCGGGTTGCCGTAGATTTTTTCCAGAAGCTCCGTCCGTCCCGCGCCGACCAGCCCGAACAGCCCGACGATCTCGCCCGCATGCACGGTGACGCCGCTCTCGTCCTCCAGCACGACCTCGCCTATCTTTCTTTCTCGCCAGCCCCAGATGTCGGTCAGCTCCCGCCCGACCATGTCCTGCACCAGCCGCCCCGGCGTCAGGTCCGAGAGCGTTTCATAGGTGCTCACCTGTTTCCCGTCGCGCAGGACCGTAGCGGCATCGCAGAGAGAGAAAATCTCATCCAGGCGGTGGCTGACGTAGAGAATCGCCTTGCCTTGAGTTTTAAGTTCTCGAATGAGAGAAAAAAGCGTCTCCACCTCGCGGCTCGACAGGCTGGAAGTCGGCTCGTCGAACGCGATCACTCGGGCATTACGGGAGAGGGCTTTTGCGATCTCGATCATCTGCCGCTGCGCCAGCGAAAGCGTCCCGAGCTTCGTCTTGGGATCAAGCGTCAGCCCGACCCGCATCAGGGCTTCTTTGCTGGCCCGCTGCAGTGCTTTCGCATCTAAAAAGCATTTTTTTACGGGTAAGTGACCCAGAAATAAGTTTTCGGCGATACTGAGTTCGGGAAGTAAGTTCAGTTCCTGGTAGATAACAGCGATTCCTGCACGGAGCGCATCCGAAGGCCGCGAAAACTGAAGCGTCTGTTCTCCTGAAACAAGCTTTCCCCCATCGGGCTGGTAGGCACCGCTCAGTATTTTAAGAAGTGTCGATTTTCCAGCACCGTTCTCGCCCATCAGCGCATGAATCGAGCCACCTGGAACGCTAAAAGAGACGCTGTCCAGCGCCCGGACGCCCGGAAAACTCTTCGAGACGCCCTCAAACCGAATCACTGCCACCTCTTTTGCATCCAGGACCATAAAGGTCCGGCTATGGAGCCTCGCAGGCTCGGCTGTCTCGCTTCGCTCGAAGTTCGAACGCAGTGAGACGGCAACTTGTTGCCCCATTGCCCGGGTACCCTCTGGGTGTTTACCGTCCTGGATATTTTAAGGAGAGATGCCATCACTCCATTCCTTCTTCTTTGAGTTTTTCTTTAAAGTTGGTCCGATCAATAAGTTGACCTTTAGTGAACGTCTCTTTAGGCGGCTCTTTGTTGTCTTTAATCCAAAGATACATCATCTCAGCAGTGGAGAAACCATGGGTTTTGGGGGAGAGCAGCACCGACGCAAACATTCCCGTCTGTTTTTCTTTGGCAAAATCATCTTTTGCCGTGGTTCCATTGATCCCGATGCCGATGACGCTCTCTGCCGGGATGTTTTTCTGCTCGGATGCCCGCACAAAGCCCAGGACGCCGTCGTCGTTGGAGCTGAACGCCACCCATTTCTTGACGTCCGTGTGTTGCGTCAGAATCGTGCTGGCCGCATCGACCGCAGCAGGGATGTCGTTGGGCTTTTTCCAGGGATTTTTAAAGAGATTCTTTTCTAAAAAACCGTTTTTGAGCAGAACCTCGGTTGCGCCATCGGTGCGTTCTTTGCAGGTCTCGATCTCATCGACCGTCAGCGCGGCGACTCCGACCTCGGCGGGGTTCCAGCCGCGTTTTTTGGCTTCATCTACAAGGGCCTGTCCGACCATCTTCCCGATCTCGCTCGCCGAGATCCCGAGGTAGTGGACGTCATGCATCGGCTTCCCGTCGGCGTCCAGTAGTCGATCATCGACCGTGAAAAGCTTTAGGTTTTTCTCGGCGCACTTGGCGACAATCGTCGGGCCGAGCTTGGTATCGGGGGTGCACAGGACGACCCCTTTCGCGCCCTGGCTCGCGAGATTGTTGAGGGTCCGGTCCAGCTCCTCGGCGTCGGTGGCGGGCTGCTTGAGTAGCGTGAAGCCGTACTTGTCGGCGGCCTGCTGAGCGAACTTCCACTCGGTCTGGAACCACGGCTCGCTCGCCGACTTCACCACGAACCCGATCTTGAGTTTTCCCCCTTCGCCCGCTTTCGGAGCCTCGTTCGTCGCGGTCGGGCACCCGGCCAGCAAGGGCAGGGCAAGCGCTATCAGAAATCCACGTCGTCGCATGGTGCCCCGGTTCTCTCTGGAAAGACAAAAATCCTGCCGTTTTCAGCGGCTATTTTCTTTGATCTCTGACGTAGAAGTACAGGAGCGCCCCGGAGTGCGGGGCGTGCGCGAGGTCCGAGCCGTAGCCTGCGGGGTAGGAGAGTGTGCCCATCGGGGGAATCAGCCCGTAGCCGCCGCTCGGATAACGAAACGTCATCTGATCGACATTGCCGCCGTCGGAGTTGATCGCGCCCCAGACCCCGAGCGCCATCCAGAACTTTTGCAGGTCTGAGAGCGTCCACCCGCCGCCCAGCGGAATGCCGTGGGTCAGCGCCATCGACGAGTGCCATTCTTCGTCGGGTTCGCGCACAAAAATAATGTAGAGTTTCTGGGAGTCTTTCGTCCAGGCGAGCGAGATGCGGCTGGTCCGAAGCCAGGCAAACGACTTGCTGAGTTCGGAGTAGGGCTTGCCGTCCTCGGGCTGGATCGCGGTCTGTCCGGGCAGCGGAGGAAGATGGTACGGCTGGCCGTCGAAAATAAGATTGTGTGCGCCGCCTGCGGCCCAGTCGAAGTATTTCTCGAACTCGCCGCGCTCGGGTCGGTGGCGCTGCTCGAACTCGGGTTTGTTGTTTCGATAGCGTGCCCCAAACGTCCAGCGATGGTTCTCGCCGCTCTCGTAGTGCACCTTTTTGCTCAGAACCACCGGCGAGACAGGGAACGCGGTTCCATTTGGCCCCGACGAGTCATAGCCGTAGTACAGGCCGTTGAAGCACAGCAAGATCGGTCCGCGCCCGATCTCGTTCAGGTGCCGCGTCGCCTGCCCGACTCCGCGCTCCCAGACTTTTGCTTTGCCGTCGAACGGCTTGTCGTCGTCTTCGTCCTGGCAGTACAGCTCCAATCGCAAATCCGGGTTTTTCGAGAAGTCCAGCTCAAAAAGCTCCAGGCGCGTGCCGTCGGGGGTGTCTTTGAGCGAGAAGCGGGTCAGGCCGGGGTGCAGCTCGGTGACCTGTGCGCCGGGCCAGGGCCAGGCCGCGAGCGGGTGGGGCGCATCGGGCGCTTCGCCGAACCGGAAGTGTGGATCGCCCAGAAACCGGGCCTTAAGAAATGCCCCGGCCCCGAAGAGCGTCGCCAGCGTCGAGCCAATAATCGCCCGACGCTTGAGCTTTCGGTTTTTCATACTAATTTCAGCTCCTGAAACCTGGGTTTGGGCAGGGCCGCGAGGTCTTTCTCGGCCATAAGCAGCGTTCCGAGGGCGCTGCCGTCGGGCTTTACTGACTCTAAACGAACGGGAACAATCGCTCCGTGCAGGCCGTGCGGAGCGGGGAAGTGGACGCTCAGATACTGCGGGGTGTGTCCGCTGGCGAGTCCTTCGCCGTGCCGTCCTTCGACCAGAACCGAGAGCGTTTCTCCGAGGTATTTTTCGGTGAAGTTTCTATTGGTTTCCTCGACGACTGCTTGAAGCTCGGCATGGCGGCGCTTCTTGGTTTCGTCGGTGACATCGTCGTCGAGCGTGCTGGCATAGGTTTTGTCTCTGGGCGAGTAACGAAACACATGCGTTTTTTGAAAGCTAACTCGCCGGGCGAAGTTTAAGGTATTTTCATGCATAGTTTCGGTTTCGCCAGGGTATCCGACAATTAAATCGGTGGTGATCGCTAAATCAGAGATAGTATTTCTTAGTTTTAGAACTAATTCTTCAAAAAAAATAGTGTCATACGGGCGGTTCATATTTTTGAGAATCGTATCGTCGCCGGATTGACAGCTCAAGTGCAGGTGAGGGCAGAGATTCGGGTGACTTGCGAACGCTTCAATTAAAGAATCCGAGATTTCTATCGGCTGGATCGAGCTGAGCCGCACCCGCGAGATTCCGGGGATGTCGGCCACTTTCAGCAATAATTCCGCTAAATCCGGCCCACCCGAACCCGTGGCTTCGTCGTAGGCACCGACGCAGACGCCCGTCACGACGATCTCGCGCGTGCCCTCGGACGCGAACCGCTCGGCCTCGGCAAGAACGTCCTGCCACGGACGGGAGAGCTTTGTTTTTCGGGTGTAGGGAATCTGGCAGAAGCCGCAGAAGTGCGTGCAGCCGTCCTGGACTTTCAGGGTCTGGCGGGTCCGTTTTTCGCGGGCAGGCAGCGACGAGCCGCCCGCCATCGCCAGCGACGACGAATAACTCAAAATCTCCGGGCGAGCCTCGACGACTTTCTCAAAGACCCGGAGCTTGTCGTCGTTGTCTACAAGGAGCTGGGCGCCCTCGACCCAGCCGCCCGCATCCAGAACCTGCTGCGAGTGACAGCCCGTCATCACGACCAGCGCATCGGGGTTGGTGCGGCTGGCTTTACGGGCGAGGTAGCGGCTTTTCTTGTCCGCCGACGCCGTGACGGAGCACGAATTAATGATGTAGACATCGGCGGGCGCGTCGAAGTCGGTGAGAGTAAACCCGGCACCGGAGAAATCCTCGGCGATGCGCTCGGTCTCCCATTGATTGACCTTGCACCCGAGCGTCGTAAGAGCGGCCACTGGCATGAGCGTATTTTATCGCACCGCCCAGTATCGCCCAGATGAACGTGGGCGTCTATGGAGCCTGCGGCTAAGAAGTGGCGCCCCCCCAAAAACGAGTTTTGGGATGGGGGGGGCGGCTTAGGTGGCGAGGGACCAGGGGGGTTGAGGCCCCGGGTGATGTGGGCGGGTGAAAACGGCGGGACCAAAGCGG
>JANLTX010000011.1:0-94592 GCA_031363095.1 Armatimonadota bacterium | reverse complement strand
TGGAATAAATTCCCGGCTTTGCAAGAATGTCCACCTTCGTGGACAGAATGATAACAGGTAATAACTATCAACTGCGTTCTTTCGACGGAGGTCGAATCGCTTGTCCAGCCGGGACTTCAGTCCACGGCGCTAATCGGAATAGCGTCTAATGCACGGGGGCAACTACCCGCGCTTGCGCTTCGGTTTTGCTTCGATTTCCGGTTCGTCGGGCTGGGCGAGGAACGGGCGGACGGCGGCGAGGAACGCTTCCGGTTGTTCGTCGTGGGGGAGCATGCCCGCGCCCTCGATCACTTCCAGCTTGGCGTTCGGGTTGGCCGACAGAAACGGCTCGGCCTGATGCAGTGGGGTTTCTTTTGCGTGGCGTCCCCAGACCAGCAAGGGAAGATCGACGACGCCCGAAAACAACCCGGAGACATCGAGGTTCAGCCGTCCGCTCACAAACGCCGGGAGGACGCTCTCGCCGCCCGGCTGGTGCGCCGCCATGTGGTACTGCGTCACGAGGTCGTCGGTGACCAGCTCCGGGTTGTGGTAGATCCGCCGAATCAGGTACTCGCGCATCCCGACACGGCTGGCGATGGCGTTGTAGATGCTCGTGCCCAGAACCGGAGTTTTGAGGGTCGCGTACGCCGCGCCCGAGGCCACGGGGTCGGGCTCGTGCGCGAGCGCCTCGAAGCCCGTCGGCGCGACAAGCACCAATCGGCGAAACAGCGACGGGTCGCGCTGGGAGAGCGCGATCACGAACGCCGCCGAGAGCGAGCTGGCAATGATGTCCGCCTCGCCGCGCCCATCGCCGACGCCCACGACCTCGCGGCAGAACCGCTCGATGCTCTGGATAAAAACCTCGGGCGTGTACGCCAGCGCGGGCTTGTCGGACTTCCCAAAGCCCGGAAGGTCGAGCGCGTAGACCGTGTATTTTTCCGAGAGCGACGCCAGCACCCCGCGCCACTCGAAGCTGGAGCAGCCCGCCCCGATGCCGTGGACCAGCACCAGCGGCGGCCCGCTCCCGACTTTTTTGTAGAACACATCGCCCTCGGGAGCCGGGAAGTAGAGAGACTCGCCAGGAAGCTGTGAGATCAGGGGGGGCGTCTTATAAAAAATCAGGGCGTTGGCGAGCGCCGCTGCGCTCACAGCGGCTCCGGTCCAGAGCAATGCTTTGAGCGCTTTGCTTGCGCCGCCCTCGGATTTCGGGGCGCTGGTGTCGTTGAATCGTGCCATGAGTTTCTGTATGTCTTCCCTGAATTTCTCTGTGACCTTTTGCATTCTCCCGGAAAATTCCGGCGTCTGCCACCGTCGCGGGGCATATTTGTGCATTATCTCATAGTGGAACATCCGAACTAATTGCGCCGTCAGAGTCCCAGGAGTATAATGGCCGGAGCGGTCCAGGGAAGGACTTTCTTCAAACCAGGAAGTCCACGAAGATTCCGCACCCGGTCTATTGAGGAGCTTAACTAAAAATGACTACTGCACCCAGAACAACACTTGCCCATCGCCGTGGCTTTACCTTGATCGAGCTGCTTGTGGTCATTGCGATCATCGCGATCCTGGCGGCGATTCTCTTCCCGGTCTTTGCGACCGCCAGGGAGAGCGCCCGGCGCGGCACGACGATCTCCAACCTGCGCCAGATCTATCAGGGCGTCACCCAGTACGAGCTGGACAACCGGCACTACCCCGAGTTTCTGTTCGGCCCGGCCATCTCGCAAGCGACAGGCACGCCCTATGGTGGTGCGCCGTACTTCAGCCCGGAGCAGGTCGCAGGAATCGTCAATGGGCGCATTCCCTCCACGGATACGGCAGCGCAGCGTAACTTCAAGCAAGGCATCAAGAAGATCTATGCCCGCTCCCTCTACCCAGAGTATGTCAGGGACCTGGGAGTCTTTACCTGCCCGAACAACTCCATCGCTTCCACGGCCAACAGCACCACGGTGCGAACCGTTGTCCGGCATACACGTATGAACGTGCTCGGCGCTCCGCCGAACGTGACGGTGACCTACTCGGCGCAGCCTAGCATTGCTAAAGTACAGATTCCCATGTACGTCTACGATGCGTACGATTCCAGTCCTCAAGTGACAAACGCAGCCTCTGGGACACTCAGTCCAACGAATTCTGTGCTTCGTTACTCCATTGCCTGGGATTATCCGGGCCTGCCTACCGGTGAGCCGCTTCCTGCTCTCGTTACCGAGGCTGGCGGTGACTACGCGAAAGCGGAATCGTGGTATCGGAACCAACTTGTCTGGCGTAATCCTGGGAATGAGACCTACCTGACGATGACGACTTTTCATGCCGCTGGTGGCAAGGCTGTCGTTCTATGGCTTGGTGGTTCCGCCAAAGTTGTGGACTTACGGACGCTCCAGAATAAAGTTCCTGACTTAAGTGCTCCGCCTGCCCCGGAGTACGTGGACTTCAAAACGTCACGATTCGGTCCGCGCGATTAATTAAGGCTTGTTTTGTTTCCAAGGAAAGAGATCGAGAGCGTCATGCCCGAGATAAGAAAAAAACGGCGGCCCCAGTACGGTACCTCTCTGGTAGAAGTGCTGATCGTGATGGTGATCCTGCTGATCGGTATCTTCGCCGTGATCCGGGTGTTCCCACTCGGGTTCCAGTACATGAAGAACGCTGAGAACCGCTCGGTCAGCACCCGGCTGGCCAATCAGCTCCTCGAATCGGTACGCAACGACGAGGCGAACCTGCCCGAGTCGGTGACGTTCTCGTTCTTTGAGTCAACAGGAGTTCGCCGGACGGTTGCGGGCTTCGGGCCGGACTACGATCTCCTGACCGACATCGAGAAAACCAGCGCACTCGATGGCTCGAATCCGTTCTACCGGGACCTGAACCTGTATCGGTACGTCACCGGGGAGCGCGTGAAAGTGCCGCTACCTACTGTCGTCGGGGCGCTGAGCGGCTCGATCTACACCGTGAAACTCGGCCCGATCTACATGGACCCGGCTTTCGGTGACCCGACCTCGGTGCTGAACCCGGTCCAGCAGGTCGCCGCCGAGCAGTATCTCAAGGTGACGGGTGCGCCCATGGTCGGGACATCCGGCGAGTCCGACAATGGAACCGCGACGCCCGGCGATTTCAGCGGGTTTCTGCGAACCGTCAACAACTACGTGATCGACTACGGCTCGGACAACACCCAGGCCTATCTCTTAGTCTCTGCCGCCGACCACGACCGGACGCTTCTGGTGAGTTTCACCAAAGAGAACGGGACATCAGCGCAGACCCTCGAAGACGTTCCCGTGACGATCCCGATGAATACGTTCGGTTGGGTTCTCATTCCGGGCGGCATTGATCTGATTCCCGGCACCGAGACGGTCAAGCAGCGCTTCGAGCGGATCGCCGCCGGTGCAGGCTGGGACGACGACAATCCGTATCAGTACAAGCTGGTCCGGCCCAATATCAGCGACGGCGCGGCCCTGACGTTCGCCAACATCGGAATGGTGGCGTTCAACCCGGTCGGCGCGACCTCCGCCGAGGCCGGGCAGCCGTTCTCCGCCTACGTGGACTACGCGGTTTTGGACTGGCACATCATTCGCGACGATAGAGAAGTGCCGTCGTCCACGACGGGCACGGCAGGCGACGTTCCGGTGCGGCTCTCTGTCCAGAAAGTCAAGCCATCGGGCGAGGAGAACTTAGACGGCAGTGAGTATGTCGGGGTGTTTCCGAGCAACGACCCGACCGCAAACTCGGACATCGTCGTGGTTCGGCTGGATACGGGCGTTCCCCTGACGCGCGGCGACTACGCGCTCCGGGCCACCACGGACGTCAACTCCGACTTCTGGATCAACAACGAGGGACGCAGCAACGACAGCAGCTACGGCTCCGGCGTGATCTACATCAACACCAACCGGGTGCCGCGCGGAACCCCGATCCGGATTCTCTACAAAGGCATGGCCGAGTGGGGCGTCTCGCTCAGTAAAGCGGTTGCGAACTACAAATCGGTTCCGCTGCCGCAGAACCTGCTCGAAGCCTGGGACCACGATGCCGACGGCACAACCGACCCGATGCCCATCGGAAGCGCGGGCAACTTCAGCTACCTCACCCAGTCGGGAGTCGAGTATCTGATCTTTAATGACTGCGAACTGAACAAATCGGCCACGGCAGTCTTCGAATACACAGACGGCACGGGAAGCCTGGTGCGGACTCCGGCGGCGCAGTTCACCCTGGGGACCGAGCTGGAGCTGCCCAATGTGCCGACGACCCAGCAGAACCACATGCCCAGCGGGGTGACCGACTGGAAGTTCGTCGCAACCGACGTGACGAAGTTCATGCCGGGCCGCGACATCACCAGGCCCTGGCGGGTCGTCGGGACGATCAAGGGAGTCTCGATCAAGAGCCGGGTGATCTGGAAAGATCAGGTCTCGCGCAAGGCACGCTGGAGAATCCAGGACATGGACAGCGAACTGACACAGAGGCAGCTTCAATGAGTGCAAAGAGTTCGATGAGTTCGAGAATAGAAAGAACAAGCATGCGACGAGCGGCCAAACGCGCCTTTACGCTGGTGGAGCTTCTGGTGGTGATCGCGATCTCTACGATCCTGCTGGGGTTGCTGCTCTATCCGCTGTTCTATGCCCAGCAGATCACCAACCGGGTGCAGAGCCAGGCGACGGCGCAGGACGCCGCTCGAAACGGCGTCGAGCGGATCAGCCGCGAGCTGTCTCAGGCAACGTTCGTCTTCGACAATACGACAACCGCCGTGGTGATTCCGCTGAACCGGACGATCAACTTCGATGGGGGGCCGACGAACCGTCCGCGAATTCTATTTGCAAAGCTCGACTATATTCTGCCCGACAGCCAGGGAACTCCTGGCGGCACCATCGACCCGACGACCGGCAAGCCGCTGACAGGGAACCACATCACGTTCCCGCTCGCGCCGGGGACGCGCGTCGTGCGGAACTTCTTGGGGCTGGCCGACAACGCCAAGCTCTATGGCAACCGCTACGAGTTTCGCGGGGAAGACACCGACTTCAACCCCGTGCTTCTCTACCGCGCCGAGTTTAAAATGGACGATCCGGACTTGATCGTTCCCACGCCGCTTGGCGAGGATTCCACGCTGGCGGGACGGTTCAACGATCCGAACTTCTTCTACAATACCAACGTCGCGCCCAACGGACGACCGTTCGCGGAGAACTGGAAGCGCAAGGTCAGTGCGGTGATCTCGGGGCCGCGCCTCGACATGCTTGCCTGGCGACGCGATAGCAGCCGCGAGCTGATCACCGACCTGCCGTTCCAGACGCTGGCCTACTTCGCGCCGTCGGCAGTGCCCGGCGACACCGCGACGCCCGGCTCGCTGACGGCGGGCAACGCGGAGACGCCCGGCGCACCCCCAACGCTCTACTCGGCGCAGCACGGACAGTGGACTCTTCCATTCACCGTCACGTTCTTCCGCTCCACCACCCGCAACTCAGGTACGAATGAAGGAAGCGCCCAGTTCGTCGTCGAGATGGATAATACGGTGAACCCGGCGAGGCCGCGCGTCCGACTGGCAAGCAGTAGCGGCAAGCTCGCGACGCTCCAGAACGAGGTCTTCACGTCGCTCTCGGCAGTCAGCGGCAAGATTTTCGTCAAGACGCCCCGGCTCACGTTCTCCGTCGATGCCCTGCGTGGCCGCGTCGAGACCGGCTTCCCGCCGCTCGCCGGAACCACCGGGGGCGTTCCGCTCTTCGCTCCGGCAAGCGGCGGCGCAGTGATCCCGATGAACCCGAGCGTCTACCCGGATGCCAACTTCGGCGAGCTGGTCCCGACCGTGCTGCGCATCAACACGCTTGATTCGCGTGCGGGCGCTCTCGGGGTCCGCCCCGATCAGGGCCTCTGGGGGATCGATCTCCTGGCGGCGACGGGTGGGACCGAGCGCTACTACGCCGACACCCTCACTCCCATCGCAGGGCTGGGCGCGGGCTTTCCCTCGCCGCTCCGAGTCTTCGGGAACACCGACGGCACGGGCGCGGTGCTCGATGCAGGCGGCGTGATGATCGCGCCGGGCACCGAGCAGGTGCTGGGGCCGGAGATGCCGATGTCCGCCACGGCGCAGCTTCTGCCTTACAACCGGATCAACGAAACCGTGGGAACCACGCTTCTGGCAAAAAGCTTCGCCGGGCTTGCCGGGAACGCAGCGCTGCCCTATGCGCCGGTGAACGGTCAGCGCAACTATGTTCTGAGCCAGTTCTTCCAGCCCAACCGCGCCCTGATCTGGTTCGACGCCGGAGAGAAAATTGACATCGGCAACGGCCTGCTCGGTGCCGGAACCCCGGCGCTCCCTGACCCCAACACGCCCGGTTTGCCCGCGAGCCTGGCCCAGCCGCGCGAGCTTCGGGTGAGCTATCTTTGGCAGAACAACTTCGCCCGAGACACTCAGGGCTATCCGCTGAACGCCGCCGACCAGCGTGCCGCCACCGGAGACTTCAAGCCGGAGGGCGACGTGGTGAAATTAGACTACTCGACCCGCTCGCTGCTCAATGTCCAGATCGGAGCGCGGGTCCACGACTCAAACGCCCCGGTTCCGCAGACGATTCAGTTTTCCGACAAGGTTCGTGTGGGCAATGCTGTCCGCTAACGAGAAGAGAGTTCAGGAAATGACGCCAGCCATGATCCACAAAGTTCGACGTCGCCGCGAGGCCGCCCAGTCGCTGACGGTTGCTATCAGCGTGCTCTTTCTCTTGCTCTTTCTGGGCGGGATCTTTATCGCGATTGTCATCAACAACCTGCGAGCCTCCCGCACCAATGCCAAGCAGACGGCCTCGACCAAGTTCGCCACGGCGGGCCTGGAGTATCTGGACCGGCAGCTCTCCGAGTCGCCCGAAGGCGCGGACTGGCGACCCCGGCCCGACATCGCGGTCGGTCCCATCGATCCCAACGACCCGGACTTCGACTGGCTGCGCGGCTGCAACGATCCGTCGATCATCGACCCGGAGGAGCCGTGCGGCTTCACCCGCGTCAACTTCGGCGGCGACGACCCGACTGTGGGCAACCTCGGTGGGCGTGCGCTGGTCCGGGTGAACTATCTCCCGTATCGGCCCTACTCCGGTGCGGGCAGTCAGCCGGGCGATCTCTGGGACGATGCGAACCGAAGCGGGGGCTTCGAGGCCGGTGAGCGTGTCTGCCGCTCCGGCGAGACTCCCGTGCAGGGCGTCTGCACTGCCGCAGACCCGACGAAGAAGTACATCAAGCTGGAGGCCGTGGGCCGCGCAGGGATCGTCGTGACGGGCGACCCGACGACCTACGCTCGCAGCCAGTCCAAAGCACTGCTCTACGACAAGTTCGGCTACAAGTCGATTGGCCTGAACGAATATGTCCGTTATATTACGAACAAAGACGGCAGCCCGACGACCGCCGGGCTGGGTTCGATTCTTCAGGTAAAAGACGCCCCGCTCGGAACGCCCGCCGCTCGCCCCGACACGGGTATCGAGGCCGTCGAGCCGCGCCTGCGCGACATCGCCAGTGTCTACTACGGCCCGATTCGCTCCAACGCCCCGCTGAAGTTCTACGGCCCGAACTACCTGTTTTTAGACCCGCGCCGCAACGACGCCCTCGAAGTGGCCGGGCTGATCTCGCTGGCGAACGTCGCCGACAACGCCGGAGTTCTGCCCAACACGCCGCAGGCACCTATCGATGATGCCGAAGAGACTCAGGCTCAGCTCAATCCGGGACGAACCTGGGTGACCAACATCGGCGCGACCGGCTCGATTCCACCCGCTGCGAATCCCAATGTCTTTCCGAGCGGCTCGGCGTCGTTCAACCTGCTCGGCGGGCTGGTGCGCGACAACGCGGCAGGAGTCGGGACGCCCGGCGCGAACCTGCGGCATGTCGCGCGGCAGTCGGTTCCGACCATTGACTTGACCCGCTACCGCGCTCTCACCCAGAACGCCGCGCCGCTCGACGCTCGCCACACGCTGGCGAACCCCATCGGGTCGATCACGGCGCTGGGCAACGACTTTCCGGGAGCGCTCGGCTGGGGAGCGGGGATGTATCTCTCCAACACCGGCGAGGTCAACCGACCCTCGTCGGCGCTGGCGGATGCCTACTCGCCGCGCGTGGACTGGCTGACGCCCGGTGGGACGACCAACTGGCTGACGGGCTTCAAGTACGAGCCGCCCGGCGTGACGATCACGTTCACGCCCCGGTACATGATTATCGAGCGGACGGTCACCCGGCCCCTCGAAGCGCAGCGGCCCTACATGTTCCGCGATCCGCGCAACGGCAACCGATTGGGCAACCAGCAGACGATCCTTCGCTACTCGCGTGGGCCGCAGGCCAATATCGGGGCAGCGGACTACGCGCCCTGGCAGGGGATCTTCAACGCCCCGACAGCGCTCGATCTCAATGGAAGCGACTTCCGCTGGGAAGGCTACCCCGCCGACCCGATCACGGGCAGCGCCAACGCGTTCCAGGGCGACTTCACGATCTTCGCCGAAGGAAACATCCGGGTGCGGGGCGTCATCGGAGGGCGAGATGCCGAGACAGCCGCCTACTTCCTGCGTCATCTCACCGTTGTCTCCGGCGGGACGATCTACGTCGATGGTAGCTTGCTGCGCGACAACCTCGACGCGAACGATGCCAGCCTGGACGCCGCGCGGGTGCGCGGTCGCTCGACGATTGCCCTGCTGGCTCGCGAGTACATCACGGTCAACACGACCCAGTTCCTGAAGCCCGGTGACGTTCGGCAAGCGCCTGCGTCGATAGCGCCGCTGGAAGGCCCGGCGCTTCTGAACGCAGACCCGGCGCAGAGCCAGTTCACCTACCAGTTCGCCAACGCGCCGGTGGATGTCTATGACGCCAACGGACGAATTATTAACTTCGTCGTGCCGGGCTACATCGTCGCTCCACCGGGCTTCGGCCAGCGGTTCTTTGTCCGGCACGCGCCCGACAAGGCCGGGCCAGACAGCGCGAACATTATTCTGACAATGAACCAGAGCGGGCCGGGGATAGACAATCCAATCACGCCGAGCTACAGCGTCAACAACGGATCGGCGGGCGCGGGAGCCTGGCAGAACGATGTGTTCCAGGTGCCGAGCGCTACGCTCTTCCCGAACAACGGCGTTCCGTTCACGGCCCCCGCGACGCTGGGCCAGGACAACCGGGGCAAGATTCTCTATGATCGGCCCAACTCGACCTCGGACTACGTGTTCAGCCGCCTCGGGATCGCGCCGCTCGATGTTCGCGTCGAAGCCCTGATGTACGCTCAGGAAGGCTCGTTCTTTATCATTCCGGGGCCGTGGCTCAACCCGAACCCCAACGACACGTATCAGCGCTACATGGTCGGCGACGCCCAGACCGTCACCCCGACGCTCCGGCGCGACGGTGAGAACGCGCTGGTGCTGCCCACGGACCGGGGACGGATTCATCCGCGCTATCCGTTCCACGGCGAGCCGCAGGACATTCGGCTGACGTTCTTCGGAGCGATCAGCGAGAATCTCCCCGCCGAGATCGGCGATCAAGGCGCATGGCTGGAAAAATGGGGCTGGGTGCCGCGCTACCAGGGTTCGATGGGCTTGCCGAGCGCCCCGAGCTACCCGGCGCAGAACGACGCCCTCGGGACGCTCCCGACGGTGCACGGGCCGCAGCTGAGCGGCGAGGCGCTTCCGGTGCCGACGCCCCGCCTGGCGGGGCCGCTGGACCGTGGCGCGGGGATCGTCTACTCGTTCGACGACCGGCTCCTGCTGCCCTACGCGGCGGACGGCAGCCCTCTGCGAGCCGATACCTATGGGCGGGTGCTCCCCGCCGCCCCCCGGTTGCCCGTCGCGCCGGGAATGATCTACTCCGGCGAGAGAACGCGGTAGGAAGTAACAACGGATATGCGTGAAAAGCTCCGAACTCTGACTTTGCTCGTAGCAGCGATGCTGCTGACCGCGTTGCCACGCGCCGCGTCTGCCGATGCGGTGACCTACGCCAGCGGCAAGCGAACCCTGCGGGTGGGGATTCTGCTGGTCGATTCGACCATCGACAACAGCACTCCCACGACGCTGGCTGCCGGGCCGGAGAACCCCGATCCGTACGTCTTCCAGATCGCTGACCAGCGAAAAGATGTCAAGCCGCTGGGCTGGGAGTTCGTCAACCCGCTCGCCCCGCGCACCGTCACTCAGGACGTTCTGACGCGCTGGACCGCACGCGACCCCAACAATCCGTACCAGCTTGGCGCGAACATCACCAAGGACATGGCGGCCTACTGGGAAGTCTCGCTCAGCAAGACCGCTGTGGCTGATTTGATCCAGTTCGACGCGCTGCTACTCACGACACACCGGCTTCTGAAGTTCTCTCCGGCGGACCGCGAGAAGCTGCGCAAGTTAGTGGACGCGGGCGGCCTGCTCTGGCTCGACGACTGCGGCGGGATGCGGATGAGCGCCCAGGGGCCGTTCTTTCTGGAGCAGCTTCAGTTTCAGGGCAGCCGGGGCGCGGTGGGAAGCGGCACTCCGGTTGTCTTCCAGCCAGGCCATGCGTTGCTCAACGCGCCGTACCGCTTGAGCTTGCCACAGATTGCGCTGCTGGGCGAGTACACCGACTACCGTGACCGCGCTCTGGCAGCTATCGATCCGGTAACGGGCATGGATGTCTCGCAGGCTCCGAACCCGAGCATCCTGACCAATGTCGTCGGGAACCTCGGGGTGGGCGGCGGTCTGCCCTACATCGCGACGGCCAGCTACGGCTCCGGGACAGTGGTCGCTACCTGTGGAGACACGGGCTGCGCGATCAACGACTATGTGGGCGGAACCTATAACAACGTCGCGTCCGGCCCGAACTCGGGAGCCTATATGCGCGGCGCTCGGCTGGAGCGTGCCCACGAGGAAGACCTGCTCTTTCTCTACAACCTGACCCAGCTTGGCGCGGCCAACAATACCTATCGCCGGAACAACCGCCGTGTCGGAACGTCGGGGGAGAGCCTGCGCGCCCCGCTGACGACCGCGTTTGATTTCACCCAGGCCGGGACTCCGACCGACGCGAAGGTGAACTCGGCCAGTGCGCCGCTTGTGGCTCGCGACAGGGTCTATGTCTCTGGAATCGACAGCAACGGCCAGCTCACGGTGCGCTGCTACAACGCCAAGCCCTCGTTCAATCGGGGCGATCAGGGCGTCCCGGACCTCGCGTTCGGCGCTCCGTACGACGAAGTCTGGCGCTCCGCACCGATCCCGAATCCGTCGAATCGCCAGCCGTCCAGCCCGGTGCTCGGGACGGTCTTCCAGGGGGGCGGCTCGTACCGCGACTACATCTTCGTGACCACGGGCGACGGCTCGCTGATCAAGCTCGATGCGCTGCCCACCGACAACGCAGGCAACCCGCTGCCGCTCAATATCGCTGCCGGAAACCCCGTAATTCTCAAAGGAAGCCCGGCAACCTACACGCAGTGCAAACTCGCCAGCGATCCCCCCAGTCTTATCTCTGATCCAAATAACAGTAAGGGACCTGCGCCCGCTCCGGTGTTCCATGAGAACCGGGTCTATGTGGTTCAGCCCGATGGCGTCGTGCGCTGCATTGAGGCCAACGCGATGGTCTCGCTCTGGACTTCGATAGATGTCGCCATCACTCCCAAGGATGTCACGCCAACCGGCTCACCGACGCTCGGCGTGGTTCGCCTCGACGATCTGTCGGGAGGGAACCGCAACTCGGGCAACGTCGGTGCGCGCTCCGGCGGCAACACAAGCGACATCATGCTCTATGTTCCGGTGATTACCGAAGACAGCAATACCGGCAACAATATCGCCAAAATACTTCCGTTCTGGCTGGGAACCCGCCACGAGGTCATCGAGAATCCGTCGGCACCGGGCGACTACAACACGCGGGTCGCGGTCGGAGCCAACGCGGTCTGGGTCGCCAACACGGTCGCCAACCCGCTGCCGTACTTCATTCGTCCCAAGGCGCGGGTCTACGACAACCGTGCCAACATGGAAGCGGGTATCGAGAGTCTGCTCTACACCAATAACGCGGTTACCGACGCGGGCCTGGTTCAGGTGCGCGACGGCGCGAACAATCCGCCGCCGCCGGGAACGCCGCTGATCGTCTCGGTGGACTACGACCTGCTGTATGTCCCGGTCGGTCCCGGCCCTGGCGTCCCGCCGGGTCTGGCGGCGGGCAGCGATGGCTCGCGGCCCAGCGGCAACGGCCCTGCCCTTTTAATCAGTGACTACATGGGTGGCCTGGAAACCACCGCACTCGGCCCCGACGACATCCAGTTCTTCGCCGCCCGCGCCAGCTCCGGCGCATCGGGATCGGGTCAGACCAAGTCTGTCTTTCTTGGAGCACGTGAGCAGTTCGGCATCGGCGCGACCAAGCTTCGTCAGTCGTTTACCGTCCTGGAGAACGTCGGCAACATCGCCGTTCCGATGGAGTTCGAGGTCAACGGTCAGACCCGCACCGTGATCGAGCGAGCGACGTTCCGTTTCCCGTTCAGCGGCTTCAGTCCGCTGGGGCCAGGGAGCAGTGCAGGCGTTCTTCCAGAGAACTCGGTGGTTCCGTTTGTTGAGGTCACGCCGGTCGGCCCGCCGATCATCGCGTCGGAAACGGGAGTGGCCTACCAGTTGTTCCGGGGAACGGCAGGCGGGAACTTCACGATTCTGGCGGCGTTCGATGCCGACCGCGACGTGACGCTTCGCATCAAGCCGTACAACCCGAACGCGCCGGTTCAGATCGCGCAGGCCAATGGTATGACCCATCCGGGCGACGCCACAAACCCCGTCCGGACGATCACGGCGACGCTCAGCCCGAACAACGGCAACAACAATGTCTCCAACGCCGTGCTCGATGGCGACGCCGACGCCGGGCGGATCACGATCCGAAACATGGTCTCTCAGGGCGGGCGGTTCTCGTCCAGCCAGAGCTTCGTCGTGTCGTACACGCCGCAGGGCGGAACCCAGCCGATCACCGAGGTCATCTCGCCGTCGGCCCGGCTTCAGACGATCAACAATGGCGTCAACGATGTGGCCGACACTGCGTCGCTGCCGCAGGACTACAACCCGCTGCTCTGGTACTACGCTCTGCCCGTCACTCCGACCGGGGCCGCGAGCCGGGTAGGCGACATGATCTACATTCCGACGCAGTCTGGCATTGTCGCCGTGGACAGCGACCCGGCGGCGACCGACCCGGATGTCCGCGCGGGCGAGGCCGTTCGCAATGTCTTCGACTCGCTGACCCGTCTGCCCGGTGGCACCCCGATCAACGTGGCCGTCAACCATGTCCGCTGGGTGCAACGGCTCGGCGACGGCGCGGTTCCTTCGGTGGCGGCGATCACGGCAGGCCCGGATATTCTGGTCGCCAACACGCTGTCTCCTGGAGCGCCCGCTACAGACTGGCGCGGGACGTTCGCCTACGAGAACTCGACGACGCTGATCGCCGACAGCAACCGCATCATCGAGGTCGGCGGCGACGGCACGCCGCTCTGGGCGATGGACGGAACCGTGGACTCGAAGACCGTCGGCGGCGCACAGCCGATCTTCGATCCCACCCAGCCACCCCCGCCGGACCTGGCGCGGACCGTTACGGAGCGGCGCGGCCTGACCCGGCCCAGTGTCGCGCGGCGGCTCTCCAGCAACGACTATCTCATCGCCGACACCGGCAACGGACGGATCGTCCGGGCCACGCGTGCCGCCGCGATTCGTCAGGAAATAAACCGGCTCAACGATCCGTACAACGTTTTAGAGCCGACCGATCCGAAGTCGCTCAACAACCCGACGGATGTCCAGCTCTATGTCCAGCCGACCTTCGACCCGGCGGACCCGTTCAACCTGCCGGTGCAGGGCTACGAAGAGCACTACCTGATCGCCGACTCGGGCAACTTCCGGGTGATCGAGGTCGTGGACTACCGCGACAATCAGGGCAGGATTCGGCCCAATGGCGAGAAAGTCGTCGTGTGGTCGTCCAAGACCTACTCGAAGCAGGGACGCAAGTTCAGCTTCAAGAGCGTCCAGCGAACCTACGTCACCGAGGGGAACGTCTCGGGCATCCCGCAGCTCATCGCGGTGATCGACAACGCCACGGCGTCGGGTGGGTCGGCCTCGGCGGACTTCACCGGCGGCTCGATAGTCAAGCTCGACTACCGGCCTCTCAACACGCTCTTTGTGCTGAGAAACGCCACGACGGGAGCCGTTCTGCCGCTGGGAGCCTGGCCTGTGAGCGGTTTCCCGATCCAGTCGGGCTATCCGTGGCCGCTGGTGCCCGCCACGGACGAGCCTGCCACCAACGGGCTGGTCGCTCAGGTCGTCGAGTCGTTCACGTTCAAAGCCGGGACGGAGATCACGAATCCGATGACAGGGGCTACGGATACAGTGACTGCGGACTATCTGTATCATGTCACCCGCCCGACGTTCTTCCAGCAGCTCACCCTGCGCGGAGGGACGGGACCGAACGGCATCCGGGTGATCTACCTGATCTGCGACGCCAACGGGGTCTACCAGCTGGAAAAAGACGCGGGCGGAGTTCTGGTCGCAACCTGGTTCATGAACAAAGCCGACTACGACCGGATCAATAGACTGAGAGTTTCCCAGGCCGCTCCCACAGCCGATGCTATCGATCCAATGGAGCTACCGAAGTTCCACCCGGTGTCGGCGCAGCGTCTGCCGAACGGGAACATTCTCATCGCCAACGCAGCAAGTGGGCCATCGGGTCTGTTCGAGGACGGCAAGTTCCGGGGCGAGGTTCTGGAGGTGACGGGCGGTCTGCGCTTCGTGCAACTTCCCGGTGTGCCGGAGCAGCCGAGATTTGGGAACTTCGCGACGCCGTCGTGGAGTGTGAAGGTTCCGAGTGCGGCACCGCGCCGCGCTACGGTCACCCAGAGAATGGGGGCTGCGTCCGCGACGCATCCGCTGGAACAACCACTCTTCGCGGACCGTCTGTAAACCATTTCGTGATTAAGCGTGCGACGAAGGAATTTGAAAGCCGATTTATGATGTCTCTGTTGCGTACATCGACGTGCATGGCTGCGCTTCTGGCGGTCCTTCCTGGGCTTGCCTGGGCTCAGACCGACCACCTGCCCAAGCCCGGTGCCACCCATCGCCAGTCGGCGCTGAACCCGGCTCCTTCCGCCAAGGGGGACACCCGCCAGCGAGGACGGATGAGCGGGGACCATCTGCTGGGAATCACCCAGGGGAACGCGACGGCGCGGCAGGTTCCCTACTCCCGCATGGGCTTCTCCCCGGATGCCTCGGTTCAGCCGGATGTCTGGCCGTACCCGCAGGCTACGCAGGGAGGGGACACGCAGTTCGCTCACAACGGCACCTACTTCGACATGGGCGGGCAGGTCTTCTCCGACGCGCTCTTTCCGTCTGCGATTGCCGACGACCAGCTTCCCGCCGTCGCGCTTCCGCTGGCTCCCGGAACGCCGATCTCGCCCCTGACGACGGCAGTGGTCGGGTTCGA
Source organism: Armatimonadota bacterium (assembly GCA_031363095.1). Taxonomy (GTDB): domain Bacteria; phylum Armatimonadota; class Armatimonadia; order Armatimonadales; family Armatimonadaceae; genus JANLTX01. The sequence goes on along the minus strand of JANLTX010000011.1, from coordinate 79,256 downwards.
TCCGGCCTGGATCGCCAAGACCGGGCCTTCGACGGGCGCGAACACGCCCGGCGGCGTGGACGCCCAGTATCACTGCGCTCCGGCGACCGCGCCCACGGCTCCGGCCCGGCGCTTCGTCTGGTACCCGCGCGTCGCGGGGCGCGCCGGTGAGTTCCGGCGCTTTGCGATAAAAATTCATATTCCCGATCCCGACCCGACGATTCCTCAGGTCGAGAAGCGCATCGAGGACGCCCGCTACACGGTGACGTACCACGAGCCGTTCCGAGACGCGTCGGGGGCGCTCGTGCCAGGACAGTTTGTCACTAAAACCAAGATCTACACGATCTCTCAGGAGGTCGGTGGTGAGTTTTATCTGACCAACACCGACGACGGCAGCCGGGCCTACTTCCCGATGGTGACCGAGCGTTCCTACACAGGTGCTCCGACGATAGGCGGCGGCCCGACGGTTGGGGTTACGGCCCGCGCTTCGGTTCAGCTGGTGACGACGCACACCAATCCGCAGGCCGGTGAAGTTGTCGTGGCCGATCTGGTGGAGTTCGACCAGCATGCGTTTGCGTACTACGCCGCCCCGACGATGGTCGGGCCGCACGGGGGACGCAAGACAGACACCGGGGCGCTGCCTCCGGGAATTCCGATCCAGCAGCCCGCTGCCGGGACGAACTACGCAACCAACCCGATGGTCACCGGGACAGGCACCGCGCATCCCAACGACTCGTTCGATTTTGCCAATAATCCGCGCGATCCGGCCTTCGATGTCAACAACGGCGACCGGGCAAACCCGAGCGTCCTGTTCCAGGCTCCGCTTTCTTTGATCGATCCGCGCACCACGGCGGGCGTCCGAACCAATCAGGTGAACGCGGAGAACCATCAGGCATATCGCAACGGACCCGACCAGATTCCGTTCTTCTCGAACGCTCAGGTGCTGGTGGTCCGCACGGACTTCCTGCCCAGCGCAGTGGACGCGACCCGGACGATTCCGGTGACGAGCATTTATTGCCTCGACTCGGCGACCCGCACCGTGATCTGGCGTTTCCCTGACCGCACGCACCTGCCAGGCGGGCCGCGCAACCCCAGAATCGGAACCGATAACTTCAGTAATCCTCCCAATGATGTGGTCTATCAGATCGCCAATGTGATCTCGTTCGATGGCGGTGCCGAGGGCAACCCCGACGGCGCGATCCAGGACAACGAGATTTTTCTACGCGGCGACTTCTCCGGTGGGGCGCATGCTTCTGTGACCGTCGTTCCAGGGATCAGCGTCTTTGGAACCGCACAGGTGCCGACCTACGACGCGACCAACACCAACATGGTGGGCGTCGCCGACTCCGCTCCGGAGCGCTACTCGAAACCGGGAGTGCCGATCCGCCAGGCGATTCAGATGCCCGTGGCGTTCGTCGCGCTACCCAACGGGACTCTTCTGGCGCTCGACCCGTTCGGGAACAACGACAACCGCTACTTCGAGCACGCCGCCGACACGACGAAGCTGGGCAACTTCCGCAATGGAACGACCAACGTTTTGTGGGTCTTCGAGCCGAAGTCGCACCCGCGCATAACCACGGGAGCAAACCCGGAGACATTCCAGGAGTACAGCAAGCGTCTCAAGACCGAGATTCCTGTTCCCGCAGGCTACGCGGCGTCCTCGCCGACCATCGCCTGGGAGCGCCCCGACGACGACGGACTTCTGAACACAGCGACGCAAGAGCCGCGCCTGTTCGTGGGCAACCAGAACGGCGTTCTGTACGCCCTCGATGCGCGGGCGCGAGCAAGCGGCGTGGACGGCACGGGCAAGCCGCTCCCGCTTGGCTTCCGCAAGGGCGAGCAGCTCATCAACCCGACGGCTACTCTTCGAGCGATTGCCTACATCGATGCTACCGAAGCGAACGACCATCGCGGCGAGCTGAAGTGGTGGTTTAGAACGCTGGCCGGTGGCCAGGGCGGCGCGATCAATGCGACGCCTGCCGTTTCGAGCTGGGCGCACCCGCGCATCGCGGGCCTGGGCAGCAAGGGCGTCTACGTCACGAGCGGTGAGGGGCGAGTTTATTGTCTGGACTGGCAGGGGCCGGTCACGCGCGGCAACCACGAGACCAATATGGTCTTCGACGGGACGCCCGGCGACCCGGTCGCCGCAGCTCCTGCGCCCAACTCGGCGGCGGCCCTCAACGACGACCGCTGGTTCCACAACGTCCAGGTCGCCACCGACCTCGATGGGAACGGCGTGGTCGATGCCGAGCGCCTGGAAGGGACGCTTCGTCCGCGCTGGGCGTTCCCCAATACGTACCAGAACACCCAGTTGACCCAGAAATTCGAGTTCGAAGACCCGGACTTCTCGTCTGTGTTCGGGGCGAACCGACTGGCGAGTCGTCAGGCGGGCTTTGCACCCATCGAAGGCGGCGTCTCGCTGGTCGATTTCCCGTACCTCGACCCGGACGATACCCGGCTCTCAGGGATTCGGCGCTACGTCGCGGTCTCGGTCAACGATCCGGGTAGCACGACTGGACGGCTTCTTCTTTTAGATCAGATTGGGGATCGGCGCGACTTTCTGACCAACCCGACGCCCCAGGTGGCCATCGGTACCTCGACGCCGTTTGCGGCTGCGGCTCCGGCAGCCAACTCGCGCATCGCGGGCCTTGCGCTGGATCAGTGGGTCAATCCGCTTCTGGGCGGGACGCTGAGCCGCGCGACGCCGTCGTGGATCTATCGACCGGTCTACGATCAGTACGATGCTTTCGGGCGTCCGATTATCCAGCAGCGCAACGCGCCCTCGACGGCGGCCAGTCCGGCGGCTCCGGCGCGAAGGCCGGTCCCGACTCTCTACGTCGGCGGCGGCGCGGTCGGCGGCAAGGGGCGGCTCTACGCGATTGACATCGACGAAGACACCGGGCTTCTGGTGCGCTACCGCGACAGCGGCCAGCCGCAGGAGCAGGCGCTCCCGACCGACACGGTGATTCCCGGCCCGCTCTGGACAGGGAACGTGGCCGATGCCGGTCTGCGCGACCTTCTGAACCCGAACGATCCCGCAAACCCGGTCAATCCGATGCTACGCGTCGGCGGGAAAGACGCCTTTGCGTTCAACCGGATTCTGGCTCGTGCTCTGAACCTCGACAACGACCCGACAGCGGTCGAGAGCATCACGATCACGGGCGGGCCGCTACAGAACCGCAACAACCCGACCGCCAAGGTAGCCGCTGACGGACTGCCGACGGTTCCGGCGACCGTGGGGCCACAGGTGAACGCGGCGCATCCGAGCGTCCCGCTTCTGCCCACGGACGATGCTCCGGTGGTTACCAACGTTCTGGGGAACATCACCAACTTCTACTACAACATGACGCTTGTCGTCCCGGTCTTACCGACCACGGACCTGACAGCGCGCTACGTCAACCAGGACATCGACGATCCGCTCACCACGACGCGTGGTGCGTTCCTCGATCCGACGATCACTCCGGCGGCGAACCTGGAAAATACGGCGTATCAGTACCCGGTTCTCTGGGTGACGACCCACGGCTCGGACAGCCAGAGCGGCTCGCTCTACGAGATCAGCGCCAACATCGAAGGGGAAGACGGCAGCTCGACCCTGGGCTGGGCAGTAGTCGAGGGGAGCCTGGATCGCCTGAACCCCGAGCACGTCATTCATCTGAGCCTGTTTGGGCTGGGCGGACCGGGCACGGGTGTGGTCTCGTTCACCAATGCCTACCACGAGAGCCTGGACACCGACTTCACGGCGCGGCGGCTCGCCTGGCGTGCCAAGAACGGTGCCGATCCGTCGGTGGACTTCGCCTACTATCCCGAATTGGAGCCTGCGGCGCAGGCATCGCTCCACAACGATGCGCCCCGGCCTCACTTCCGGCCCCGGCCCTTGTTTGAAGGAAACCCGGCTGCGGTGCCCGCGCCGCTCCTGGCCGACGAGCACACCGGGCAGAGCGGCTTCCCGCTCGACCTGAACGGCTTGTTCTACGACAAAACCTACGCGACGACTCTCGACCCGACGCTGCCTCCGGGCAACAACAACGAGGCGGGCAAGTACCGCCTGCCGGGCTACACCGGAATTGGCAACCCGGCCTTCACGCCAGAGCGTCCCGTCTCGGACGCCGAGCGTGCGGTGGCTCTGGTCGCCAGCGGCGGGGTTCGCAGCGACGATTTCGACAACGTCAACCCGGCTGGGCACCGCGTCGCCTGGCTGTACGTCGGAAGCACTCTGGGCGTTCTGTACGAGATCACGCCGGTCTTCCCGTCGGGCGAGCGCAACGGCTTCGGTCGTCCGCGCAACGTCCCGATTGCACTGAATCGCGATGGCGTTCCGTTCACCAAGGTCGATATCTTCGACCAGGCGGACTTCGTCGCGCTCCAGGCGGCGGCTAATGCCGGGACGCCTCGCAGACCGCGCCGCGATCCGGGCCTTCCGCTTCCTGCCGATGGCGGCGTGACGCTCGACGTTCTGTCGCGTGCGGCGAAGGGCAAGAAGAACCTCTACGAGTGGGGCCAGAAAGCCTACGTCGTGATCTGGGATGTCCCCGTGGTCGCGCCGAGCTACATCACCGATCCCACCACCGGTTTCCCGATTCCGGCGAACCCGCCTGCGCCGCCCCCTTCGTTCCAGGTGAACCTGGTGATCTCGGGCAAAAACGGAACGACTACCGTCAATCTGCCGACATCCGCCGGGACGGTCGTTACGTATCCGTACGTTCCGGACTACGGCGCGGGGACGCTCTCAGCGAACTCACACCCGAGCCGCCTGGGTGTCGCGTTCTACGAAATTAACATCTCCGGGCAGACGCCGGGGCAGAAGCTCCATGTCTCGGTGGCCGGTGGCTCGAACATCGTCCACCTGGGCCTGCCGCCCTATCCGGGCGTCGTGCCGATCAGCCGCAACTCGGGCATCGATGCGCTCTCGCAGCGTGACAATGTCGAGCCGGACCTGTTCGTCGCCAACCCGCTCGGGGTTCAGGGCCATCTGGTCCAGACCACGGGCAACATCCCCGCAGTCGTCGAGAACGCTGAAGGTAAGCTGATGAACGGCATCGGGCCGTTCCGGACGGCCACGGGAGCCGGGGGGCCGGGCGACGCTGCCAGCGCGGTGGCCGATGTGGGAGCCAGCAACGGCACCCGCGACCCCGACCGGGCAAGCTACGAGTTCAGCCAGGCGCTCGCCAACGGCAACCAGATCACGCGTGTCGAGCTGAACCGCTACGACTCCATGGGAAATCTGAACCCGAACTTTGAGAAAGTTCTCAAAGATGAAAACGGGGCGAACGACCCGACGTTCTACGTCCCGGTTGCGGTGGGCCTGGGCTACGGCCAGCACGGGCGCAGCGCCAGCTCGGACATCGCGCCGAATCAGAAAAACCTGCGCATTGTGAACCGAAGCGCTCAGGCCGGGCTGGACAACATCCGCGTCAAGGTTATCCGTGACCTGAACTGGCGCTGGTGGCCGACCGTGATCCCGAACTCGGATGAAGACACGGCGAACCCGCGCCTGACCCCGACAGGGATGGGACGCGATGGCGTCATCAACCCGCTTCCCTGGGAGTCTCGGCCCACGGCGGCCTCGGCCTACGCGCCGTGGCGACCCGTCGATCCGTCGGAGGCGACCCAGAACCTCGGGTCGAGCGTGGACTATCCGGACATTCCGGGCACCACGACCAGCTCCAGCGGCTCGCAGAACGTCTCGGTGATGCTGGGCGGTCAGGACTTGACCAAGGGCGGCGGGCAGATCCCCAACGGCCAGTTGAACATCGCTGCTAACCAGCGTGGTGCTATCAATCCTATTGTGGGGCTGGCCGACACCAATGCGCTGCTGGCGCTCAATCAGTTCGCGGCCTCGCTGACCGTGCGGATTCCGCAGCATCAGCCCGCGAACCTCGCGGCGATGCACTCGCTCACGTCCACATACAAGCAGCCTTCGACGGATGATGGCGCGTTCACCGGGGGAATCTCGGGGCCGCTCCAGCTTCCGCGCAAGAGTAGCATCATGGCACCTGCCGGGGCTATCGCCAACGCGCCGCGCTCGCTCCAGTCGATCAATCCGGTCACGGGAGTTCCCACCGGCAACGCGACCATCGCGCCCTACGGGTACACATCGCTGGCCGAGGTCTGGGTGGACACGAACAACAACGGGATTCGGGACAACAACGAGCCGTACCGCGAGGTCGAGGTCTGGGCAGGTGTCCCGGTTGACCTCGGGCTTGGCTCCAGCAATACCACCGACAGCAAGCCCACACTGGTGGACCTGGGGCGACTGCCGCAGGGCCTCGGGATGGAGAACAGTCTGCTTGGCTACGGCCAGACTCCCGGCGCGTTCGCATCCGGGTTCGTCCCCGGTCCGCTCAATCCGCTTGGTGCTGCGGGCAAGACGCCCTACGATGCCAGCTACTTCAAGCCGATGACCGTGTTCAACACGGGCAACGTCAACCTGTGGAACCTGCGGTCGTCGCAGAAAGTGGAGGCTCCGCCCACGCTTCCTGGCTCGGGCAACTTCGGGAGTGGACAGAATTTCTACTACTTCGGGTTGAAGTCCAGCGCCGTGGACGACAAGTTCGGGATTCTCTCGGTGGGAGCCGACCCGCTGGCGTCGCTTCAGACGGCGAACCTCATGCCGCACGTCGTCACGTCGCTCGATGCCGACCTGGACGCGGCCTGGACGACACATGTCCAGACACTGGTCACGCCGGTAGACTATGCACGGTTCTACGCTCCGTTCAACGGACGGCACACCCTCAAGAAACCGCTGACGGGCAACTCGACGCCTTCGGTGCTCGGCCTGCCCGACCTTCCGCGCAGCGACACGCTCGCCGGAGTGACGGCGACGCCTGTCAAGGTCGGCGTCGCGGTGCCGCTCGGGACACCGTCGGGTATCTACGAAAGCACGGCGTCCAACGTAAGCGGCGCACCCCCGATGCTCGCGGTCTTCGAGAACCTCGACACGCCCAACGGCGGCTACAACGCGGTTCCGATTCTCAACGGTGGAGCGATGACGACGGCAGGCCCGACCTACGGCGGGTTCAACACGCAGGGGGCATCCAACCCGACTCCGGGAACCCTTCCCATCCGAACATCTGACCCGATGGTTCCGGACCGGAACGTGCTTCGGATGCAGAACTACACGGGTGGGGCCAACCCGAACTGGGTCTATCAGCCACACACCAGCCCGGCGGTCGATCTGCGCCTCCAGGTTTCAGAAGCGCCGCTGACGGGCCAGATTCCCGACTTTGCGCTGAACAATCCGCTGCTCGATACGTCGCTTGCGACGGTCTTCAGCGGCCTGTTGCCCGGCGTGGACACGTTCCCGCTGAGCGAGACGATCATCAACCCGCTCACCACGGCGAACCGGCCTGCCTCGGCGCTCTCGCCGACCGCCTACCGGGGAGCCGACGGCTCGCTCAACGTCTACTTCGTCCGCTCGGAAGCAGGGGGAAGCTACAAGCTCTACTTCAGTCGGCTTCTGTGGAACGCGACGCTCGGAACCTGGCAGTCGGCGTCGAACCCGGCGACAGCGGTTCCGGTAAACAATCCGCTGGCGGCGCAGGGACGCTGGTTCTCGACGCCGGTGGAGATCAGCACGGTGGCCGGGCTTCAGTCGAACCTGTCTCCGTTTGCGATGCAGGTTCTGCCGACCTCAAGTGCGGCGACCCTGCTTTGGATCAACTCAACCCCGAACGCGGGCGGCAGCTCGACCGACACGATCCTGTACGCGCCGCTCGGAGCGGATGGTCAGCCGGGGGGCGTCGCGCCGCTCGTGGTGAACGCCGACCCGAACCTGCGCCGCTACGGGGTGCGGGCAGCCTACGAGCCGAGCACGAGCACGACTCTGGCGCTGTACTACGGCGGACCGGCGGGCAAGTGGGGGCTGTACTACGTCCCGACTCCAGCCAATGCCAATGGAACTCCGACCGCGACGCCGGATGCGGGCAATCTGAGCACGCAGCGGCGGGTGGAGCGGGCGCTGGAGCTTCCTGGAGCCATCGCCTCGGCCTCCGAGCCGAGCGCCGTCGTCCGGCGGCTGGCGACGGTGGGCAATGGCAATGTCCCGGTGCTGGATGTCTACTACACAGGCGTTCTGCGCAGCACCTCGACTCCGGATCTGTTCCTGTCGCGCTTCCGGATGACGGGTGCGGGTCTCAACGCCCGGCTCGTTCCGGTGGCGTTGCCTGTAATCACGGGCGAGGAGCTGGAGAAGTTCGGGCGAGAGTCGGCCTACCGTTCCCGGCACATCGCCTGGAACCGCGACCTGACCGTGCCCACGGCACCTGTCGTGACGATTGCTTACAAGGCCGGGCCTCCGGTCACGACGGTCGCGGCGAACTGGCAGTGGGACAGTGCGAGCCAGACGCTCTTCCAGAACATTCAGCGGCCCACGGGCATTCTGCAGGTTCTGGTGGACACCTCGGCGGGCATCGTCCGGTTCCGTGGTGTGGACGTTCCGACCAGCGTCAAAGTGGCGGGAGTCGCAGATCGGGTTCTGGCGACCTACCAGCCGCAGGCGTACCGGCTCACCCCGGACGGCGCGGCGGACACGGGAAGCATCGCCTTCACCGATCTGCGGACAGCGGCTCAGACCACCAACGGAAACAGCTTCAACAGCATCCTGCGGCGACCTCTGGGCGCTGTCTTCACCGGACGGCACTGGCTGCTCTGGCGCAAAGAGCTTGCGGACAAAAAGGGAAGTGAACTCTACAGCAGCGTCCGGCGCGTCGGGATCGACCTGAAGGTGACGTTGGACAACCTGGGCAACCCGCTTCTGGGCCAGAACGAGACTCTGGGGCTGGGAGCACGCGATCTCGTGACGCTCAACTCGGCGCTGGCCGGGGTGACTGTCGAGGTCCAGCTCGGTGCCTGGACGCCCGTGGCGTTCGACGTCGATATCAAGACCGGAAAGATCTTCGTCGATCCGTTCTACGAAGGGCTGCCGATCCGAGGTGCCATCTCGATCTACACTCCGGCGACGGGGACGAACCGCGTGGGAGCGTTTGGAACTCCGGCAAACCCGGCGGTTCCGCAGACCCGGCTGGGGATGATCGAGGAGCAGCCACCGACGATTGAGGGCCAGGTCGGACCGTCGGCGCTCTCGCTGACCAAGTCGGTCAACGAAGGCCAGGTCTTCGGATTCGTCGATCTGTTCGCGCCACCGTTGCCGGTTCGACCCAACGGGCCCGCGCCTGTCGATTTGGTGACAGGAGCGATCACGGATCCGCAGCTTCAGTCGGGCAAGATGTGGATGTTCTGGGCGTCGCCGAGGGAGCGTACCGGGCGGGTGATCGGCGGGCCGAACCAGTTGAATGCCCTGCCGCGAGGCTACGATCTGTTCTGGCAGAGCCTGGCTCCGCGCTTCGAGTCACAGGCACCGTAGCGCCGTTCGGCATCGTTTGACAAGGCAAAAGGCCGCCCGCAGAAGTGCGGGCGGCCTTCGTGCTTGACACGGATTTTGTGGGCGTGTTACAATGGCCCACTTCATGGTAAGGAAGGTGGCAGCATGCCAGGTGGCAAGACAAAGCCCTCACCTCAGCCCAAGGCGGTAGCAGTCCGCGCTCCCAGGCCCAGTGGCGGGTCGTTCGTTGGGCTGGACATCGGGTCTCAGACGATCAAGGTCGTCGAAGTGACAGGGTCGGGCAGTGGCCTGCGTGTCACTGCATTCGGGATCGACAAGACCCCGCTCGGGACGATCTCCCAGGGCGTCGTGTCTGACCCCAAGACACTCGGTGCGGCGATCAAGGCGCTGCTCAATAAGTCCGGCGTCAAGGCGCGCGGCAAGTGCGTCTCAGCGGCTTCGGGCGCTGCGGCGGTCGTCGTTCGCGTCATCGAAGTTCCCAAGATGAGTCTCTCAGAGCTTGCGGAGACCATGAAGTGGGAAGTGGAGCGCCACATCCCGTTCTCCGCGACCGATGTCGAGATGAGCTATCAGAAGATCGACGACCCGGCGGTGGACGCAGACGAAGCCAACCCCAACATGGAGGTTCTGCTTGCCTGCGCCCAGCGCGACATGGTCTTTGCGCATCTGGAGACGCTCAAGGCGGCGGGTCTGACTCCGGTTGCCATCGATGTCGAGCCGCTTGCCGTCGGGCGGGCGCTGATCAACCTGTCGAGCCAGGGCCTCAAAGACAAGAACGTCGTCGTGGTCAACCTCGGGGCATCGATGACCGATGTCGGGATCTTCAAGCAGGCGACTCTGCGCTTCCCGCGTACGATCCCGCTGGGCGGAGACAACTTCACCCAGGCCGTCGCCGACCGACTCGGGCTTCCCATGGACGCCGCCGAGGACGAAAAAAAGCAGAACGGCAAGATCTTCATGGATCTGGTCAACCAGCCGACGGACGGCGGCGGAATCTTCGGGAGTGCGCCGACCGATGCGGGTATCTCCAGCCCGTTCGATGTCGATCTGGCCGCGCCCCTGCCGCCCTCGCTCTACAGCGGCGGAGAAGGCGGAGGCGGAGAGGTGCCTGCGGGCGACAACCCGTTTGATATTTCCTACGACAATCCCTTCGATACGCCCGGTGCGCCTGCCGAGGCGGCTCCTGTGGCGGCCCTGGCACCCGAGACCGCTCCCGTGCCTGAAGACCCCCGGACGACCCGCCAGAAAGAAGTTTTCTACGCGCTGAGTCCGGTGCTGGGCGAGTTCGTCATGGAGCTCCAGCGCTCGATAGACTACTTCAAGTCGCGCTACCCGACCGAGAATATCGATCAGGTGCTGCTCTGCGGCGGTTCTGCCTCGATTCCGGGGCTGGCGGACTATGTTCAGTACCAGACCGGGTTGACGGCGGTGGTGGCCGATCCCTTCGCCGGGGTCAACGTCACGGCGCGTCAGGTCTCGCTGGATGCACGGGCGCAGATGGCTCCCGCGCTGGCCGTCGCCATGGGACTCGCGACGCGCGATGCCGTGCTGGGGGCGGGTCGCTGAGAAAAGTTTCGGGGCCATTGAAGGAAAATGGCCCCTCGACGTTCCAATAGGTTGGGCGTGACTATTCAGAGAGAGCGTAATCGACAATGCTTCGAGTAAACCTACTACCTGCTTACCTCGGTGAGCAAAAAAAGCGAACGACTCACTACGTCCTGGCAATCGCACTGCTGACGGCAGTCGTTGGGGCGATGCTGGGCTACCACTTCTTCCAGGTCAAACCTGCCGAGGTGAAGATGGCGGACGAAGCGGCGGATGCCGACCGCCGCGCCACCGAGGTCGAGACGCTTCGTAGCAAGAACGACGCTGAAGAAGCGACGATTGCGCCGCTGAAGGCCAAGGTCAACTTCGTCAAGCAGGTCCGCTGGTACAACGGGCTTCGTCCTCGCATCTTCGAGCAAGCGGCACGCTACACCGACCCGCGCGTCGAGTACAACTCGATGACGGTTCAGGGCGACACGCTTGCCATCAAAGGTCGGGTGAAAAAGCTCTCCGACGCCGCGAACTACTACCTGGCGATGTCGGCCAACCCGGACGTCAAAGCAGTCGGCTGGAAGGGAATCTATGGCTGGCCCAACACCAAGACCAACCAGACGATTGGTCCTGGCCAGCAAGCCGATCCCAACGCAGCGGGCTTCGACATCGATGTCGTCGCGCAGCTAACCAACTCCGTGGCGGCACCTGCGCCTCCTGGCGGCGGTAGCTCCGTCGGTGGAGCGGGCGGTGGTGGCGGTGGCGTGGGTGGTCCTCCCGGTGGCGGTGGTGGCGGCTACGGCGGTGGCGGCGGCTATGGCGCTGGTGGCGGCCAGGCGGGTGGTCCGTCGGCGGCGGGCATGGACGAGGCGAAGGGGCAATAGTTTAACGTATGAAATCTCCTAAAATCACAGCCGGGGTGGCCTGGATCATCTCCGGGGTTCTCTCGCTGATGTTTGCAGCCGGTATCTTTTTTGGTTTGGTCAAGCCCTCGATGGACGAGACGGCGACACAGGAAGCCCGTCGCGACGGGCGTGAGCAGGAAGCGGCGAAGATGCCGGGCGAAAAGACCCGTGAGAAGAAAGTCGCTTCAGACAAACTGGCGGCACAGGCAGACTGGGCGACCTATGATCGCTCGTTGATGCCGCGCATCAATATGTCGGATCTCTGGGGAGCGACTCAGCAGCTCTGGACGGAGCAGATTCAGCGCCTCGGGCCGTCGGTGGACAAGTTCGTCACGGCGGACAAGTCGGTGACGATTGTCCAGAAGAGCTTCTCGCTCCCGCCGCCGCCGGAAGACCCGAACCAGGTGAACAAGCCGCAGCCCTATATTTTCACGCTGGGCAATGTCCGGGTACGGGGTACCTTCCCCAACATCATGCGGCACGTGCGGCGCTGGAACAACTTCAACCGCCTGGTCATGGTGGATGGGCTGAGCCTCGCGGGGCAGTCTCCGCAGCTCGAAGCCTCGTACACCGTGACGGCTTATATCTTCGCGCAGAACACCGAGAAGCCCGGTCCTGCCTTCCCCTGGGCGGGTGGCTCGGGTGCGGGCGGCATGATGGGCGGCGGTGGCGGCGTGGGTGGTCCTCCCGGTGGCGGCGGCTACGGTGGCGGCGGCGGTGGCGGCGGTTATGGCGCTGGTGGCGGCCAGGCAGGCGGGCCTCAGGCGGCGGGCATGGCCGATGCACGGGGGCAATAGGTTTTCAGTATGAACAAAAAACACAGTGTATGGCTGGGCGCTCTGGCGCTCTCGGCAGGGCTGATCGCTGGATGCCCGAGTAGCGAGCCTGCGGCTCCACCCCTTCCGGAAGCCCCGGCGGCGGGCGACCCGACGGTCCAATCTCCTGCGGGACCGGGGACGGTCCCGACAGCCCCGACGCTCCCGGTCGGCCCGGCGGGTGGCGGCATGGCAGTTGCCAAGGCCCCGCCGAAGGTTCAAAGCTCGTTTGACGCTGCGCCCGAAGGAATGCCCGGCGTAGTAGCGGGCGGGGGAGCCGCACCGAACCCGATGGACGCCGCCGCAGGCGGCGCGGCCAAGCCTGCACCGATCCGTGTCGGAGCGGTGAGCAAGTTCCGTGGCGATCCGTTCGTTTCGTTCTATCGGCTGATAGTCACCGAGCCTGACGCGTACACGCTGGCGGCCCCGATGCGGCTGGCGGCGTTCCCCAAAGATGTTCCTATTGATGGGCCGGGGGGTGTTGAGAACATGCTGCCGCTGCCTCCGGTGCCGCGCCGCGTGGCGGGGGTGCTGTACAATGGGGCGATCACGGCAATTTTAGAGACGGGCGAGTCGCCCAGCTCGGACACCCGGATCATCGCGCCGGGGGCGAAGGTTCCCAGCGGCGTTCCGGGAATCGCGGACCTGACTGTGGACTCGATAGCGATGGATCGACTGGTGCTACGCGCCGACGATGGCCGGACGGTCGAGGTCAAGCTGAGCGGACTCTCCCCGGCGGTGCTGGATGCCATGCGCGGCCAGCTCGGTGGCGGCGGCGGGTTCGGCGGTGGTGGCTTTGGTGGCGGCCCGAGCGCGGGTGGCTTCGGCGGCGGTGGCGGCCCTGCGATGGGCGGCAAGGGTGGCGCTGGTGGTGCCGCCGGTGCTTAGACTTTTTGAGAAAGCTTGAGAAAGCAAGGAACATTCATGATTAAAAGGACAATGCTTCTGGCTGCGGCGCTCTCGGTGACAACGCTGGTTGTCGCACCCGGAGTAGCACGGGCGCAGGAGCCGCCCCCTGTGACGGTTGAGCTTCGGGATGCGCAGATCAAGAGCGCTTTGGAGCAGATCTTCAACAGCGCGAACGTACAGTACACCATCGATCCGCTGGTGAGCGGCTTCGTGACGCTGAAGATTCGCGATCAGCCGTTTGAGAACGCACTCAAGCTGATCATGCGAACCGCGACGATTCCTTTGACGTACACCAAAGAGAACGGTGTGTACATCGTGAAGCCTCGCCCGATGATTCCGCCGACCACGAGCGGTCTGGACTCGGCTCCCGAGGTGGATGAGCCTCAGCGCCGCCCGCCGGACATCATTCCGTTGACGTACATCGATGCGATGGACCTTCAGCAGCTGATCGGTCCGTTCCTGTTCCTTCGTCCGTTCCAGCGCCAGCAGCAGATGGGTGGCGGTATCGGCGGCGGTGGCGGCGGCCTTGGCGGTGGTGGTGGCGGCTTCGGTGGCGGTGGCGGCGGCCTGGGTGGCGGCGGCTTCGGTGGCGGTGGCGGCGGCCTGGGTGGCGGCGGCTTCGGCGGCGGTGGCGGTGGCTTCGGTGGCGGTGGCGGCGGCCTCGGTGGAGGCGGTGGCGGCTTTGGCGGCGGCGGCGGCCTCGGTGGCGGCGGCGGCGGCTTTGGCGGCGGCGGCTTCGGCGGCGGACGCGGCTTCTAAGCCACGGTAAGTAAGTGTGGGAGAGATCGGGCTGTCGCTCATCGGAGGTAGTCCCGATCTCTCTCTTGACAGCTTTTCAGGTAGTTTGGAGAGGATATGTATATGCAAAATCGGATGCGAGGTGGGAGCGTTCTCGCTCTCCTGGCACTCTCAGCACCCGTCTGGTTGGCCGTTCCGGCTGCGCTGGCGCAGGAACGCAACGATGATTCGCTGATTACGCTGGATCTGCGCGATGCGCGGCTTCAGTCAGTGATCGCGGGCATCACCCAGCAAGCGGGCATCAAGAGCATCGTCGTCGAGCCGGGGGAGTATCGCCTGGTGACGGCCAAACTGGATCGAATCCCGATCCGCAAGGCCCTTCAGATCGTGGCTCAGCTTGGCGGAGCTATCGTCAAGGATGAGGACGGAATTTTCTACATTCGTCCCAAGGGGTCGGAGCCGACTCCGCCTGCTCCTGAGGTCAAGCCGATCCCGACTGCCAGGCCCGCCGATGAGGCTGTGGTCGTGGCTCCGCCCAAGAAGAAAGCCTCGGGGCAGTACTTCTCGATCAAGCTGATGTACTACCCGGCGACCGATCTCAAGCGACTTCTGGACGGCCAGGGCGGCTTAGACACGATGGCCAAGCGCCTTGCGCAGGATCTGGCGCAGGATCTCATGCCCAAGAGCTACTTCAACGGTGGTGTCAATGCAGATCTTCTGCTCAAGGCAGCAGCAGCGGGAGTGACTCCACCGACGGTGCAGGGTAACGCGGAGCATACCGCCGAGAGCGCCGGTCAGCGTGGTGGTGGCTTCGGCGGCGGTGGCGGCGGCTTCGGCGGTGGACGCGGCGGCGGTCAGGGTGGCTTCGGTGGCGGTCAGGGCGGCTTCGGTGGTGGAGCCGGTGGTCCTGGCGGTGCGGGTGGAGCCGGTGGAGCGGGTCAGCCGGGTGCGCTTCGCCCCGATGGCATCGACAACATCATCGCCAACGATGCCGACAACACACTGATCGTCCAGTCCAGCGACGCCGATGCGGTGCAGCAGCTTCGACAGCTCATCAAGCTGCTCGACAAAGCGCCTCAGGAAGTGATCGTCAAGGCCGAGTTCGTGACCGTGGACATCAACGATACCGACTCGTTCGGTGTGGACTGGCACTTTGCTCCGGCTAACAACCTGGACGTGTTCGTCCCGCCCAGTGGCGCAGGTAACCCGACTGTCTACATGGCCTACAGCTCCGGCAACGCCGTGGCGAACATGCGGGCCGCGCTGACAAAGTCCACGAACAACATTCTTCAGGCTCCTATTATCAGCACGGCGAACAATACCCTGGGAAGCATCAGCGTCTCGGACGTCACCACGACGTTCATCACGTCGCAGATCGTCACCCAGTTTGGAACCATCCCGCAGCCGATTCAGGTGGTGATCCCGGCGTTCCAGCAGCTTCAGATCCTGCCGCACATCAATGGCGACAATACGATCAGCATGCAGGTGGCACCGTCGCTGAGCACTCAGACTGTCACTATCGGTGCCAATGGCCTGCCAACCTCGACCAACAAAACCCAGTCCGTCAACGCGTTCCGGCGGCTGCGCAACGGCGAGACGATGGTGGTGGGGGGCTTCATCAACCGGCAGGTGAGTGAGACCGACGACCGGGTGCCGCTGCTCAGCAGCCTGCCTATCGTCGGGCGACTCTTCCAGCAGAAGTCCAAGACCTCGCGCGGCTCGGAGATTCTTATCTTCATCACGCCGACCATCGTGGACCCGGACAATCCCGGAGCGACCCGCGTCTCCCTGTAGACGCACTCGGGTTCTCCCACAAAACCGGGGCGGAGCTTCCGCCCCGGTTTTTTTCTGTCGCGATACAATGACACTATGTCCCGCAACGTCGTTCTCATCGGGTTCATGGGGTCAGGAAAGACAACCGTAGGCCGCCTGGTCGCGCGCCAGCTTGGCTGGAAGCTCGTCGATACCGATGCTTTGCTCACCCGAATCGAGGGACGAAGCATCCCGGAGATATTCGCCACCGATGGCGAGGCTGCGTTTCGGGAGCGCGAGAGCCAGGTCGTTCTCGGTGTCTGCGCCGGAGAGCGCCAGGTGATTTCCACGGGGGGCGGAGTGCCCCTGCGCGAGGACAACGCCTCGGCCCTGCGGGAAGCCGGGCGGGTTGTCTGGCTGACGGCGCGCCCGGAGATCGTCGTGCGGCGGACGATCAAGCGGGCGTCCGGGCGGCCCCTGCTGGCCGAGGGTGGCGGCGACGAAGAACCCCTGACGCGCGTGCTCCGGCTGATGAGCGAGCGCGGTCCGCTCTACCAGCGCCTCGCCGAGATGGTCGTCGATACCTCGGATCGCCCCCCGGCAACCGTGGCGAGCGAGATCGTCCGCCGCCTGGGAGGGAGCGTTTTGTGAGAAAATTACACGTTTCCCTGCCCCAGGACCGAAGCTACGAGATTCAGATCGGCCCCGATGTTCTGGGCAGTGCCGGGGCGAGGATCTCCGCTGTGGCCCGCTCGAAACGGGTCGTGGTAATCACTCAGCCGCCGATTGCTCGTCACTGGAGCGAGCCGCTGCTTTTCTCGCTTCAAGCCGCCGGTCTCGATGTCTCTGTGATCTCATACCCCGCCGGGGAGCGCCACAAGCAGCTACCTGCGATAGCGCGGCTCTACGAGCGGCTGTATAATCTGCCGGGAATCGACCGGAAAACCCTGCTGGTCGCGCTGGGCGGCGGGGTCGTGGGAGACATGGTCGGGTTCGTGGCGGCGACCTATCTCCGAGGACTCGACTACGTGCAGGTGCCGACGACGCTTCTTGCTATGGTGGATTCGTCGGTGGGAGGCAAGACCGGTGTGGACTTCCGTGAGGGAAAGAACCTGGTCGGAGCGTTCTACCAGCCGCGCCTGGTTCTGGCCGACACCCGGACGCTCTCGACGCTGCCCGTGCGCGAGCGTCGAAGCGGGCTTTCCGAGGTCATCAAGTATGGCGTGATCCGCGAGCCGACGCTTCTGGAGACAGCCCTGAGCGACGACTGGGAGGCGATGATCGAGCGCTCGTGCGCCATCAAAGCCGAGGTCGTGGGCGGCGACGAGCGTGAGGAGAGCGGCCTGAGAGCGATCTTGAACTTCGGTCACACCATCGGGCATGCGCTCGAAGGCGCGACGAACTACCGGCGCTACAAGCACGGCGAGGCGATTGCCATCGGAATGGTCTCGGCGGCGCTCATCGGAGAAGAAGCAGGCGTGACGCCACCCGACGTGACGGCCAGGCTTCGCACGGTGCTGACAGCGGTCGGGCTGCCGGTGAATCTGCCGGAAGACATCGACGATGCGGCTTTGATAGAACTGACTCGCCGTGATAAGAAAGCGGCAGGGGGAGTCGCGCGCTACGTGCTGGCGCAGGGGCTGGGCAGCGTCTCCCTGCAAGACGTGACGGAGGCGGTCGTTGTGGCGGGGTTGGCACGGCAGCGCCGGGAGGGGAAGTAAGCGTGGCGGAAGAAAGCCGAAGCGAGGTCGAGACGGGAGCGGGCCTGGGGCGAGCCTGGATCAACCAGGTTGTTGCGGACCGCTACGAGATCCTCGAAACCCTGGGCGAGACCCCTCTGTTGTGGCTGTTTCGTGCGCGGGACCAGCAACAGAACCGGATCGTCGCCATCAAGCTGTTGCGTGGCGAGCTACCCGACCGCGAGACGCTGGAAGAGCGTCTGACCGAGGGCTGGACGACGGCGCTGGGGCTTCAGCACCCGAATATCGTTCGGACCTACGAGCCGGTGAGCGATCCGGAGCGCGGACTCTGCGGCCTGACCGAGGAGTTCGTCCGGGGGCTGGACCTCCGGGAGCGGCTGAAGCGGGGCGCTCCGTTCTCCCTCAACGTGGCGACGGAGATCGCGCTGGGAGTTGCCGAGGCGCTTACCTACGCGCACCGCCAGGGCGTCGCGCACGGCGACCTGACGCCCGAGCGAATCTGGATGGCCAGCGACACCCTGCCCCGGCTCACCGGCTTCGGCGAGGCAAGAGACGCGTCGATGGGAAACGACCTGCGGCGGGTGGGCGAGCTGCTCTATCCGATGCTGACGGGTGAGCGTGCCCAGCCCGAAGGCAGCTCGGGCGGGTGGATCTCGCCGAAGAAACGCAATCAGGCGGTCCCGCGTGCGCTCGAAGGAATTACAGTGAAAGCGCTCTCTGGCGGCTACGAAACCGCCGAGTCGCTGGCAAGCGATCTGCGTACCGTCCAGGATGCGCTACAAAAAGGAACCTCTCTCTCGTGGTCGCCACTGGACGAGAGTGAGCCTGCACCTGTCGCGAAAGGCACTCCGCGTCGCCGGGTCTCCCGCCCGACGCTTCCCGGCGCGATGCCAGAGCCTGCCCATGAGGAACAGACAAACGTGAAATCTTCCCGCCAAAAGCCAGGGATCGGACGCTGGTTTGCCAGCTTCAACCTGCTGATGCTACTCGGACTCGGCGTCCTCGCCTGGTACCTGGTCTCGATGATCATGAAGATCATGGTGCCGCCCGGCGACGTGGTCGTTCCGAACCTGATCGGCAAGAGCATCGAGGAAGCCGAGACGCTCGGGCACAAGGCGAAGTTCGATGTCGTCGAGTACGAAAAGAAGAACCAGGTCAACTTTCCCGCCGGGACGATCTACATGCAGCGCGATCAGGCCGGAATGAAGGTCAAAGAAGGCACCAAGCTTGCCGTCGGGATCTCGCTCGGGCCGGTGACGGTCGTCGTTCCCAGCGTGACCGAGATGGCGCTGGAGCGTGCCAAGAAAGAGCTGGACCGGGCGGGCCTTCGGATGGGGCCGGTGACGTACCGCTACGACTTCATGGTCAAGGGGAATGTCTTAGATCAAGAACCGTCGGCCAACGAGCGCCGCCCCAAGGGAGCGCAGGTCAACCTGGTCGTCTCCAAGGGCGAGGAGCCGACGCCCGAACCCACTCCTGAGCCGACCCCCGACCCGACCCCGGAGCCGATTGAAGCGCCACCGGTTTCCAGTAACGAGCCAGAGCCGAAAACGCCGCCGGAGCCAGCCCGGAGCGCGACCCACTCGTACAGCGTTCCCAAAGAGCCGTACGTGGTCCCGCGCGACGGCAAGATCCACCGCATTCGGATCGATGTCACCGACGCCGACGGCAAGCGGACCGAGTACGACACCCAGCACGAGTCGGGCGATCCTGTCCAGGTCACGGTCGTGGTCTCGGGCAAAGGCGCGATCCGGCTCTACGACAACGACGAGCTGAAGGGTGTCGCGGACCTCTAAGATGGCCCCGCTCCTTGCGCCCTCGCTGCTGGCGGCGGATTTTTCGCGCCTCGGCGAGCAGGTGCGGGAGTGCGCCCTCGCCGGGGCACCCTATCTGCACTTGGACGTGATGGACGGGCACTTCGTCCCGAACCTCACGTTCGGAGCCGGGCTGATCCGGGCGCTACGCTCTCACGCACCCGAGCTGGTGTTCGATGCGCATCTCATGGTCTCCCGCCCCGACGACTTCATCGCGCCGATGGCCGAGGCCGGAGTGAACGCGCTCACGGTCCACGCTGAGGCTTGTCTGCATCTTCAGCGGACGCTCTCGGCGATTCGTGCTGCCGGGATGAAAGCGGGCGTCGCGCTCAACCCCGCAACCGGACTGGACTCTCTACGTTATGTGCTCGGAGATTTAGACCTGGTGCTGGTGATGACGGTCAATCCGGGCTTCGGCGGCCAGAGCTTCTTGCCGCAGGCCGCAAAGAAAGTTTCGGAGCTTGCCGCACTCCGGGCCGAGTCGGGAGCGAGCTTCCTGATCTCCGTGGACGGCGGCGTCGATGCGAAAACCGCCCCAGAGCTGGTTCGGAGCGGCGCGGACATTCTGGTTTCTGGCTCGTTTGTCTTCGGGCATCCGGGCGGCATTGCAGGCGGACTTGCGGCGCTGAAAGACGTGATTTCATGAGCGTGCTTCAACTATTTCTGACTCTCGGGTTTTTAGGAACCCTGACCTACCTCGTTCTGGGCTGGCCGAGGCGCTTCGGGGCACTTTCAGATCGCTCATGGCGCTTCCGGCTGGCCGGGCTGGGCCTTTTGCTGGTTCTCTTTGCGCTCGGCTGGTTCGCCGCAGGAATGGTCGTCGGGCGCGGCAACAAGGTCGGCGCGATCCGCTATCTCTCCCTGATTCTCTCGTGCGTGCTGGTGACGCTCTCTCTGTCGTGCGTCGCGCTGCTCGACGCGCTGGAGTCCTACTCTGTGATTCGAAAAGAGCGCCGGGGCGAGCTGAACAAGCTCATCGACGAAACGGTCGCCGCTGTCCGCAACAAATCCGGCGACGAATGAACATCCAGCAAATTTGTTGCACGACAAATTTGTTGGATGTATAATGCCTCTATGTACGGAGCATTTGGACGAAGCGAGTTTATCAAAGAACTCTGGGAGCTGTTGGAGGAGAAGAGTGTCTACCTGCTCGGCGAGCGTCGTGTCGGGAAGACCACTGTTATTGAGGAGATGGCGCGGGAAGCTCCAGGTGGCACTCTTGCGTTTTTCTTTGAACTGGAAGCCACCCACACTCCGGATGCCCTCGCCCAGGCAATCTATGATAGATCTGCCGAATACCTGCCTCTGTCCCGACACGCAGGCGAAGAAGTGCGCGGGCTGAAAAAGCTACTTGGTGGTGCAGAAGCTGCTGGTGTAAAAATACCCCGAGCCGAAGCGAGCTGGCAGACGCTTCTGGAGCGCGTGATGCAGGGATTGTGCGAGCAGAAAAACTATTCTCGTGTCGTGTTTTTTCTGGATGAAGTTCCGATGATGCTCCAGAATATGCCTGAATCGGACCGTCGTGAGATTTTAAATACACTGCGTAAGCTGGATCAAGTTTATGGGAAGCGTGAAGGGAAAATCCGCTTCGTTGTCACTGGCTCTATTGGCTTACATCACGTTTTATCTGACTTGCGCGAGAAAGGCTATGCGAATCAGCCTGTAAGTGATATGGTTCGCAGGGCACTTCCACCGCTCTCGCCGACGGATGCAAAGATTCTTGCGGAGTCCTGGCTGATGGGAGAAGGTCTTGAAAGCTCCAGTGTACTAACTGGCTGCATCGCAACGACCACGGATGGCCTGCCCTTTTACATTCGTGAGATTGTTCGGGCGCTCAAGAGCGAAGGTTTTTCTTTAGATGAAGAGGGCGTAAATCGTGCGGTACGCTACCTGGCAACCGATGCAACCAGCGCAATTGAGCTGGATTTTTACAACAAGCGCATCGAGACGTACTACGCTCCGAATCGCCGCGCCCTCGCCCGTGCGCTACTCGATGCACTCGCCCGCGACGAAGCTCTGACGCTCGCCGAGCTTTCGAGTCGCCTGCCCGGAGCCGACCCCGACGCGCTGGAGTCTACGCTGAAGCTTCTCGAAGACGATCTCTATATTCGCTACGACGAAGCCGGGCGATTTGTGTTTCGCTATGGCTTCATCCGCCGCGTCTGGCTCTTGCTTCGGAGGCTTGGGTAACATGGCAAGCGAGTTTCTCTCTGCGTTTTCACCCCGCCAGATGGCCCCTGAGACTTTGGAGGAGCTTTTCGTCGCTCGCGAGGAGATCGCACGAAGGCTGGAAAAAGCGGTGGCCGATAGCACAAAGCGCGGCGTCAAGCGCCATGCGCTGATCGTCGGGCCGCGCGGGATGGGAAAAACGCATCTGCTCAGCGTTCTCTACAACCGCCTGCGCGCCGACGAAGCGCTGAGCCAAACCGCGCGTTTTGCCCGACTGAGCGAGGAAGAGTACGGGCTTCTGTCCTTCTTTCATCTCCTGCGCCGCACCCTCGACGTTCTGGCCGACACCTACGCCGACGCCGCCCTGAAAAAAGCCGTGAGCGACCTGCGCGGCCTGTCCGTGAAAGACGCCCAGCCCCGCGCCGAGAGAATCCTGGATGAGTGGCTCGGTGACAAAACCCTGGTTCTGCTCGCCGAGAACTTCGACGACATCCTGAAGCAGCTCAAAGACGCCGGGCAGCGCGGACTGCGTGCGTTCCTCCAAACCCAGCAGCAGACCCTGCTTCTCGTCACGACTCCGAGCCTCTCGCACAGCCTCGTCAAGCACGCCGCCCCGTTCTACGGTTTTTTCGAAGTCACGCACCTCAAAGACCTCGACGCCGTCCAGGGCCGCGAGCTTCTGATTCGGCTGGCGAAGCGGCACCCGACGATGGCCGACGTGCTGGTCGCCCGGCTTCGGGCCGAGGACGCCCTGCCCAAGCTCCGTGCTGTTGAGCATATGGCAGGCGGTCATCCGCGCCTGTGGTTCCTCTTCTCCGACGTTCTGACCGACTCCCCGCTCGACGATCTGACCGTCGCGTTCCGCAAGCTTATCGACCAGCTTACGCCCTACTATCAGTCGAAGATGAAAGACGGCACGCTCTCCGACCAGGAACGGGCGATTGTGGAAGCTATCGCTTTGCATCGCGAGCCAGTCTCCGTCAAAGAGATCGCCGCCGACTGTTTCTTAGAGCCGAACACTGTCTCGGCTCAGCTTAGCCGAATCACCGAAGATCGCTATATCCGTCCTGAACGCGCCGGACGTGAGTCTTACTACGAACTCTCAGAACCCATGTTGCGGTTAGTTCTGGAAACTCGCGCCGCCCAGGACCAATATTTACCCACGCTTCTGGAGTTTCTCGTCGGCTGGAACACCGAATCCGAGCTACGCCATCGCCTGGAAACTGAGGCTGATTCCGGCTCACATGGCTATCTCACTCGCGCCCTCAACCTGAAACAGCAATACCTCTCTGAAGCAAAGCGCCTGGCACACCAGGCAGACATGGAACGCTGGGGCGGCGACCACGAAAAAGCCCTGGAAGCGTATGAGAAAGTCCTCCGAAAACGCGGTATCGAAGCAACAGCAAACGATTTTTTTCAAAAAGCCTACTGCCTCAACGAACTCTCTCGTTATTCTGAGGCTCTGGAGTCGTATGACCGCGCTCTGGAACTCGATCCAAAGAATGTATATGCCTGGAACAACCGTGGAAATACTTTGAACAGTCTCTCTCGTTATTCCGAGGCTCTGGAATCGTATGACCGCACTCTGGAACTCGATCCAAAAGATACAATTGCCTGGAACAATCGTGGATATACTTTGTATAATCTCTCTCGTTATTCTGAGGCTCTGGAATCGTATGAACGCGCTCTGGAACTCGATCCAAAAGATACAATTGCCTGGAACAATCGTGGATATACTTTGTATAATCTCTCTCGTTATCCCGAGGCTCTGGAGTCGTATGACCGCGCTCTGGAACTCGATCCAAAAGACTCATATCCAAAATTCAGTCGCGCTGTAGCTTATTTTAGTATGAGATTATGGGAAAAATCAGAAATTTCATGGAAAAAAGCATTCAATGAGCTTGGAAATTCTTCTGCGAAACCGAAAGATGTGGATTATCAAGAAGATTGTTTTGCTGTTTGTCGGATTTTGATGAGAGAGCAGAAGGATTCAAGTTTTTGGAAAGAACGAGTTAGGGCAGTTCTGGCTATTTTTGAGGAAAATGGGCAACTGGAGAACTTTGGACAGGGAATGGTTCGGGCGATTCCGATTCTTTTTGAACCGAGCATAACGGACGAAGCGGCTGAAGTTTGGTTGGAAGCGTGGAAGGCGAATAGCGAGGGCAAGAAGGCGCTGGAGATTCCGATTCGGCTGCTTTCGGCGGCGGTGGAGTGGAAGAAGACGCGGAATCGAAAGGCACTTTTGAAGCTACCCATCGAGGAGCGGAAGATTCTGGAGACGCTGCTCCCGCCCGAGGCACGGGCGCAATGACGGGAAACGAGAACTCTTCTGACCCCTCTTCCAGCGAGGAACGAGCGACCTGGGAAGAGGGGCGAGGCGAAGTGAGGAACGAACGAAGCACTCGGGGAGATGGCGGCGATATCCGATTTCTCCGTCGGGCGCTCGCTTTGACGAACCGGGCGCGGACGCATCCGAACCCGTGTGTCGGGGCGGTGGTTGTGGATTCTGGGGAGATTGTGGGCGAGGGCTGGACCCGCTCCCGGCCTGGCGTCGGGCTACATGCGGAGGGCGAGGCGCTGGACCGCGCAGGCGCACGGGCACGGGGCGCGACGCTCTACGTGACGCTGGAGCCGTGCTGCCACACTCAAAGGCCCGACGGCTCGACGCGAGTGCCGTGCACCGAGCGAATCATCGAGGCGGGAATCGCACGAGTGGTTTGCTGCGTCGCCGATCCGAACCCGCTGGTGAGCGGCCAGGGCTTTGAAGCTCTCCGCGCGGCAGGAATCACCGTCGAGGTCGGGCTTCTCGCGAAGAAAGCGGAGGAGGCGCATGGCGCGTTTCTCAAGCACCAGCGCACCGGGCTTCCCCGAGTGACGCACAAAGCTGCGCTCTCGCTCGACGGCAAGATTTCTTCCACCCGAGACGCACCGACGGCGCTCACCGGTTCGGAAGCCCGCGCCGCTGTTCATCGACTCCGAGATCGCGTCGATGCGATTGTCGTCGGGGTCGGAACGATTCTGGCCGACGATCCGCTCCTCACCACGCGGCTTCCTGGCAACCGACGCGGCCACAACCCCGTCGTCGTTGTGTTCGATTCCCGGCTCCGTACCCCGCCCGACGCAAGAATCTGTCGCCCCGGCACGCTTTGGGTTACCCCCGATCCCCCGTGCGGCACGGGGGCGAAAGCGGAGCGCTTCGGGGGACAGACTCTCACCGTCCCGCCCGACTCGCGCGGCAGGCCCGACGTGCGGGAGGCGCTCAAGGCGCTGGCGGCACGGGGCTTGCTGGACGTTCTTCTCGAAAGCGGCGGGGCGCTGGCGGCATCTTTCTGGGAGGCGGGGCTGGTGGATCGAGTCGTTTTCTTCGTCGCGCCGACAATTTTAGGCGGAAGCGACGCCCCGACGCCCATCGACGGAGCCGGGCTGCCCGAAAGCGTTCGCTTGACGAGAGTGCGCACCCGGCGGTATGGTGAAGACATCGCTATTTTCGGAGAGGTCGGGCAATAGATGTTCACAGGCATTATCGAGGCGGTCGGGAAGATTTCGGGGATCGAGAGCGGGAGCAAGTCGGTTCGGCTGACCCTCGCCGCCGGACCCATCGCCGAGGACGTCGCCCTTGGTGACTCGGTCGCGATCAATGGGGTCTGTCTGACCGTCGTCGAGATTCGCCCGCCGCACCTGAGCTTCGAGGCTGTCTGGGAGACCCTGCGAAAGACCGGGCTGGAGTCGCTCCGCACCGGGGACTCCGTGAACCTGGAGCGCGCGGTTTCGGTCGGGCAGCGCCTCGGCGGACACCTGGTTCAGGGCCATGTCGATGGCGTGGGGAAGATCGCGTCGATTCGGCCTGTGGGCGACTCCTGGTGGGTCTATGTCGAAGTCAGCCCCGAACTCATGCGCTACGTCGTCACTAAAGGCTCCGTCACGGTCGATGGGATCTCTCTTACGGTTGCTGATTCCGCCGAAAAAACCTTTGCGGTTTCCATTATTCCCCATACCTGGGAAAACACGACTCTGAAAGATCGTCGGGCGGGAGATACGGTAAATATAGAAACCGATATTATCGGCAAGTACGTCGAAAAAATGTTAGGCGGCTATATCTCTCAAGGCGGCGATATTCCCGGCTATGCTCGTCGGCCCGAGGGCGTCACCATGGATTTATTGGCTCGCTCCGGTTATGTTGCTACTGCCACCGCAACCGAAACGGACTCCGAGCGATGGTAGACACTCTCGAAAAGACCGACACTCTCCCGGAGATTTACTTCGATACGTTCGAAGAATGGCTCGCCTGGGCAATGTGCCAGGAAGAACAGACCGAACTCGAAGATGGGAAAGTCATTTTTGTCCACCGAAATCCCCATGGAGAGTACATGCCTGTCAAGTTGGTACATCAGTCGCTAATTCAGCTACTCTACGAAATTCTGCGCTGGTGGCTGCGTCGCGAAAATAGCACGGGAGTTTTGTTTACTTCTTCAGTGTCGATGAAAACAACTCAACGGCCACGCTATGGACGAGAACCTGACTTATTGTATGTCGCACCTGAGAATTTAGACCGTCTGAAAGATACCTGCGTCGAAGGTCCTGCCGATTTGTGTGTGGAAATTGTCTCACCGGAGAGTATAGAGCGAGATCGGGACGTGAAGTTTCTGGAATATCAAGCGGCAGGCGTGCGGGAGTACTGGATTATCGACCCCGAAGCACGGAGCGCTCAGTTCTGGCGTCTGGACGACACCGGGTTTTACCGCCGGGTGCCGCTGGACTCCGAGGGAATCTATCACTGTGAAGTAATTCCGAGGCTGACTCTGCGCTCGGCCTGGCTCTGGGAAGAGCCGCTGCCCGGCCCGGATGTCTGGGAAACTCTCTGGAGCATCTCCGAGTGAGTTTTTCTTTTGCACGTATCGAAGACGTTTTAGACGATTTAAGAGCCGGAAAATTAATTATTCTGGTCGATGATGAAGACCGGGAGAACGAGGGCGACTTTGTGATGGCGGCGCAGTTCGCGACGCCCGAGTTCGTGACGTTTGTCAATCGTCGTGCAAGTGGGATCATCACGGTTCCGATGCCCGCCGAGCGCCTCGATGCACTGAACATTCCCCCGCAGGCTGCCGACAACACCGAGGTTCTAAAAACCGCGTTCCATGTGGCTGTCGATGCCCGCGTCGGAACGTCCACGGGTTCGTCGGCGTTTGATCGGGCGCGGACCATTCAGCTTCTGGCGGATCCGAGCGCGAAGCCCTCGGACTTCAATCGGCCCGGCCATGTCAGCCCGCTTCTGGCCCGAAAAGGCGGCGTCTTGAAGCGCCCCGGCCACACGGAAGCCTCGGTCGATCTGTGTCGGCTCGCGGGACTGGAGCCGGTCGGGGTGATCTCCGAGATCATGGGCGACGACGGCGAGATGCTGCGCCTGCCCGCGCTGATCGCGCTTGCCAAGGAGCTGGACCTGAAGCTGGCAACGATTGCCGATCTGATTCGCTATCGCCGAAGAAGCGAGAAATTAATCCGAAAGCTTGCGGCTCCAAGGCTGCCCACGAAGTACGGCGAGTTCGTCGCGCATGCCTACGTCAGCGAGGTGGACGACAACGAGTATCTGGCGCTGGTGATGGGCGAGATCGACCCGAAGGAGCCGACGCTCTGCCGCATCCATAGCTCGTGTGTCACGGGCGACTTGCTGGGAAGTCTACGCTGCGACTGTGGCGATCAGCTTCAGCTCGCTCTGGAGAAAATCGCCGACGCCGGGCGCGGCGTCTTGCTTTATATCGAGCAAGAAGGCCGGGGAATCGGGCTGGTCAACAAGATGCGAGCCTATGCGCTGCAAGACCAGGGTGCCGATACGCTCGATGCCAACTTGATGCTCGGTTTCAAGTCAGATTCCAGAGACTATGGCATCGGGGCGCAGATTTTAGTGGACCTTGGTCTGAAAAAACTAAAACTTATGACCAATAACCCCGAAAAACGCGATGGCCTTCAGGGATTTGATCTCGAAGTTGTTGAGCGCGTGCCGCTTCCGACCACGCCGAACCCACACAACGTTCGGTACTTGGAGACCAAGCGCACCCGAATGGGCCACGACCTGCCCCCTGCGGTAGAATAGCGACGCCATGACCCTATCCGATTTGCCTCTGCGCGAGGTTCCCGTCGTTGCGCCCTCCGAGAGTTTAGAGGAAGCCATCGCGCTTCTCAGCGCCGAGCCGCTGAAATTGGTCGTGCTGGTGGGCGACGGCATGTATCAGGGCGTTCTCAGCGAGGCCGCGCTGGAGCCAGGTTTAATTCCCGCCGGAGCCGATCTCTCGACGCTCGCGGTCGGGCCGTACACCCACCCGAGCCGCGTCGTCGCCCGACCCGAGTGGAGCGTCGAGGAGACGCTTGCGCTGGTGAAGCGCAAGCAAATCGACGTATTCCCGCTCGTCGCCGGAGCGATCTACAAAGGCACTCTCACCCGCGCCGACCTGGAAACGCGGGTCCATAAATGAACCCGCTGCATAAACCCAAGGAGGCTGAAGCCCCCTGCAAATGGGTTCGGTTTGTAGCGCCCTTCAGGGTGCTTGTCTCGTGCAGCGGGCTGGTTTACCTGCCCGCTGCTACGGCGTGACCCACGCACCGGTTTTTGCGCCGGTGTACAGCGCTTCCATGACCACGGAGCGGTACGCGGCTTCTCTTGCACCGACCAGTTCGGGGCTGTCGTTGCCGCAGACGCGCTCGATCCAGGCGTCGAGGCCAGCGGACGCGCCCGAGCCGATCTCGGCGTTTCTCAGCGGCTGAGAGCCGTCCATGCCGGGCACGTGCTTGCTCTGAAAGTAGAGCCGATCACTCACGATCATCGCGTGGCCTTCCGTGCCAGAAATCAGTAGCCGAACCGGGTCGGCGACATCGTCCCAGCCTGCGGCCAGCGTCGCGATGACGCCGCTTTTGAAGCGAATCAGCCCCTCGCCCGTTTCGTCGCAGCCTGTGTAGCGCGCGGTTCCCGGATCGAGCTGGGCGGTGCAGCGCTCTACCTCGCCGAAGTACCACAATAAAATATCCAGCGAGTGCGTCCCGAGATCGCCAAAGCCGCCACAGCCCGACTGCACGGGATCGGCCATCCAGCGCCACTCGCCGTCGAACCAGCCGCCGAGTGCGCCGTCGTGGCAGTTGCTCATTCTTGCGCGGGTAATTTTTCCAAAAGCCCCGGCGTCGATCTGCTTTTTGACGAATCTAAGCCTGGCATCGCCCCGGCTGAAGTAGCCCGTGGAGAATAAAAGCCCTTGGTCTTCGATAGCCTCGGCCATCGCTCGGGCGTCTGCGCCGGTGAAGCCCAGCGGTTTCTCGACGAAGACATGTTTTCCAGCGCTCACCAGTGGCCCGACCAGTTTTTCGTGGAGGTTCGTCTCGGAGCAGACAATCGCAGCGGTAATCTCCGGGTCCGAGCAGATTTTCTCCAGATCGGCCTCGACGGCGCTGCCCGCAAGCTCGCCTGCGCGCAGCTCAGCACGCGCCAGGTCGTGGTCCCAGACGGACTTCACTCGCACCGAGTCTTTGCGGCGGTTGATGTTGTGGATGAAGCCGGGCGTATGGATGTGTCCGCACCCGACGAAAGCAAAGGTTTTCATTGCGGGCATTGTACCTCCGATAATCCGCCCACAGGGACGTGGGCCGTCCCGCCCACAGGGACGTGGGCGTCTAGGGAGCCTTGTGCCTCGGCTACGAAGTCGCTCCGCGACACACCGAACATTGGATTTGTCGCGGAGCGACTTCGTCGAGCTTGCTCGCCCAGACGCCCCTGTTCGTAGGGGCGGTTTCCGGGCGGTATAATCGAAGAATGTCTGAAGTGGTCTATATCGACGGCGAGTTCGTTCCCAAAGAGCAGGCGACAGTTTCTATCTTCGACCATGCCTATCTCTATGGCGATGGACTGTTTGAGGGAGTTCGGGTCTACAACGGAAAAGTCTTTCGGCTTGATCCGCATCTGAGGCGGCTCTTCGACGGCGCACGGGCGCTGGGTTTCGACATGAGCACACTTTCGTACGACCGGGCGCGCACGGCTATTTTGGAAACATGCTCTAAAAACAACCACCACGAAGGCTATATCCGAGTGAATCTCTCTCGCGGAACCGGTTTGGGCCTGGACCCGAGCCATATCGACCAGAAACCTAATTATATTATTGCAACGCGTCAGCTTGCGCTTTATCCAAAAGAATTTTATGACAACGGGCTGACCATGATTACCTGTGCAACCCGCGTACCCAGCCCCGATGCCATCAATCCGCGTATTAAATGCACGGGAAAGTACATCAATAATATCTTAGCCAAGATGGAGGCAAACCGGGTCGGGGCGGGCGAGGGGATCATGCTGAATCACCTGGGCTACGTCGCGGAGGCCACGGGCGACAACGTGTTTATCGTGAAAGACGGCCTGATTCTCACGCCGCCGCCATCGGCGGGGTGTCTGAAAGGCGTCACGCGTCAGGTCGCGATGGAGTGCGCCGAGCAGCTCGGGATCTCCGTCCGCGAGGAAAATCTGACCCTCTTCGACCTCTACTGTGCCGACGAGTGTTTTCTCACCGGCACCGCCGCCGAGGTGATTCCCGGTTGTATTTTGGATGAGCGGGCTATCGGCTCAGGCAAGCCCGGCTCCGTCACCCAGAAGATCATCGAGGCGTTCCGGAAGCGGGCCGGTTGCGAGGGCGACTCCGTCTGAGTGGGAGTCGTCGGGAGTTGTGGCGAGTACCGCATTGATGCCCTGAAGGACGAGTGCGGCCAGAGAAAGATCGTTTTTCATAGATTTCTGTCCCGTCGTAACGATTGCCCCGAAGCACGGGGCGTTGAGTCCACAGACCAGTCTTCCCTGATGAAGGCAGTTTTAAACCTGCTAACGAATAATTACGGGTTCGTCTAAGAGATGTTCGTCGTCGCGGGTGTAGGCGGAGAATAGCACGCACATCTCGTCTTTCGTGCTCTCGCCCCAGGTGAGCGGCTTGTCGGTCGGGTTGTTGAAATACCCCTGAACCGTCACCTGCGTGCCCTTGGGAAGCTTCACAGGCTCTTTGAACCGATAGCTTGGCTGCCACTGAAAGTCCCAGCGCGGGACATCGATCAGTTTCTTTCGCTCGCCGCTCGGCAGTTCGGCGAACGCGACCATTCGGGTGCCGCGCTCGTGCATGTGCGGCGTGATCGAGAGAATTGTGATGTCTTTCTCGGTCGGGAGAGTCGCTTCGACTAAATAATTCTTTGCGCCGGGGGGAATCGAGAACGACTGGGTTCCGACTCCGCCCAGGTGCATGCGCTTGTCGATAGGCTCGCGGGCGAGGTGCAGCCCGAAGCGTGTCTGGTCTTTCTCAGGCTTTCCCGTCAGGTGATAGTGGACTTCTAAAATTAGCTGCGCCCCTTTCGGCAAGAAAATCGCCACGCCCGATGGCAGCTTGCGGGGCAGGTGTCCGGGAGTCCAGCCGCCGAGCACCGAGTACGCTTCGTTGAAACCGGGGCCGTTGCCGGGAGTCGGGTTCGTGTAGCCGGGGCCGGGCGCGTCGTCGTCCAGCTTCTTCCCGACACCCGACAGATCGATAAAAACCGACGCGTGATGGACTATCGCCCGGTTGCCCGGCTGAAACTCGATTCCCTTCACCCAGCGGCCTTGATCGGGGCTGCCCGCAGGAATCACAAAGCAGCGGTAGATGTCTTTGCCGTTGTCCGGCACGTCGTACGCGGGCATCGTGAAGACCTCGTCGGGCGTTCCGAGGTGCCAGCTTCCCCCGGCCCCAATAATGGGGAGATCGACTTTCGCCGAGGGGAGGGAAGGGGAAACAGAGGGGGCGGGGGACTTTGCCCATGTTGCAATCGCCAGAATTTCGGCGTCGGTGAGCTTGTGTTCGTCGTGGAACTCGCCGGACGAGTCGGCTTTCCAGGGCGGCATGCGCTTTGACTGGGTCTGCTCTTTGATTTTCTGCGCAAAACCAACCACAGTTTTATAGTCATCGAGCGGCATCGGTCCGACCTCGCCTTTTTTATGGCACCCAACGCAGTGTTTTTCGAGAATTGCTGTAATGAAACGCCCGTTTCCTGCATTTTGCCCCCCTGCCCCCAGTAATGGGGGAGTCAACAGGCAGCCGAAGGGCTGGGTGTGAGCGTTGGTCATTTTGTGGCCCGAAAGTACGGCATCGAGGGCCAGAGAAAGGTCTTTTCGGGTGACTTTCGCCGGGTCGTCGGCGTTGTCGAGGCGGCCTGAATAGAGCTTCTTGCCATGGGCGTCCACGAGAATCGCTTCCGGGGTGTGGGTTGCGCCGAACTTTTTCACCAAATCGGCGTTGCGGCTTGGCGTCAGGCCGGTGAGCTTGCGGTCTTTTAGCCAGCGCCCTACACTTTCGCTCGTCTCGCGCTCGTTGGGAAAGACCGCGACGAACTGGACGCCACGTTTTGTGTACGTCTCCGATAGCGCTCGCAGGCGCGGGCCGTAGCGCCCGGCGATGGGGCAGTCGCTCGCGAGAAACAGATAGACGACCCATCCCCCCGGCCCCCTTCCCTCGGGCTTTTTCCCGCTTCGCGGGGCCGAGGGAAGGGGGAGAAGCAGAAGAAGCAGGGTCAGTAGAAGAGGTCGCACGGCTTGAGTTTACCGGGGGACGGGCGTGGAGTCCAGCGTTTCCTGGAGAATGCTTTCAGCGCTCTGGCCCGCGTACTTGGCTTTGTTGTCGAGCTGCATGCGGTGCGCGAGCACCGGGATCGCCAGTGCACGGACATCTTCCGGCGTGACAAAATCGCGCCCCTCGGTGCGGGCACGCGCCTGAGCCGTCCGGTAGAGCATGAGTGAGCCGCGCGGAGAAAGCCCGGTTCGCAGGCGCGTGTCGGTGCGGGTGCTGGCGACGAGCCGCAAGAGATACTCGGCGACGCTCCTGTCTACGGTCACGGACTTCACCATGCCCTGGAGCGCGAGCACGTCGGCGATGGTCAGCACGGACTCCAGGGCATCGAGCGGGTGGGAGTCGTTCTGGTCGTAGAGAATCCCTAATTCTTCGTCGTGGCTCGGATAGCCCAGGTTCAGCCGAACCGCGAACCGATCCAACTGAGCCTCGGGGAGCGGGTAGGTGCCGTGATACTCGCTCGGGTTCTGGGTGGCGATCACAAAGAACGGCTGCGGCAGCGTCCGGCGCACCCCCTCGACCGTCACCTGTCCCTCGCTCATCACTTCGAGCAGCGCCGACTGCGTGCGCGGGCTGGTCCGGTTGATCTCGTCGCCCAGCAGAACATGGGTGAAGACCGGGCCGGGCCGAAACTCGAACACTCCCTCGGCGGGCTTGTAAAAGCTCGATCCGGTGATGTCGGCAGGCAGCAGGTCCGGCGTGAACTGGATTCGCCGAAAGTCGCCGTCGATGGAGCGCGCGAGTGCTTTTGCAAGCGTCGTCTTGCCGGTTCCGGGGACGTCTTCGAGCAGCACGTGCCCGCCGGAGAGCAGGGCGATCAGCAAGAGCCGCAGACTCTCGCTCTTGCCCCGGATCACCCGGCCTAAGTTCTCTTCCAGGCGGCCACACGCCGCTAAAAACTCGGTATCGGTCATGTTTCTTCAATTCGGTGAACCGCCGATATGAACATCGGTGGCTAAAGGCGCTTCGCGCCACAAGGTCCTGCGGACGTTTCGAGTGTCGGTTATGTCCGAAGGACTTCGGGGCGAAGCCCTTAGCCCCCCGTGTTCATACGGGCAGGTGCTGAACGGTCTCGGTCTTTGCGGCACGCAAGCCCGCTTCGAGAATTTCCTGGGCGTCGCGCGAGACGTGGGCCGAGCAGGTTCCTTCGATAGCCTCGCCCGTCTCAATGCAGTGAATCAGATACTCCGGTCCGCTACGCTTCGGGGCTTCCAGAGCAGGCGGATCGTAGATTTCAATAGATTTTCCGGGCTTTAAGAGATGGACCTTGCCGTTCTGGAGTGCAATCGCACCTTCGGAGCCGTACGCATACGGGTTTCCGTTGACGTAGCCCGTGGTCTGGGTCCAGCTTGCCTCCGCGACGCAGTGTGCACCTTTGTACCAGGCGCTGATAATCGCGTTGTCGTCGGGGATCGGGTAGTCTTTGGCGAGTACCGCCCGCATTCCGAGAACTTTCTCGGGAAGGCCCAGAAAGCGGGCCATCATTGCGGCTCCGTAGCAGCAGTAGTCCATGAACGCGCCCGCGCCGTTCTTTTCTTCGTCGTAGAGCCAGCTCCAGAACGACTCGTCGCACCCGATCTCTTTGGGGCCGTTGTGGGCCGAGCGGTACTTGAAGTAGCGCAGAGTCCCGATCTCGCCGGAGAGAATCACGCGCTCCATTTCCTGAAACGACGGCGACCAGGCGGTCGGCCAGTTGACCAAGAGCTGGACACCCGCTTTTTTGCACGCGGCAACCATTCGATTGGCCTGGTCGAGCGTCGCCGCCATGGGTTTCTCGGTGATCACGTGGCAGTTCTTTGCCGCCGCTGCTTCGGTGATGTCTGCGTGGAGCGAGTTCTCGGCAGCGATCTGGACAATATCCAGCTCGTTTTCGCTCTGAAGCATCGCCTCCCACGAATCGTAGCGCCGGGCCTCGGGAAACTTCTCGGCAAAGCGATTTCTTAATCGCTCGCTCGGCTCGCCCAGCGCGACGATCTCCACCCGCCCGGTTTTTATCCAGGCGTCCAGCTCGCCCCACACGTGGTCGTGGACCAGCTTCGCCACCCCAATTTTGTACGTCTTGCTCATGGACTTTACTTTCGGCATCTGCCCTAAATTTCCCTTCTGATACAGTCAGGTGATAGCACTTTGACTATCTGGTACAATCACTCTGGTATGCCAAGCACACGTGCTATCGTCACCTATCGACCTGACACCGATGAAGAGCGGCTTATTGCGCTTCTGGGCAGGAAGTTAGGACTCAACAAGTCTCGGATCATCGGTCTTGCCTTGCGCCAGATGGCGGAGCGTGAGCGAGTGAACACCGAGGTACGTCTGAGCGCCGAGGAGCAGGCCCGGCTCGACGTACTCAACAAGGAGCTATCTCCCGCGTTCTGGCGGCGCTACCATCAACTGGCGGGCCGGGAACTCGACGGCACGGAGCGCACCGAGTTTCTGGCGCTTATCGAGAAAACCGAAACCTGGAACGTCCGGCGGCTGGAGCTTCTGGAAGAGCTTGCCCAGAAACGTGGCATGCACTTTCCGGCGCTGATGCAGGCTCTCGGAATCCGTCATCACCCCCATGCCTGAAGCCCGAAAACAGCCCGCTGTTCGCCAGGCAGTTCGAGAGCGAGCCGGAGGTCGCTGCGAGTATTGCCTCTGTCCGGATGATATCTCCCCGGCTCCATTTACTGTCGAGCACATCGTTCCTGGCAAACTGCACGGAACGGACACCGTTGAGAATCTGGCGTGGGCTTGTGGCGGCTGCAACGGCTCCAAGGGCATCGCCGTCGATGCGGAAGATGTTGTGACGGGAGAGCGTGTGTCGCTTTTCCATCCACGAAACGATGTTTGGAACGATCACTTTGCCTGGAGAGAAGATAGGCAGACGCTGGAAGGCCGGACACCGACCGGACGCGCGACGATCTCCCGGCTGAATCTCAATCGCCCGGAGCTTCTGGGGCTACGTCGGCTGCTTTCCCTGGCGGGCCTTCATCCGCCCGGCGGATAGACTGCGACTTTTCGACGCTGGGCGTGTCAAAACCTCCGTGCCCGATGCCGTTGCCTACCGTGAGGCGATTCAAAACCCGCAGACCGTGCTGGGAGATCGTCGGCTGTCGGCAGGAACGATTCGGCTGGACCGACTCAGGTTGCCAGTGACCTACACCGGTCGCTTTGCTGTGGTTTTTCGGCTGACAGATCGCACCGGGCAGGAGTGGGCGCTTCGCTGCTTCACGACATCCGAGCGCCCCGGCCAGCTTCCCCGTGCCCTGCGCTACGCCCTGATCGACTCCCATCTGGAGAAACTTCCGGAGCGGTTCGTCGCGTTTCAGTTTCACGAGCGCGGCGTCCGTGTTGGAGGCGTGTGGGAGCCACTGGTCGCGATGGGCTGGGCGCGTGGCGTGACTCTGGGGCACTGGGTCGAGAAGAATCACAGCAAACCGGACCGGCTGCGGGCACTGGCAACCCGGCTGGAGACGGTTCGCGCCGAGCTGGAGCGACTGGGAATCGCCCACGGTGACTGGCAGCACGACAACCTGCTGCTGGACGAAACCGGCGAAAAAGTGGTCTTCGTCGATTACGATGGAATGTTCGTCCCGGAGCTTGCTGGAACCGACGCTCCCGAGCGTGGACATCCCAACTATCAGCACCCGGCGCGGTCTGAAAAGCACTTTGGCGTCGGGCTGGATCGGTTCTCGTGCCTGGTGATTTGCACGGCGCTCCTGGCCCTTTCCTGTGATCCCACGCTCTGGGATCGCTTCGGTGACCCGGACCGGCTTTTGTTCTCGAAATCCGATTTAGAGAGTCCAGGCTGCTCTTCACTTTTTGCCGCTCTGCATGCCATCGAAGGCACCGAGCTTCAGGCCGCTCTGACGACGCTGGAAAAATCTCTCACGGACGGACCCGAAACGGTCCTGCTGCCCGCCCCCGCCGCAGCCTCGCTCTCGCTCACGGCGCTGGCTCGCCTGGCAAGATCCCGTGAGACCGATGTCGAGTCCTGGGAGCGAGCCGCCGATGAAGTTCTCCCCTGGTGGCGCAATCAGATCGCCTCACGGCATCTCAAGCTCGACCCGCGCTGGGCCGAGCTGCTTCGCTCTCTGGAGTCTGCCCGGAAGTCCCGAAAACTGGACCCTGGTGAGTGGCGCAGTTTACTCACACATGCCCTGAAAACCGTTGCCGCCGAGCAAGAGATCGTTCGGGCGCGGATGACCCGGATCGAGCAGGCGCTAAAGTGGGAGCGGCGCGAACTGATTCTGGATGTCTCCCGCGAGGCGTTTCTACAGCGCTGGCTGGACGACGCTAAAATCCCGTTTCTGATCTCCCCGCCGCGTCTTTTCAACTCAAAGATCGACACGGCGGGAAAGCTCTCCCGGCACCGGGAGCTACTTCCCAAGTTTCTACGTCAGGCCGAGCGCGAGCCGCTGCTTGCCTGGCTGACCGAGCAAGTGGCCGCTGCCGAAGCCGCCTACAACGAAAAGCTCTCCATGCCCGCCGTGGAAGCCGAGCTGGAGGCGCTGTACACTCAGCACGACTCTCTGCTCCTCGCCCACACCCGCCTGAGCGAGGCAAGACGCTCCTTGCTATGATGTCAGGTTTTGGATTGGGTCCAGTCTTCAAAGTTCAGATCGGGGACTCGGGAAAAATCCTTAGAGTTTGCGGTGAGCAGCGTTCGGTTCGTGGCGATAGCCGTCGCCGCAATCTTCAAGTCCATCGTTCCGATCCGTGGGCGCTGGAGCCAGTGATTCTGGAAGACATCGGCGACGGCGCTATCGAAAGGCAGGACGGTGAGGGCGCAGTAGTTTTTCAAGTGCTTCAAGAGTCGCTCGTAGGCAACAACCTGGGCATCAATGGAGCTGGAGGCTCCCATGTAGGCGAGCCAACCACGAAGCTGTTCTTCATAGCTCACGGCGCTGACAGCAATTTTTTCCACGCCAACGATAAGAATACGCTGACGGATTTGTTGGCCTTCCTTGCCACCGCGATCCAGAAAGCTGAGATGATCTGTGTCAAGAAGATACATTGGTCAGGGTATCGTCAGGGCGCTGTGCGTCACGAAAGTCTCGCCCGAGGCGCATCGCTTCTTCATAGATCGGGTCGTCTTTGAAACTGCCGAAAATCTGATTCAGCCAGTTTTCCGGTTCTGTAGATACCTCGGGAAGCCGTTTCTTGAACAGTTCCAGCTCCTCTTCCAGGTGCGTGAGTCGCTCGTCGAGTGTTAGAGGCATGGACTTTTCTCCTTGTCTCCAGTATACCGTTTGCAGGTTATTCTATGACAGAGATCGACGATGGGTTCTTTGTTTTTCTCTCTGCCGAGCGCGGCCTTTCGGAGAACACGGTCATGGCCTATCGACGAGATTTGGCGCAGTGGGCTGCCCAGAAGTTAGAACTCACGCCCGAGGGAGTCGAGACGTTTCTGGCGCGACTCCGAACCGATGGGCTGGCAAGCTCGTCGCTGGCCCGGAAGAAAGCGTGTCTGTCTACCTACGCAAAGTGGCTGGTGCGCGAGGGGAAGCTGGCTGAAAACCCGGTTGCCAGGGTCGAGGGCGTAGCCCGAGCTACGCGAAAGCTGCCTCGAACTCTCTCGGCAGAAGAAGTTGCCCGGCTGCTGGCCTCGCCCGATGTTTCTACCGAAGCCGGAAAGCGCGATGCGGCGTTTTTGGAGCTTTTGTACGCATCGGGGCTGCGGGTTTCTGAGGCGGCGACGATTACGGTCGGGGCACTGGACCTCTCGCGAGGCCGGGTAAAGGTCGTGGGCAAGGGCGGACGTGAGCGACTGGTCCCGCTCGGCATGCCCGCTCGCGAGGCGCTCAAGGTTTTCCTGGGGCGAACAAAGCGCCGCCCCGACGAGCTGGTCTTTGGAATCACCCGCCAGACGGCCTGGAACCTGGTGAAACAGAACGCCGCCCGCGCTGGACTCAGCCAGATGCCGTCGCCGCACTGGCTTCGGCACAGCTTTGCGACCCATCTTCTCTCGGGCGGGGCCGATATCCGGGCCATTCAAGAATTGCTCGGCCACGCCAAAGTCACCACGACTCAGGTCTACACCCACGTCTCCACCGACCGGCTCCGCGCCGCCTACCGCGCCGCCCACCCCCGTGCCTGAGGTCAGTTGTCCGGGGTCGGCTCGCCCAGGAGATGTCGCGCGGTGAACATCTGCCCGGTGTGATAGGCCACATGAAAGGCCATGTACTGCAAGACGTTCTTGCCGGTCCACTCGGGCGGCCAGCCCGGCAGGGGCAGGTCCAGATCGAGGTCGCGCGCTGTGAAGTCCGCGACGGACTCGGCATGGACCCGAAGTAGCTCGGCGAGAACCTGCGCCCCGGACAGCGCCCGGTGCTCCTCCGAGGGCAGGGCATCCAGAGTCCTTGGCAGATAGGCGAATCTGTGATCGATGAGCAGGCCGCTCACCCGGCACTTCGTCAGGTCGGGGTAGCCCTCCTTGCCGCACTCTCCCGCAAGGTGTGTGGCCTCCCCATAGGCGATATGCCCCGCCAGCTCGCCCACGGAGAGAAGCCCTGGTGCCGGGCGCTTCCAGACGTTTTCGTCCGCCAGTCCCTCGAAGGCAAACCCCACCTCGTAGTAACCCAGCTCCAGAACGTTCAAATAAGCGTCGCGCATGATTTCTCTTTCTTACCCAAAAACTCCCTGGCATAGAAGATACCCGGAAAGGTGTCGTGTACAATCCTGGCATGAGTATCTCCGTCGTTCGGTTGCGTTGCGAGTATCGGGAAAACCCGCTCGGAATAGACGCAAAATCGCCCCGGCTTTCCTGGGAGCTTCGATCTCGCGAGAGCGGGGCACGCCAGAGCGCCTATCAGGTTCTGGTGGGCACGACGCCCGATTCCAGCGATCTCTGGGACTCGGGGCGCGTTCTGAGTGCGGAGAGCCTCGGGATTCTCTACGCGGGACGGAAGCTTCAGAGCGGCCAGAGAGCCTTCTGGAAAGTGCGAGCCTGGGACGGGCGCGGCCTGGTAAGCGCCTGGAGCCGCCCCGCGTTTTTTGAGATCGGGCTGCTTTCGGAGCGCGACTGGGACGATGCCCGCTGGATCTCTGATTCGTCGCGACCCGCCCCGAAAGACCCCTACGCCGACGATCCTGCGCCGCTGTTCTCCAAAAACTTCGTCCTGCCGCGCGGGGTGAAGTCCGCCCGGCTCTACATCACGGGCCTGGGCTACTTTGAAGCCCGGCTCAACGGAGCAAGCGTCAGCGACGCTCAGCTCGAACCCGGCTGGACGAATTTTTCCAGGCGCGTTTATTACCGGACGCTCGATGTTACAAAGCTCTTGAAACGGGGCGAGAACCAGCTCACGGCGCTGGTCGCAGCAGGCTGGTGGAGTCCGCTACCGCTAAAAATGTTCGGCGGTGGCGTCATCCTGACAGAAAGCCTGCCGACGGGCCGCCCCCGGCTGATCGCAAAGCTCGACGTTATTTTAAGCGACGGCAAGAAACAAACCTTTGTTACGGACGAAAGCTGGCTTGCTTTAGAAAGTGCGCTACGCTTCCAGAACAATTATTTAGGTGAGGTCTGGGACTTTTCGGCGCAAAACGCGGAGCCGCGCCGGGCAGTGCTGGCGACCGAGCCGGTTGGCGTTTTGCAGTGTGAGTCGCAGCCGCCGATAAAAGCTATCGAGCGCCTGAAACCCGTTTCCCTCACCGAGCTTCGAGCGGGCGTCTGGCTGGCCGACTTCGGGGTCAACTTCGCAGGGCGCATCGGCTTTGAGAGTGTATCGGGCGCAAAAATCACGGTGCGCTACGGCGAGCTTCTTCACAAGGACGGCACGCTCAACCCGCTCACGGGCGTCTGCGGACAGATCAAGGGTGGCAAGAAAGAAGACCAGGGAGCCACCGCCACAAGCGCCCGCCCAAGTATCCCGGCGGTTCAAGAAGATACGTTCTTGAACGCCGAGAATAGCCCGGTTTCGACGAAGTTCGTTTTCCGGGGCTTTCGTTACGCCGAAATAAGTGGGTGCGAGAAAAAGCCCGAGGTCTGGGCCGAGCGGCTTGCGTCGAGTGTGGAGAGCGCCGGGGAGTTCGAGTGCTCGGAGCCGCTGCTCAATCAGATTCAGGAAGCGACGCGCCGGACGTTTCTTTCCAACTTGTTCTCGGTGCAGTCGGACTGCCCGCACCGGGAGAAGTTCGGCTACGGCGGCGACATCGTGGCCACTCGCGATGCGTTTCTGTACAACTTCGACATGGCGACGCTCTACGCCAAGATCGCACGCGACTACGCCGATGCCGCACTGCCCGGCGGCGCACTCCCCGACACCGCGCCGTCCATCGGGCTGAACTATTGCGGAGTCGGCTGGCCCCTGGCGCACCCGCTGCTTTTAGACGAGCTGCGGCGCTGGCACGGCGACCAGCGCGTAACGGAAGAAAACTACGGAGCGTGCCTTGCGCATCTGGAGTTTCTACAGAAAAAATACGGCGACGGCCCCGTCCGTGACGGACTCACGGACCACGAAGCGCGGGTGCAGAGTCCGCCCGAGCCGACCCTGACCTGGCTCTACGCCGAGTGCCTGCGCCTCGGCGCACGCCTCGCCGAGAGTTTGGGCAAGAGCGCCGATGCCCGAAGGCTTCGTGCGCGGGCGACGCGCGTGGAGAAAAGCGCACCCGAGCCGCCCCAGACCCAGACCTGCCTGACGTATGCGCTGGAGTACGCGCCCCTGAGCGAGGCAGAGCGGGCAAAAACCCTCGCCCGACTTCTGGCCGACCTCGAAAAGCACGGCGGGCACCTGACGACCGGGATCTACGGGACGAAGTTTTTGCTGGACGTGCTCTGCCGCGAAGGCCGGGCGGACATCGCCTACGCGCTGGCGACGAAGAAAACGGTCCCGAGCTGGGGCGCGATGCTGGCGGGCGGCGCAACCACGCTCTGGGAGCACTGGGAGTTCTCCGACAACACCTACTCGCACAACCACCCGATGTTCGGCTCGATCTCGGCTTTTTTCTTCGCACATCTGGCCGGAATCCAGCCAGAGAAAGACGCTATGGGCTTCGATAGAGTCGCGCTGCGCCCGCAGTTTCCCGCCGGTCTGAGCTGGGCGCGGGCGACGTATAACTCGGTGCGCGGCCCGATACGTCTCTCGTGGAAGCGTGTCGGGGCAAAAATCGCGCTGGAGATTCAGCTTCCGCCCGGCTGCATCGCCACGCTCTCTCTTGCGGGCCGCAAGCCGCAGGCGCTGGAGAGCGGCGTCCACAAGCTCCGAATATGAAGGTCGTTCTCGTCGAGCCGAAAGATAGCCGCAACGTCGGAAGCGTCGCCCGCGCGATGCAGAACCTGGGCTTCTCCGAGCTGCGGCTGGTCGCCCCGCGTGGCTGGGACCGCGAGCAGGCGGGCGTCACGGCACGCAACGCGGAAACAATTTTAGACGCGGCCCGAATTTTCGAGCGCTTCGAGGATTCTGTGGAAGACTGCGAAGAGATCGTCGGCGTGGCTTTGCGCACCGGCGAGAATCCGGCTCAGTTCGTGACATTGCCTCAGTGGGCGCAAAGTCGTTCTAATAAGAAAACAGCACTGGTTTTTGGCCCCGAAGACGATGATCTGCGAAAAGAGCATTTAGAGAAGTGCCGATTTGTCGTGCGGATTCCATCAAGCGATCTGTATCCGAGTTTTAACTTAGCTCAGTCTGTGCTTTTAGTTCTCTATGAACTTTCACGAAACCAAAATTTAGAAATTAAAAGTGGAGACTGGCCCAGAGAACAAGAATTTATAAATTTTGATATTCTATTAGACTCGGTGATGGAGCAGAGCGGGTTCGTGCGTCCTGGCTCGCCCGCACCCGTGCCGGGAAAACTCAAAAATATCTTTCGACGAACCGATCTCACCCGCCACGAACTCAGCCTGCTCACGGCGCTCTTCGGGCGGCTTCAGAGTGCCCTGCGCCGGGAGAAAACCCCGTGATCTCCGAGAAAGAGGCCGCTGAGCTGGCGTTCTGGGAGAGCCGAGTTTTACTTCAGGGCGTCTTGAGCAACGATCACTTCGAGTATTTTTACACGGCGCACTTTGGTCTGGCACGGGAGTTTTATAAAAATAAAAAAATTCTGGACATCGGCTGCGGCCCGCGCGGAAGCCTGGAGTGGGCGAGTGAGGCCGGGGTGCGCGTCGGGCTGGACCCGCTCGCCGATGCCTACCGAAACCTGGGCACGGAGCGTCACGCCATGGAGTATGTCGCCTGTGGAGCCGAGCGGATTCCCTTTCCCGATAATTTCTTCGAGGTCGTCTGCTCGCTCAACTCCCTGGACCACGTGGACGACCTGAGCCGGGTGATCCCCGAGATTCTCCGTGTGATCGCGCCGGAGGGAGAGTTCTTGCTACTTACCGATATTCACCGTCAGCCAACGACGCTCGAACCGTCTGCGTTTTCCTGGGAAATCGTCAAGAAATTTCTACCAGAGCTTCAGATCGTCGAGGAGCGCCACTTCGAGTACTCCGTCTGGAGCGACGAGAACTTCGGAGATATTTATCAGAGCCTGCACCGAGGAATTTTATTCGACCACGCCAACCCCACCGAGCGCTACGGAATCCTCTCCGCCCGGTTCAGACGCCGCTGAAAAGCCGTCGGCTGGGCACCGATCTGTCTCGGATAGTCACCTATTAGACGTCATGCCAATTTGATTTCCGTGGAATAAATTCCCGGCTTGGTAAGAATGTCCACCTCCGTGGACAGGCTCAACGATACTCAATGAGTATCAACAGTCCTGTTTCGACGCAGGTCGAATCGCTTACTCAGCCGGGAATTTATTCCACGGCCAAAATCGGCATAACGTCTATTCGGTAGAGATAGTGGCGAAGCCAGACAGAGAAGAGGTCCAGCCGTCTCAAATAGGCTCCCCTTCGGTTAGGATAGCGAGTAAGCATATTGGGACATGCAGGGGTTGGCCCCATCTGGCTCCCCGTCCCGACGAAGGAGGATCAGACGGGGCCGGGGGACACTCAGACGCCGCTGAGGTGCTGGACTTTGCCGGTGCTGTCGCCGATGGATTCGGGGCGGACGCCCGCACGGTCCAGAAGCGTCAAATAAAGGTTCGTCAGGGGCGTCCCGGACGCGAAGCGCAGGTGGCTTCCCGGTTTCAAGCTGCCGTCGCCCCGGCCCGCGACCAGAATGGGAAGGTCGGAGTGCTCGTGCTGGTTGCCGTCGCTCAGGCCGCTCCCGTAGACCACCATCGAGTGATCCAGCAGCGAGCCGTCGCCGTCGGGAGTGGCTTTCAGTTTCGCCAGGAAATACCCGAACAGCTCGGCGTGATGGACATTGATCCGGGTGACCTTCTCGATCCACTCGGCCTGATTGCGGTGATGCGTGATCGAGTGGTGCGCCTCGGGGACGCCCACTTCCGGATAGACCCGGTTGCTGCCTTCGCGCCCCATCATGAGCGTCGAGATTCGGGTCGAGTCGGTCTGGAACGCCAGAACCTGCAGGTCGTACATCAACTTCGCGTAGTCGGCGAACGCGACGGGCACCCCGGCGGGCTTCTCAAACTGGGGCAAGGTCGGCGTCGCCTCAGACTCGGCGAGCGCGATGCGCTTCTCGATCTCCCGAACCGCCGTGAGATACTCGTCGATCTTGCGCCGGTCTGCCGCGCCGAGGCTCTGGGCCAGCTTCTTCGTGTCGGCGTGGACCAGATCGAGAATGCTTCGACGCTTCACCAATCGGTGCTTGCGCTGCTCGGGCGTCAGGCTCGGGTCGATGGAACCGAACAATCGCTCGAAGACCAGGCGCGGGTTGACCTCGGGCGGCATCGGTGTGGATGGCGAGCGCCAGGAGATCGCGTTGGAGTAGGCGCAGGAGTAGCCCGAGTCGCAGTTTCCCACCACGCGGGAGTCGTCGCAGCTCAGCTCCAGCGACGCCAGCCGGGTGCGCTGCCCTAAAAACTGGGCCGCGACCTGATCGGCAGAGATCCCGCCGTGAATATCGGCACCGGCGGTCTTCTTCGGGCGAACTCCGGTCAGGTACGACGCCCCGGCCCGCGCGTGGTCGCCCGCACCGTCCGGCCCCGCCTCGCCGTTCTGGTCCCGAAGCCCCGAGAGCACGAAGAAGTCTTTTCGCAGGGCTTCGAGCGGCTTCAGAACGCGGGTCAGCTCGTAGTCCAAGCCCTCGGCCTTCGGGGTGAACGCGGGCATGATGATGCCGTTGGGGACGTACACAAACGCCAGGCGTACGGGGGCTTTTCCTGCCGGGCCGCGCTCGGCGAAAGCGGGCGTCATCGCATCGAGGACGGGCAGGCCGAGTGCGACGCCCAGGCCATGAAGCATCGTGCGGCGCGAGAGCGACCGGCGCTGGATCAGGTTCATTTTTTCGTCATTGCTTTCTGCGTTTGCTGAAACGGCAGGCTGAGCGCGATCTCGCGCACCAGCACCGAGAAGCGATAGTTCTCTTTTTCAACCGTCTGGGCGATTTTCTCGACGGTCGGTCGGTCGTATTTTTCCAGCCCGCGCCCGA
Source organism: Armatimonadota bacterium (assembly GCA_031363095.1). GTDB lineage: Bacteria > Armatimonadota > Armatimonadia > Armatimonadales > Armatimonadaceae > JANLTX01. Next base: position 34,579 of record JANLTX010000011.1, on the reverse strand, counting down.
GTGCGTAGGTGAGTAATTTCGTCGTCAGGGCGCGGGTGAACGCGGCTTTGTCCTGCTTCAGAATCCCCGCAAGCTGGCGCGGCCCGACGAAGTTCTTGCCGCCCGGAAGAGTGCCCGATGCCTCCACGGGTGTCTTCCCATCGACGGTGCGCCAGCGGCCCAGCGCGTCGAAGTTTTCTAAACCGAAGCCCAGCGGATCGAGCCGGGCATGGCACGACGCACACAGCGGTTTTTTCCGATGCTCTTCTAATTGTTGCCGCAGCGATGCGCCGTCGGGCACTTTCGTTTCGTCGAGTGCGGGGATTCCGGGTGGCGGTGGCGGTGGCGGCGCGTTGAGCAGGTTGTCGAGAATCCACTTGCCGCGCACGACCGGGCTGGTGCGAGTCGAGTACGACGTGACGGCTAAAATACTTCCCTGTGTCAGCACGCCGCAGCGATTCGTCCCGGCCAGGCTGATTTTTTGAAATTTCGGCCCGTGAATATTCAAACTATCCAGTCCGTAGTGCTTCGCCAGCTTCTCATTGACAAAAGTAAACTCGCCATCGAGAAAATCTAAGATCGAGCGGTCACTTTGTATAATCTCATTGAAAAATAGCTCGGTTTCATGGCGCATGGACATTCTGAGATATTCATCGAACGCCGGGAACTTCTCTAAATCGCGCTGGAGCGACTCTAATTTTCTGAGTTCAAGCCACTGCCCGGCGAAGTTTGCCGCAAGTGCGCCCGAGCGCGGGTCTTTGCGCATTCTCTCCAGCTGTGCTCTTAAAATCTCCGGCTCGCGCAGCTTCCCGGTCTCGGCGAGTTTCAAGAGAGTTTCGTCGGGCATGGTGCTCCAGAGAAAGTAGCTCAGCCGGGTTGCCAGCTCGAAGTCGTCGTGCTTTCTCTCGATCCGAAACAGAAAGTTCGGCGAGACGAGAATTGCCTGAACAGACCCGCAGATTGATTCGTCGAAGCTGTCTCCCGCCTTGCGGGACTCGGAGAACAGCGCCAGATATGGGGCAAGCTCCGACGGGGTGAGCGTCCGGCGGAACGCGCGCCGGGCGAAGTTGCCGAGAATCGCGTGGGCGCCCTCTCCCACAAAGAGCCGGGCGCGGGCGGCGGGGAGCGGGCCGGACGGCTGCTCGTACGGTCCGCCCACCTCGACCGTGCCTATTTTTACGCCGCCCATCAGACCCTGTTGTTGCTTCTTACGCAGCTCCGGCAGGTTCTTCTCGAACTCTTTGCGCCGGGCGATCTGCTCGGGGGTGGCATCGGCGGGCAGCGGCGGAAAAACGAACGGCGGCGGCTCGGGCACGACGATCTTCGAGGGATTCGGGCCGCCGAACTTGACGGGCATTCCTTCGTAGATTTTTTCGACTGTGACCGCGAGCCAGTGATCGCCCGCCGAGACAGTCTGCCGTGCGAACGCCGCTTTCTGGCCGTAGACCTCCATCGGGCCGCCGGGGAACGAGGTCACGCCGCCGGGCTGGTAGCGAATCTGCTGGACTTTTTTGCCGTCGAGCCAGAGCGCAAGCTGCATCGGCTCGCAGCCCTCGGGCCGGAGTCCGCTGAGAACGGCGCTCAGAAGATATTTCCCGCCAACCGGAAACCGGTAGGTCGTGTGGAATGCCTGGGGAAGCGTCAGCCCGTCTTCGTCGTACTGCGTGGGAACTTGCGTCAGCGGTAGGGCGTCCTTGCGGGGCGAGCGCAGCTCGGTAAGTCTTTGCGGGACTCTCTCCGGCCCGAAGATCGCCGCGCGGGAGACTTTTTCGGCTGCCGTGAGATATTTTTCCAGCAGCGGCGGCGAGACGGAGAGAGCATCGCCGATGTTGTCGAAGCCATAGCCCGAGTCGTCCTGAGGGAAGTCGTCGGCGGGGCGCAGATCGACGCCCAGCAAGTCTTTTACCGTGTTGTTGTACTCGGCGCGGTTCAGCCGCCGTGCCGTCGCCCGGCCCGCCTGTGGCTTTATCTCCCGCTCCTGCCGCGCCAGCTCGCCCGCAAGCCAGCCCGTGACCGATTTTATCTGCACAGCGTCGGGGCGCGGCATCTCTCTGGGCGGCATCTGCCCGGTGCGAATCTTGTGGACGAACTGCTTCCAGCTCTCGGGGTCTCGTGCCAGAGAGTCCGATTTTAGAAAGCTGTCCAGCTCCAGCCCCGCGCTGGCGGAGCCTTTGGTGTGACAGCCGAGGCAGTGGGCCTTCAAAAAGGGCGCGACCTGGGCATCGAACGGCGATGGGGCGGGCGGCGCGGAGCGTCCCGGTGCGAGCGCGAGGCCCGCCACGGGAAGCAGAGCGAGCAGCGCCACCGCCCTCACTTTTTCAGCAGCCCCAGGTCCGCGAGCCACTCCTGGAACCGCACGTGCCAGGTGCCGAACGGAATCCCATTGCGGGAGCTGATGGCTCCTGCGTGCCCGCCGTGGCCGTAGATGTGCAGCTCGGCGGGGACTCCGGCGGAGAAGAGCAAGTTGTAGTATTCGACCGTCTGCTTGGCATGAAACGCATCATCGAGGCCCGCGCTGGTCAGAAACGCCGGGCCTGCGTCGGGCGGGATCGAGAAGTTCATGTTTGCCCAGCCTGCGTACACCAGCCCGACAAAGTCCGGGCGACAGCTCTCTTTCTCAACCGGGTCGGTTGCGCCCGGTTTGCCAGGATCGTTGCGCATCTGGACCAGGGCCGCCAGTGCGCCGCCCGCCGAGAAGCCCAGAATCCCGACTTTCTTCGGGTTGACGCCCCAGGCTTTTGCGTTGGTGCGCACCATTCGGAACGCTCGCTGCGTGTCCTGGAGCGCCTCGCCCTCGACCGTGTATTTGTACCCCGGCGTGAACGCCAGCCGGTACTTCAGAACCGCCGCCCCGACTCCCATTTCGTTGAGCCACTGCGCGATCTGGACACCCTCGTTGGGCCAGCCCAGCTCTCGATGTCCGCCGCCCGGCGCGACGATAATCAGGGTGCCGGTATTTTTCTCTTTGGGCGGCAGGTAAACCTCGATGATCGGGTTGTGGACATTTTTAATGTTGTAATACTGGCCGGGCCTGGCGTCGGGCGGCGTGAGAATTTCTTTTTCGTTCTGTCCCTGGAGCGTCGGCGACCCCGGCGGGTAGAGAGGAAGCGTCAGAGGCGGCTCGGCGGCCCGCGCGGTCCCGAGGAGCGTCAGCGCGAGTAGCGCCAGAAAAAATGTCTTACGTCGGTGCATCCTGGGAAAGAGTATACAGCGATGTGCTATGTCGGTGGTTCTCGGAGTCCGGCATTAAAAATACCGGCCTATTAGAACCAGCCCTCCGGGCTGCGAGAGCAGGAGTTGGTGCTATCGCGCCCCGGAGGGTGCGCCTCTAAAAGACCGGTATTTTTAATGCCGGACTGCGACGCACCATGCCCAATGTCAGCCGCTTCCCCGCACTCTGGGACGCGTTTCAGAGCGTCGTGCTGGACTGGCTGAGCTAAAATACAAAAACAAGGTCCGGCAGAAACTCTGCCGGGCCTTGTCTAAATTTAGAAGCTGTCGGACTGGCGGTAGGCGGCGATGAGCTGGGCTTCGCCTTCTTTGCCGCGCCCCGATGTCCCGTGTTCCATGCCCAGGACGCCCTGATAGCCCTTGCGAGCGATGTGCTTGAAGACATTGCGCCAGTTCACCTCGCCCGTCGTCGGCTCCTGGCGGCCCGGATTGTCCCCGATCTGGAAATACGCCACCTCGCTCCAGGCCCGGTCGATGTTCGGGATGAGATTGCCCTCCGTGACCTGCTGGTGGTACATGTCAAACAGAATCTTGCACGAGGGCGAGTTCACGGCCCGGCAGACCTCAAACGCCTGCCCGATCTTGGAGAGAAACAATCTCGGGTGATCGCGCGGGTTGAGCGGCTCTAAAACCATCACCAGGCCGTGCGGCTCAAAAATCTCGGCGGCGGCCCTGAGACAGTCCACGACATTGGCGGTCTGGTAGCCGATGTCCAGGCGCTCCTCGAACGTCCCGCAGACCACGGTCATCCATTTTGCGTTGACTCTTTTGGCGACATCGACCGAGCTTCTGCACTCGTCTAAGAACTTTTTCTTGCTATCTTCTTTGCCCGAAGCGAGCGTTGTGCTCCAGGCCGTGTCCAGGTTCACGACGAAGACGCCCATGGCTAAATTCAATCGGGCCATCTCCGCGCCGATTTTTGTTTGCTCCTCGACCGAGCGGCCTTTCATGCCGTTGTCTTCGAGGGCCATAAAGCCCTGATTGGCGATGTACTTTAGTTCCTCGATTGGTCCGCCCGGCGCGGAGTTGCCGAACATCCCGAAGTGAGGCGCGTACTTGAGCTGGAACTTCTTCTGCGGCGCGGCGAGCGCGGCGGCCCCTTCCGTCCCCGCAAGCGGGGAGACCACGGCGGTGGCCCCGGCGGTTAAAAATGTCTTTCGGTCCATGGATTGTTCTCCGGCACGATGAACGTGCGGTCGTTTTTAGAACCAGGACCTTTTATGGTCCTGGAAACAGGAAAGATGGGTTTTAAACCCCTCGGGTTCTGCCGGGCACGGCGACGGGCGCGACAGGAAGAGAACCCATCTCCAGCGTCGTGGGCATCAGGTTCAGGTCCGAGTTCAAGAGCGCGTCCCACTGAATCTCCTGGCCCGAGTAGGCCGCTTGCCGCCCCATAATGGCCGTGAGCGTCGATTCCGCGATGCGCTTGCCTTCGTTGAGCGGCTTTCCGGCTTTAATGGACGCAATTAGATCGACATGCTCCTGCACATAGGGATCGAGCGGCTTTTTGGTCTTACTGTCGTACTTCCAGCGCTTGTTGCCGCGCATCACCCAGCTTGCGCCGTCGGTGGTGCCCTTTGTTCCGGTGAACGACTCGCTCACCCGGCTCGCGGTGCCGTCGATCTGGCGGCAGAAGCTCTGGATACGTGCGCCGCTCGGGTAGGTGTACTCAATGGCAAAGTGGTCGAAGACGTGCCCGTAGGCCGGGTCGGTGCGCACCTGCCGTCCGCCCATACCGTAGGCTTTCACCGGGTGGGCACCCAGCGCCCAGTTTGCGACATCCAGGTTGTGAACGTGCTGCTCGACGATATGGTCACCGGAGAGCCAGGTGAAGTAGAGCCAGTTTCTGAGCTGCCACTCCATGTCGCTCCACTCGGGCTGGCGCTGGTTCATCCAGAGGCCGCCCTGGTTCCAGTAGACCGAGCCGGAGACGATCTCCCCGATCTCCCCCTTGTGAATCCGGGCCATGGTCTCTAAATAGTTCGCCTGGTGCCGTCGCTGGGTGCCCGAGACCACGGCGAGACCCTTCTGGGTCGCGATCTCGCTGGTCGCGATCACGGAGCGGATACCGACCGGGTCCACGGCGACGGGTTTTTCCATAAAAACGTGCTTGCCTGCTGCAATCGCCGCCGCGAAGTGGCCGGGCCGGAAGCCGGGCGGGGTCGCGAGAATCACCAGATCGATGTTGGTTGAAAGCACTTTCTGGTAGGCGTCGAAGCCCACAAAGCAGGTCGCATCAGTGGCTTTGTAGCGAGCGCCCAGGTCTTTGGCCAGCCCCTCGCGGGTGCCGCTCAGTCGGTCCGCAAATACGTCGCCAAGGGCCACGATCTCTATCGATGGATCGGCCTGAGCGCAGTTTCGCACCGCACCGTTGCCACGTCCGCCGCAGCCGATCAGCCCGACCTTTATCGTCCCCGAGCCTTGCGCCCAGGCATAGTTCCCACTTGCCAGTAGCGCCGCCCCGACGCCGCCGACCGCAAACTCACGGCGCGTCAATGTCCTGTCAACGTCTTCGTTACCCACTTCTTCGTTCAAGTTTTTCTGTCCTCTCTTTCACCCATCCGGACCCATCCCCCGGCCCCTTCCCTCACGTATTCCCGACTTCGTCGGCGTAAAGGAAGGGGAGTAAACCCCTCTGACTCCCCTTCCCTTGCCCCGTCGGAGACGGAATCAGGCAAGGGAAGGGGCCGGGGGATGGGTCATTCCTCGCAGACTATACGAAACCCGATGTGCGGGCCGTCGGAGAGCCACCATTTTGACTTGGGACTCTGAGCGTCGGCGGTCTGCCACTCGGCCTGATAGAGCGAGCGGTACGTCGGGTTTAAAAGTTTGGCTTCGTCGCGGAACGAGCCGCCGCGCACGGCGGGCTGCCCGCCGGGTTTGTCCGGGCTGCACCACTCCCAGGCGTTGCCGAGCATGTCGAAAAGCCCCCAGGCATTGGGCTTCTTCGAGGCCACGGGCTGCGCGGCATCGTCGGAGTTCCCCTCGTGCCAGGCCATCGCGTCGATCTCTCTGGCGCTGAATGGCTTCTTCGCACCGGCGCGACAGGCCATCTCCCACTCGCTCTCGGTCGGCATCCGGAGGTTTTTTCCCGTTTTTTTGCTCAGCCACTCGCAGAAGCGCACGGCTCCGTCGTACTGAATGGAGAGCGCCGCAAACCCGTTGTGGCCGTAGCCCCGGTCGGGCGCACCGTAGGGCCGCGACGGACGGGCCTTCGCATCGACGCCCTGAGCTTTTTGTTCTTCGGTTAAGTCCATGCGATAGGCGAAGACATCGTAGAACTCCCAGGTGACCTCGGTCTTGCTCACCCAGAGTGTCTTGCCCGATCTGGACTTCACGGGAAGCGGGATCATCTCCAGCTTGCCGACGAAGCCTTCGAGAGTGAGCGTGAACGGCTGGGGAGACGCGGCAGGCGGCGCGGGAGCTTGCAGCAGGGTACAAAGAAGCGGAATCAACATGGATTTGCGTTTCGAGTATAGCCGGGTTCAGATGGGCGGTCAAGCCCGCATCGTGCTGTATGCCGCTTCCGAGACGGAGGCCGTCGCTACGGCGCGGGTGGCCTTCGACGAGATCGAGCGGCTGGAGAATGTTCTCTCGGACTGGCGGCCTCGCTCGGAGCTTTCGAGGCTCTCGGCGAGCGCGGGCGGCCCGCCCGTTCGGGTCAGCCCCGATCTCTTCCGGGTTTTAGAGTGTGCCCAGAAAGTTTCAAAACTATCGGGCGGAGCGTTCGACATCACGGTTGGGCCGCTCACCCGGCTCTGGCGCGAGAGTCGAAAAACTGGCAAGCTTCCCCAAAGAGAGATTTTAAGAGCGGCGCTGGAGAAAACGGGCTGGGAGAAGTTAGAGTTAGACAGAAATAATAAAACAGCCCGGCTTTTAGTTCCTGGCATGGCGCTGGATGCGGGCGGGATCGCCAAGGGCTACGCATTGGACCGGGCATTACTTGTTCTAAACCGTCACGGAGTTCGGCGTTGTTTGCTCGAAATGGGCGGCGACCTGCGAGCGGGCCGGGGCGACTGGAGAATCGAAGAGAAAGACCGGGGCGTCCTGGTTCTGAGCGAGCGGGCGCTGAGCACGTCGGGGAGCAATGAGCAGTTTGTGGAGATCGGCGGGCGGCGCTACGCCCATATCGTCGATCCGCGCATGGGTCTCGGACTCACTAAATTTGTTCAGGCGCGGGTGTGCGCCCTCGATGGGCTGACATCTGACCCGCTCGCGACGGCGCTGTGTGTGCTGGGGCCGGGCGACGAAGCACGGAGATTGTGTACGGGTTTTTCGCACGTCGAGCCGCGATTCTGGTAGCCGTGCTACAATAACGATGCAGTGTTGGTGGACGATGCGAGAGAGGCCGCTGTCTACCGGCTACGTCGGTTTTCCGACCGGCTGGTGGGGCGGGAGAGAGAGCTGGAGGCGCTGGTGCGAACCGTGCGCGTCCAGCGCCTCGTTACGTGTGCCGGAGCCGAGGGGGTCGGGAAAAGTGCGCTGGCCCTCGCCGCCGCCGACCGACTCGCCAGCGCCGGGACGTTTCCGGGCGGGGTCTGGCTCGTCGCGGCCCGGAACGTCGCCAGCACCGAGGTTCTGAGCCGGGCGACAAGCAAGCTTCCCCGAGGCAGTTTGCTTCTTCTGGATGGACTGGACGCGGCGCTTGCGGCGCATCATGAAGCCACGCTGGTCTGGCTCTCCCGGCTGGTTGGGCCGCAGTCGGAGCGGCAGGTTCTGGTGACAGCGCTTGCCCCGGCCCGACTGGAAGGCGAGCGCGTTCTGGAGCTGACTCCGCTGCCCGAGAGCGAGGCCCGGCGGCTTCTTCTCGGGCGGACCGAGGCCGATCTTGAGGCCGACGAAGCCGGGGCGCTGGTTCGCTTGCTGGAAAACAACCCGCGTGCCATCGTGCTGACGGCGGCGCTGCTCTCCCGGTTGCCTGGCGCGGTGCTGCGGCGCAACCTCGAAGGGACACTTCTGAAAAGCGTCGGCGGCGACACCCTCGCGCCGTCGCCCCTGACCGTTCTGCTCGGCATCGGCGACGACCAGCCAGGCAGCGTCCGGCGGCTTATGATCGGAGCGGGCTTCGCGGAGGAGGAGCTGGAAGAGGGCGGGCCGGGCCGAAAGCTCCGGCTGGCCCGACGGCTCCTGACGCAGGGCTGGTACGACGATGCCCTCGACACGGCCTGTGAGGCGCTGGCGCTCTGGCAGGAAGCCGATTACCTGCCGGGAAAGGCCGCGACGACGCTTTTGCTGGCCCGGATCGCCGAGGTTCAAGGCGAGCTGGCCCGCGCCGCACTGGTTTTAGAGGAAGCCGCGACCGCCTATCGACTCTTGAACGACGAAGAGGGCGTGGCGGCGGCACGCGGGCACCAGGGCCGCGTCTTCACCCTGCTGGAGCTGCCCGAGGCTGCCGCCGCCGCTCTCTGGGAGGCCGACACATTGCACTCAAGTCGCCGTCGTGCCGCCTGTTTTGCCGAGCTTGCCGCGCACCCCGAGCTGGGCGGCGAGTTTTTAGACGACCTGAAAAAAGACGCCTCTCGCCTGCGCCGCCAGGGACTCGCCGCCGCCCGCCTCCAGCTCGACCTGGCCTGACTCAGTGGCCGGGCGAGGGAGAGATAGAAAAGCTGGTAGGTTTGCGGGAAAATCGGGTACATTGGAACTGGTAGATCAGGAGAATTTTCCCATGCGAACGATTTTAACGAGCGGGCTGGCCGCTCTGGGACTGCTCGGGCTGGCATCGGCGAGCCAGGCCCAGGTGACGTTTTACGAGGACTTTGACACGTTCTTGCCCGCAGGCTGGACCCAGCAGAACAACAGCGTCATGGTCCTCGGCGGAACTCCCTGGGTTCCACAGACGACTATAGCCCCCCGGCCAGGACTCTCTGCGGCCTATGCCGCCGCCAACTTTAGCTCGACCGATGTCACGACGGCCACCGGGGGCAACATCAGCAACTGGCTCATCACGCCGACCCTCACCCTCACCGACGGCCAGTTTCTGTCGTTCTGGACCGTGAGCGCGGGCCAGGGCTTTGCCGACAACCTGGAGGTGCGCTGGAGCACGACCGGCTCCGGCGTCGGCTCGACCTTCAGCGATGTCGGGAGCTTCACGACGCTCTTGCTGAACATCAACCCGACTCTCTCTGCGACCGGCTATCCACAGACCTGGACCAATCTCTCGATTCCTATCTCCGGGATCGGGACGAACGTGAGCGGGCAGCTGGCGTTTCGGTACGTCGTGCCGGACGGCGGGATCAACGGCAACAACTCCAACGGCATCGGCATCGACGGCGTGGCTGTCGCAAGCGCCCCCGAGCCGGGCAGCCTGGCGCTGGGCCTTCTTTCTCTGCCCGGCGCACTGCTACTTCGGCGAAAGAAGCGGGCCTGAACTTTCTGAGCCATCATGCACTGGCGCGCCGGGGGCTTCCCGGCGCGCCAGCCGCATTTTTCACGGGGAACGTCCTGCCGGACCTGGTGGGGCAGTCGGGCGGGAGCCTGCGCGAAGGGCACGTCGCCCGGCGCACGGGGCAAGTTGCCGACGGAGTTCGCTTGCACCTCCTAAGCGATAAAGTCTTCCACGCCGACCCGACGTTTCTCTCTGGCTGTCAGCTTGCCGGAGAGCTGATTCGTAGCGCCCGCCTGGAGCCGCCACCGCGCCGGGTGTTCTTTCTGGCGCACGTCGCGTACGAGCTGGCCCTCGATGCCGTTCTTCTGGAGTCTGAGCCAGACCTCGCAGGCGATCTCTACGTAAAGCTCTCGGCGGGCAAAGAGAGTGCGCTGGCGTTTCTGGGCGAGCGTGCTCCCGAGACGCTATCAGATCACTTCGACGTATTTATCGAGCACGGCTACCTGAGGCGCTACACCCGAAATGCGACCCTCGCCCATGCCCTTCAGCGCGTGGCCGGACGTGTCGGGCCGGAGCTGCTTTCCGAGAGCGACGACGCGGACAAAGCCCTGGCCGAGGTCTTCGCACAACTGAGAGTCCAGATCGCCCCCGATGTGCCCGAGCTGCTCCAGCGAGTCGGGGCACCGTGGTACAATTTGCTCACCTGAAACCATGCCGACGACGATTGAAAAACCCGGAACGATCACTCCGCCCAGCACCCTCGACTTGCCGGGCCTCAACGAGTGGACCGATATCCGCGACGGCCTGAACCTCACCGGGCCGTGGGTAGTGATTCTTTATAACTGCGACTGCCACACGTTCGACGACGTGATCGAGATTTTGTGCATCGCCACCGGTTGCTCCACCGACGACGCGATGGGAATGGCGATCCGGGTCCACACCGAAGGCCGCGCCATCGTCTTCGACGGCACCCAGGAAGAGTGCGAGCGCGTCGCCGGAATTATCGCCTCCGTCAAGCTCCAGGTCGAGACCGACCGGGCGTAAGCTCGAACTGTCCCTGAATTTTATGGTTTAGTTCTGCCTTCCGTGGGGAATCCTGAATACTCTGGAGGTAGAAATTTCAATGACTGAGAGAGTTGCCGGACGCCTTGCGTTCGGCGTCATGGCGGCGCTTGGGGTCGGGCTGGCCCTTGCGCCCCGGCTGGTTCTGTCGGCGCAGCCGTCGGTGCAGGCGCTGATCCCAAACAATCAGGGCAAGGTGCGCGGCTGTAGCGACGGCGGGCTTTTCGGAAGCGAGCGGGTCGATCCGCACTATGTCAGCGTCATGCCCGGCGACCCGGAGACGACCGCCGAGGGAGTTGTGGAGAAGTCGCAGCTCACGCACACCGACTTCCCCGGCGACCACGCCAGCCACGACCTGAACGTCGATGTGAAGCTCGATCCGGGCTACATGGGCCTCAACAGCGATGCCAATCCGCTGGAGGGCGGCGTGAGGCTGATGGAGATGGAATGGGAGTCGGCGCAGTGGGACCAGCGGTTCTGGCCGCTGAAGGGCGACCGTGTCTGGATGGTCGGGCGACATATCTTCGACTGCGGCCACCCGCCGTACCGCACCGAGATCCACCCGCCCAAGCTCTGGGCGTCCACGCGCACAGAGGCGCACCTGTTCTCCGGCGACACCGCGCCGTCGATGACGAGCAAGACGTACTTGTTCGGCAACGGCAACGGGCATCTCTTTAAAAAACCGACCGGCGGCAGGAGCTACAGCTTCACGGTTCCGCTTCCGCCTCGGACTACGCCGAGTGCGCAGTTTCGCGCCGAGGTCGTGGAGCTTCTGCCCGGCTCGCCCGCACCGACCCTCACGCCCCTGCCCGACGCCACCAACCCGACCAGTGTTCGGGTGAGCTGGAACCTGACCGGGATTTCGAGCGCCATCGGGACGAGAGTTGGGGCGATTCTGGCCTCGGGGTGGCGCGAAACGACACTCTCGCGTGGGTATCGCCGCGTCCGGGTGACTCTGGACAGTGTCCGGATCAACGAGGACCACGATCCGCTGGCGAGCGGCGAGTGGAACCTCTGGGTGCGCGTCGCGGGCCGGACCGTCAAGCTGACCAACCTCCATGATGTCGATAATGGCGACACGGTGAACATCGGGCAGACCTTCGATGTGCTTCTCCCCGAAGGCGCGTCGCTTCCGCTTCGGACGCTGGGCTGGGAGGACGACTGCGATCAGGCGTTCGGAACCACGCTCGGGGTCGTCGGGTCGGCTCCGTGCGGCATCGATGACAACGACAAGATCGGCGTCATCGACAGGGGCGTCTCGCCTGCCTCGGGCAGCTACTCGGAGCGCTCGCAGCGCAACGGGGACGCCGACACCGCCGGAGACTTTACGCTAAGCTACCGGGTTCAGGAGCTGGCACGCTTCGGCGCGGGCATGGCGAACGGCAGCGGGGGCGCGACCCGAAAGCGCGTCGTCGTGACGTTTTTGCGGGCGAAAGTCCTGGACGACTCGGAGAACTTCGGCGACGGCGAGGTCTGGTTCGAGATCGATGTCAACGGCCAGAAGCTACGCTTCCCGACCAGCGGCACGCGCGACGCTGGCTCGGGCGACACCGTGAACTTCGTCCCACCGCCGTTTGCCACGGTGACACTGGGCGGGGCGGACTCGCTGAACATCCGGGTGCAGGGAATGGAAGAGGATGGCGGCCTCACCGGTGCGGACGACTCGCTTGGCGTCGCCAGCCGCGTCTTCGATGCTACCGCCAATTTTGGCTCGGGAACGCACACCGTGCGCTCCACCAAAGCCGACGGCCAGTTCGAGGTCACGTTCCAGGTCAGCGTCACGAGCCTGTAGGCAAATAAATCTCCCCCGCTCGACCCCCTTTTGGGCGCTCGTACCTCGCTTCCGTTCTCCCCCGGCAAGCGAGGGAGATTTAGAGCGTCTCCCGCCCAGGGCTTCGTAGATACCCCTTCGCCAGCGAGGAACGAGCGATCAGCCGGAGGGGTGGCGAGGGGAACGAGCCGGGGAGGTGGGGAGGTTGGATTGGGGCAGGGGGATTTTTAAAGCAAACCGCTCGGCCAGGTGAGGTTCTTCACCGGCGCGAGAATCTCTGAAACTTCGAGAAATAATTCTTCGTCGAGCGGGGCGGAGAGCGTCTGGACGTTTTTTCGGACCAGCTCTTCGGTTGGCATTCCGACGAGCATCGTGGAAACTCCGGGAATTCGGAGCGCGGCGCTCAGGGCCAGGGCGGAGAGCGACTTGCCCTGGGCGCGGCAGTGCGCGGCGGCGCGGGCAGCGGCATCTCTCAGTGCGGGCGGGGCCGGGTGCCAGTCGGGCGGGCCGTCGTCGGTGAGCAGGCCCATCGAGAGCGGCGATGCTCCGATGACGCCGACGTTTTTCGATTCCAGAAAGGGGAGAAGTCCGGTCAGCGTGTCGTCGTTGAGCGAGGCGTGGCAGTACGACAGAATCACATCGAGGTCGGCTCGGGCAAGAACCGTCGTAAAGATTTGCAGCGGCAGCCCGCTGACGCCCACAAACCGGGTCTTGCCTTCGGACTGGGTTGCTCGAAGTGCGGGAAGCGTCTCTTCGATAACGGGGTCGAGCGGCACAAACTCGATGTCGTGGCACAGCAAAACATCTAAATACTCGGTATTAAGCCTTCTTAGTGAATCTTCGATACTTGATTTTACTCTGATCGGAGAGAAATCGAATGTTTCCGGGCCATAGCGGCCTAATTTGGTGCAGAGCGTGTAGGTTTCTCTCGGAATTCCGGCGAGCGCCCGGCCCAGAACTTCCTCAGCGTTGCCATAGTACGGGCTGACATCGAAAAAATTGATCCCGAGGTCCAGCGCAGTGCGCACAGCACGGTCGGCCTCGGGCTGGCTGACAGCGCCGTAGGCTCCGCCAAAGGGGGCCGCGCCGAAGCCGATTGCGGGAAGAGAGAGACCGGTTTTTCCCAGGGAGCGCACTTGCATGGACAGAATTGTACCCGGTGTGGTATACTTCGTGAAATAAGTCACAAACTTCGAGCGGGAGGGAAAAGGAGAGATCATGGATAAAAAGCGAGAGCAGCGCTGGGCGAGCATCGAGCGGAAAAAAGCCGAGGTTTTGCGACGGATGGAGGCGCTTTCCCCCGAGGCGTACGTGATGGGAGACTGGTCGCCCGCGCAGATCGGGGACCACCTGAGCCTGGCCGAGCAGAAAATGCGGGTCACTCCCACCAGCGAGCAAGTTTCTTTCTCGCCAAAGGTGACGCTGGTCTGCACGGTCCTGCGCCTGGCTCCGGCGATCTCGTCGAGAGCCTCGTTTGAGCCGGAGAACGTCCCATTGGCCGAGCTTCGCGCCCGCTGGGACGCCTCGCGAAAAGACCTTCGGGCCGCGCTGGAGAGCGCGCCCGCCGGGACCGTTTTTGGTCAGCACGCCATCGCCGGGCCGCTCGACGCAGGCAGCTACCTCGCGATCACCGACGCCCACCTGACGTATCACCTCAAGCGCTGGCCCGGTTGACAGACAGCCCTCGCCAGAGATAGACTTTTCACCATGGCAACCACAGACATCGTCCACCGGTACCTTCAGAATGGCCTCCTGAGCGACATTTACGACAGGGTCATGGAAGGCAAGCGCCTGAGCTTCGACGACGGCGTCCGTTTATGGCAATCGAGTGACTTCAATGCCATCGGGGCACTTGCCAATATTGTCCGGGAAGCCAAAAACGGAAACCAAACCTACTATGTACGAAATCAGCATATAAACTACACCAATGCCTGTAACAAAGGCTGTAAATTTTGCAGTTTCTATGCCCAAAAGGGCGGTCCTGCGCTTCATCGCATGGAGATGGCTGAGGTCAGAGAAAAATTAGAGCGTACCCGTCATCTGCCTGTCACTGAGATTCATATGGTGGCTGGAATCGACAAGAAACTTCCGTATTCCTATTATCTGGAGCTTTTAGATACCGTCAAAGCGACCCGGCCCGATGCTCATATCAAGGCTTTTACGATGGTCGAGCTTCTGCATATTCAGACGCTCGCGAAAAAGCCCATGGCGGAGATGCTCTTAGAGCTTAAAGAACACGGACTGGCGAGCTTGCCGGGCGGCGGCGCGGAGATTCTCACCGACCGGGTCCACGACTTGATTTTTGAGCGCAAAGAGACCGCTGCCGAGTGGCTCGAAACCGCAAAAACGGCACATCGAGTGGGACTTCATACCAACGCAACCATGTTGTACGGGCATATCGAAACCCCGGAAGAGCGTGTGGTCCATGTGATGAAGCTTCGCGAAGCCCAGGACGAAACCAACGGGTTTTTAACATTTATTCCGCTGGCATTTTCTTCCAAAGGGACTAAACTAAGTCATATTCCGAGCACTACGGGAATGTTGGACCTGAAAGCGATAGCTATCGGTAGGTTGATGCTCGATAATTTTCCGCATATCAAGGGATTCTGGATGATGATCTCCCCGCCCGTCGCGCAGGCTTCGCAGTGGTACGGAGCCGACGACATCGACGGCACCATCGTCGAGTACACGATCACCCACGAGATCGACGACGAGAGCGATCAGCAGAATCTCAGCCAGCAGAAGTTAGTGGAGATGATCGTCGAGGCGGGCCGCGATCCCGTCGAGCGCGACCCGCTCTACCGGACGGTTGAGCGCGACGACTCCGCCCGGCTCCTGCCTGCGCCGCGTCAGGCGCTCCCGATGGTGCCGTAGCGAGAAATTCTGCGCCCGAGCCGTAACCACAACGTGGGCTGATGCGTTAGAGCAAGTTAGTGAGGACTCGGAGAATGTTGCGACACGGATTTCTGGCGCTGGGAGCGGCGCTACTGCTGGCGGCGGGCGGGCAGGCGAGGGCACAGGGCCCGCGCCTTGAGGTAACCCCGTTTCTGGGATCGTTTGCCCAGAGCGCCTGGCAGCCGGTCGAGGTCTCGGTGGCGCTTCCGGTGGGGGCTGCGGCGTTCACGGGCGAGGTGCACCTGAGCCTCTCCGACCCGCGTAGTTATCGGAGCCTCGGAGCCTGGAGCAAGTCACTGTCGATTTCTGCGGGTGGGAAGGGAAAAGCCAGCTTCACCGTCTTCGTCGCGGCTGATTCCCTGCCCATCGCCGAGGCCGAGCTGGTCTCCGGGTCGGGAAGAACCAGCCTGACACTGGCCTCGGAGCGTTTCGAGGGGCTGAAAGTCCGCCCGCAGAACGCTCGCGTCGTGCTCAATCTCAGCCAGAACCCCGACGCGCTTCAGAAAATCTCTGGTAAGTCGATCTGGCCCGTCGAGACGCGATCCCAGAGCTACTTCACCCCGCGCACGCTCTCACCCGACGCCCTTCCCGAAAGCCCGCTCGCCCTCGATGGCGTCTCAGCGGTCTTCGTCGATAAAAGCACGTCGCTCACTTCGGCCCAGAGTGGCTTTTTGGAGCGCTACGTCGCGTCGGGCGGGCTTCTGGTCAGCGAAGGAGCCGCTTCGACCCGCGTGAAAACGGGTCTCGGCTTGCGTGCCACGCTCGCGCCGGGCAACCGGGCTGCGTGGCGGAACGCGATCATAGCGAAGAGCGAGCAGAGCCTGCTTCTCAAGCAGCTCGACCGTTATTCCTGGTACGACAGGAATGAGCTGAGCGCCGCCGTCGTGGTGGGCGAGGGGCTGACGCCGCCGCCGCTCTCGACGTTTATCTTGTTTCTGGGCGTTTATTTACTGGTACTGATCCCGATCCAGTATGCCGTATTAAAAAAGCTCGGCAAGCGCGAGTGGGCCTGGGGCATCACCCCGGCGCTGGCGCTGGGCTTCTCGGTGCTGGCTTTTGGCTATGCCCGCCAGGGACGAAGCACGACGGCTTTTGTCAATGTCGCCTCGGTGATCGAGACCGTGTCGGGCGCAAAGACGGGCCGGACGCTGTCGCAGATCGGGCTGTTCTCCCCGAGCTATCAGAACTACGACCTGGGTGCGTCCGCTGAGCAGCTCTTCCCGCTGGAGGTCGCCGGTGCCCCTGCCGTTCACGACGACGAGAGCGGGGTTCGGACCCTGCGTCGGCTGCCCGTGCCCATGTGGTCGATGAAGCAGGCCACGGCCCTTGGCGAAACCAACCTGGGCGAGGGCGTGACGCTGGTGCGCGAGGGCCGCAATGTGCGCGTCACCAACCGCCTGGGTCAGCCGCTCTCTCGGGTCGAGGTCTTCAAGTCGGACCGTGAGACGGTCTGGGTGGGAGAGATGGCAAGCGGCGAGAGTCGCGTCGTCTCGCTGTATGGCCCGAACATCAGCACCACCTACGGCGGAATGATGACTACTCCCGACGAGCGTATGCATCAGACCCTGAACGATGTGGCTCACTCCCACATGCCCAACACGAACAGTGATTTGAAAGTTCTGGGTTGGCTGAGCACGGTCCCGACCCCAGTGTTTTTGGAGGGAAAAGAGATCGCGCCCCGGCATCACGCGACGATGCTGGTCGTCCACGCACCCGCAAAATAGCCTGCCCTGGGCAAAGAAAAATCTCCCCGTGACCGATCCGGTCACGGGGAGATTTTTATTTTCTTAAAGGTGCGGCGCGACTTTGGCGGCGAGGGCCTGCTTGGGCATGAACCCGCCGAACTGATCGGCCAGCTTGCCGTCTTTGAAGAGAAGTAGCGCCGGGATGCTCGTGACGCCGTAGCTTGCGGCCAGGTCCGGGTCGGCATCCACGTCCACCTTCACCACCTTCAGCTTGCCTTCCAGGTCGGACGCCAGCGCGTCCAACTCCGGCCCGATCCGCTTGCACGGCGGGCACCACTCGGCCCAGAAATCCACCAGAACTGGAATCTGGTTCTTCAGCACATCGCTCTCAAACTCTGCGCCAGTCACGGCGGTCGCTTTACTCATTGTTTCTAATCCTCGTTTCCTGGCCCGTCTTGGCGGGCGTCTCTGCACTCCAGTACAACCAAACGCTCTATCGGGTTCCCGGCTCTATTCATGCAGCACGGGCAACCTCGACATAAGCCGACGCGCTGGTCGGCCTGGGAATCGCGTATCCCTCTTCCTGCAACCCGAAGAGATGAAACTCAATGGCTTCCCGCATGTTTCGTTCCAGCTCTGCTTGTGTTTCGCCTGTTGCGACGCATCCGGGCAGGTCCGGCGAGTAGGCCGAAAATCCGGTGTTTGTTTTTTCGATAACGATGAGATATTTCATGATTTCAATCCCGCCTGTTTCAGAATGCTATTTTGTGTTCCTGGAGCCAGATCGTCACTTGGCTTTCCTGCTACCGTAACCAGCCCCGGTTTTTCATCATGCTTGAACTGTCGATGACTGCCTCGAATGCGGGCTACGTACCAGCCATCACTTTCAATCAATGAAATTACTTCTTTTACTTTCATTCTTAAATCTTGGTTTGACAAATTCTTCGGTGTTAGCTATATAAGCTATGCTTATTCTAAGCCTCTGGGCGTTCTGTACGTTTAGTTATAACCAATCTCCTAAAGGAGTTCCCGGCGCTATTCCGGTGTCGCCGCTGCGTATCTCTCCAGGTCCAACCCAATGACGGCGACGCTGTCCAGGGGAATATTGATATCTCTATCGACGGGGCGTGCGCGAAGCTGAATTTGAAGCGGCATCTTTGTCTCTGTCACTTTCTCAAAAGCCTCGGTAACGTCGATGGTACGGACGATCTCATCTTCCATCATCGGGCTGCGTCGGCGCGGCATGCTCGTTCCTGGCTCGTGTCCGAACACAAACGCCGATCCCGCATACTTGTTATTAAAGTATGCATCAATTTGATACGTGATTGATTGGTTGTTGGAAATAGTGATATTCAGTGATGTCTGAGGTTCATTTCGCAGACGAGCGATAGTGTTGGGTGAGATAGTTGTGATTGCCAAACTTTTCTGTTTGGAATCTGCGCAATCATTATAGGTATAGTCTAAATTGAAAGTCGTAGACGATTGAGGAATTTTTAGTAGGTCGCTCACTTTCGGTTGATTTCCCCAACCTGCCTGAAGTTTATAGCCAAGAATATCGGGACATGGTTTTTGTGTAGGATGTTTCGATTGCCATCGGCACCAGAGGCGGTCGATATTCGCATGAGTAAACCAGAAAAGAGGATCGAAAGCCGCATCATTGATCGTATTCATGCTGCCTCCGATCCAGGAAGCATGGATTGTGTCATGTATCGACTCAATATGATTGTGAAATGCCATATAAGAAGAATCATTATTTACATAGTCATTTATATCATTTATATGAGTTGGTTTCGATCCTGGCCATGATTGCGTGGTGGTGGTTGAAACATTTGTGATAATGGTTGAGTTTGATATAGTTGAATTACTAAGTATGGGATTATTTATGAAATGATTATCAAAAAGTGATGATCGTGAGAGTATATTAGTAGTATTTAATCGGGTATTCCAGGAGGAAGTTGCTAATTCGTTCTTGAAAAATAAAGCCTCTTCTTTTGTTGTCTTGGTCCAATCCCAGTAAGGAAGACCGATTTTATTCCCAGTCTGTACTCCTGTGAAAATAGCTTCGAATTTGGAAAGATAAAAGCGATGCCAGGGTAAAAAGGTAGGATTATGATGCTGGCACTGAAAAAAACGATCTCCATGTATTTGGGCAATAGTTGTATAAGCTGGGATGTTTCTCAGACTGTTGAGTGCCGTTATTAGCTGTAATTTTTTAGCCTGGTCGTTTAATACGTCGTGAAGGCGTTCGCGTAGAAGAGTTGGCATGGTTTTTTACTCCAGAACTAAAAGGTCTTTGGTGGCGCGGTTGAGAACTTCGACGCCGGTTTCGGTCACAACGATGTCGTCTTCGATGCGGACGCCGCCGAGGTTCTCGATGTAGATTCCTGGTTCGACGGTGGCGACTATTCCGGGGCGAAGGACGACGGTGGCAAGCGGGGAGAACGTGGGCAGAGGTACGTCGTGGACGAGCCTGCCGAGGCCGTGGCCAGTGCCGTGGCCCATCTCGCCAAAGCCTGCATCGCGGATGACGCCTCGAACCACGGCGTCCACGTCGCGCCCGGCGACGCCCGGCTTGATGGCGTCGATTCCCGCTTGCTGGGCTTTCTGGACGGTTTGATAGATCTCACGCATCCGGTCGGTGGGCTGGCCGCCGATCACAAAGGTCCGGGTGATGTCGGAGTGGTAGCCGTCCAGCTCGCAGCCGTAGTCGCACAGAACGAACTCCGGCCCGCCCGAGCTTCCCAGCACGCGCTCGCCCGCCCGCCCGTGGATGAACGCACCGTTCTCCGCGCTGCCGATGATGCAGTCGAAGCCCAGCCGGGTCGCGCCGTTTGTCCGGCAGAAGACCTCGATCTCCCAGGCGATCTCTTTCTCGGTTCGTCCGGGGCGGATGAAGTTGCACAGATGATCGAAGCACGCATCGGCCAGCGCGACGGCGGCCTTGATTTTTATAATTTCTTCAGGCTCTTTCACCTCGCGCACCGACTCGACCACTCCCGAGCGGCCCGCCAGTGTGGCTTTCCCCTCGACGGCACCCTCCAGAGTCTTGAAGCCGTTGAACGTCAGATGCCCGCCCTCGAAGCCCGCATCGCGCAGGCCGCTCTCGACCAGCCACTTGCCCGCCGCCGCTGCCAGCGCCGTGCCCTGCGGCAGGATCACGCGGGTGAAGCCGGGCACCTCGCGCTCGGCCTGGAGCTGATAGCGCCCGTCGGTAAAGAAAATAGCGTCGGTGGCGGTTAATACCACCAGCCCGTTCGAGCCAGAGAAGCCGGTGAGATACCGGACGTTGTCTAAATTCGAGATAACCAGCGCCGAGACAGCGGGAGACAGGGTCTGGCCTTCGGCATCAAGCTCGGCCTGTGCCATGCGGGCGCGGACGCCCAGAACGCGGTGGGGGAAGTTCATCATGTTTTTTTAGTTACTCGCGGCCCTGTTGTACCACTGCCCGCGCCGCATCGAGGCCGAGGAGGTACGACGCCGGGCCGAAGCCTGCTATCTGCCCGACACAGGCTGGCGCGACGACCGAGTGGCGACGAAATTCGTCGCGGGCGTGGACATTGGTCAAATGCACCTCGACGGCAGGAAGCTTCACGGCGCGCAGGGCATCGGCAATCGCGTACGAGTAGTGCGTGTAGGCTCCGGGATTGATCACAATCGCATCGGCCCACTCCAGCACGCTCTGAATGGCATCGATGAGCGCACCTTCGTGGTTGCTCTGCTCGATCCGAACCTCGATCTGGTTCTGGCGGGCGTAGTCTTTGATCAGCTTGTTCAGTTCGTCGAACGAGGTCGCGCCGTAGATTCCCGGCTCGCGCGTCCCTAAAAGATTCAAGTTAGGCCCATGAAGCACCAGAATGCGCATCGGACCGGAGGGAGTGAGCTGCATTTAAGAAGAAGTCTCCGAAAAAAGTTCATCGCCGGGCCGTAGCGCCAGAAATCCGTCTTTGTGAGTGAATGTATGGCGATTGTTGGTGCAGCGCCAGTCCTGATTCTCCAGGGGAGTCAGCACCGGACGCTCCGGGCAGAGCGGACAGCGCAGCAGCGCGTAGAAAGCGAACTCTTCTTTGTCGGCAGGCGCAGCGGCGGGCATGTCCGGATATTGTATCTCAATTTTCAGGGTTTGAGCGGAAGCACCTCGACGCGCCGGAACTCGCACGGATGGCTCTCCGCCTGGAGGCAGAGATAGCCGCCTGCGAGCATCTTTGGCAATCCGAGCGCCAGTAGTTTCTTCGCGGACGCATCGGTTTCGTCGAGCTGGGGCTGATTGTAGGTAATCACGGGCTTCCCCCCGACAATATGGGTGATTTTATCGTTGCCCAGAACCTCGGCTTCAATAGTCACCCAGTCGTCGCCGGGGAACGTCGGGGAGGTCGAGTCGGTGCAGTGGCGCGTGATCAATTTTCCGTCCATCACGACATTGGTGCCGGGCGTGCAGAGATTGGCCGTGGTTCGCGGGCCGCTGCCCAAACCGCCCAGAAGCTGTAGTTCGAGCGATGCCGGAAAGTCCTGATCCAGCGCCATGGTTTTCGGGTCCTGGCTATGAAGCATCACCCCCGAGTTTCGGGTTGCCCAGCCCGGCCCCCCCGCGCACTGCTCCCCGAGAAACCGATACTCGACTCGCAACCGATAGCGGGAGAACGGGGACTTATAAAACAAGTGCCCGAATTTATCGTCGAACTTCGTGTAGCGATCATAGCGGACGCAGAGCACCCCGCGCTCCACCCGGAACGTCTCGCCCCAGTTCTCACCGAGCTTGTAGCCGCGAATTTTTGGGGTCCAGCCCTTTAAATTCCGGCCATTGAACAAAGAAATCCAGCGCATCTTACTGGAGATTGTACCGGCAGAAACCGAAAGAGACGAGCGCGCCCTGAAAAGACGCCAGCACGCTGTCTGATACGGGGAGCATGCCGTCTGATAACGCCAGCACGCTCTGGAAAGACGGCAGCACGCTGTCTGATAACGCGAGCACACAGTCTGATACGGGGAGCACGCTGTCTGATAATGCCAGCACACTGTATAATCGCGAGGAGCTGCTCCGGGAATGCAAGGGGATGTATTTTTATGACACAGTGGTGTACATAAAACCCGGCAAAAGGGATCGGAATGTCATTGAAATGAACTTAAACGACACGGGAAACCCCTGTTTTCTTGATTGCTGTCCCCCGAAGCGCTCGCAGGCTCGCTTTCGCCCCCGTGCCGCTGGGTATCCGGCACGGGGGAAGGGGGGACTACACAGACTCTCAAGGAGCGAGCGGGTGGAACCAGCCGTTGCTGGCCGCGCCATCGATAGGCTGCACGAGAGCGCCGTCGATGGTGAGCTTGCCGCCCTTGTTTTTCAGCACGACCGTCTCGCCGGTCAGCGTGAGCAGTTTTTTCCCGTCGGAGAGCCGACAGAGGTCCTCGTAGGTGTAGCGCCCGATGAGAACGTGCTTCTCCGCCAGCCCGCGTCCCTCGGTAGGGACGAAAACCGTGAACGGGCCGGAGTCGGACAGGGCGCTGCGTAGCTCGGGCAGGGCATCGAGCGTCTTTTTCAGGCCGGGCCGCTCGCTCAGCACCTCGTACAGAGATTTCTTTGCGTCCCCGGCGAGAGTCACGGGGGGGCAGCCCGGCGTCGCCGGGACGACAATCTCGGGCGTCGTCGAGGGCGCGGGCGCGGTCTTTCCAGACTTTCTCAGGCCGCCCAGCAGCCGAAACCCGACATAGCCAATCGTCGCGGCGTTGAGAATCTTCCCGGTAGAACTCTTGCTCGGAGGAGGGCCGCCACAGCCGAAACCAGTATAGCAGTCCCTCGCAAAAGAAATCCCCGAGCGATGGGGCACCTGCATTCCGATAGCCGCCGCGAGCGTTCCTGCCAGGAAAAGCCGGGCCAGACGTTGTTGTTTTCTCATGCGGGCATTTTACCGTAATTTTGCGCGGTACACTGAAATTGTGAGCCATTTTCTTGAGGTAGTTCTGCACACGCCGGACATGCCGCAGAACACCGGAAATATTATTCGGCTCTGCGCCAATGTTGGGGCGGGCCTGCATCTGATCGAGCCGCTGGGCTTCGCCTGGGACGACAAACGCCTGCGCCGCGCCCATTTAGATTACGACGAGTTCGCCGACGTGAAAATTCATCCAGGCTGGCCCGAGGCAAGAGCGAAGTTAGGCGAGCGCCGAATTTTTGCGATTGAGACCGGCGGCACGAAAACTCTCTACGAAGCGGAGTTTGCGCCGGGCGACGTGCTTTTATTCGGCTCCGAGTCGCGCGGGCTGCCCGAAGAAATTCTGGGCGAAGTTGAAGTATTAACGCTTCCGATGATGCCGAAAAGCCGCTCGCTCAATCTCTCGAACGCGGTGGCGATCTCGGTCTACGAGGTCTGGCGACAGCTTGGCTTTCCCGAAAGCGCCCTGCCCGAGCGCCAGCCGTTCGGGTTCTTCAGCGGCAACCCCGGCCAGGTCCCAGAAAAACCGGGACTGTAAATCGGCCTATTGGCCCAGGCACGCGAGCGATTACCGTGGGAAACTGAGGCATGGACGAGCTTGCCAACCTGAACTTCCTGCTGGCGGAGATGCGTCGCTGGCGCAAGGCGGGCCGCGTTCCCGCCGCGCTGCTCGACCCGCTCTACGACGAGTACATGGCGCGCCGGGCCATTCTGCTGGCCCCCCAGCCCCCGACTCCGGCGTCACTGGGCTACGATCTTGCCGAGGAACAACCGGCTCCCGCAAAGCAGCTTTCTCTCGCGGCGTTTTTAGAAAAAAATAATATTGCTGCGTTGCATGTCGTGGGGGGCGTGCTGCTTTTTGTCGGGCTGATCGCGCTGGTGCAGTGGCAGTGGGCGAGCTGGGGCCGAATGCTCCTGCCGATTTTGCTCGGCGGCGGCGCCGCCGGACTCATGGCGGGCGGCGACCGCTTGCGAAAGACCGAGCCACAGAGCGGGCGCGTGCTGGGACTGCTGGGCGCGGCTATCGTCCCGCTGGCCGTGGTGGCGCTGCAAGCCCTGCGCCTGACGGAGGGCGTGCTGAGCTGGCAGGGCGCGCTGGCACTGGCGGGCGGCATCGGGGCGCTGGTGAGCACTGTCCGCTGGCGGCTCACCCGTGACCCGCTGCTGATCCCGCTCTTCTTCGCCGAGGCTGCGCTTCTGGTCGGGGCGGGCGTCCCCGGCTTTCTCGGGCGCGAGCTGGGCTGGCTGGCGCTGGCGGGCGTGGCGCTCGGGTGGGCAAGCAAAGCCTCCCAGAGCGAGCGAGTCGCCGCGAGCGGTTCCGGACTGGGACTGACGGCGCTCGCGCTGGGCGGAGCGCTCCTGCACGGCGGCGATACTCCGGGCGGAGTGGCCTTGCTGGGCGGTGCGCTCACGCTGGGGTTTGCGGCTCAGGTTCTGCGCCTCGGGTGGCTCGGCTATGGTGCGTCGGCCTTTGCGCTTCTTGGTGCAGGCTGGCTCGCTCCGCGCCACGGAACGCTTCCGCTGGCGACGGCGCTTGCCGGAATGGGCCTTGTCCTGGCGACAGTGAGCGCGTGGCACCGACACACAAAACTCGGCGAGACGGCTCCGTACCGCCACGGCTCCTGGGCGGGGGCGCTGCTCGCCGCTCCCCTGGTTGCGTTCGATCCTGACAGGCCGGTGTGGGGGCTTGCTCTGGGCGGAATCGCGCTGCTCTGGCTAATCCTCGCTCGCCAGGAAGGCGACGAAGCCGCACTCTATCCGGCTCTGGGTGTCGGGCTGCTCGCCCTGCGACTCGGAGCCGTCCCGCTGGATGCCCTGCTGGTTCGTCTTACGGGAATTGCTCCCAACCCCGAGCGCTGGCTGTTGCTCCCGGCGCTTCTGGCCCCCCTCCCCCGTCCGAACGGGGGCGAAAGTAAGCCGAGGAACGAGGCGTACGCTTCGGGGGAAGACCCTCGCCCGGCCCCGCGCCGGATGGCGGGCGTCGCGCTGGCTTGGGCGTGCCTGGGGCAGTTTTTGCTGCTCTGGGAAAATAAGCCGGAGGGCGCGGCGACGTTGCTGCTCGCGGCGATGGGCACCGCGCTCTGGAGCTATTTTACTCACTCCCGTGTCGCTCAGGGAATGGTGCTGGTGCCGCTCTTTGCTGCGGCTCTTGGCCTGTGGCTGGGGCGGGCGTCCGGAGCCTGGCTTCTTCCGCCGTGGACGCTCGGGCTGGCTTTTATTGTCAGTGGCGTGGCGTGGCGGCAGCCTGCCGACCGACCGATTCGCGCGATTCTCTGGTGCCTTGCCGCAGGACATCTGGCGGCGGCGCTTCTCCCTCCGAGCTGGATCGACTTCTGGCCGCTCGCGACTCTGCCCGTGCTGCTCTACCTGGACCGGGAGACAAAGGGCGACGCTCCGGCGGCCATCGGGACAGCGATCTTTGCCGTTTTTCTCCCGCTTTCTGTGCCGGAGAAACTCGCGCTCGGGGTTGTCGGTGGGGCGTTTGCGCTGACGCTGGGAGCACTCAGCCTGCGCCGGGAGCGGCGGCTCTCGCTGGCTCTGGCGGCGGGCATCGCGAGCGTCGCCGGGGTTCTGGTGTGGGGCGGCTTTCCGCGCTGGAGTCCGAGCGTCGCGCAGACTGCCTTCACCGTCGCGCTCGTCGCCACGCTCTGGCAGGGATTGGCCGGGAGCTTTCGGCGCGGCCCGGACTGGCTCTGGCGGACGCTTTCCGGTGTCGGGCTGACCGTGAGCGGCGCTGCGGCTCTGCTGGCGCTTCTCGGCGCTGCCGAGCCGGGGCAGGGACGCTGGGCGACTCTTGCGCTCGCGGTCACGGCGACGACGCTCTCCGGGGCTGCCGGGCTGCGCCGGGAGCTGGCCTGTCTCCACGCGGGTTTTGCTGCGGCACTGGCCGCGTTCGGGCTGTTTCTCTTCGACCGGATCGGCCTTGGCCCCGACCGCCTCGACTGGTTTCTGCTACCGCTCGGCGTGTATCTTCTGCTCATCGCCGAGCTGCGCCACCAGAGCGCCTTGCGCCTGCCGGGACTGCTCTTTGTTCTCGCGCCGTCGCTGCTGGCGGCGTGGCTGAGTCCCGCGCAGTGGGCGCACTCGATGCTGCTCGCCGCCGCGTGCCTGGCCTGCATCGCGCTGGGCATCGCAAAGCGAGTTCGCGCTTATCTTGGCGGCGGCATCGTCTTTCTCGTCGCCCTGCTCGTCGTCCGGCTCTGGGAGCCGCTCCGGGAGATCAACTACGGCGTCTACCTCACGCTGCTGGGCGTCGGAACTCTGGCGGCGGCGATAGCGTTCGAGCGACGGCGCGAGGCGCTTCTTGCCTGGGCACAGAGCGTGAAGGAAACCTACGAAGGCTGGGAGTAGCGTTTCATCTTGCACGCTTTCGGGTACGATAGCCGCAGGAGATTTTCTCATGCGTTTTTTAATCGCGTTCGTGCTTGTCGCTTCGCTTGGTCTTTCGGCGTGGGCGCAAGGCGTCAACTCTCGGGCGCTCGCCACGCGGCCTCAGGCGTCGCGGGCCTACCTGGAGCTAAGTGGGGTTGCGGTCGGAATGCTGCGCTCCGCCTCCGGGGGGAACGTCGTCGCGGACGTGGTGGCGGAGAGAGCGGGCGCGGGTAAGCGGCTGGGACGAGTGCGCTACGAGCCGTTTGTGCTGGAGACGGGACCGGCGATGACGCCAGAGTTCTGGAAGGTTCTGCAAAACGGGCCTGGCTCGGCACCGCTCGATGGTGCGGTCGTCCTGGTCGATTTCAACCAGAAAGTGCTCAAGCGCCTGGAGTTTGTGAATGCCCGCGTCACAGAGATTGCTCTGCCCGCTCTGGATGCTGCGGCGAGCAAAGAGACGGCATCGCTTCTGGTCACGCTCGTGCCCGACATGGTTCGCGTTGTGCCTGGCTCGGGAACTGCCCCGAGTTTTATCGCCAACAAAGCCAGACCGATGCTGGCGAGCAACTTCCGCCTGAGCATCGACGGGCTTGATACAACCCGAGTTAACAAGATCGATGCGCTCGTCTTGAAGCAGGTCGCCGCCTCGCTGGGCAACGCAGATCGCCGTGACCTGGAGCAACAACTCAAGAAAAAAGCGGAGAGCGGTGAGCGCCGTGAGTTTGCGCCGGAGACAATGGCCCCCGATGTCAGCGACCTGGTCTTCTTCGCCTCGATGGTGGGCGTCGGCTCGCTCGAAAAGTGGTTCGAGAGCTTTGTGGTTCGGGGAAACAACGCGGCCTCGGAAGAGAAAACCGGCAAGCTGGAGCTACTCAGCCCGGATCTGCAGACGGTTCTTCTTACGATCACTCTGCGCGGCCTGGGAATCTACCGCCTCGCGCCCGCCGGAGACTTCACGGAGGCCCGGCTGTATGTCGAGAGCATCACGATAGAGAGCATCAAGTAGCCGTGTACGTCCGGCATTGAAAATACCGGCCTGTCATAAGCGAACCTCCGGCTCGGCCACCCCGGAGGGGTGATTTTAAAAGGCCGGTATTTTCAATGCCGGGTGCAAAACGCCGGACCCGCTGCCAGGGGACGGTACACTGAGAGCGTGACAGGAACTGTTTTTCTGGTGGGAGCCGGGCCGGGCGATCCGGGGCTTCTCACGCTTGCCGGGCGCGACGCGCTCGCGGTGGCCGAGGTGGTTTTCTACGATGCGCTCGTGCATCCCGCGACGCTCGGGCATTGCTCAAAAGCGTGTGAGAAAATCTTTGTGGGCAAGCGGGCCGAAAAACACTTCGTCAAGCAGGAAGACACCAACGCGCGGATTGCCGAGGCTGCGCTTGCCGGGAAAACCGTCGTGCGGCTCAAGGGCGGCGACCCGATGGTCTTCGGGCGTGGGGGCGAGGAGTGCGCCTACCTTCGCGAAAGAGAGGTTCCGTTCGTCGTGGTTCCGGGAGTGACGAGCGCGATTGCCGCCCCGACCTACGCGGGAATCCCCGTGACGCACCGGGACGCCGCGAGCAGCTTTGCCGTGATCACCGGCCACGAGCGCGGCGACCGGGCCGAGAGCGGAAGCAGAGAGGGTGGCGCTTCGGAGAGCCGTCGAAAGTGGGACCGGATCGCGCACGCCGCCGACACACTCCTGTTTCTGATGGGAGTCGAGTCGCTGAGCGATATCTCCACGAAACTTATCGAGAACGGGCGCGACGCAAAAACCCCTGTCGCCGTGGTGCAGTGGGGCACCTGGCCCCAGCAAAAAGTCGCGGTCGGGACACTTGAAACCATTGCGGGCGAGGTGAAGCGCCTCGGGATCACCGCGCCCGCCGTGACGGTTGTCGGCGAGGTCGTGCGCTACCGCGACACCCTGCGCTGGTTCGATAACCGCCCGCTCTCGGGGAAGAGAGTTGTCGTCACGCGCACCCGCGAGCAAGCTTCCGCACTGAGCGCAAAGCTCCGCGCCCTCGGTGCCGAGCCTATCGAGTTCCCGACGATCAAAATTGGTCCGCCCGAAGACAATTTCACGGCTCTGGACTCGGCTCTGGAAAAGCTCTCGGAGTTTGATTGGATTGTTTTTACCAGCGCAAATGGCGTGAATTATTTCTTCGAGCGACTGAGCAAGCAAAACAAAGACGCTCGCGCTCTGGGAAACGCAAAAGTGGCCGCGATTGGTCCGGCGACGGCAGAAAAATTAAAAGAATTTGGGGTTCTGGCCGACTTCGTGCCGAGCGAGTTTGTGGCGGAGAAAGTTCTGGAAGAGTTCCCCGAGGATGTTTCGGGCAAGAGAGTTCTAATTCCTCGTGCTACCGAGGCTCGCATGCTCCTGCCCGAGACCTGGCGGGCACGCGGCGCGGACGTGACAGTTGCCCCCGCGTATCAAACCCGCCCTGATGCCACGGGCGCGGACGAAATCCGCCAGCAGCTATCCACAAACTCTATCGACGCGATTACGTTCGCCAGCTCGTCCACCGTGACGAACTTTGTGGAGGCGATTGGGGCAGAGAGTGTCCCCGAATCCGTGCGACTGATCTGCATCGGCCCGATCACCGCCCAGACCTGCCGCGAACTTCTGCGCGAGCCGGATTCCATCGCCGAGACCTACACCCTCGATGGGCTGACCGCCTCTCTGTTGCAAAAAAATCTGTTAAAGATATAATACCTTCAGGGCAAGACGCTCTGGAGGATAACAAATGACCCGACGATGGCAGTGTTTTCTGGTGCTTCTGGTTGGTGTGTTCTTTACAATCGGCAGCATCGGGTGCTCCGGGGGCCGCACAGTAAGCGGTACTCCGATCTCGCGTGAGTTTCTCGACGATACGACGGATACGACAGGCGAGTGTGTCTATGATCCCGATCTCGATCCGTTCAATTCAAGCTGGATTCCGTATGTCGAGACGGAAATCGGGATGGAAGGAATCGCTCTGGAGGAAGCCAGCATCACTGATACGCTTCTTACCTGTGGCGACGATGTCAAAGAGAAAATCAAGCAGCTTGAAAAAGGCATCAAGAGCCTGGAAAAGCAAATCAAAGCGCATGAAAAGAAGCTTGCCGACTACAAAAAAGACCCGGACAAGTACGACAACGACGGTCGTCTGAAAAAAGCGAAGACTCCGGCAGAACGACAGAAGATCATCGATGGTCGAATCAAGAAACTGGAAAAAGAAATCCAGAAGTTCAAAGATGAGATTGCTAAGAAGAAAAAAGAGATCGAGGATCTGAAAAACTCCTGTAGCTAACGTAGATCGCCGACGAAGAGGCACGACTTTGTGTCTCTTTGTTATTAGGATAGACAGAAAAATGACAGAAATTAAAGTTAAAGAACTTAAAGTAGTAACGTCTCGACTTTTAGAGTATCTGGAATCGGAAAATGGCGACACGCTTTCGCTTCCTGAGGATTACTACTGGCATATCGACGCGGACGAACTACACACCGTCGAGGAAGAACCGACCGATCTGAGCGTCGGGCAGCTCTCCGAAGACTGGGAGAACCTCCAGCGCGTCGCCTCAGGAGAGAGCGATCCCATCCGACACAGCCTGGTCTGGCTGGCAGCGGTCCTGCGCGCTGTCGGCGAGGCGTGACGCCGCCGGATTCTACCGACGCAGTAGCGCCGCGAGCTGTTCTTTGACCTGCGGCCACTCGCTGTCGATGATTGAGAGCCAGGCCGTGTCGCGGTTTATCCCTTTGCGGATTGCATGCTGGCGGAACGTCCCCTCGAAGGTGAAGCCCAGGCGCTCGGCAGCCGCGAAGCTGCGTTTGTTCTGGTTGTCGCACTTCCACTCGGCGCGGCGGTAGCCCAGGTCGTCGAAGAGATGGCAGAGAAGCAAAAAGCAGGCTTCCGTGTTGGCGGGTGTGCGTTGCGCCTCGGGGAGATACCAGATACTTCCCAGCTCCGCCCGCCCGTGAAGCGTCTCGATAGCGAGCAGGCAGTTCTGCCCGATGGCCTTTCCGTCCGTGTTGCGCCGCACAGTGAACGGCAGCGCTTTCGGGTCGGCGTGAATCGCGGAGAGGTAGTCCTCGAAGCTCGCGATGCTCTCAAACGGCCCGAAGTACATGAACTCCCAGAGGGCACGGGCAGTTTCTGAGCCATTTGCTTCCTCGAAAAGCTGCGCAGAGTCGCGGGCCGGGTCGCACGGCGTGAGCGTGACATACTCTCCTACAAGCTCCCGGCGCTCGGGGAACGGGTACGACGCTCTCAGCGGGTGAGCCATGTCTGTAAGTCTTTCCACGAGTAGGTGTTGATCACATCGCCCGCTTCGAGTCCGGCGCGACGTGCCATGCAAAGCCCCCACTCGAAATCCCCGAGGCTGTGAACAGAATGCGCGTCGCAGTTGATCGAGAGCTTCACCCCGGCAGCTTTCGCGGCTTTTGCGTGCGTATCTTTCAAGTCCATGCGCTGTGGCGTCGAGTTGATCTCCAGCGCCTTGTTGTTCTTCGCTGCAGCAGAAATTATGGCGTTCATATCGACTGCATATGGCTCGCGAACCCCTAAAAGTCGCCCGGTCGGGTGCCCGAGGATGTCCACATGCGGACTCTCCAGCGCCCGAACGATTCGTGCCGTCATGGCGGCCTCGTCCAGCTTGAACCGACGGTGGACGCTCGCCACAACCATGTCTAACTGAGCTAAAACATCGTCGTCCATGTCTAAATTGCCGTCAGCGAGAATATCCACTTCCTGCCCGGTTAATAAGTGCAGCCCCCGCGCCGCAAACTCGGGTTTCAGAGAATTAATTTCGTCGATTTGTTTTAGTAATCTGTCTCGATTCAGGCCGTTTGCCACCCCGACCAGTGGCGAGTGATCCGTAATCGCCAGGTATTCATAACCCAACTTAAGAGCGGCCTCGGCCATCTCCCGAACCGTATTTTTCCCATCCGACCACACCGTATGCTCATGCAGCTCTCCCCGGAAATCCGACCTCTCAATTAATTTTGGCAAGTTCCCCGACTCTGCTAATTCGATAATATTCGGCCAATCCCGAATCTCCGGGGCAATGAAAGGTAAGTTTGTACCAGGAGGAGTAATTTGTGGGTCGTCCCAAGCATATTTCTCGCGTCCCACTGCCAGAGAGCATCGAACGGCATCAGGCAGTTTCGGCAATGCCGCTATGTCACCCTGGGCATGTACTCCAAGAACGATTTCGTTGACTTCATCAAAACCACGGCGTAGCTCGCCCCCAATTTCCACAGATTCCACACCGGGGATTTTTTGAATCTCTGAGATTGCTCTATTTGCGATTTCGAGGGCTTTGTACCGGGGAAGCTTTGCGCTGAGCCGACGCCAGGCTTCAATTTTTTCGATAATCTGCGCTTCTTTGGCCGGGCCGAAGCCAGCCAGAACCCGGATTTTCTCGTCGCGCGCCGCCTGCTCGACGGCTTCAATCGTCTCGGCGCTCAAGCTCTCCCACAGAGTCTTGGCGGTCTTCGGGCCGATGCCGGGCACGCTGGCAAGCTGCACGATTCCGGGCGGGACCGAGTCTTTGATGCGCTCCCAGATCGCGGTCGTTTCGGTGGTCAGAAAGTCCGAGGTCTTCGAGACAATCGCCGGGCCGAAGCCGGGAAGTTCTTTGAGCGTCCCTGCCGCGTGGCGCTCGGAAAGCTCGTCGTCTTCGAGGGAATCGATGGTCTCGGCGGCGACTCGGTACGCCCGAACCTTGAAGACCAGCTCGCCCTGGATCTCTAAAATATCGGCGATGGCCCGAAAGCGCTCGGCAATTTCTCTGTCTGTCACACAGGCATTGTACCGGCGTCGTCGAGGGATTGAAATCCCTCGCTGTAGGCGCTCCGCACCGAATGTTCTTCGGACAAAAATATCGGTCCGTCCGCGAGGGCGTTCGGCGAAGCCCTCAGCGAGACAATTTCATTGCCTCGTATGCCGCCAGATGTCGCACGAAATCACCGAGGATACGGAGAGTGCGGGTGGGTGAATACAAGACTTCTGTGTCTGCTCACAAGACTTCTGCCTATGTCACTAAGACTTCCACATATGAAATTAGCATTTCTGCATATGCCACTAAGACTTCGGGATATGAAAATAGGACTTCGAGGTCTGTTCACAGGACTTCCACCTATGCCACTAAGACTTCCACATATGAAATTAGCATTTCTGCATATGGCACTAAGACTTCGAGGTCTGGCCGTAGGGTTTCCGCATTTGTGACTGACACTCAATCCGTGGAATAAATTCCCGGCTCGATAAGAATGTCCACCTGCGTGGACAGAGAGCGGACTTCAGTCCACGGCGCAAGTTCGATGGATTTCTTCGATAGAGCCGTCTTCGTGGGCGAGGAGGGCGCGGGTGGCGATGCCGACAAACAGGCCTACTTCGACGACGCCCGGAAGTGCTCTGAGGTGCGGCTCCATCTGCTCAGGGTGACGGATCACGCCGAGCGGCAGGTCCAAGATCGCCAGGCCGTCGTCGCTGAGCATCGGGACATCGTGGTGGTTCAGCCGCCACTGCGCCCCGACCCCGAACTCGCGCTGGAGAATGTCGATGAGAATCGGCACCGCGAACGGCACGACGGCGATGGGAAGCGGGAACGCACCCAGAAGATCGACTTTCTTGGTGGAGTCGGCGATGATCAGCACCTCGCGCGACGCCTGCGCGACCAGCTTCTCGCGAAGCAGTGCGCCGCCGCCGCCTTTGATGAGGCTCAGCGAGGGCGTCAGCTCGTCCGCGCCGTCGATGGTGAGGTCCGGGGCGCTGCGCGGAGTCAGCGGCACCAGCGGGATTCCCAGCCGAATCGCCACGTCCTCGGTCCGGCTGGAGGTCGCGACGCCCCGGATCTCCAGTCCGTCGTTTCTAATTCGCTCGCCCAGAGCTTCTAAGAAATGCACAACCGTCGAGCCGCTGCCGAGACCGACCGTCATTCCGTGCTGGACGAGCTGCGCCGCCTGGATGCCGACGGTGCGCTTGGCTTCGTCCTGGCTCAACGCAGCGCTTCCAGCACGGCGTCGCCCATTGCCATCGTTCCGACGATTGCCTCGCCGGGAGCCGCGATATCGGCGGTTCGCAGCCCGCTCTTCAGCACGCCCTCGACTGCTTTCTCGATCTTCGTCGCGGTCGCTTCCCGGCCCAGCGAGTAGCGCAAAAGCATCGCCAGCGAGAGAATCGTCGCGAGTGGGTTTGCGACACCCTTCCCGGCGATGTCCGGCGCGGACCCGTGGCACGGCTCGTACAGCCCGAACGTCCCGGCTCCCAGGCTGGCCGAGGGCAGCATCCCGAGCGATCCGGTGAGCATCGAGGCTTCGTCGGAGAGAATGTCGCCGAACAGGTTCTCGGTCACGATCACATCGAACTGGGCCGGGTTGCGCACCAGCTGCATCGCGCAGTTGTCCACGAGCATGTGCGAAAGCTGCACGTCCGGGTAGTCTTTCGCCAGAGCCGAGACCGTGTCGCGCCAGAGCACCGACGTTCTCAAGACGTTTTGTTTATCGACCGAGCAGAGCTTTTTGCCGCGCTTGCGAGCCGCCTCGAAGCCGACGCGTGCGATCCGCTCGATCTCGGGCCGGGTGTAGACGCAGGTATCCACGGCTCGCTCGCCATCGTTACTTTTGGGTTCGCCGAAGTACAACCCGCCCGTCAGTTCTCGAACGATCAGAAGGTCCAGCCCGCCCGAGACCAGCTCATACTTGAGGCTCGACGCCCCTGCCAGCGCCGGATAGAGAATCGCGGGCCGGAGATTGGCGTACAGCCCCAGGTGCTTTCGCAGCGGTAGCAGCGCCCCGCGCTCGGGCCTGAGGTTCGGGTCGGGAATGGCATCGTACTGCGGCCCACCGACAGCTCCGAGCAGAATGGCGTCCGAGTCTTTGCAGAGCTGAAGCGTCGCGGCGGGAAGCGGGTGTCCGCCCACGTCGTAGGCTGCGCCCCCGACAAGCGCCTCTTCCGAGACAATATCCGGTGCAACGACATTCAAAACGCGAACGGCCTGCACGACGATCTCCGGCCCAATTCCATCGCCTGGCAGGACAGCAATACTTGGCATGGTGTAATCTACCATAACCCTGACAGAAACAATAGATTTACTTTGTTCCGCCAGGGCAAACGCATTTGGATTTTCCTGCCCGATCCCGTCGAATAAATTCGCGGCTATGATTACAACACCCTGAGGGTACCCGGACCTTCAGGAAGCAAGCTTCCCTCGTCGAATCCAGAAATTCTCTTTGATTCGACAAGATTGGCTTGCCAATCGCAGGTCGAATTCGTAGTTGTAGCCGCGAATTTATTCGACGGAAAAATACAGCGAATATCAATAAATAGCATCACCAGCAAGACCGATTTCAAATGCGTTTGCCCTG
>JANLTX010000141.1:0-17840 GCA_031363095.1 Armatimonadota bacterium | reverse complement strand
GTCGTCCGTGACGACCGCGACGATCAGGAACCCTGCCCAAAAATTCCCACAGAGAAGGCAGAGGAGCTGCCGAAGAACGAGACGAGGAAGACATGCACCCAGTTTAGCCTATTCCATTCACGAAAACTGAACGACCCTGCTACTCACCCGGATTAGGCAGGTTTATCAGCGAAGACCCGATTGGCTTCGGCGGCGGGAGCAACTTCTACGCCTACTGCGGAAACGATCCCATTGACTTCACAGACCCCCTGGGATTATCTCCTGAATCAACTATACAATTTGGTGACGACGACGACTCAAGCTATGAATTTGGTGACATGAACTTGAGGCAGTATTGTAGTGATGTCTATTGGTTTTCACGAGGTATTGGTAACTCTATAAATAAACTTACAAACCCTGTTGCTGGAGCACAAGCTGGAATCCAGACAGGGATGTATCTTGCATCTGTCTATCGCTGTCGAGGCGGGGAAGCATTATTCCGTACTGTCGTTTATCCATTCACTAATGAAGGGATGGGAGATACTCTGTTTGGTTGGGCACGAAATGATAATGTTTACGAGGCTGGTCAAGGGTGTGGTGATGCGTTAATCATGGTAGCCGCAGCTGGAGTTGGAGTAGCTGAGCTATCAACTCCGGGCGGTGCTCCGGGTAGCAGAGTTGGAAAGGATTTTACAGTTGCAGGAAAACGAGAGGTTCTTCGCAAGGCTGTAACAGCAGAGGGTGATATACTGTGTGCTGAATGTGGTGTGAAATGCGTCAGACCTGAAAAATCAATGAGCGGTGTCACACCCAATGCAAATGAATGGCAAATTGATCATGTTTTTGCGAAGTCCCGAGGTGGAAGTGGTACTCCTGACAATGGTCAAGTTTTGTGTAGACAGTGTAACAGAAATAAATGGGATTCTTTAATTGAATAAATCTGATTTACTGGGTTGCAGCGCCCTATTTCGCCTCACTCAATCTATTGCAATGATAGATGCTATCGTTTGTCCGGATTGGGAAATGAGATATTATTCTTTTAATGCCAAATGGTCTGATGGTCAATCTGTTGCTTCAATGAGAGACGGCTCTGGAAGTCATTGGTTCATTCATTATTTGTCGTTTGGGTGTTTATTTAAAGGTTTTTACAAAGATTGTTTTATGGCTACAAGCGATTTACGATTTAATATATTAAAAGAAGTACCTGTTTTATTCCAAGAATCAATAAATGAACCTGCATTTATGATGAATGATACAACTTTTTGTATTTGGCAATCATCCATAGACAGTGTGTGGGAATATAATACTATTGATTTACCAAATGGTAATGATATAGATGGATTTATAAAATTTTCGTCTATTCTTGATGGTGATCCAAAATCATATCAAGAGTGGGCGGAAGACTATTTTGGTGTCGAAATCAAGATTGATCTAATTGAAGCTATTTATTCTCATGTGCCGTTGAATGAAAAATTGGTTTATCAGATTAATCCAGATATTACTTTACAAGATTTGAATGAAGATGTTTTGGAAATTGGATATCCTTGTATAAAACAGTAAAAATAGGTTGTGTAGTTCTTAATTTATACATATTGATTGTATGCAACGCCTGGACCTTCGGCTACGACAAAGTGGATCGTCCGAACGGCTCGCTGAACCCGCTTGGTCAGAGCGGCTGGACAAATTATTTCTTGGATGGCAGCGTAGAAAGCTTGGTCTATCCTGCGGGGAATCGCGAGGAGCATCAGTACACGGCTCAGGGTCTCCCCACCTTCACGCAGCTCAAGAACTCCGCTGGTACGCTTCTCTCCAAACAAGAGTATGGCTTCAACGATGGTCTCCTTGGCTACATCGACGACTGGTAGCAATCAAGGCCGCTCTGCGTGATAGAATTTTGCCCGGATGGATCATGCCTATTATCGCCAGATGTACGCGCTGGAGGACACCCACTGGTGGTTCGTCGCGCGACGGAATCTGCTGCTCCGGGCGCTGGCGGGACGGCTTCCTGAGCAGGCACGCTTGCTCGATGTCGGCTGTGGAACCGGCGGGACGATGGACCGGCTGCAGGGGCTGGGCGAGGTCTGGGGGCTGGATATGGAGCCACTGGCGCTCTCACTGTGCCGGGAGCGGGGGCATCGGGCGCTCGCGCTGGCGTCCGCGACCGCCATGCCGTTCCCCACGGATACCTTCGATGGCATCGTCGCGCTGGACGTTTTGGAGCACATCGCCGATCACGAGAGTGCGGCGGCGGAGATCGCGCGAACCCTGAAGCCTGGCGGGACGCTCGTGGTGACGGTTCCGGCGTACCAGTCGCTCTGGAGCCGCCATGATGTCGCGCTTCATCATCAGCGCCGCTACCGTGCCCCCGAGGTCCGCGCCCTGCTGGAAGGAGCCGGGCTTCAGGTCGAGCTTTGTCGGTACGCTGTCTGCGGGCTTCTCCCTGCCGCGTTCGTGCTCCGGCGCTTCCAGAACGCCTTCCAGAAAGGCGCTCCGCCCGTCGCCGACGCCCAGCCGACGCGTCCCTGGCTAAATACCTTGCTCCAGTGGAGCCTCGATCTGGAGAGCGGACTGGCCCTGCGCGGACTGCTCCCGTTCGGCCTGACGGTCTTTGCGGTGGCAAAAAAAGCCCCCACCAGATAGCCTCGATGGGGGATAGGGCTATGGCACGCCCTGGAGAAGGATTAACGCTAAGACGTTTCGCGCCGGACAATGTTCCGGATTTTTCGGAACTTTCTGATTTTTTTTTCGGAATTTTGCTCCGGCTTCACGGTTGCTTCATGGTTTGCCCGTATGACTCTCTTATGATGAGGACGACTAAGATTCGCTTTGCGCTCGCGCTGACCCTGCCGACGATGGCACTGGCGCTGATCGGTGGCTGTGGTGGCGGTGGAGGGAAGCCCGCGCCGACCCCAACGCCCGAGGCAACGGCCACTCCGACTCCGACCCCCTCGCCCGTGCCCACTCCGACGCCCGACGGAATGACCCCAGGACCGGAGCCAACTCCGTCGCCCACGCCTGCTCCCACACCAGAGCCGACGCCAACCCCGACGCCCGCTCCGACCCCAACTCCAGAGCCGACTCCCACACCGACTCCCACTCCCACTCCGACGCCAACTCCCACACCGACGCCCGATCCGTTCGCAAGTCTCAAGGCGGCGACGACCATCGATCCAAACTTTCTGCCCAACTACGCGAGTCCTAACTTTCCCGTCCACTATGACGCTGCTGTGCAAGGTCGCACCAACGAGCCGCCCGGCAACCGCGTGACCGACCGGGGCGCGACGCTCGGGCGGGTGCTGTTCTACGACAGAAAGCTCAGCGTCAACAACACCACGGCCTGCGCCTCGTGCCACCAGCAGGGCATCGGGTTTGCCGACAATCGCCGCTTCAGCCCCGGTTTTGAGGGCAACGAGTTCACCAGCGCCCACTCGATGCGCCTCGGGAACATCCGGTTCTATGCGGGCAACGCCATGTTCTGGGACAAACGCTCCCCGAGCGTCGAGGCACAGGCGACGCAACCGATCCAGAACAGCGTCGAGATGGGCTTCGACGCAGCCCACGGCGGCCTCGGCTCGCTCGCATCGAAAATGGACGGCATCGGCTACTATCCCGAGCTGTTCCGCTGGGTCTATGGCGATTCTGCCATTACGGAAGACCGCATTCAGCGGGCGCTCGCCCAGTTCGAGCGGGCGATGGTCTCCACCAGCTCGAAGTTCGACTCGGGCTTCGCGCAGGTCTTCCAGCCCGCCCAACAAAACAGAGGCGTCGGGCAGCCGTTCCCGAACTTTACCGACCAGGAGAACCGGGGCAAGACGGTTTACCTGACCCCGCCGAACCAGGGCGGCGGCGGGTGCGTCTCATGTCACCAGATGCCGAGCCTTGCTCTCGACCCGAACTCGCGCAGCAACGGACTCGACGCCGGAGAAACCATCACGTTCAAGTCGCCCGCACTGAAAAATCTCCTGCGCGGCGGGCCGTACATGCACGACGGACGGTTCTCGACGCTCGGCCAGGTCGTGGACCACTACATCAATGGCGTCCAGAACGGCCCCGCACTCGACAACCGGCTCAAGACGCCTCAGAATCAGCCGCTTCGCCTGAATCTGACCGGCGAGGACCGCGACGCCCTGATCGCGTTCCTGCGAACCTTCGAGGACGACTCTCTCAGCACCGACCCGAAGTTCGCGACGCCGTTTCGGTAGCACCCATCCCCCCGGCCCCCTTACCCTCACGTTTTCCCGACCGGGTACCCCCTGGGTGGCGGCGTGAGGGAAGGGGGAGATGAGGCTGGGTCACGTTGGCATGAGCCAGTGCGCTGTCGGGACAGCGACGAGGGCGGCCAGCGCGACTCCCGCCAGCGCGAGCGTCCGGGTTTTCCGGGCGCTCCAGCGTGCCCGGCTACGCGCCTGGTGAGCGTGCAGGACATGCTCCCAGGCCGCTTCAAGCAGCATCGCGAGGTTGTGGCTGACGCTTCCCAGAAGGCTTGCCAGGACGCCGTCCCAGCCGCGTCCGCCACCGCCCAGAACGAAGTAGGCAAAGGCCGCGCCGAGCAGCGCCGTGAGTAGCTTGAGCCAGACAGGGACATGGTGTGCTTCGCGTGCTTGCTCGTCGTGGTTTGTGGTTGTGTGTTGCATGGTTTTTGCTTTCTTTCGGTAGGTCAGGCGCTCAGCACGGCAGGCTGGCGCAGCAGGAGAAACGCGATGATGTCGATGAGGCAGAATGCCCCGAGAGCGATGGCTCGCTGAATGTGTTTGCGGTTCATGTGTTTCTAAGCTTTCCGTTGTTCTTGGAAGCGAAGCTGCCGGGTACAGCCTCGCTTCCCAATCGTCGCCCCCGGTTACAACTGCATTTTCTCCCGACACACTGCATGACGAAAGAGCGAAAGCGGTGGCTACGCACCGGAAATAGAGGATTTCACCGAAACTCATCGAATAGTTTTTCATGAGCTGGCGTTTTCGGAATGTTGTTGATGTTCATCTCAAAATGACCGAGGTTGGATTGAACCAGGCAGAGCTTATTCGCAGGTCTGATGTCACGCCGACCGTCGTTCGTCAGCGCCTGAAGCCAGGTGACACGGGCGGCGATTTTGCCACGCTCGTCAAGATTCTCAAAGCTCTCGGCATTCAAGACAAGCACCTGGATTGGTGCGAAGAGTTCCTCCCCCTTCGCCCCGAGGAACGAGGGAAACAGCCGGAGGGGGACGAAAGCGAAGCGCTTCAAGGGGGAGGCGAAGTACGTGTCAACATTCCGGCGCTGGAGTACGGGTGTCTGGGCCGCGACGCGGAACTGAAGATAATTTGCGAGACTATGACGCAGCCTTCGCCAAAGCCGGTGCTGCTCTACGGCGGCCCCGGTATCGGGAAGACGACGCTCAAGAAACGTGCCTTGATCGACCCGAGAATGAAGGCGCATTTCCACGAGCGGCGCTACTGGGTGGAGGCGGACAAAGCAAATAATGCTGATGTCTTGGTACGGTTGATCGCAGATGCAATAGGGTGGCCATTGCTTGATCCGAACCCTCAGAGCGCCCAGAGTGCTTTGTTGACGCATCTCCGAGCCATAGATGCGCCGTTGGTGATCGGAATAGATAATATCGAAACGCCGCTGGGGTTGGCAGCACAACCAGAGGATGCCAATAGGCCTGATCAGATGGTGGAAGACGAGACGAAAGGTTTGTTGCGAGCCATTGGTAATGTTCCTCAAGTTGCCTTACTCGCGTCGTTTAGAAGTGAGGCATGGGTTAGTGCTGGGACGTTTTGGATCGGCATACCTGTTACCGGACT
Source organism: Armatimonadota bacterium (assembly GCA_031363095.1). Classification (GTDB taxonomy): domain Bacteria; phylum Armatimonadota; class Armatimonadia; order Armatimonadales; family Armatimonadaceae; genus JANLTX01. Next base: position 12,078 of record JANLTX010000141.1, on the reverse strand, counting down.
TGATGAATCTTCTGCTGTTGAACTATTTTTGACTGTTGCTAATTTGCAGCAGAAACCATCGCAACCTGATGTATTGGCCTTAATGTCACAGGTTGAATTTGTACCAGCCCCGATTATGCTGTTAGCTCACCATGCAGAAATGGATGGCAGCTTTGTGGAGCTTCAACGACGCTGGAACTTGGAGAGAGGTTCACTAATGGAACTTGGAGCTGGCCGAGATTCAAGTTGGAAACGGGTGCTGTCGTTTTCTTTAGAAAGTCCGCATTTGAAATCTAATGAACTAGCGTTGATGTTAGTTCGAGTTATGGGCAGACTTCCTGATGGAATTAAGAAATCTGATATTTCTGAACTCCTCAAAGTTGATGCTAACAAAGCAAATCCAGTTGGAGATTTACTTTTAAAGTTGGGATTAATTCAAAATAACTCTGATTTTTCAAGGTGGAGAATGTTACATCCAGTTAGAGAATTTATCGAAAATAATTGGCATCCAAATAATGATGAATGGGATATTATAGTGAGGCATTATTTAAGTAAAATGATAGAAAATGGAAAATATATAGGAGCACCGAGAAAAGGAAGCAGTGCTTTAACTGAAATATTACCAGAAATTAGTAATATTGAATATATTCTTCGCAGAGAGTTTCATCGAATTAAGGAATTACATCAAATGTACTGGTATTATGGTGTTATCATATTTTTTACTAATCGCGGTGATATTAGTGTGTTCGATGGCCTTCTATCATATTTACAGCAAAGTAGAGATATTCAATTAAAAATATTTTTAAGCAAATTTTCGGATGGGATAGGCGAACTGTATAAAAGAAAGAGCCTTTATGATTTGGCTATGTATAATTTTAATTTGTCATTGCAAGTAAATAGAGAAATTAATAATATTTATGGAATATCCGAAAATTTAGTTGGAATTGGTGACATTCATAGATATTTTAACAGGTTTAATGAAGCTATGGATAATTATAGTGAATCTTTAAGAATTCTTACTGAGGTTTTGAATCAATCAGTTGATAATATAAAGCGGCAAATTTGTTTATATGGCATAGGTTATTCTAAAAAAGGACTTGGGGCTGTTGAGTACAAAAAAAATAATTTACAACGTGCAGAACAACTTTTTTTAGAGGCATATACAGAATTTGGAGAGATTGATAGTACATTAATCATGAGTGTGGAAATTCATAAAGCACGGTATCCTGAAGTCCAGCAAGCAAATTGCTTAAGAGAATTGGCTGCGATCTATTTTCGTCAAAACAAAATGTATGAAGCTTTGGATTGTTTTCTTCGAGTTAGGAAAATATATTTAAAATCTGGTGATAAACGAGGCATAGGCTACTGCTACAAAGGAATAGCAGATTATCACTTAATCAATAAAAACTATTTAAAAGCAAAAAGAAATTACAATAAAGCTTTTTCTATTTTTGAATCTTGTAATGACGATATCGGAAAGTATAATTGCCGAGAATGCTTGGCGTTATCTCAGTTTGGCTGTGAGGAGATTGATCTATATGCTCTTATAACAGAACTGGAATTAATATATAATTATCATACATCTGCTAATAATAAATCGGGTATTTCTTGGATTGGTTATATTTTATTTTTATTATCAAATAATGATAATTATTTGAATACATCGATAAATATATGGAATGACTATTTAAATGAAAATCAAATTATTGAAAAACAAAGACAGATACATCAATTTATCCCTCGGATATAATTAAATATTTGTGGCGATATAAGTTTGCTACCACAAATTTTTATGGGTGAGAATAATATGAGTGAACGAATGAGGTCGCGTGGATAAGTTTTCTGCTGTCCTACGTTCCCGGCGACGAGACGGCGCAGGCTGCCTACCGAGAGCGGGCGGAGGCAACCTGGCGGACGTTCCTGACGCCAGAGCAGACGGAAGCGCGGCGGGCACAGATCAAGGTGTATCTGCCACACACGTAGGCGTCCCCCGTGCGTTCCGCTCGTGCCTCGCTACACTTACGCCCCCGTGCCGCACGGGGGAAGGGGGGAAGCCTGCACTAAGATTTGTTGTACCGAGTCGAAGCGCTGCTCTACCGACACGCGGCAACGATAGACGGACATGCGGCGCTGCTCTACCGACACACGGCGCTGACGGACGGACACGCGGCGGCGTTGTACCGACACACGGCGTTGTTGTACCGATACCGCGCAGGGGCAGACGGATACGTCGCGTTGCTGTACCGAGACGCGGCGTCGAGCGACCGATAGAGATTTTGAAGAAATTCTGGCGTTGCGGGAACCAATCAGGTCGTTGATACGGTAATAGGAGAGACAACGGTCAATCTTCCCCCGCTTCGGGGGACAGGAGGTACAATTGGTATGGGAAATCGGACACGAAGTTCGGTCGCAAAGCAGTTGGTGCGGGCGCAGCTCGCTATCTTCGGAACACTGGAAAACCCGGAGATTCTGGAGGCGATGACGCCAAAGGGCTACAATCTCGGCGCGATGCAGGCCGCGCAAGTGCGCTTCGATGCCGTGCAGACACGCCGGGGTAGCACGGCGGTGAAGCGGGGCAGCAAGGCGCGGGTGAATCGCAAGGCGTCCACGAGTGAAATCGTGGCACGCGCCGCGTTCACCGACCTGGGGGCGACCATCCGGGCGATTCATCCGTCCGACCTCAGCGCCCGCGCCGCACTCGGCCTGCTTCCCGGCAACGCTCCCGACTCGCGCGCGGCGTTTCTGGCCGCTGCTGAGACCCTGTTTTCCACCGCGCTGAGCGCCCCCGTCGATCTCAAGGCAAGCCTCACCACCTATGGCTACCCCGAGGCAAGGCTCCGCACCGAGCAGGCAAAAATCGCAGCCTTCCGCGCCGAACTCACGACGCAGGCCAGCGCAAAAGGCGCATCCGAGCAAGACACCGACGCGCTCCATATCGCGCTGAGCGACCTCAATGCCTGGGTGATGCAGTACCGCAAGCTCGCCCGCCTCGCGCTGAAAGACAGGCCACAGCTTCTCGAAAAAATCGGAATTTCCGTCAAATCGTAGCACCTACCCCAGAAATAGCCCCCCGGCCCCCGGTAACGGGGGAGAATGTTCCCCCGGGTACCCTCTGGGTGACTGGGGGTTAGGGGGCAGGTACTGGGGGTTAGGGGGCAGGAAAAAAGCGAGGGGCGGTATACTGAGTCCATGACCGCTCCCCGAACCGCGACCCTGACCCGAGCGACCTCCGAGACCCGAATCTCCCTCTCTTTAGCGCTCGACGGCGACGGTTCCAGCACGATTTCTACGGGCGTCGGGTTCTTCGACCACCTGCTCACGCACGTCGCGCGGCACGGACTTCTGAATCTCACGGTTGAGGCCCAGGGTGACCTGCACATCGACGACCATCACACGGTGGAAGATGTCGGAATCTGCCTCGGGCAGGCGCTGAAAACGGCCCTTGGCGACAAATCGGGGATCGCTCGCTACGGCGACGCCACGGTCCCGATGGACGAAGCCCTGGTTCTGGTCGCGCTGGACTTCTCCGGGCGGGGCGGGGCGTACGTCGCGCTGGAGTTCTCCCGGCCCCGGATCGGAGAGTTCGCCACCGATCTTTGCGAAGAGTTCTTCCACGCCCTCGCCCGTGAAGCCGGGCTGAACGTCCATGTCCGGCAGCTTGCGGGCAAGAACTCGCATCACATCGCCGAGGCCGCGTTCAAAGCCCTGGGCCGCGCCCTCCGAGTTGCCGCGTCGCCCGACCCGCGCGTCGTCGGGATTCCCTCCACCAAGGGGGTTTTGTGACCGTCGCGATCATCGACTATGGCGTCGGGAACCTGCGCTCGGTCCAGAAAGCCTTTGAGCATCTCGAGCATGCAGCCTGTGTCACAAGCGATCCGGCGGTTATTTCGTCCGCGAGTCACGTCGTCTTGCCGGGCGTCGGCGCGTTCGGAGCCGCCGCCGACACGCTTCGCGCACGCGGCCTCGAAGACGTAACCCTCCAGGCGGCACGCTCGGGCAGACCGTTTTTAGGAATCTGCGTCGGGATGCAGCTTCTCTTTGATATCGGCGAAGAAAACGGCGAGCATCGCGGCCTCGGTTTAATTTCAGGCCGGGTGCGCAAGTTCCCGGATGCGCCCGGCATCAAAATCCCCCAGATCGGCTGGAATGCGCTACATTTTCCGAAAGAATCGCCCCTGTTTGCCAATATTACGGAAGCTTCGCTGGTATATTTCGTCCACAGTTATTTCTGTGACCCAGAAAACCCCGAAGTAATCTCGGCAAGCACCGAGTTCACTCGCCCGTACGCCTCGGCGGTTTCGGCGGGAAATATCCATGGAGTTCAGTTTCACCCCGAAAAATCCGGCTCCCTCGGCCTGAGAATTTTAGATAACTTCGCACAAATGCTTCCCCTAACCCCAATAATGGGGAACCAAACAAGGTTAGATGTATCTTCTGACTCCCCATTATTGGGGCCGGGGGAAACAAATGAGTAAGCATATTGCCTTTGGTTGGTATGGGGGAAAGTACAGTCATTTGGATTGGTTGCTTCCGTTGCTTCCTGAAACGACTCATTTTTGTGATGTTTTCGGTGGCTCTGCGGCGGTGATTATCAATAGAAAGCCGTCATTCGTCGAAACCTATAACGATATTGATTCTGAATTAGTGAATTTTTTTCGCGTTCTACGTAATCAGAAAGAAGAATTGATAGAAGCGATAGGTCTTACTCCCTTTTCACGAGAAGAGCTGGCGATTGCCTGTGAGAGATCGTATGAAAACCTGCCAGAATTGGAGAGAGCGCGTCGTTTCTTTGTACGAGCGCGACAGGTACGAACGGGTCTGGCGCAGACCGCGAGCGCGGGCCGCTGGGCGCATTGTTTGCTGACCAGTCGTGCAGGAATGGCGGGAGCGGTCTCACGCTGGCTCGGAAGCGTCGAAGACTTACCTGAGATTGCCCAGAGACTGCTGAGAATTCAAATAGAAAATGCCCCGGCGCTTGAAGTGATTCACCGCTATGACAGCCCTGAGACTTTGTTTTATTGCGATCCGCCGTATGTTCATACAACCCGAGGTGATTCTAAAGCCTATAGTTTTGAAATGTCCGACGAAGACCATGTTGCACTTGCTGAAAAACTAAATTCTATTGCTGGAAAAGCTGCTGTTTCTGGATATGATGGAAGTTTATATGAAAAATTATTTAAGAATTGGAATCGAATTGAGTCTCCGACAAAGATTTGTCACAGTGTAAAGCAAGAACGTACAGAAATTTTATGGATGAACTACGATCCTCCAAAGAATTTGATGAAAGGAGAAGAAATTTGGAAAGCCCCGAAGAAATCCTCAAAAACGCTCTTCGACGAGTAAACGAAACGATGCAACAGTCTTATTTGATTCCGTTTATCTCTGACGTAGAGTCAACCAAATCAGCAGAACTCATCAGTCGTAACCCACAAAATAGGGCCGCCGTTCGATTGGTTCTTGCCTGTGCTCTTGCGAAGGCATGCGATTCGAGCAGAGATGCCCGAATGCCTTATACAGAGATTGGGCTGGCCAGTGCTTTTTCAGGAAGAACATTTGATGAAAAATACATTGGACCTTTTTCCTTGAAGCATCAGCTTCCTGTAAATGAAACGACAGCGTTCCTGACTCCTGCACTTCGAAATCAAAGCTCTATACTGACTCCTGATTTGAATCTGGTGGGAAGGCCACCTGTTGTCTACCAATCGGCGCTCCAACTATTGTCAGCAGTAGAATCCAGCGACATTTCGGCGGAGAATTTATTGGCAGAAATTATTCGTTGGTTAATATTGCTCCGAGAAGAAAAAAAACTACGTTTGAACTCTCTTCTGAAAGAGGTTCGAGAAACGGGAGTTGGTGCACTGCCCTTATCCGCCGAAGAAATAGTGATTTTATTGGAGCAGCATCTGCAATCACCAAACTCCAGCAGGTTACCCGTTCTTATTGTTGCTGCTGCTTATGAGACAGGAGGTATCTTATTGGGTGAGGAGATTCGGAACCTGGAAAGTCATAATGCCGCAGATAAGCAAACTGGCTCGGTGGGAGACGTCGAGGTATTTCTTTCAGACGAAGAAAACGTCGTTACGGGCTACGAAATGAAGATGCGCCGTGTGACGATTACCGATATTGAGATTGCTCTTCATAAAATACTTGCTCATGAGAAACTACAAAACTATATTTTTATTACCACGGAACCAATCGATAAAAATATTCTCGAATATGCGCGAAGTCTTTACGAATCGACCGGTGGAAAAGAAATAGTTGTGCTGGATTGTATTTCTTTTTTGCGGTATTTTCTTCACTTGTTTTACCGACGACGAACCTTATTTTTAGATGCTTATCAGAAATTATTACTGGACCAACCAGATAGTTCTGTACCACAAATTCTAAAAGAAACCTGGCTGACTCTGCGACAAGCGGCAGAACTTCGGCCTGAGAGGACAACGAATGCTTGAGATAATTCCCGCGATTGATTTGATGGGTGGGCAGGCGGTTCGCTTGAAAAAAGGGAACTTTGCCACGAAAGAAAAAGTGGCCGAAGACCCGGTGGCGACGGCGCGGGCGTTCGCACAGGCCGGGGCGCACCGGATTCATATCGTGGACCTGGACGGTGCGCGGACGGGCAGCCCGGAGAACCACGGGGTGATCGCCCAGATTTTAAGAGCGGTAAACGTCCCGGTGCAGGTGGGCGGCGGGCTTCGGACGGCTGAGCGTGTGGCTGAGATTCTCGCGCTGGGCGCGGCGCGGGCCGTGGTCGGGACGAGCGCGGCGAGAGACCCGGAAGCGATTGCTGCCATTTTAGAGAAATTCGGCGAGAGAGTGATCGTCGGGGCGGACATGCACGACGGCTTTGTCGCGACCCACGGCTGGAACGAAACGTCGGATGAGCACGTAGAAGACTTCGGGCGACGCATGGTTCTACTCGGGGCGCAGCGGTTTTTATTCACCGATGTCTCCCGCGACGGCCTTCTTCAGGGCGTCAACGCGGCGGCGACGGCGGCATTTTCTCAGGCCGTGGGCGCTCCGGCGATTGCGTCGGGGGGCGTCGCGGGGATCGAGGACATAAAAAACTGCAATGCGCTGCAACCTTCTGGAATCGAGGGTGTCATCATCGGGAAAGCGCTGTATGCCGGGCGACTGACCCTGGCCGAGGCTCTGGGAGTGAATGAATAATGGACGGTAACTTGCTCGCTGCCATCATCTTCGGGTTTCTTTTTGGCTGGATTCCGCTGAAGGTGATTCTCGGGCACATCGCGAAGATGGCCGAGATCAGGGCAAAGAATGGATGGGGCGGCGAGAACGTCGCCCAGCAGCTTGCACAGATGCAGACCGAGCTAAAAGCCCTGCGCGAGACAACCACACGCTTCGATGTGAGCTTCGATGCCGCTCTCACCCGGCTTGAGGAACGCGTCCAGAGCGCGGAGACCGAGCGCATTCGCACCAACTACGACCTGGCGGAAAGCCCCGAGCAAGCCGCCCTGAAGATGAGGCACTGAGAGACATGAACCCGGCAGTTATCATTCCGATTTTTGGAATTACGTTCACCATGGGGATTCCCCTGCTTGCGATCTGGACGAGCCATCAGCGCAAGCTTGCGGAGATCAAGGCAAGTGGCGTGCAGAGCAACGACAACTCGCTTCGAAGCGAGGTCGAGGCGCTACGGGCAGAAGTGGCATCGCTTCGAGACACCACGACCAAGTTCGACCTGAGTTTCGACTCGCAGCTCACCCAGCTCGAAACCCGCCTGGAGCGTACCGAAACCAACAACCTCAAGCGGTTTCAGACCGAAGAGACGCCCCAGGCGCAGACTCTCGGACGCTGAGTCGCTCAGGCCATGTAGTCTGAGGCCAGCGCCGTGAGGTCAAGCGGGGTTCCGGCTTCGACCGAGAAAACCGTTTCGGCCTCGCCGGGCGTTGGCACCAGTGTCCCGCGTGCCTCGGCATGAAGCTTCAGCAAGCTGTGTACGTCGGGCTTTCGGAGGAGCGTCATGGAGCGCAGGGTCGCCACGATTCCGCCGAGGTTCGCCGCCACGGTGTTGGCGAAGCGCGGGGCGCTCTTCAGAGCCAGATCGGTCCAGATCGCCTTGCTATCCACAAGGTCCAGAATCAGCGGGATCGCAGCTCTTGCGTCCGAGGTGACATCGAGCCTGTCCTGGACCGTGCGCGGCTCGAAAATCTCCCCTTTGCCAGAGCTTTGGCGTGCCATCCAGCCCGCGAAGCACTCGGGTAGCTCGATGTAGGGCTGCTCCGTAAAGCTCTGAAGCACCATCACGATGTACCGGACGCCCCGTTTTTTCAGTACCGAGCGTTCGAGATCGATAAACTCGCAAGCGCCACTCGGAGCATCCACGATGTCGCCGCTGTGAACCCCGCCCTGACTCTTGAGGTTGTAGAACGTAATTCCATCGACATAATTAAATTCCTCGTCGAACAGCGACGCCGAGAGATCGATATCGGTGCGATCTGTTCCGTTGTGCCACCAGACGAACAGTCGCAAGGTCTCGGCGTCCGGGATCGGCAGGCGGCTGCCCCGCGCGACGGTTCGCAGCGCTCTGGACGACGAGCGCATCGCAAACGGCAGGTTGTACTCCGAGAGCTGCGGGTCGAGATAGGTCTTTCCGAGCGGCGCAAGCTGTGAGAAACGCTCCCGAAGCGCGTCTTCGCAGGCTTGAACCACCTGCTCGCAGAGCTTGCCGTCGAGCGGGGGCAGGTTATTCTCGATGCCTTTGGCCCGCGCGACCTGGCCTTTGGGCAGAAACACCCGGAGCGGCGCGGGACTCGGGCGCTGGACAAAGTGCGCCCGAACCTGGAGCAAGACCGGAGTTGAGACTCGCGGGGCAACCTCGGCGAAGCCAGCGAGCGTCGCATCGGCGCTGCCCGGATCGAGCCGGAGCAGGTGATCCAGCCGCCGCGCCAGCTCGCCGGGGCGCGAAAGCAGCGCCGAGAGCGCCGCCGGAACGTCTCCACGGCCCAGCGCGGCCTCGACGCCCGTCCCGAACGTCACCAGTGGCGCGTCGGTGCGCAGCATCTTGAACGCCGAGAACGCCTTCGGGAAGCGGGCGGCAAGCTCGCCCGGATGAAGCTGCTCCCCAAGGCGCAGCCAGCGCCCGGTGAAGCGTCGCATGTCTTCCTGCGGCGACGGCACGCGCTCCAGAAGCCCGAGCAAGAGTCTGCGTCGCGCTCGGGAGATTTTTTTGAAAAGCGTCGGTTTGGCCAGCGACAGATCCCCGCCCGAGAGCGCAACCGCGAGCCGGAGCACGTCCGTCGCCGTGGAGAGATAGCGACTTGCGAGGCTCTGTACGTCGGCTTCGGAGAGTGAGAGTTGATTCAGGGCCAGAGCGACGCCGAGTGCGGCGTTCTCTTTCTGCGGAATTGTCTCCGGCAGAAAGTTCAGCGCCTCGCTTCCGCAGGCAGCGAGCAGGGCTTTGAGATCGGCCTGGTCGGTTGTGGAGAGCGAGGCATTCCCGCCCAGAATCTTTCCAATCAGCCCGAAAAGCTCGTCCGATGTCCCCGCAGAAAGCACCGTGAGCCGGGTTTTCTCATCGAGCGGTTCGGCGGGCTTGCGGGGCGTGGTCGGGCGAAGCTCGCCATCGGTGAGATAGTGAAAAATAGCGTTGAGATACAGCCGGGCCTCGGAGAGAGCCATGACCTGAGCCGGAAAGTTCGGGTAGAACGGCTTGAACTCCTGGTGCGCCCCGCGTAGCTCCTGAAGCGCCGGAATCAGTTTTTCGTAGAGCGCAACGAACTGAGATTCACCCAGGGTTTTTAGCGCCGTGAGCAGCGCGGCACCGACGCCATAGCCGAGCGCTTCGATGTTTTTCAGCCCCGCCGCCAGCATCTCTTCGGGCATGGGTGGCTCGGAGTTCGCTGCGGGAACAACCAGTTTTTTCGAGCGGCGCAGATAGAGCGCAAGGAGCATTTCGTTCATCGGGCTTTGGTATCTGGTCTCCGGGAGAGCGACGGCGCTGGTAAGACACGCTTTCACGCGTTTGGAATTGAGAAGGAAGCGCCTTCATAGCCCGGAGACCGAGTGCGGAGAGCGCAGGCGCTGATTTTCTAAGGGAGAAGGAAGCACCCGCATAGCCGCACGGAATCAGTATAGCGCACCAAGGCAGGCTTGCTCAGTTCTTCGATTCAGGCCGGAGGCCTTTGTGTCCGCAGACCCGTCGTTCACGGCGGGGCGTTCCAAAGCGGGCTTGACGAAAGGGCTGGTGTCGGTTAGAATGCTTCTGGACGGGGAGTGATGTCCGAGCTGGTCGAAGGAGCACGACTGGAAATCGTGTAGGCGGGCACAAACCTGTCTCGTGGGTTCGAATCCCACTCACTCCGCTCCCCCCACACCGGTGAAACCAATAAAACGCCCCCGCTGGAAACGCGTCGCCGCTGCATTGGTTTTGCTGCCGCCGACGGTTGCCGGGCTGGTCTGCGCCGGGTTTTACCTGAATCTTCACCGTCAGGCCGCCGCGATGTCGCTTCGGGCGCTTCCTGTCGCGTTGCCGCCATCCGATCCGGAGCGACGGCTTCTGATCCTTGCGCCCCACTGCGATGATGAAACTCTGGGCCTGGGCGGAACGATTGCGACGGCCCGAAAAAGGGGCGTTCCGGTGACGCTGGCCTTTTTGACCAATGGCGATGGCTTTCGCGTCGCGGCGTCGCGAGCGCTGAAAAAGCCGCTTCTCGGTCCCACCGACTTCGTGCGCTTTGCCGAGCTGCGCCAGAGGGAAGCCCTGAGCGCGGCAAAAGAGCTGGGCGTCGCCGAGAGCGACGTGGTCTTTCTGGGGTTCCCCGACCAGGGACTTCTTCCGCTGTGGCAGGAGTGCTGGAGCGACTCGCATCCGCTGCGCTCGGGCTTCACCGCGCAGACCCGCTCGCCGTACTCCGTGGCGCAGACGCCCCATGTTCTCTACTCCGGCGAGTCGCTGACTCGCGAGCTGTCGAAGCTGATTGTGCGGGTTCAGCCGACCGATGTCTATGTCACGCACCCGTCGGACGACCACCGGGATCACTCAGCCGCCCCCAACTTCGCCCGCGCGGCGCTCCGGCGCTCCGGGAGCGACGCGACGCTAAGATACTACCTGGTCCACCGGGGAGATTGGCCGCTACCCCAGGGAAGCCACCCCGACGATCCGCTTCTGCCACCGGTCGCCATGACGAAGCAGGAGACGCACTGGGCCGCGATCCCGCTCGACGAGGAAGCCCGCGCCGCCAAAGACCGCGCCCTGACCCGCTATGGCTCCCAGATGGCCGTCTGCGAGCGGTTTCTCTCGTCGTTCGTACGGCGAAATGAGCTGGTTTGCTCGCTCCCCGAGGGTGGGGCAGGCTGGCACGATCCGCTCAGCGACAACCTCGCCCGCTACACCAACCCCGCCGCTGACATTACCGGAGTTTCTGCCCGGCGGGACGGCGCGGCACTGAAGTTGCGACTGACGCTCCGTGGAAATGCATCCCCGCGCCTTCGCTACGTGCTCCATGTTCGAGGAAGGTCCGACGGGCGGACGCTCGACCACTCGGCGCTCCTGACGCTCCGGCCCACGACGCTGACCGGCCCGACAGCGGAAGCGAGCGTCCCGCTGGCCGCGCTGGGACTGAAGCCGGGCGAGCCGGGCCGGGCCTGGGTGTGTGCGGAGACGTTCTGGACCGGGCAGGTGGCGCTCGACCGAACCGGCTACCGCGAGATCAGTTTTTGAGAAGGGAACCATCGATGGGGGACACGACCGCTCCGGCGGAATCAGCGGAGCGTCGCGGGCGAGGCAAGCTTCGGTTTGGCGGAAATCTTCAGGCGCGGCGTGCGGGCGAGGTGGAGGCGCTGGTCCTCGGGCTTCTCTGCACGCTGGACATGATCACGACGCTCTGGTGGGTCGTCTTCGGCCACGCATCGGAGGCCAACGGGCTTCTTGCCTGGTCTTTCAAGCTCCATCCGGCAGCATTCGTGGTCGTCAAGTGCGCCTCGTGGCTTCCTGCGTTGCTCCTTGCCCCGTATCTCGCCCGTCGCCGAAAAACCATGACGATCTGGCTGCTTCGCGCCATTATTGTGCTGTACGTGGTTCTCTATTTTGCTTTCGCCCGGTTTTAAATTAAATTATAATAAAAAAGCTCCCCCGGA
>JANLTX010000139.1:0-2990 GCA_031363095.1 Armatimonadota bacterium | reverse complement strand
GTCGTCCGTGACGACCGCGACGATCAGGAACCCTGCCCAAAAATTCCCACAGAGAAGGCAGAGGAGCTGCCGAAGAACGAGACGAGGAAGACATGCACCCAGTTTAGCCTATTCCATTCACGAAAACTGAACGACCCTGCTTCCCCGGCCTCGATCAGCTCGCGCAGTCGCTGCTGACGCTTCGAGAGCCGAGAACGATTGGTCTTGAACTCAATGAACACGATGCGATCTTCCTCGAACTGCACCCCATCCAGCGGCGATCCAAGAAAACGGAACTGCTGTGGGTCGTAGGGGTAAGCCTCCATCAGAGGAAACCACTGCTCGGTGATTCGTCCATAAGTAGACGAGAGGGAACGATTCTGAAAATCGGCGTCATCCAGGCGCTGCGCGAGCGCACGAACGCGCCAGAGAAGCCCTAATGCGACCAACAGAAGCAGCACACAGAATGCTACGAGAGCGAGTATAAGATCATTCATCATTGTCTCCGTCCGTTTTTTTCCTGAATCCGTGGAAATTCAGAGAAAATCCGGGTATAGTGCGCTTCATGGCACGTAAATCCACTACGGCAGCTTCTGCTGCCACCGCAGACGGGGTCAAGCCCGTTATTCGTCGTCGTCGTCGCACGGTCAATCATGCCGCACAGACGCCTGCTTTAATTTCCGCGCTGATGAAGGGCGCGGGTCGTCCGGTCACTCCTGGCGAGGCGGTCACTCTCATCCTCTGGGCGCGCGGCGTTCATGCCGAGCGCGCCGAGCTTCTCAAGATCAAGCCCCGCTCCCGCGCCGTGAAGCCGGAAGTTCTCGCCGCGCGCCGCGCCGCCCACGAGGTCAACCAGGCTCTCCTCGAAGGCGTGGTCGCGGGAACCCTCGCGGTCGGCATCGCCGAGGACGGCGCACTGACCTTCCAGAGCGCGTAAACCCTCCGAGTTGCCGGACGGTAAAACGTCCGGCGACATCCGAATTTCCAGGACGATAAACGTCCGAATTCCCAGGACGATAAACGTCCGAATTCCCAGGACGATAAACGTCCGGCTATGGGGCAACAAGTTGCCGTCTCGCTGCGCTCGAATCTCGACCGAGGTACGAGGGAGACGGCGGAGGCACGACGCCCCATTGCCGGACGTTTCATCGTCCTGGAAACCAGGGATCAAAAATACACCTCGATCTCCTCTTCTTCCGTATCGTTAATCGCTCGTACTGCTCGCGTACCTATTGGCGTGTCGAAGACTTCCCATCCTTGGGAAATAATTTCCTTTCTAATGGCGTCTGCTTGTACAAAATCACGATTTTTTCTTGTTTCTAATCGCTTGATTAACAAATTCTCGACATCTTTATTTTCCGAAGTGATTTTATTTGTTAAAACTGCCCGACTCTCAAAGTCCAGCCCTAAAACGGCGTCGAACTCTTTCCATAATTTCGGGGAGCCATGCGTATGCAGAATCCCGACGGTTCGTGGAAGATTCAAGTCATCGGTGAGGGCTGAGAGCACCTCGGTGCGGGCTTTAGCGTAGTCTTCGGATTTTTCCAGCGGCTCGTCCTCGGTGCGGGCGATGCGCTCGTAGAGACGCTTCAGGCTCGCGGCTGCCGTGTCGAGCGACGGAGCGCGGCCCGTAACGCCGTCGTCGTTCCATTCCCAGGCAAGCTCCAGCTCCGAGCGATAGAGCGCCTGAAGGCACAGATACCGATACGCCAGCGGGTCGTACCCCGAGTCGATCAGGGTCTGCATGGTCAGAAAGCCCCCCTGCGACTTGCTCATCTTTGCGTTCGCGCCCATGGTCAGAAACGCCGCGTGCATCCAGTAGTTGGCGAACACTTTCCCCGTCGCGCACTCGCTCTGGGCGATTTCGTTGGTATTATGCACCGGAATATGGTCGTTTCCGCCGCAGTGAATATCAAACGTCTCGCCTAAGTACGCCATGCTCATCGCGGAGCACTCGATATGCCAGCCAGGATAGCCAGTACCCCACGGCGATTCCCACTTCATAATGTGATTGGGCTTGTTTCCAAACCACAGAATAAAGTCCGCCGGGTTTCTCTTGGCCGAGTCAATGTTTACGTCGTCTCTGGCCGTCATGAGTTCGTCCAGACGGGTGCGGGCAAGCTTTCCATAGTCGGGTACTTTGCTGGTATCAAAATAAAGTCCCTCTGGAGTGGTGTAGGTGAAGCCTTTTTCTTCTAATTTCTTATTTAACTCGATCATTTGCTCTACATGCTCGGTAGCACGCGGCAGAATGTCGGGCTTTTGGATTCCCAGGCGCTCCATATCTCTTAAAAAATATTCTTCGTACTTTCGGGCGATGGCATACGGGTCCAGGTTCTCGCGCCGGGCGGCCACTTCCATCTTGTCGTCGCCCGCGTCGGCGTCGGAGGTCTGGTGACCGACATCGGTGACGTTCATCACCCAGGTAACGGTGTGGCCGGTGAAGCGCAGCATCCGGGTGAGCAAATCTTCAAACAAAAACGTCCGGAGATTCCCGATGTGGGCGAAGTTATAGACGGTCGGGCCGCAGGTGTACAGCCCCACTTTTCCGGGCGTGAGCGGGGTAAAGACCTCTTTGGAGCGGCTGAGTGTGTTGTAAAGCGTGATTGGCATGATGTTTGGGCAGTCAGAAAAGCAAAAACCCCGGCGCAGTGGTCCGGGGCAATGAAGAGTCGGCACACCAGGGTGCCGCGACGGAGTTACCGGACGCGAGAGCTTCGGGCGGGGCAACAGCTTCGTCGGGTCATTTGGACGCCATTATACCGCATCGGGATCGATTCCGGCCTCCCGCAGCCGCGCCGCAGGGCAAACGCATTTGAAATGCGGTTTGTTGCTGATTGGGCTTATTGATATTTACTGCGCTTTCACCATCGAATAAAACGCTTGTTGTGAATTGGAAATGGAAGGTGGCCTGCGGTAGATTAGGAGCATTCCCGACCAAAGGAGCGCTCCGCTCATGCTCTGCATAGACACCTTCCTGACGACATTGTACTTCAACGTCGATGAGTTCT
>JANLTX010000138.1:0-129509 GCA_031363095.1 Armatimonadota bacterium | reverse complement strand
GGGGGCCATCTTGGGCAGCGAGAATCTGCTCGACTCGCTCAAGGACGCGTCGCTTCGTTTCTTCCGTCATTCCCCCATGATGACCAATTTAGCCGAAAAAGGCAAATCTACTCGCCTCACCACTTTTGTGTCCTGCACCCCATTTGCGCCTCACTGTGTCGCAACCTACAATCGTGCTGTGAAACCTGGAATTCTGTTGCCGTCGCTGAAAGAGCTGCGCTGGGTGCGGGGCGTAGCTCCTGCGCCGGGCAAGTTTGTGGTGTTGGACCTGATTGCGCACTGGTCCGATGACGAGATCAAGTGGCGCGGGCCGACGACTCGCATGGCGCGGGCCTGGAGCCGCGACGTGGCTTTTGTGGAAACCCTGGTCTGGGAGCAGACACGGGGAAAGAACCTCGCGCTGGCCCGAGAGCTTCCGCACCCGCGTGTCGCCGTGGACGTGCGCGGGGCGCTGGGGCGCTGGCTGGAAGCAAATGGAGCAGACTCGCTTCCGGTGAGCTTGTTGTTCTCGCGCGTTGGGAAGTTGTTGTTCTCCGGGCAACAGTTCGAGCTTCCAGAGGTTCTGGACAGAGTGCGAGCCGGTACGTTTCGGCCTGAGGCTGTCTATGCCCTTCAGCAAAAGCGAGAGGCTGAAGCACCAGAGCGCGGGCGGCTGGTCGCAAAAGTGACGGCGCTGGAGAAAGAAAAAAAATGGCGCGAGGCCCTACAACAAATCGATAGTAACTGTGAGAAGTTCGTGCCGGAGCATCAGGGCGGGCTTCTGGTGCGACGCTTCAAGATTCTGCATAAAAATAGTATTTCTGAAGCTCTTGATTACGCAGAAAAACTGGAGAGCAAGCCGATCTCCCGGAAATTTCCCTGGCTCCTGCACGACCTGGCGCTCGAAGTGGCCGATAAAATCAATCCGTCGAAAGTTGAAGTGACGTTTGCACTCGGGCTGATGGAGCGGCTTCTCAAAACAAACCCGACCCGACCTTCGTACTGGGACACGCTGGCGGAACTCAGAGAGATCGCAAAAGACAACAAGGGAGCACGGCTGGCGCAGAGCCAGGCCGTAAAGTTTTTGGACAACCAGCTCGATCTGACCGACTCCGAGCGCGATTCGATCCGAGAAGCATACACAAAGTTGCGACAGTAGGAGCTATACTGAAAACCATGGAATATCGACGGCTTGGCGGCTCAGGGTTCAAGGTGCCCGTGCTCAGCTTTGGAACGGGAACCTTCGGCGACGGCAAGAACGAGTTTTTCAAGTCGTGGGGCGCAAGCGGTGTCGAAGAAGCCACCCGGATCGTGGACGTTTGCTTAGACGCCGGGCTGACGCTGTTCGACAGCGCGGATGTCTATTCCAGCGGGGCTTCGGAAGAGGTTTTGGGCGCGGCGCTCAAGGGGCGTCGTGACAGGGTTTTAATCTCGACCAAGGCGGGCTTTCGCACCGGGCCGGGCCACAACGAGACGGGTTCGTCGCGGTTTCATCTGACCGAGACCATTCATGCCAGCTTACGTCGTTTGAACACCGATTACATCGATCTATTCCAAATTCACAGCTTCGATGCATTCACTCCAGCAGAAGAAGTGCTCTCAACACTCGATACACTGATAAAAGCCGGGAAGATTCGTTATATCGGCTGCTCGAACTACTCGGGCTGGCACCTGATGAAGGCACTCGCGGCGTCAGAGCGGCACGGACTGGCGCGTTTCGTAGCGCACCAGGCGTATTACTCGCTGATCGGGCGCGACTACGAGCACGAGCTGATGCCGCTCGGTTTAGATCAGGGCGTCGGGGCCGTGGTCTGGAGTCCGCTGGGCTGGGGACGGCTCACCGGGAAGATCCGCCGGGGCCAGCCACTGCCCGAGAGTAGCCGACTTCAGTCCCAGAGGGTGATCGACAGCGGCCCACCCGTCCCCGACGAGTACGTTTACAAAGTCGTCGATGCGCTCGATGAAGTCGCCGCCGAGGTCGAGAAAACGATCCCGCAGGTCGCGCTCAACTGGCTGCTCTGCCGCCCGACGGTTTCCACGGTGATCGTCGGCGCACGCAACGAAGCCCAGCTCAAAGACAACCTGGGTGCGGTCGGCTGGACACTCACCCCGGAGCAAATCGCCCGGCTCGATGCCGCCAGCCGGGCGACGCTGCCCTATCCCTACTGGCACCAGGACGGCTTCGACCGAAACCCGTCGCCCGTCTGATGGTCTACGATCTGGCGATAGTCGGCTCGGGAATGGGCGGCTCTCTTCTTGCGATGGCCGCCCGCAAGCTCGGTCTCTCGGTGGTTCTGATCGAGCGGGGAAGCCACCCGCGCTTTGCTATCGGCGAGAGCACCAGCCCGCTGATGAACTTGCTTTTGGAGGAGTTCGCCCGGCGCTACGACCTCCCGCAGCTTCTTCCTCTGACGCAGTGGGGAAGCTGGAAGCAAACCTACCCGAACCTGGGCGTCGGGCTGAAGCGCGGCTTCAGCTATTATTCGCAGCCCTTTACCCATAAACCCGACCGAACCGACCAGCTTCTGGTCGCCGCGAGTCCCGCCGATCCGTGCGCCGACACCCACTGGCTCCGCGCCGACGTGGACACCTGGCTCATGGGCGAGGCCATCTCCCTCGGTGCCGACTACCGGGAACAGACAACTATCGAGCAAGCCGTCCCCGAGAACGGCACCTGGACTCTGAAGCTCTCCGAAAACCGTACGGCTCAAGCGCGGTTCCTGCTCGACGCCAGCGGCCCGCGCGGCTTTCTGCACCGACGCAATGGCTACAAAGACATCGGCTTCCCCGGCTACCCCGAGACGTGCGCCCTCTATTCGCATTTTGTTGGTGTCCAGAGATTCGCCCCCCCGTCCCCCGTGCGGCACGGGGGCGAAAGTGCCGCCGAGGAACGAGGCGAAACGCTTCGGGGGATCTATCCGCCAGATCAGGCGGCGCTGCACCATGTCTTCGACGGCGGCTGGATGTGGGTTCTGCGCTTCGACGACGACCGGGTGAGCGCGGGAATCTCCGTGGAAAAGTGGCTCGCCGATGCGCTGAAATTGAACGAAAAAGAAGCGGCCTGGGAGCGGTTTTTAGAGAAATTTCCGAGTATCGGGGCGCAGTTCGCGGACGCTGTGCCCATCGAGCGCTGGGTCTATGCCGAGAAGCTCGCGTTTCGGACCGAGCGCGCGGCAGGACTGGAGCACAGCGCACCCTGGGCGCTGCTACCGTCGGCGGCGGGATTCATCGACCCGTTTTATTCCACGGGAATGACCCTGACCTTGCTCGGCGTCGGGCGATTAGCAAGGCTTTTGGAGGGGGAAGGGGAACTTTCGGAATACGAAAAACTTACATTTGAAGATTTAGACTGGACTGCCGAATTTATTGAATGTCATTTTAAGTATTTTGGAGATTTTGAGAGATTCTCTGCGCTGACAATGTATTATTTTGCCGCAGCAAGCTATTCGGAGATGGCACGAAGACTGGAAATTCCTGCACCTCGATTTCTGGCGGGCGACGACCCGGCATTTCGAGCCGGAATTGCACGTTGTAGAAATCAAAAAGAAAGTTCGGCGAGGGAGTTTTTTAAGAAGATCGCCGCAGATATCGCCCACAAAAACGTCGCGGGGCTGGCGGACGCCAAAAAACAGAACTGGTACGGAGTCGAGCTGGGCGATGTGATTGCAGGTGCCGAGAAGTTAGGCTTCACCCCGGAGCGGATGCGAGAGATTTTGCACAAAGCTCCCTGGGCACGCTGCGAATAACTCCCCATTATTGGGGCTGGGGGAAAACGAAAAAACCGGGCCGGGCGTGCTGCCCGGCCCGGTTTCACGGGATTACCAGCGGCGACCGCCGCCGCCTCCACCGCCACCGGAGCGGCCACCGCCGCCTCCACCACCGTAGCCGCCTCCACCGCCGCCGCCGCCGCTACGCTCTTCGCGCGGGCGAGCCTCGTTGACGGTAAGGTTGCGACCGAAGTGCGCGGTACCGTTCAGGCGGGAGATGGCCGTACGGGCCTGGTCGGCGTCGGGCATCTCGATGAAGCCGAAACCCTTCGACTGGCCCGAGTAGCGGTCCGAGACCACCGAGGCATCGCTGACATCACCAAACTCTGCAAACAGAGCACGAAGCCCCTCGTCGTTGACGGAGTAGGACAAACCCCCCACATAAATACGCATTTCGCGTCTCCTGATAGACCTCCCAGGAAATTCGTGCAGCACGCAAACAAGCAGGAGATTCGGGGCCAAGAAGGGGTTTAGCCTGAGGGCGCAAGAAGAACTGTCCGTTTGAAACCAGCAGGCAGAAGGTCATGCCCACCAAAAGCACGCAGGCATGCTACCATGAAAGGTACAATGATGCCATGACCTACTGTGAGTTTGTTCGCTCCGGAAAAGCGCACCAGGTACATGTACAGTACCACGATCACGTCTATGGATTCCCTCTCACCGACGACAACGAGTTATTTGAGCGATTAATTCTCGAAATCAACCAGGCTGGGCTGTCCTGGGAGACAATTTTAAAGAAACAGGCCGGTTTTCAAAAAGCATACGACGAATTTAAAATTAACGTTGTTGCTAATTACGGCGACAAAGAAATAGAGAGGCTGTTAAACGATTCGGGAATTATTCGAAATCGATTAAAAGTACGAGCCGCGATAAACAACGCCCGGAAAATTCAAGAAATTCAAGCCGAGTTCGGGAGCTTTTTCGCCTGGCTCGATGCAAATCACCCGAGAGAAAAGCCCGAGTGGGTCAAGCTCTTCAAGAAAAATTTCACGTTTGTGGGCGGAGAGATCGTCGGGGAGTTTTTAATGAGCTGCGGGTATCTGCCCGGTGCCCACGACGATGACTGTCCCGTGCTGGCCCAAATTCGAGAGGGACAGAGGCCAGGCGCGTCGAAGTAGCACCAGTATGTACCAGCGACGGTTTTTTCTTGCTCTTCTCGTAACTCTCGGGGTGATCCCGCTGAGCGTTGCCCAGACCCCGACACGTCAGACCGACAAAAATGAGTTTCGGATCGGGCCGGAGTACGCCGACGCGCCCGAGATGAAAGCGCAGGCCAACGTGCCTAAGGGGGCGGTCCATGAGTTCACCATGGACTCCAAAGAGAGCAAGTTCTATCCGGGAATTTCTAAAGAGCGCCCTGGCGAGGTCGTCCCGTACCAGCGCTGGGTCGGGGTGTACATCCCGGCAGGTTTTGATTCAAAGAAACAGGCCCCGCTGCTGGTCGTCCACGATGGCATGTGGTACCGGGGCGATGTCACTCGGGCACTCGATAACTTGATTTTTGCGAAAAAAATCCCCCAGGTGGTCGCGGTTCTGCTCCACAACGGCGGCGGCGACTCCAAGGGCAGCCAGCGCGGGCTGGAGTACGACACGGTCTCCGGGCGCTATGCCGAGTTCATCGAGGCCGAAGTTCTGCCGAAAGTAGAGCGCGACTATCAGTTAAAATTTACGAAAGACCCGAATGGACGCGCGACCATGGGCGGAAGCTCGGGTGGCTCGGCGGCGCTGAGCATGGCCTGGTTTCACCCCGAGTGGTATCGCCGGGTTCTGACCTACTCCGGGACCTATGTCGATCAGCAGTATCCCCAGAACCCCGAGACCCCGCGCGGAGCCTGGGAATACCACGCCTCGCTTATTCCCCAAAGCAGACGCAAGCCGCTACGCCTCTGGCTGGAGGTCAGCGAGAACGACAACGGCTCCCGGCTGGACGAAGCGTCGCTGCACAACTGGGTGATGGCCAACGAGCGCATGGCCGCCGTCCTGAAAGCAAAAAAGTACACGTATCGGTACGTCTTCGCCGAGAAAGCCGGGCACACAGACGGACGCGTCACGCGCCAGACATTGCCCGACGCGCTGATCTGGCTCTGGCAGGGCTTTAAAGCAAGATAGACCCGAGGCTATAGCGCCCCAAAGGGCTGGGGGCCGCTGCCCAGAACGGCGGCCTCGAAGTCCAGCAGTGCGCTCTTGCGCGCCAGCCCGCCTGCGTAGCCGACCAGCTTGCCGCTCGCCCCGATCACCCGGTGGCACGGCACGACCAGCCAGATCGGGTTTCGTCCGTTCGCCAGCCCGACCGCCCGCGAGCCATTCGGATTGCCCAGCCGCGTCGCCAGCCCGCCGTACGAGGTCGTGAGGCCATAGGGAATTTGCTGGAGCTGCGCCCAGACTCGCTGCTGAAACTCGGTTCCTTCGGGTGCAAGCGGTACCGAGAATTTCTGGCGCTCACCGGCAAAATACTCGGCAAGCTGCTGGCGGGTTTCGGGGAACGGCAGAGCGCCTGGGTTTTCGGTCCAACCGGGTTCGGGCGTCGCGCTGCTGATCCAGAGCCGGGTCAGGCTTGTGCCGTCGGAGGTGAGCAGAACTCTGCCGAGCGGACTCTCGATATGGGTGAAGTACGTGGTTGCGTTCATGGTTGGAGATGCCAGATTCCTCGGACCACTCGCCCGATTCCTGCAAGGTCCAGGAGAATCGTCACGTCTTCGAAACCCGCTGCGCTCCAGAGCTGAGCGACAGGCGCGGCTTGCCCCTGCCCCACCTCGACCGCCAGCAGCCCGCCGGGTGCTAATTTCTGTGACGACTTGCTTGCCAGCCGCCGATAGAATCCCAGCCCGTCGGCCTCGACATCGAACAGCGCGACGTGCGGCTCGCCCAGGACCTCAGGCGAGAGCGTGGCTTTCTCGCCAAAAGAAATATACGGCGGATTCGAGACAATGGCGTCGAAAAGAAAGCCGTCCGGTAGCGGCCCGAGCAGGTCGCCGGGAAGAAATTCGACGGCTGCTCCAAGGCGCTCGGCGTTTCGCCGCGCCACGCTCAGGGCACGCTCCGAGAGATCCGTCGCAAAGATTCGTACGTCGGGCAGCTCACATGCCAGCGTGACCGCGATGCACCCCGACCCGGTCCCGATGTCCGCAAGCGTTTCTACCTTTGGATGCGCCAGCGTGGTCTCGACCAGAAGCTCGGTCTCGGGCCGGGGAATGAGCACGTCGGGCGTGACGAAAAAATCGCGTCCGTAGAAGCCACGCTCGCCCAGAAGATACGCCAGCGGCTCGCGGCTCTCTCGGCGACACAAAAATGGCTCCAGAAGCGCCGTGTCAGCCTCGTCGCTCTGCCCAAGAAACAGCGCCTCGCGCGTGAGATTCAGCGCGTGCGCCGCCAGAAGCCGGGCTTCAAGCCGGGCTTCGTCAGGCGGAATGCCCGCAAGAATCAAGCGCTCAGAAGCCTGGAAAATCAGCGCGGAGAGAGTCACAACCCAGTCTACCCCGGACTCTGCTACAATACAGAAATGGAGACGCCATGGCAGGTTCCGGTGACGCGCGGGGCGATTCGGCTTCGCGATGGGCGCTTGCTTGGCGCTCGGACGGAGCACCAGAAAGGCACATCGTCGGTGCTGACCAGCGAGAGCCGCGACTCGGGACGAACCTGGAAAAGTTTGGGAATTCTGACTCAGGCCGACGTTCCCGACCTGGGCGACGGGATGTTTTTAGACGCGAAGCGCCACGGACTGCTCTATGTCTGCCGCAAGAACCGCCCGCCCGACAGCTTTGCGATCACAGTGTTCCAGAGCCGCGACGGCGCAAGAACCTGGACGTCCCACTCGACGCCAGGATCAGCGACGCGCGGACTGTGGGCACCGTTTCTTTTTGAAACTCCCCGTGGACGACTGCTCTGCGTCTACGACGACGAAGAGACGCCCGCACAAAATGGTTTTCCCGGCCATCAGTGGCTGATGGGGCGCTTCTGGAACGAAAAACAAAAAGCCTGGGGCGAGCCGGTCACGATCAGCCGCGCCGAGGGCAACAAACTCGCGCGCGACGGCATGGGAACCGTAATTTCTGTCGGCAAGAAACTGATCTGTGTCCTGGAAAGCGTTTCTACCGAGCCGCCGCACCCTGGCGTGATTCGATTTGTCACCAGCGACGACGACGGAGCTACCTGGAGTCAGCGAAAAATGTTGTATCAGTGTGAGAAATTACCGCACATGGCTCTTTCTCCGTTTTTAACTCGCTCCGGAAAATTAATTTATTGTATTTTTGGCACCGATGAAGCTCAAGAAATCCCCGACAAGCCCGGAACGCCCGCCCCGAAGCTACATCTGGACATCAAAATTAGTATTAGCTCGGACACGGGGCAAACCTGGAGCACCCCGAAGACGCTCTACTCGGGCGGCCATCGAAACTACCTGCCCGGCCTGATCGCGCTTCCTCAAAATAAAATTATGGCACTCTGGATCGACTTCAATCAAGATAAACTACAAGGAATGTATCTGTGAACGTCGCCAATCCCATTTGTAGCGGAGCCGATCCCTGGGTGATCCGCCACGAAGGTCAGTTTCTCTACTGCCACACCCTCGGCGATGGCGTCGCGGTTCGCACCTCCGAGACGCTGGAGGGAATCGGGGACGCCCCGGTCCATACTCTCTGGCAAGCGCCAGAGTCCGGGCCGTTCTCGAAAGAGATCTGGGCACCGGAGCTGCATTTTTACAACGGACGCTGGTACGTCTATGTCGCCGCCGACGATGGCGACAATGTAAACCACCGGACGATTGTCCTGCGCTCGGAGACCGACGATCCGCTCGGGCCGTACGTGGCTCTGGGGAAGCTGGCTCTCACTCCCGACCGCTGGAGCATCGATTGTACGCTGCTGGAACGTAGCGGGCAGCTCTATGCGATCTGGTCGGGCTGGGAGGGCGTCGAGAACGTCGCCCAGCATCTGTACATCTGCCCGCTCGATGACCCGTTCACGCCGTCGGGGGAGCGCGTGCGAATCTCCACGCCCGAGCTTGCGTGGGAAAAACGTGGCAGCGGCGGCCCGAACAATCTCCCGACGATCAACGAAGGGCCGCAAGTTCTCCAGAAAAACGACACAACCCATGTTATCTACTCGGCGGCAGGCTCGTGGTGCGACGACTACTGCCTCGGGCGACTCACGCTTGCGCCTGGCGGCGACCCGCTCGACCCGACGGCCTGGAAAAAGCACCCCGAGCCGGTTTTTGAGAAGACCGAGAGCGTCTTCGGGCCAGGACACTGCTCGTTTGTGGACGATTGGATCGTCTATCACTCGGCCCGGCACTCCGGCGCGGGCTGGGACCGCGTTGTCCGTGCCCAGAAATTTACCTGGGACGGCGACATCCCGAATTTTGGAAAACCAATATGATGAAAACCTACACGAATCCGGTCTGGAACGCAGATTTTCCCGATCCACATGTGATTTCCCACAAAAATAAGTTCTATGCGTATGCCACGGAAACAGCCGCGCATGGTTCGGGCTTCCAGGTGATGGAATCGACGGATTTAATTCACTGGACACATAAAGGGACGTGTTTTACGCCGCCCTGGTCGAAAGAACATCTCTGGGCACCGGAAGTGACGCTGAATAATTCTGTGTTTTACCTGACATACTCGGCCCGAAACCAGAAAACAGGCAAGCACGACATCGGAATCGCGACTTCCAAATCTCCTCTGGGGCCGTTTACACACCAGGCGATTTTAGTATCAGGTGAGAACAACAAAGTCGGCGTTATCGATGCGACTATTTTCGTGGACGCTGACAAAACCGCCTATTTAATTTATTCGGAGGAAGAGCCACGTAAAGTTGTACTCAAAAAGCTGACAAAAGACTGGCTCTCAGTTGGAGAAGAAACCATCGAGCTGATTCGGCCCACGCTGGCCTGGGAGAGAGGCGTCGCCGAGGCACCGACCGTATTATTTCGGGACGGAACGTATCACTTGTTCTACTCGGCGGGCTGGTTCGAGTCGAAAAAGAACGACGCCAGCTACTGCGTCGCGCATGCCACGAGCGAGAAACTCACCGGGCCGTACACGAAAACCGGGGCGATTCTTGCCAGCCTCCCCGGACGCGTCTGGGGGCCGGGCCATCAGTGCGTCGTGACGGTGAAAAACGCCGACTGGCTGATCTACCATGGCTGGAGCGACGAGAACGAGCCGCGCTATGGCTCCAACCCGAAAGGCCGGACGCTTCGACTGGACAGGCTCACCTGGAAAAGCAGCGTTCCTCAGCCTCTTGCCCCCTCCTGAAAAATATCTCAACTCGATTAATTTTGAGGTAGAGAAGATAGTGTGCACAACCGAAGATTCCCGGCAAGATCGTACAGATCGACAAAGAAGGAATCCAGATGACTTTTGCGCAGACAATCACCAGGGGCGCACTTGCGGCGCTGACACTCGGGCTAATCGGGACCGGGGCACTCGCCCAGAGTCCGGTCTTCAAGCTCGATGCGCCTGCGGGCGGCACCTACTTCGATGCGACGAGCGGCGTGGCGACATTCGACGTGACGGCGGGGGATATGGCGGGCGGCACGGCGGTGAACAGCGTCACCATCGCTATCGACTTCGAGAAGTACGACGGCGAGACCATGGGCGTCAACCCTGGCGGAACCCCGTTCTACAGTGAGATTTCGTTTATCTTGACCAACCCCCAGAACGTCTCGACGACCCTGATCGGGTCCGGCGTCTTCAACAACGGCAGTGGCGGCTTTCGGGGCGTGATCACGTTCGACGACCTGGCGAGTAGCTTTGTCAATGTCGATCCGGACAACCCGCAGGCCGGAACCTTCAAGCCCAGCGGACCGGGACTCATGGGCGACCTGAACTCGGCAAGCGGCGTCGGCACCTGGACGCTGGCGATTGCGGACACGGCGGGCGGCGACCACCTCGGCTACTACTCGGCGGAGCTGAGCCTCAACGGCGGCACCGCAGCGGCCCCAGAGCCAGGAACCCTGGCGCTGTCTGTGCTCGGCGTCGGCGGACTGTTCCTGCGTCGCCGCAGGTCTCTGTAGCCGCTGACAAGAGACGACAACAAAGCGAAGGGCTGCTCCGATGGCTGAGTAGCCCCGACGTTTCGCAAAGGTAGTGGTGTAAATCGCCGCTTCCTTTTGTTGGGGAAATTTGGTACCCTGAGCGGTATGAACCAACCCAGACCTGAGTATCCGCGTCCCCAGTTTGTGCGAAAAGACTGGCTTAACTTAAACGGCGAGTGGCAGTTCGAGGCCGACTACGGTGACTCAGGAGTTGAGCGGGGGCTGAAGGACCGCCCGCTGACCGGAAAAATCACCGTGCCGTTCTGCCCGGAGTCGAAGCTCTCGGGGCTGGAGCACACGGACTATCTCAATGCCGTCTGGTACCGACGTGAAATTACGGTTCCCAAAGAGTGGGAAAACCAATTTATCTACTTGCACTTCGGGGCGTGTGACTACGACACGACTGTCTGGGCAAATAACGTCGAAGTAGCCCAGCATCGGGGCGGGTTTACGCCGTTTTCAGCGAATTTAGGGCAGTGTGCAGGCCAGAATGTAACGATTGTGGTGCGGGCGCAGGACAAACACGGCGCTCCTCAGGCGCGCGGTAAGCAATCGAGCAAGTTTGCACCCCATGCATGTTTCTACACAAGAACTACGGGCATCTGGCAGACGGTCTGGCTCGAACCGGTGGGTAAGATCGCGATGAAGCGGCCCAGGATCACGCCGGATGTCGCCAGCTCGCGTTTTGAGGTCGTGGTTCCACTTATGGCACACGGCCCTGGCCCGAATGCATCGGGGCTGACGGTTACCGCAACACTTACGGATGAAAATGGCACGGTTGTGTCGGTTAGCGTCCGCGCGGACCTGGACTTTGCGCCCCGGTTGATCTTACCCATTCCCGAGGAGAGGGAGCGGCTCTGGAGCACAACCGACCCGCACCTGTACGGCCTGACGTTTACTCTGTCTCAGGGCGACGACGTACTGGACACTGTCGAGAGCTACGCGGGGCTGCGCTCGGTGGCTCTCAGCGGGATGGCGTTCACGCTCAACGGCGCGACAATTTTTCAGCGCCTGGTGCTGGATCAGGGCTACTGGCCCGAGTCGGTCATGACCGCGCCCACCGACGACGAGCTTCGACTCGACATCGAGCGAAGTTTGGCAGCGGGTTTCAACGGCGCACGGCTCCACCAGAAGGTTTTCGAGGAGCGGTTTCTGTACTGGGCTGATAAATTAGGTTACCTCGTCTGGGGCGAGTTTGGCGACTGGGGCTGCTCGGGCTTCGGGCCGAGCACGGATCACCAGCAGCCCGACGCGAGCTATGTCTCGCAGTGGCTCGAAGCTCTGGAGCGCGACTACTCGCACCCGAGCATCGTCGGCTGGTGCCCGCTGAATGAAACCTATCAAGAAAACTCCGATAAAACTCGGGTTTTAGACGACGTCACCCGCGCGATGTGGCTCGCTACCAAGCTCGCCGACCCAACCCGGCCCGTTTTAGATACATCCGGGTACGCCCACAGAGTTCGCGAGTCCGATATCTACGATTCCCACGACTACGAACAGAATCCCGAGAAGTTCGCGCAGAACATGGCAGGATTATCCGAAGGAAAACCCTATATTAACAACGGCTGGGACAATAAACCGACCAATATCGCCTATGGAAATCAGCCCTATTTCTGCTCCGAGTTCGGCGGAATCTGGTGGAACCCGGCAGCTTTTGAAAATAAAGAAAGCTGGGGCTATGGCGAGCGCGTGACATCTTTGGAAGAATTTTATAAACGCTTCGAGGGCCTCTGCGACGTTCTCTTAAACGACAAAAATATGTTCGGGTATTGCTACACCCAATTGACCGATGTTTACCCGGAAGAAAACGGTGTCTATACGTTTGATCGAAAAGAAAAATTCGATAATCAAAAACTCAAAGTTGTTCAAACCAAAAAAGCGGCCATCGAGAAGTAAAATCCAGGCTCCAGAGTTCTTCTGGAGCCTGGATTTTGTAGTTGTCTCAGCTAAACATCCAGCGGAAACCGATTTGATACGACCCTCCGTGCCCTTTTATCTTTTCTGTACGCCAGTAGCCGCTCATGTTGCCGCCAAACTGGTTCTCGCTGTTAAGCTGCAGGTAGACGCCATAGTGAGGGAAGTAGTCGTCGCCGAACATGCTGGCAATAAAACCGCCAACCGCACTGATAATCGCCCCGACCATCGCGCTGTAGCCCTGACCGCCAAATGCATCCAGAACCTTCTCCACCACGCCTTTCAGTAGTTTCGTCAGATCACGCGCTGTGGCGGCATCGCTGCTATCGGACTCCACCAGTTGAAAAATGACGAAGAAATCCTTGGGGTAGTGGTTGGTTGTATTGAGATTGAAGCTGCCGATGGGGAGCATTCCGTAGCTGTGGCCCTCCCCGGAGTCAAAGTCCCCACAATTGACGGTACCCATCGTTTTCGCGCTGCCGCTTGCGCCGACCATCAGCCCGCTAAGAAACATCTCATCGGACCCACCAATACCATCCGTTTCCTCGTTGCAGTGAATCCTTTGCAGAATCAGAGTGAGGCGATTGTACTTCCCAGCGGCGCACACCTGCCGCCGCACGTCCAGACTCGGTGTATTCACGCTTTCTTCGTCGTTCTTGCTGCGCTGTGCGGGCAGGCGGAGCGTTGCGGGTGTCAGCTCCGCTTTGAGGTCGATGTCGCTCAGGCCGCGCAGCTTCTTGCGGGTTTCCGTCGGGCTTCTCGTCAGGCGATCCAGGCGGGCCAGTGTCTTTGGCGAGAGGGTCTTGACAACGGCATCGACTTTCCGCTCCAGAGAATCGGGGTTTGCGGAGAGGCGGTAGACCGCCGGGTCTCTGCGACTGAGAAACGCCTTGAGCATCAGTGCACTGATAGCATCGGCCATCTGGAGCGCCTTCCGTCGATCCGCAACGGAGAGCGAGGAGAGATCGAACGACTTCATCTCGACGGCGGCGTCCATCTCCCGGCTCTCCGCCGGTGTCGATCTCCGCCGCTTCGGTCGAACCGGCTTGTCATCGCCCACGGGTTCCTGCCGCGCGAGTGCGCCGGGCGATGCGGCCAGCGATAGCGGCGCGATTGCAGAGAGAGCGAGAAAATTTTTGCGTTTCATGAGTTCGTTACCTCAGCCTCCAGAATAGCCGCCCGCCATGGACACAAGCGTGGTCAAAAACAAGGAAAAAGCGTGGTCAGGGCGAAAAGAGGTTTTTAGAATGCCCCGACTGACACTCCTGCTTTTCGGCCCGATGGAGGTGACTCGCTCGGACGGAAAGCCTCTGCCGCCCACCCGGACGAAAAAAGGACTCTGGCTGCTCGCCCTGCTCGCGCTTCGGGCAGGCAAACCACAGGAGCGGACATGGCTGGCGCAGGCGCTCTGGCCCGACACCGATGAAACCTCCGCGCTGGCGAACCTGCGCCGCGCCCTCACCGATCTGCGCCAGACGCTCGGGCCGGACGCGGGCGCGATTCTCTCCCCGACGCCAAGAACCCTCAGCCTCAATCCTGAAGTTTGCGAGATCGACGCGCTACGCTTCGATGCCGACCCACAGCAAGAGTGGGTGCTCTATCGCGGCCCGCTGCTCGACGGCTGCCACGAAGAATGGGCCTTCACTGAGCGCCGCACGAGAGAGGAAAGCTACCTTAAGGCGCGGCTCGCCCTGGCGCAGAGAGCGCCCCCGGCAGAGGCCCTCTCCCATTTGAAAGCCGCCCACGCGCTCGACCCCTTGCGCGAGGATGTCGTGCGGGCGCTCATGGACGCTCTGGAAAAAAGCGGTCAGCCCCACGAGGCGCTCCAAATCTTTCGGCAGCTTCGAGAGCGGCTGGGCGTTCAGCGGCTCTCCCCGCACCCGCAGACGGCGATGCAGTTCGCGGCGCTCCGCCAGAAATTCACTCAGGCTCCTCCCAAGCCGGGGGGCCAGGGAGTCGCCGTGGTACTGTTGCCCGCGCCGCTGACAGCGTTCATCGGGCGTACAGCGGAGTGCGCAACGCTTCTGGAGCAGCTGGAAAGCGGAACCCGGCTGCTCACCCTGCTCGGGCCGGGGGGCGTCGGCAAGACACGCCTCGCGCTTCAGGTCGCAACGATGCAGAGGGCGGACGTCCGGGGATTTATCGACTGCAGTACCATCGAGGACGCCGGAGCGTTTCCTCAGGCGCTTGCCCGCGCGCTGGACATCCGCGTGCCCGAGGGCGGACGGCACGCCTCGGCGCTTGAAGCGGCGCTGCAAGAGGGCGTGCTTTTTTTAGACAGCTTAGAGCAGGTTCAGGGCGACCTGGCTCCCTTTCTAACGGCGCTGCTTCAGCGCTGCTCCGGCCTCCAGATAGTGGCGACGAGCCGCACCCGCCTGCGCGTCCCCGGCGAGTTCGTTCTGCGCCTGAGCGGACTTCCTCCGCCTGAGGCGAGCGCCCTCTTTACCGAGCGGGCGCTGGCAGCGGGAGCGGCCCGCGCCAGTCTGGACGGCGTCGCGCTCGAAACTCTCTGCGAGCACCTCGACGGGCTTCCGCTGGCACTGGAGCTGGCGGCGGCCTGGTGTGAGCTTCTCTCCCCGCAGGAGCTTCTCGCGCGGCTGGGGTCGCGCTTCGCCCTGCTCAAGGACAAAGGCTCTCCCAGGGGGCTGGAGACCGCGCTTGCCTGGAGCTGGGAGCGGCTTGCGCCCCGGCAGCAGGAGCATCTCACCGCACTGGCGCTGCTGCCGGGAGCCTGGACGCGAAAGGCCGGAGCGGCGGCGCTCGCTCTGGACAGCGACGAACCCGCCACGCTCGACGCGCTCGCGGCCCTCGCCGATGCCTCCTGGCTGGTGGTCGAGCCGGGAGAGTCGAGTCGCTACCGACTGCTGGAGAGCATTCGCGCCTTCGTCCACGCCCGCACGGTGCCCGAGGCGCGTGAGAGTGTTCTGGAGCGACTATGGCGCTTCTGGGAAGAGCGTGCCCTCACGCAGACGCCAGACACGGGCCACTGGATGAAGGTCGTCCACGCCGATCTGGAGAGCCTGCGCGTCGTCCTCGACGATGCCCGCGCCCGCCCGGAGCGCACGGAGCGGGCGCTGTCCCTGCTGCTCGCGGCGGATATCTACTTCAGCTTTCGTGGCCTGGCCGCCGAGTGCCACGCCCGGACGGAGGCGTTTCTGGTACACCTTCCCCCAGGCTCGCCCCTGCGCCCCCGCGTCCTCGCCATGCAGGGCGGGTGTGCGCTCTGGCTGGGCGACATCGACGGCGCACGGGCACTGCTGGAAGAAGCGGTCGCTCTCTGCTCCGAAACAAACAGCGAGCGCACCTATTTCCTGGGACACCTGGGCGTCTGCCTGCGCCGTGGGGGCGACCCGGCGGGCGCGGAGCGATGCCATCGGGAAGCTCTGAAGCTCCACGCGGTGCAGGGCCGGAAGAATCAGGTCGAGCAGATGCGTCTGGGTGTCGCGCTTCGGGAGCAGAGCGAGCTTGACGCCGCCCGTGCCGCATTTCAAGAGGCATGCGAGGGCGAGAAGCTCCTGCGAGCGGGCGCACTGGCCGAGTGGGCGCGGCTGGAGCGCACGGCGGGAAACGCCGAGGGAGCCAGTGAGCTGTATGCTATGTCGGTCGCCCTGCACCGGGGGCTGGGCAATCAGCCCGAGATCGAGAAACTACAACGCGAAAGAGACAGCTTGTGACAGCCCCTGAGTTTGTTCGGAAGCTTCGCCAGACGCTGGAGCGAGACGCCCGTCCCGAGAGTGCCCCGGCGATGGCGGCGTACATGAAAGATCAGTTTCCGTTTCTGGGCCTCAAGCGCCCGGAGTGGGAGCCACTCCTCTTTTCCCTTCTTGCCGACGCCCCCACCGACGAAGCCGGGCTGAACGAGGCGGCTCGCCTGCTCTGGGCGCAACCCGAGCGCGAGTTTGTGTACGTCGCCGCCGCGCTGCTCAAAAAGAAAGCAAAGACGCTCACGCCCGCTTCGTTGAGCCTGCTTGAAGAGCTAATCCCTCAAAAGGCCTGGTGGGACAGCGTCGATGCGCTTACCTGTCACGTTCTGGGGCCACTGGTTTTGAAGTTTCCCGAATTGCAAACAGATATGGATCGCTGGAGCGAGTGTGACAGCCTCTGGCTTCGACGATCTGCCATTTTACACCAGTTAGGGCATAAGAAAAACACCGACGCCAGGCGATTGTTTGGTTACTGCCATGCCAATGCCTCGCACCCGGATTTTTTCATTCGAAAAGCCATCGGGTGGGCGCTACGAACCTATGCTTACACAGATCCGAGCGCCGTTCGTACTTTTGTTCAAGAAAACCAGGAAATACTTTCCCCACTCTCTGTCAGAGAAGCCCTGAAGCACTTAAAATAGGCTTAGCGTCGCTGGATTCTTTCGCGGGCCATGCGGGCGTCGTCGCCAAGCTGAGGGTCTTTCTCCAGCGGGGCGAGGGTTTTTGCTTCGCCGGGGCCGCCGAGGAGGCCGATGAGCCGGAGGGCGTGGGCGCGAACGAGCCTCGGGCGCTTCGAGAGGGCGACCGTGCTCAGGGCGCGAAGTGTCTCGCGGCGCGGGGCCGCACCAGCGCGGGGCGCTCCGGCGGCGTGGACGAATTTTTCCAGGGCGAGCTTGGCGGCCTTGGCGGCCTGTGGGTCCGCGCTGCCCATGGCATCGGCAAGAGAAATAGGATTGATCATTTCAGGCTCCTTTCAGACTCCAGGGCTGGCGGTACGGCTCAAACAACATTCGGTTCGCTTCTTCGTCGCCCACAAATTTCCATTTTTTCGGATCATAGGTCAATTTTCGGCCTAAAACATACGAAATATTAGCAATAATCGGCAGCGTAATTACCTTCACTCCGATCTCGACATCCATTACAGGTTTTTCGCGAGTTTTTATGCAGCGTCGCCAGTTTCTGCGGTGGCGCTCGGTCGGGTCGCAGTCTTCGGGTTCCATGAACGCCGTGAAGCCGCTTGCGGGCGGTACGAAGTCTTTTGCTTTTTGCTCCGTGTCGCAGCCGCCGTCGCCGCCGGTGACGACCAGGTCGCCCTTGTCGCCGGTGTAGGTCGCGCCCCACTCGCCAGGAAGCCTCGGATTGGGCGTCCCCGGCTGCTCCCAGACCAGGGTCCACTTCGGGCGGCTGAACTCCCAGGTCACTTTCATGGTGAGGGGGGCGTCGTAGACCGAGAGCGGGTTCGTCGCGCCGGTCGCTTCGACTGTTACGGGAGCGTCCCAGCCGTCCTGCCCGAGGCACCAGAGCACCACCGAGAGCGCGTGGTTGCCCCGGTCGCGAATGAACCCGCCGCCCGAGTCCATCAGCCAGCGGAAATTGAAGTGGCAGATCGCGGGGTTGTACGGCCGCCACGCAATCGGCCCGAGCCACATCTCCCAGTTCAGATGAGCCGGTGGTGCGCTCTCGGTGCCGAAGCCGGGCTTATCGACATAGTTATTCGGGTGCCAGAGCGTGACATTTTTAATGTTCCCAATGTGGCCGTTGCGAATATAGTTGCAGGCGGCGGCGGCGTCCGGGTTGGAGCGTCCCTGCGATCCGATCTGCACGACCCGCTTGTAGCGTCGGGCGGCGTCGATCATCGCGCGGCCTTCTTCGAGGGTCTTGCAGGTCGGCTTCTCGGAATAAACATCTTTTCCGGCCTGACAGGCATGCACGGTCATCAGGGCGTGCCAGTGATCGGGCGTCCCAATGGTAACGGCGTCGATGTCCTTGCGGTCCAGAACCCTCCGGTAGTCGTCGGTGACAAATGGCGGCGTCTCGAAACGCTTCACATGCCGCGCCAGGTGCGTCTGGTCCACGTCGCACAGCGCGGCGCACGAGTCGTAGACAATGTGGCTCGACCCCATGCCGCCCACGCCGATGTGCCCGTAGACGATCCGCTCGTTCGCGCCCCTGGCGCTCTGCGGCAGGATCAGGGGAAAACCGGTCACGATCTCACTCACTTAAAAACCTCCATTGGTACGGCCCGGACGGGGCGGAAAACCCTGCGGCATTCCGGGCGGGTAGACGGCTCCCGAGCCGGGCCGGACGGGATGACCGAACGCTCCCGGATTCCGTTCGTTCATGAAGACCCGAGGCGCACTCTGCGGCGGCAGGTTGTAAGTCTGGCGCGTTCCGGCCTGGGGCGGCGGGTTGTTTTGCGGCGCGGGACTTGCGTTTGCAGGTGCGCGACGATCTTCGTAGGCGTCGTGGGCGGCTTCGGCCCCTTCCTGTGCGCCGTTCTCCAGCACTTCCTTGCCGATCTTTGAGCCGATGCCTTCCTCGCCGTGCGCCGCCGCCCGTGCGCCCGCCTCGACGGCCTCCCCGCCGGAGTGTCCCAGCGCGGGAGCGGAGTGGCTCGCCGCACGAAGCGCGTCGTCGCCCCCGCTCGCGACCAGCTTCGCGCAACCCGCCTTGAGGCCCAGCCCGGCGACGGCAAGAATGCCCGCAATCGCGGCAAGCGGGCCTTTTCCCTCTTTGGAATCGTTCATGAGAAGAGTTTTCGCCGCGCTCTCTGATTTTTCCTTGATTAGGACTGCCACTCGGAGAGAAGCGGGACGCTGGCGAAGAACGGCCCGCCGTCTTTGGCGGTTCCTGCCACGCGGGCGACGAGCGGGTTTCCTGTCTCCAGCGCCCTCCGTACGGTCTCCGCAGAGATTCCCGAGAGAGGAACCTTTGCCCGCCGCGTCCACGGAGAATCGTGCTGCCCGGCGAGCGTCCCGGCGCAGACGTAGACGAAGCGTGCGTTCGTCGGCCCCTGCGCAAACTCGCCCGTGAAGCGAACGGGAGCGACTTCGAGGTCGGCCACCGTCAGCGAGAACTCGAAAACCAGCGCCTCCGCGCTTCTCTCACACGGCTCCAGCAGCCCTTCTTTGCCGCGCTGCACCGCCAGCGCCACCCCTTCCGACGGCCCGAGGACAGCCAGGCGCATTTGAAGCAAAGGGTTTTCTTTCATCGCGAGTCTTTAAGGGATTGCAGGCTAATCCCAGACGATGGGAATGGCCCCTGATGCCGTGATATTGACATCCACAGTGAGCAGGGCGACGCTCTCGCCCGCCTCTATCATTAGCGCTACCGTTGCAGCGATTTGCCTGTCGTGCATCTCCCCGATGGCGCTCAGAGTCATGCTTTTTTCGATGACAGCGCGACTGAGCGGGGCGACCTCGATGCGAGAGTCTGCATCAATGGCGGCGAGAGCCTCCGCGACGCTCAACCCGACGGCGCGCCGCTCGACGATCCAGCAGACCTCGGCGAGTGCAGTCGCGGGGAGCACCAGCTCACTCTCAGGGTCGGTGAGAGCGGCTTCAGCGGCCTTGCCGAGCTTCGTACTGCCGGAGAGAAACCAGATAAGAGCATGCGTATCGACGACGTATTTCACAACAATTCATCGCCTTGATACTCCGCTATTTTGAAGTCTTCGAGCGTCAGGTTGGGGAAGTAGCCCGCAAACATCCCGCGTGTCAGCGGCTTCCGATGCGGTATAGACGCGTCGTCGAGGAGCAGGAACACCCGCACCCGATGGCCTGAGAACTCTGCTCCGTGTTCGCGGGAAATTTCTTCCCATTTCCCCTCGACGGGGTTCTGAATGGCAGTAGCCGACATAAACTCACGCCTCCATGGAAATTCTACCGCGTTTGCCTGGCGTGCGAAAGCGCAAAGACAAGCTCGCTTGCCTCGCAATTTTCGGGGAAACGCTCACTTCCAGTAGCGCTCGGCCCAGGTTAAGATCGAGGGCCAGTTGGGGCCGACAGTGTGGCCGCCCGCGTGCTGCCGGAACGCGATGTCCGAGTCGAGAAGGCCGGTTTCTATCGGCGGCATCTCGCTCGCCCCGAGCGGCTTCTTGCTCAGAAGCTCGTAGACCGGGCCAGCGGCGACGGCAGCGAGGAACTGACCCCGGCTGTCCACCCAGTTTCCTTCGACAAACGGCGAGCCGCAGCTCACAAAGACCGGGCGCGGGGCGCAGAGGGCGACCAGCTCGTGGGCATCGACGGGAAGGTCGCTCGGCCCAAGAGCGCCCGAGGCGTATTTTACAAAATTGCCCGCCATCCAGTGGTACTCGCCGGAGCTGGCGACGTTTTCGATCTGCTCGCCGAAGATGCGACGGTAGAGCTTCGCGCCGCCCGCCCCCGACGACCCGATCAGCCCGAGCGAGAAGCGCGGCTCGTAGGCCATCGCGACGACGGCGGCTTTTCCGTAGCGCGAAAGCCCCTCGATGGCGACTCTCTTCGCATCGACGCTTTTGTCTTTCTCGAAGTAATCGAGCGCCCGGCTCGCTCCCCACGCCCAGGCCCGAAGCGCCCCCCAGTCGTCGGGCTTTCGGGGAGCGCCGCCGTTGCACAGCCCGATGATCCCTTGCCGCAGGCCCCAGCCCGCGTCCGCCTGGACGCTGCCCGGCGAGAGAATCGCGTAGCCCCAGCCTTTCGTGAGAACCTGCGCCTGCCAGCTCGGCCCCGCGCCGGGCGGC
The DNA here is from genome assembly GCA_031363095.1 of Armatimonadota bacterium. GTDB lineage: Bacteria > Armatimonadota > Armatimonadia > Armatimonadales > Armatimonadaceae > JANLTX01. The sequence goes on along the minus strand of JANLTX010000138.1, from coordinate 108,392 downwards.
GGCCCGAACGCGGGCATTCCAGGCCGGGTCGGGAAGATGAACCCGAACTCCATCACGACGGGAACCGGGCCGGGAGAGTTTTCTGGCGTCGTGAGCGTGAGCTGGATCTCGACCTTGATCTCCGGGTGCGCGGCGTTGTCCACATGCCCGACCAATTTCTTCGTGACGGCGGGAATTCCGCCAACGGTCTCTTTCGTCGTCTCGGTCACTTCCCAGGTGACTTTCGGGGTTTTCTTGGGCACCCGACCATAAATCTCCCTGTCGAATTTCTCGAAAAGCTCGCCCCGGCGCTTCTTCCAGTCTTTCGGACTTTTCACCGGGCTTCCCGAGTCGAAAACGAGCGCGTCGGGGAGGGTGTAGGCACCGACCTTCGACTCGTCGGAGTTGGCGGCGTTCGGCGCGGTCGGCGTGCCGCTCGGACCGGGCCGAAGCGCGGAGATGTTGAGAATTTCCAGCAGATGCTTGTGGTCGTCAGCGGTCGCTTTTTGTTGCTCGGGGCTTGGCCCGAACCGGCCTGGCCCCTGGGCAAGAGCGACGGTCGCGACTCCGAGAACCAGCGCGGGCAGAACGTATTTCATGATTTCTCTCCGAAGATTTCGTCGTAGATGGGATTGGGGAACGGGGCGTCGTACGGCTCTTCCCCATCGAGGCCGAGCGCGAAGAACAGATAAGAAAGCTGGCCGTTTTTGTAGACGCAGTTCTGGCACATATGGCGCAAAATCCCCCGGATGCTCCAGTCTTCAGGGCTGTTGAACTGGTGGCGCTCTTCGTCGAGCTGAGCGGGCGTGAGGCTTAAAATCAGGGCTTCCCAGCGGTCGGTTTCTTCTGCGAGCGCGTCGCACAGAGCGACCTGGCCATCGGGCGTCGGGACACGCGGGTGCTTCGACGCATCTGGCTCCTCGACGTGCTGCCGGTCGCAGACGAGCCACTGATAGGCGTGCGTCACGAGAATCCGGGGCGTCGGGGCGGGCGGCGCGAACGTGAAATCGAACTTATCGGCAGGGATCGCGCGAGCGTTATGCACCATCTGGCGCAGGTGGCCGCAGAGCATCCGCGCAATCGACTCGGTCTCGGGCGTAGACATAGGAACCTATTCCCCAGCCGAGCCGCAATGCCCTTCTCTTCCGAATGCGCTGCGCTCACTCGCTGGGGTTGCTGTAATTTCCCCAATAGCGAAGCCGTTTCCGCCACTCCGATGTCCGCTGATCCTCGGGCAGAGCCGCCTGCTGCTGATAATCGGCCTGGCAAGTCGGCAAAACGTCGTCGAGGTACGTGACGCTCCCCACAGGCACGGCTTTTGCGTGTCCGTCGCCGAACACCGTGAGAGCCATGTTGGCGTGGTATTGGGAGCCGCGCCAGATAAGATTTCTCAGGATATTTATTTCGCTGTTGCCGGTGTTCTTTATCGGGCAGGCGGTCAGCTCCCCGAAGTGCTGGAACAGACAGAGCCCGGGGCCGACATAATCCGAGCGAGTCGGCTTCTCCAGATGCGTGACGATGTAGAGCGAGCGCTCCGCCGGGTAGTTGACCGAGGCCAGAGAGTGGCTCAAAAACAGATTGTTTCCCCCGACCGTGACGTTTTTGGCAGCGATGACGGCGGGCAGGTCGTAATTGGAATTTGTCTCTGGCAGGTTCGGATCCAGTACGCCGCCCTTGTAGCGATCCTGAGCCGCGTCCCAGAAGAAATCGAAGTTTTTACAGTAGGGGTAGAGAAAGTACGGATACCCCCGGTAGTCGCCGCCCTGCTTCTCGGCGGGGTGAATCGTTTCATCGTAGTCCTGGGCATACATCATCGATGCCAGTCCGATCTGCCGGAGATTGCTGAGCGTGGTCGTGGTTCTCGCTTTGGCGCGCGCCTGAGCGAAGACGGGGAAGAGAATCGCCGCGAGAATCGCAATAATAGCGATGACGACCAGAAGCTCGATGAGCGTGAAGCCTGCCGCACGGATCGAAGTACGGAGAGAGAATTTCATAGTGTGTTCTACTTTCTTCGAGAGGAGTCCGCCGGAGCGGATCCGCGATGGATTAGAGCATTTTGATGATCTTGGCGGCTTTTTGCGCCATTTCGAACGCCATACGGAACCTGCCGAGCCAGCCGGGACTGGTCGTCCAGCCGACGTCGGCACCGGCGGGGCGCTTGAAATAGATCAGGAAGTCGGGGTCGGGCTTGACGTTGACGTTCACGATGGCGACGGCCTCGCCCATGCCGATGGGCTTTCCCATCTCGCCGCTCGCCCCGAAGATGCGCCACTCGAACGACGGGCGGCTCGAATACTCCAGGTTGATGCCTATCGTCCGGTTCGCGTACCGCAGGAAAGACGGATCGCCTCCGATTCCGATGGCGACGAGATCGCCGGTGCGTATCTCCCGCTCGGCGCGATCCGAAAGCTGCAGAAACACCTTGCGCTCGTTTCGATTGCCGATGTATCCCAGGTTGATGCCGAAGCGGGCCGACGCATACGTGAGAAACTGCCGGTTGTCTTTGCAGAACAGGCTGTAGCCGTCGCCACCCCGATACCGGTTCTGCGAGGCCAGGTTCCCCTGCTTCCCATCGAACTGCCAGCGGATCACCTGCTCCGGTATCTGAAGATTTTCTTTCATCTGTTGCACTCCTCCGTTTACAGTGATTGCAAACGATAGGAGTCTACCGAAGTCAGTCTTACAGTAGCCTTACAGAAAGGAGCGCGGCAGAAAAAATAAAAATATTTTTCAGAGGCCGTCCAGAGCGGCCCGCGCGGCGTCTTCCAGCGAGAGAGCGCCGCCTGCCGCCCACGCCTTCTCGAAAGCGGCGGGCGAGAGGGCTTCCCGCGCGGCGGCGATCTCCTCGGCCAGCGACATCTCCTCTTCAGGTTCCCTCGGGGTGCCGTGCGCCTCCCGCGCGGCGGCGGCGGCGGCCCACAGGAGAACCGCGCGCTCGGGCCGACCGACCCGGCGCGCGTGGCCCCCGAACCCTTCCAGCGAAAAAACGATATCGTAACGGCTGTCCAGATCGCGCAGAACGACGAGAGCCTTTTGGAAAAACCCCTCTGCAGTGTCTACATTTCCATCCTGCATTTCCAGAAAGCCCAGGGAGTTCTGGAGCCTTCCGATGGCGCGACGGTCGCCGAGCGCGTATAGCTCCGGCAGGCTCTCTTCGTAGAAGCGCCGCGCACGCGGCAAGTCGCTTTCTGCCATGGCGAGGTTGCCGAGGTTATAGAGCGTGTACGCCGCCATGCGCAGGTCGCCGTTCTCGCGGGCGAGGCGCAGGCACTCCTCCTGCTGCCTGCGAGCTTCCTCGAACTTGCCTTCGTCCTGCGAGATATTCGCCAGATTTCCTATCGCTGAGGCGATTCCCCAGGCAGTTCCCCGGCGGCGGAACGTCTCCAGAGCCTCGTTGTAAAAGCGGCGAGCGGCAAGGAGATCGGCCTGACGGTAGGCGATGTTGCCCCGGTTCTGGGCGATCAGGGCGAGGCTTTCTTCGTCGCCGACGCTGTGGTAAAGCGCGGCGCTTTCTTTGTAGAAATGGTGCGCTGCCGGAAAGTCCGTGATCTCTTCCGACAGAAGTCCTCTGCCTTTGAGCGCCCATGCGCGGAGGATCGTTTCGGCGTCGCCACGCGGGGCAGGCGCTCGGGCCAAAACGCGGTCGATCCAGGCGATTCCCTCGCGAAAGTATCCCCGCGTCTTCCAGAAATAGCCCAGCGACCCGGCGATCTTCAATCCCAGTTCGTCGCCATCGAAGCGCTCCAGCGCGGCGCGGTAGTTAGGGAGATCCGCTTCGATGGCGTCGTACTTAGCGATTGCGTCGGCCCCGATAACACTTCTGTTGCTTTCCTCGTTGGCGAACTCGCAGAAGCGCTGGGCATGTCGCCGCTCCAGAAGCGCCCGCTCCTCGGGGGCGAGCCGCTCGCTTGCGAACTCGCGCACGGTTTCGAGAAGAGAGAAGCGCATCTCCGCCGCGCCCTCCTCGGCGACGAGAAACGACGCGCTCCGCAGCAGCGACAGGCACTCCAGCGTCCGGCCCGGAGGCAGGACGCCGCCCTCGCCCTCGCAGACGGCCTCCGCCGCCCCGGCACCGAAGCTTCCGCGAAAGACGGAGAGCGCGGCGAGCAGCCGCCGCGCGTCGGGAGGGAGAAGGTCGAAGCCCCATTCCATCGCCGCCCGAAGCGTCCGGTGCCGCTCGGGGACGCCCTTCCGGCGGCTGACCAGAAGGTCGGAGCGCTGGGAGAGACGCTCCAGCATCTGCGCGGGGACGAGCAGCCCGGACCAGGCGGCGGCCAGCTCCAGCGCGAGGGGGATGCCTTCGAGCCGGGCGACAAGCGCCGCCACCGCCTCCGCGTTGCGGGGCGTCACCTGGAAGTCCGGGCGACGACTGCGCGCCCGGTCGGCGAAGAGCCGGACGCTGGCGAATTCCAGCAGCTGATCCGGCGGCAATCCGGCGTCGCCAGGAACGGTCAGGGGCGACAGCGGCAGTTCCTCCTCTCCGTCGAGGCCGAGCGCCTGGCGCGAGGTGAGAAGAAATTTTGCCTGCGGCAGGCGCTGGGAGAGCGCCCGAACGGCGGCGGCGGCCCCGTCCGGATCGAGCGACCCTCGGCCAAGGAGATGTTCGAGATTGTCCAGCACGAGAAGCGCAGGCCGCTCGCTCAGGTGGGCGGCGATCTGATCCAGCGCCTCCTCTCCCGCACGGCGCGGCAAGCGAAGAGAATCCCGCACGGCGTCGAGAAGGAGCATCGGCTCCGTCACCGGCAGGAGAGGCACGAACCAGACGCCGCCCTCAGAAAACGTTTCCTGCGCTTCGCTCATCACTTTGAGAGCGAGGCGGGTCTTCCCCACCCCTCCCGATCCTGTGAGGGTAAGCAGGCGGATGCCGCTGTCGGCCAGGAGAGCGGCGATTTGTATTTTTTCTTCCGTGCGCCCGAAGAATCGGGTGAAGAGAAGCGGGAGAGCGCCTCCTGCGGACAGAGCAGGAGGAGCGGAATGGGTAGTGGGCGGCGGCGGCTTCAGGGAGGTGGCATGGCAGGCATCGAGCCGTCCACGCGCCTCCTGATGCGTCGCCTCAAGTCGGTCGCGCTCCTCAAGCGCCCAGTCGTCGTAGAAGCCGGTCAGCAGCTCGCCCCGGTACAGGTCGATCGCCTGCGCCAGCAGAGCGGGGTCGTCGCCCGCCTGCCGGAGTGCGCCCTCGAAAGCCGATACGTCGGTGAAGAACGCCTCCGGGTTGAGACGAACCATCGTCCGATCCGCGATCAGCACCCCGCCCAGAGGCGAGGAGCCGGGAGTCGTGGCGGGGTCTTCCAGGAGCGCGCGCAGGGAGCTGAGGGCGACGCTCAGGCTGTTGCGGGCGGCGCTGAGGTCGCTCTCCGGCCAGAGAACGTCAAGAAGCACCTCGCGGGGGACGGGCTTGCCGCCGCGCAGGGCGAGATAGGCGAGCAGGGCGCCCGTTTTGCGCGTCCGGAACCGGGAAATCTCTTCCTGTCCCTGACGGGCCGTCAAACCGCCGAACAGCTCGATCCGCCATGGCTCGACCATCTTCTATTACTCCTTCAGTGCGCCGCCAGGTCAGTGTACACCGAAAAAAGTTTTTTTTACCCGCCCCGGAACGGCGGGTAGAGCGGCATCGGTTCCAGATCCGGCCAGCGAGAAACCAGCGCGTCATGGAGTTTGGAGGCGGTTTCGGCGAGCGCGGGGAAATGCGGGCCGAGATACTTCGCGCCGTTTTCGAGGCGGAGAAGGTGGCGCTGACGGATCGTCGCGAGGCCCCACGTATGGTCTTCCTCTTCCCAGTTGTGCCAGTTCCAGGTGATCGTCCGGGTCATCCAATAGCCCGTCGCGGCGGCGAGGCCGCGCTCGAAGCCGTCCGGATCGGGGTCGAACGCGGCACGGTACGCCAGAATCGCCTCGGCGACCAGATCCTCGGGAATCTGGCCTATGCACCAGCACGTCGAGAACGGAACCGTGAGATAGGCGGCGTCCAGAAGCGCGTGGCGGAAGCCCGCGAACTCCAGGTCGAAGAACATCACGCGCCCATCGTGGTTGAGTAGGTGGTTGTCCGGGCAACAGTCGCTCGGGGTGAATGCGCGCCAGATCGGGTCTTCGAGCCGGGCGACAATTCCGGACAGATCGTTCGCCAGCGCCCCGGTCGCCTCGACGCCAAACCGCTCCAGTATCGCAAGAAACATAGAGTCGGCGTCAGGATCGCCGCCCATCATCTCGCCCCGCCCCTCGGTTCCGCCCCAGCGGAGGCGCTCGGCGTCGTAGGCGGCTTCGTGTCCGGCGGTGGCTGCGTGCATCCGGCCCAGTCCGTCCGCGTAGGCGAGAAGCGCGTGCGCCGCCAAATCGAAGTTCTCGCCCGTGAGCCTGTAGGCGAGCGAGCCTTGACCGACTCCCAGGTTTTCCATCACGACGACGCCCGAGTCCATGTCGCCCGCCAGAAACCGGGGCGAGAACGCAGGCTCCGTGCCCAGCGCGGTGAGAAACGCCAGACCCGCACCCTCGTTGCGAAGCCGCCACGCGGGCGACTCGGACGAGTCGTCGGCCAGGTCGATGGGCGAGCCGTCTTCCGTCACCGTCGCCTTGACGATTACCGTGGAGCAGCCGTCGGGCCGCCAGGCGCGGGCGACCCTATTTCGGCCCTCGGTTCGCAAGCTCGCCTCCAGCGTCAGAGAATCGTCGCCCAGAAGCTGCGCCGCCTTTGAAAGAATCGTGTCCATGACAGGCATTGTACGAGATTTGCGACCTTTTTAAATGCCCCCCGGCTCTTGTTTTCACCCCCCGGCCCCCAGTAATAGGGGAGAAGAAGATGGCCTCGACAAAACACATTGCTGGTCCCCCCATTACTGGGGGTTAGGGGGCAAGCAAAACAGGTTTACGGCTCGATGGTTTCGGTGTCTTTCCCCCGCACGAGGCCGGTGAGCGATGAAACCAGCAGCGTAGTCAGAAACCAACCGGAGATGTCCAGAAACCAGTAGAGCTTTGAGTACCAGACTCCGCCCGGTTTCGAGCGGTTGGGCAGCCAGTATTCGGTCTGGCGCAGGTCGATAATCGGCAGGAACGCATCAAGCGCGTAGATCGCCGCGTTGAACTCCGGGTAGCCGTCGGGGACGAAGCGCCGCCTACCGCTGTCGTCGCGCTCCGTGAGCGGATGCGCCGCGATCAGTCGCTTTTTCTTCGCGTTCCAATCGTCTCTCAGCGGCGCACGGAACGTCCGGCGTAGCTCTCCGCTGACGAACTCATTGCGACTTGCCACGGTTACGGTGAGTACGTCACCGTCGGTGGGAACGAGGAGATTCTGCTGGGCCGCGCGATGAAACTGAAAACCACCGAGGCAGATCAGAGCAACCGCGATATAGACCGCCTGCCAGGGTTTGTAGCCAAAGAGAATCGGAACGTCGTAGAGCAGAATCTCGGCAGCGCGGCGCGGCAACGTGAGGTTTTGCAGTCGGTGACGACGCCGTGCGATCAGAACCTCGCTCGCCTCGTTTTCGTGCCCGTGCGCCTGCAAGACCGCCGCAAGTCGCTCGTAGGGCTGCGGGTGATACGCGCCTCCGTCTGCATTGCGAATCCACTCGACCAGCTCGCGCCAGTCGGAACACATTCCTGGCTCCAGTTCTTTGTAGCGCAGTCCGTAGAGCTTGTACTGCTTCTGCCGCACGTCCCCTTCGGTCGTTTTGTGTGGATTCTTCGGCGGAAACAGCGCCTGCCAGCGATCCTTGAAGTTGTTTCCAAAGTCACGCTTCCGAGCGGTCCACCAGTTTTGCGAAACACAGTCCGTAAGCGCATACTCATCGTGGATTTTCCCAATCGTCGCGCCGCTCAGATCAATCTCACCGCCACAGGTCTCCGGCGCAAAGTACAGCGTTCCAGAAATTTCTGCACCGTCCAGCAGAATTCCGCCATCCAAAACGCCCCCAATACCACCAAAACGCCGCTCATTTGTATCTTTTCCGCAAATCAAGTTTCCGTGGATATGAACTTCTGTCAGTCGTAGCGTTCCTGCTACATGAAACGATTTCAGATGCGAAGAGAAGAATACATCTCGCTCAATTTTTGCTTTCCATAAGTCTATGGATTTCCCAACTCCCAAAAATCCTCCATCATAACAATCAAATTGACCACCGATTTGTGCGCCGCCGAAATCTACGAGACCGTTCGCAACAAAGCTGCTTCTCAGGAAAACAGAGTGGGAAACTTCAATGTTTTGGGCATGTAAACATTTTTCACCTTTATACTCAAATTTCCCACCATCACACTCAAAATTCCCACCAATTTTTGCGCTGTTGAAATCCACCTGGCCTTTCGCAACAAAGTCTTCTGGCAGAAAAACAGATTGCGGACCTATGGTGATAGGTTTACGTCTCAAATAGACAGAGTGGGAAACTTCAATGTTTTGGGCATGTAAACATTTTTCACCTTTATACTCAAATTTCCCACCATCACACTCAAAATTCCCACCAATTTTTGCACCGTTGAAACTCACCTGGCCTTTCGCGACAAAGCCATTTCTCAAAAAAACATTCTGAGAAACATCTATACCCTGAGCATAAAAGCATTTTTCACCTTCATAGTCGAAGTGGCCACCATCACACTCAAAACTCCCACCAATTTTTGCATTGCAGACATACACTTGACCTTTCACGACAAAGCCATTTTTCAGAAAAACATTCTGAGAAACAATGAAATTTTGAGCGAAGATATTCTCTTTAACGATACTGCCTTGTAGATAAAGATAGCGAAGGGAGCCACCGTTTAAGTTGATATCGTTTTGGAATGTACATCCTTTGAGATCAAGGCCGAAGGTGAGGTCACAGTTTGCGAGATTCATTTCTCCTACAAATACAGCTCCGAAGATTGCGATGCCGCTTGGGAGAACTTGATTGCTGCGGCAGAGATTGCAAAACTCGGTGGCGCGGATTTCACGGTCAATTTCGTTTGGGAAGTTCAGGTCGAGACGGCAGACATTTCCACTGAGAACGTCGTTCCACATTTGGGTTTCGGCGGGTGTGCGTGTGTCTTTGGGGGCACGCGGCTTTCGTGGGGCGCGGGGCGTGGAAGTTTTTTCTGTGGCGGGTGTGTCTGGCATGGTAACTTTTTTGGAAACGGGGTGTCGCATTGTACAGGACGCGCGGGTCGTTGGGAAGTTGCAGAGCGCGGCCACAAGGAGCGATAACACCGCTTGCAAGTTGACGAACACCGGTGACGAGCCTGAGAACACCGGGAGGAAGTGCGCGAACACCAGTAGGGAAAGGAATAACACCATGGAGAAGTTGAATAACACCGCCCCCGAGAGCAGTAACACCGCCTCGGAGAGCACGAACACCACTGCCGAGAGCGAGAACACGGCTACAGAGAGCACGAACACGGCCCCGGAGAGCGAGAACACCAGGAAGAAGCGGCTGCCGCTTGCGGAGCAGGACCAGCGGGTCGCCAATGAGATCTCTGAGGCGAGCGTTCTGATCGAAATGCTGGACAGAGACCCGGCGCTGGCGGCACGGATCGGCAAGACGGGCGTCTCGAAGAAGCAACTGACCGAGGCGAAGGCGCTCCAGGCGACCGCACAGGCGGACTTTACGGCACGCCAGAGCAAGATGGGCCTCGCAGACAGCGAGATCACGGCGGCAAAAAACCTGCACGCAACCAACGAGAAAGACTACGCGGACTTCCGGGTCATCCTGCGGCAGTCGGGCCTCACGGCGGCGCAGCGGACGGCGCTCGGACTCGATGGAAAGATTCCGCAGGACCGGCAGAAGCTGCTCACCCAGCTTCGGGCGAGCTACACCGAGGCAAGGAAACCCATCTACCGCGCCACGCTCGACGCCGAGGGCTACACCATCGCCGCGCTCGATGCGCTGCTTGCCAGCGCGAGCCTTCTGGACACGCGGACCGCCTCGGCGCGGCAGGCCATCGGCGACGCACAGGCCGCCACCGAGGCCCGAAACCGCTCCACCGCCGCCCTGCGCCGCTGGAGCGTCGGGGTCAAGACCCGCGCCCGCCGCAGCCTCGTAGACCACCCCGAACTTCTCCGCCAGCTCGGAGCGTAGCCCCAGAAAATCCCCCTTCGCTTGCCGGAGGGGGACGAAAGCGAAGCGCTTCAAGGGGGAGGTCGAACGTGGGTGATTTTCAATGCCGGTGTATAATAGACAATAATGCCGCTCTACACCCCCGACGACCCCACGTTTTCCGCCCTCGCCGAGCGCCACGCCTGGCTGGAGCACGCCCTCGCCGCCGCCTGTGGCGAGCTTGAGGGCGACCCCGAGCTTCCCGAGGCTCTTGACTGGCTCCGGCTCATGCCGCAGGAGTTTCTTCTGGATTTCGAGAGCGTGGACTGCGCCCTGGTCTATGCGAATCAGGGCTACCAGGCCACGGTCTGGGACGCAACCGGCGAAGGCGACTTTCCCTGGGCGACGCTCTTAGTGGACGACGCCGGGGTGCGCTTGCTGCCGGAGTACAGCACGTTCGACGAGGGTGCCGACCTCGATGCGATCCTGGAGAAAGCCAGCGCGGAGCTTCCCGAGAGATTTCTGGCCGGAGAGTTCGACCGCGAGGAAACCCCGCTCGTCCTACCCGAGTGGCTGAAAAGCCCCACCTACAAGCCGGAGCAAAGCTAAAAACCCGATGAAAAACCTGACCGAAACCGTCACTGCGACGGAGCGCGTCTACGAAGGGCGCGTCGTGAGCCTGAGAGTCGATACCGTGCTGCTGCCGAGCGGCAAGCCCGGAAAGCGCGAGATCGTCGAACACTCGGGCGCGGTCGCCGTGGTCGCGCTCAACGAAGCGGGCGAGGCGCTGCTGGTGCGTCAGTTCCGGCTGCCGACCGGCGGCCCGCTTCTGGAGGTCGTCGCGGGCGGCATCGACGGCAACGAAGACCCGCACGCGGCGGCGGCGCGTGAGCTGGCCGAGGAGATCGGGTTTGTGCCCGGCAAGCTGACGCCGCTCTTTGAAGCCTGGGTCGCGCCGGGCTATTGCAGCGAGAAAATCTATGCGTTCCTGGCCGAAGACCTGATCCCAACAACCGACGCCCACACCGACCACGACGAGTTCGTCGAGACGGTTTCGATGCCGCTCGAAGACGCGATCTCTGCGTGCCTCGACGGGCGCATCCAGGACATGAAGTCCACAGCAAGCCTTCTCGCCGCTGCAAGAGTCTTAAAAGCCCGCTAAACAAACTCCCGACGCTCGATATTCTCCGATTCCAACAGCGGTTTGCCGTCTAAGCTTCGGAGAGTCCGCCACGCCCGCGTCGAGAACTCTTCTTCCCCCACTCGAAGCGCATCGTGTGCCGTTAACTGAGAATGTTTTACAAAAAATCCCAACGGCGGCAGCAAAAAATCTTTCGCTTCATAACTTTTTGAATCGCTAAAATTCACCACAACTCGGGTTCCATCGGTATAAATCGCTTCTTGCACCTGGAAATCGTCTGTCAAAAACTGATGTTCTTTTAAAAACGCCGAGAACGTCAATTTATGAAGATCAGAAAGAAGTTGGGATATTTTCAAATCTATTTCAAAATATTCATCATCAACATGCCCAAAAACGCGAGGACAAGACAACGTTAGAAGCGCAGGCAAGAAAGATGCTTTAAAAACCGAAGTGATCCCTTTATAACAAATTACAGAATCATGATATACAACGGAAAACAAAGGAATTTCCTGAAATCCTAATTTAGATATCCCGCCTGAATCATATGCAATCATTTTTAATTCACTGAATAAATATTCTTGATTTATATCCCCTATTTTATTTTCTTTTTTAACTCCTTCAATTGTTTTTTCTATAACGTCCCATCTTGATTCGTTTTTATCCGTTGTATAAGCAAATCCAAAAACTTTATTTTTATCAATAACCAACTCTGAATTTTCTTTTATAGAGTGAGCAGAAATAAAATCTTCATTGGTAGTAATTTTATCGACTACAGACTTATACAGTTCCCAATCGGGTTTATGAGATTCATGAAATGTAAATATAAATAATTTTTTGGGATTATCTGGAAAGCGCAATGCTTTTTCAAATTCAGTTCCATCGAATTTCACAAAAATACTACCCAGAAGATTCTCCCATTCGGGATTCTCACGTATTTTTTTACGGAGAATAACATGTGCTCGCTCCGAAACTAATTTATCTCGGTAAACTCGGGCTATTGAAATATGATCTCCGTTTGAAATAAAAAATAATCTGATTTCCAATCTTCGACACTCAGGATCGCGTTCGTAAATCCAATCACAAGAATTTTTAGAGAGCTGCGCCGATGCATATGCCGAGTCGGTAATCAAAGCAAGCGCAGACGATTCTTTCTCCCCGGGTACCCGTTGTGGGTGATTGGGGCCGGGGGACTCCTTGATTCCGCCAATAAACGGCATCGACAAACCCGTATGTTGCCAGACAGGAAGAGCAGTCGGCTCAGCAGAAAGGTTTTCGGGAAAAATCAACGCGCCTTCGCCGATAGGAAGAACATATTTGGTGACGCCGCCACATAAACCGGGAAGCAAGCAAATTCGATAAAGTTCGTGGGTTTTACTGTCGCGGCTGGCTTCGACGGTTAACTGAATCTCTTTTTCGGCGCAGGTGAAGTAAATATCGACAGGGATTTGCTCGGGAGTGTCTAAACCGAGCAAAATTCGCTTGCCCGTGCCGCTCATTTTTTCCGAAACGCTGATTATTTTGCAATCACCGAAGTGATGACGAACGATTTCCCCGGTTTCCAGAGTTTTCAGCTCGATCCAGCCGACAGAGAGGCTCTCGGCCCAGGAAGTCTGAGTTACAGTCTCTGTGAGCGAGTAGGTCAGAGCTTTTCTGTCCAGAGACAGTTCATAGTTTCCGAAAGCAATGCGAAAGGTGGCGTTCACAATCCCACTTTACGGTATAAAATGAGGCCATGAGAGACCCCAAGCTGACCGAGGCCGAGATCGACGGACGACTGACCAACCTGCCCGAGTGGAGCCGCGACGGCGACGTTCTGCGCCGGACGTTTGTTTTTACGAGCTTTCCCGAGGCGATAGCGTTCGTCGTGAAGGTTGCGTTCGCTGCCGAGAAAGCCGACCATCACCCGGATATCGATGTTCGGTGGCGGCGGGTGACGCTCGCGCTGACCACCCACGATTCGGGCGGGCTGACGACGCGCGATTTCACTCTGGCCCGAGAAGCCGACGCGCTTTCGTAGGGTACAATGGGCCGACATGAAGATGCAGGAATATCAGGCAAAGGCGCTGCTCGCGACGTTCGGCGTCCCGGTGCCGAAAGGGATCGTCTGTAAAACCCCCGAGGAAGTGAAGGCCGCAGCGGAGTCGCTGGGTGGCGGCGCGGTCGTCAAAGCCCAGGTGCTGGCGGGCGGGCGCGGGAAAGCCGGGGCAGTAAAGGTCGCAAAGACCGCCGATGCCTGCGCGGAGTTCGCCGGGTCGGTTCTGGGCAAGAAGCTGTACTTCGAGCAGGCCAAAGAAGAGCTTTTAATCCACACGTTACTGGTGGAAGAGCTGCTCAAAATCAGCAAAGAGTATTATTTAGGTGTCGTCGTGGATCGCGATACGCAGCGCAACGTGATTATTCTGTCGTCGCAGGGCGGCATGGACATCGAAGAAGTCGCGCACTCCCACCCCGACGCCATCGGGAAGCACGCGGTCGATCCGATCATCGGGCTGAAAGACTTCCACATTCGGGAGCTGGCGCGCAAGGGCGGAATTCCGGTAGAAGAGCTGGGCAAGCTGGCACCCTTTGTGAAGACGCTCTACGAAGCCTGTCGCAAGTCCGACGCGACCCTCGCCGAGATCAACCCGCTGGTGGTTCTGGAGGACGGCAGCTTCATCGCAGGCGACGGCAAGATCGATATCGACGACAACGCGCTCTGGCGACATGCCGAGCTGGTCGGAAGCGCCGAAGACAACGACGAGCTGAACGCCTTTGAGAAAGACGCCAAGCGACGCGGAATCAATAACTACGTCCACCTGGGCGGCAACATCGGGATCATCGGCAACGGTGCGGGCCTGGTGATGGGCACGATGGACGAAGTAAAACGCGCAGGCGGCACTCCGGCGAACTTTTTGGATATCGGGGGAGGCGCAAAAGCCGAGCTGGTGCGAAGCTCCCTGGAATTAGTTCTGTCCGACCCGGACGTCAAGGGGATTTTAATCAACATCTTCGGCGGGATCACCCGAGGCGACGAAGTCGCCAAAGGCATCATCGAGGCCACCAGCACGATGGATATCAAAGTGCCGCTCGTGGTTCGCCTGGCGGGAACCAACGCAGAAGAAGGGCTGGCGCTTCTGAAAGAGACGCACCTCGTGCCCGCCGCCACCATGCAGGAAGCCGCCGAGCGCATCGTCGCTGCGGCCAGATAACAAAGAGGAAAATAAAATGACATTCGAGTACAAGATCATCAACGGAGTGGGCGACGACGAAGAGGACCAGAAAACCCTCAACGAGCTGGGAGCCGACGGCTGGGAGCTGATCAACGTCCAGCTCTTCGCCGAGGAAAGCTTCGATGAAGAGAGCGAAGAGGAGTTCGTCGAGACGGTCGTCACGTACTATCTCAAGAAGCAGGGCTGAACCCATCCCCCGACCCCTTCCCTTGCCCATTTCCGTCCGGGTACCCGTCGCGGGTGGCGGGGCAAGGGAAGGGGAGACCGAGGGGAATTTCGTAAAACTATGGCAATTTTAATCGACGAATCGACAAAGGTCGTCGTCTCGGGGATCACGGGGCGCGAGGGGACGTTTCACACCGGGCAGATGCTGGCGTACGGCACGCAGGTAGTCGCGGGTGTCACGCCGGGCAAGGGCGGGCAGACCTGGACCAGCGAGGACGGCAAGTTCACGCTTCCCGTCTTCAACACCGTCGCCGAGGCGGTGAATCAGACGGGGGCGAACGCGCACTTTGTGGTCGTCCCCCCGAAGTTCGCCGCCGACTCGATCCTGGAGGGGGCGGACTCGGGAGTCGAGCTGATCGTCTGCATCACCGACGGTCTCGCCCAGCAGGACATGATCGTCGCCAGCGACTACGTCAAGCGCGTCAAGAAAATCAAGCTCATCGGAACCAACTGTCCGGGGCTGCTCTCCGTGAACAAGGCCAAGATCGGGATCATTCCGCAGGACATCTTCCTGCCAGGCCCGGTCGGGATCGTCTCGCGCTCCGGGACGCTCACCTACGAGATCGTGGATGCCCTCACCCGCGCGGGCCTCGGGCAGACCACCGCTGTCGGGATCGGCGGCGACCCGGTTCTGGGCATGCGCTTCGCCGACGTTTTAGAAGAGTTCGAGAGCGACCCCGAGACCAAAGTCGTCGTGATGGTCGGCGAGATCGGCGGCTCGGACGAAGAAGCGGGCGCAGAAGTCATCAAGAAAATGACCAAGCCCGTGGTCGGCTTCATCGGCGGGCGCAGCGCCCCGCCCGGCAAGCGCATGGGCCACGCCGGAGCCATCGTCAGCGGCACCAGCGGAAGCGCCGACAGCAAGATCAAAGCGATGCACGCCGCCGGAGCGCCCGTCGCCGACACCACGTCCGACATCCCGAGGCTCGTGAAAGAAAAGCTCGGACTGTAATACCAACCAATCAACCACATAATCCAGGACGAAAATCGTCCGGCAATGGGGCAACAAGTTGCCGTCTCGCTTCGCTCGAAATCTCGACCGAGGCACGAGGGAGACGGCGCGTAGCGCCCCATAGCCGGACGATTTTCGTCCTGGGAATTTATGCCGGACGTTTTATCGTCCTGGGAATTCGGACGTTTCATTATCCTGGAAAATAGAAATAATCTGGGACGGGTGCGATACAATTCTTTCGCATGCAAACCCTGGTTGGAAAGAGCGCTTCCGAGCTGACGCAGATAGTTGTTGAGAAAAGTGCGCCCGCCTATCGAGGGCGACAGCTTGCGTCCGCTCTCTACGGACGGTTCGCGCGGGACTTTGAGAGCATCGCGGAGCTGCCCAAATCTCTTCGGGACTCTCTGGCGAGCGAGTTTTCCCTGGCACCCTGCGCCGTGCGCTCGTCGCAGAGCGCTCCCGACGGCACCACGAAGTACCTTCTGGACCTGCCCGACGGCGAGGTGATCGAGTCGGTGTTTCTGCCGTACTCCGGGCGGACCAGCGTCTGCATCAGCTCGCAGGTCGGCTGCTCGATGGCCTGCTCGTTCTGCGCGACCGGCACCGAAGGGCTGGCCCGAAACCTCACGGCGGGCGAGATTATAGACCAGGTTTTACTGCTCCAGAGCCTGCACCCGGCCAGCCGGATCAGCCACGTGGTTTTTATGGGAATGGGCGAGCCGCTGCTCAATCTGCCCAATGTCTTGAAGTCGCTGGAGGTTCTTCACACCGATGTCGGCCTTTCCTATCGCCACTTGACGGTCTCGACTGTGGGCGTCGTGCCGCAGATTATCAAGCTCGCCGAGGCCGATCTCCCGATCACGCTCGCCGTCTCGCTACACGCCGCGACGGATCCGCTTCGCTCGGCACTCGTGCCCCTGAACGAGAAGTACCCCATCGCGCGGCTCATGGGCGCATGCCGCGACTACATTGAAAAGACCCGGCGTCGGATCACGTTCGAGTACGTTCTCATGTCCGATGTCAACGACACCGACGAGCAGGCCCATGCGCTCGGAAAGCTTCTGCGGGCGCAGCCGCTGTGCGCTCTGAACACGATTCCCTACAACTCGACCGATGTCGCCGCCCGGTATCGTCGCCCGACGCCCGAGGCCAACCGACGGTTTCGGGAGATCGTCGCAAGCTACGGCGTGACGGTGACTCAGCGCGCCGAGAAAGGCCACCGGATCGCGGCAGCGTGCGGCCAGCTCAAACGAAGTGCGCTCCTGCCGGGCCGGGCGATGCGCCCGCTGACCATGATGTCGGCCCCTCCCGCCGTGCCTGAGGCGACTCAATGAGCGCCGAGACGCCCGACGAAGCGCCTGTGGAGATCACCTCGCTGGAAGACATTCCACTGCCCGAGGACGCCGCCGGGTGGCGGACGCTCTTAGCCCAGATTCCGCCGAAGCAGCTCCTGCGCGATGTCCGCGCCGACGCCAATCTCTCCCGAGCGATTCTCCAGGGCTTTCGGGTCGGAGCCGAAGTTCTGAAAAACCCCGTGGTGATCGGGCGGATCGTCGAGGCGGCGCAGCGCAACCCCGGCTTTGCTCAGGTGCTGGCCGCCCATGCGCTGATCGTCGCGGCGCAGGCAGAGGAAGCAGCGGCGGCAGAAGTGCCCCTGCCCGCACCAAAACCCCCCACGATTTCTTCTGAACCCAAAGAAGACCCGAAACTTAAAGAGAAACTCAAAGAACTGCGGAGCGCGGTCCAGGCCCGAGAGAGCCAGCTTACCGAGCTTCAAGGCCAGCTTGCCGCCGCCCAGCGCGAGCGGGACACCACTCGGACCGAGCTTGAGGCCGAGCGCAAGGCCCGCCAGAGTGCCGAGATCACGGCAGAAAAAGAGAAGCGCCGGGCCGAGCGCGAGAGCCGCCGGGTCGAGAAGCCGGAAAAAGTCGCCGAAGCGCCGAGAGTCCGCCGGGAGCTGGCCCCGACGCCTGCGCCCGTGGCCTCGGCGCTGCCCGCTGCGTTCGACAATGCCATGCACCGGCTGCTCAACCGGGGCAAGTACGCGGTCGTCGCCGAGGTATGCCGCGAGATTCTGTCCACACCAGAAGGAAGCGCCTCGGAGCGCGGGCTGACCCACGGACTGGCGGCGCTCGCACTCTACGGGCTGAGCCAGAGCACGGAGGGCGAGGAGCAGGACCGGCTCGCCGTGGGGGCGTACCTCGATGCCGGGCTGGTCTCGCCCGCCGCAGAAGCGTTCGGACGATTGCTCGCCCATGGCAATGCGACCACGCTGCGCCCGGCGGAGGGCGTCGTGCTGACCCGCCTGCTATCGCTTGCCCAGAAGCTGGGCCACACCGACGAAGTCCAGAGCGTCTTCGATAGGCTCCGGGTGACGGCTCCGGCGGGGTTCGCCCGGCTCAGAAAAGCGCTCGCGGAGGGCAAGAAGCCCGGAATCTCGCTGGACGCACCCGCCGGAGGCTTGCCCACGGCGCAGGTCGGGGCGGATGAGATCGTCGCGCTGCCCGTGGCGGGAAAGACCGCGTCCACCGTCACGCCGCGCCTGCTCGCTCAGGCCGTGGACCGGGGCGACGAGAACTTCGTCACGTGCGCCCGCGACGGCATCCAGGGCCTGCGCGAGAGCCACCCTGCCCTCGCCGATGCGCTTCTTCAGGCCGTTGTCCAGATTCAGCCGCTCGCCGTCGTGCCGCTCACCAACGACCTGCCCCGCCCGGTCGTCGTCGATGCCTCGAACGTCGCCCGCTTCAACCCCGACCCACTCGCCGGGTACCTGCCCAGCCCGCCGCCGCCCTCGGTGGGGAACCTGCTGGCCCTGCGCGATTATTTATTGAAGCGCGGCTTCTTCCCGGTGCTGCTCATCGCCGACGCCAACCTGCGCTACCATGTGGACAACCGCGCAGCCTACGAAGCCCTTCTGGAGCGTGGGATCGTCCAGGAGGTCGCGGGCGGGACGAGCGCCGATCTTGCGTTGCTTACGGAAGCGAGGAACCACGTCGCGCCGCTGGTCAGCAACGACCGCATGACGACCTGGGGCGAGCAAGCCCGCCGCATCGAGCGGCTCGGCTTCGACATCGGCCCCGGCGGACGCGTGTTGCTGACGACACTGTAAGTTCCGAGGCAATGAATTGTCTCGCTGAGGACGCAAGCGCCGAACGTCCTTCGGACGGAATTCTGTATTGTCCAGGTGACATTCGGCAACTTGTTGCCCTGAGCGAGGTAATTCATTGCCTCGAATCAATCGGGTTATTCCAGGGGTTCGAGAGCCAGAAGAGTTTCGTCAGCGGCGAGGCCCGCGAGAACCCGCAGGCGCTGGAGAACCGTGGCATCGTAGTCGCCTAAAACGCCGGAGCGCTGGTAGTGGTAGATCGCGTGGGCGTCCATCTTCAGCTCGGAGTAGAAGTCGGCCATAAAGCAGTGGTAGGCGGCGTTGTCGGGCGTGATCTTGAGGGCCTGGCGGACGGCGATGGCGGCGTTGCGGGTCTGACCGATCCGGGCGTAGAGCGCTCCCAGCCGGACGTTGTAGTAGGCGTCGTAGGGCGAGAAGATCGTCGCTTGTTGGAGTTCGCGGATGGCGTCGTCGTAGCGCTCGGCGCGGGCATAGAGGTCGCCCAGCCAGAAGTGATAGAAACCATCCTGCGGCTTGAGGTGAATCGTCTCTTCTAATTCCGAGATCGCACCCTCGAAGTCGCCAAAGAGCGCCAGCGCATCGCCTAATTTATACCGATAGTAGGCGTTCAGCGGCGCAAGACGCACGGCCTGGCGGAGCGCGGCGACAGCGGCATCGAGTCGTCCGTAGCGCTGGTACAGCTCGCCCAAGGAAAAATACGGCTCGGCCTTTCTCGGTGACTGTTTTATGGCGCGCTTGTACTGGCGATAGGCGTTGAGTCCCTGGCCGGAGTAGGCGTAGGCATCGCCCAGCTCGACGCGTGAGTCGGTGTCGTCCTCGCCGCCCGCGCGGGTGAGCCGGACGGCCTCGCGGTAGTTCTCCAGGGCTTCTTTGACATTGCCCTCGCCCAGAATTTTTTCGCCCAGGCGGGTGTGCTCCTCGGGCGTTCCGGGGGCGTCATCCTCGCTCAGCAGGGCGTAGCTGTCGTACTGGGGAGTGTCGGCCTCGTCGTGGCCTTCTGCGCCGTCGGCGGCCTGGGTCTCGTCTTCCGCTACCGGGGTTAAATCATCGTCTTCGGTCATCGTTTAGAACACTTTTTTACTATCCAGCAGGATCGTCACCGGGCCATCGTTGACAAGCGCAACTTCCATCTGCGCCCGAAACCGCCCCGTGGCAGTCTCAATTCCGCGTTCTTTCAGCAAGTCCACCACGCGCTCGTAGAGAACCCGGCCCTCGTCGGGCGGGGCGGCCTCGCTCCAACTCGGGCGGCGACCTTTGCGAGCATCGCCCAGCAGCGTGAACTGTGAGACCAGAAGCGCCGCGCCCTGAATCTCCGTGAGCGACTGCTCGCCCTCGAAAATCCGCAGGTCGGCGAGCTTGCCCGCGATGTAGGCCGCATCGGTCTCCGTATCGCCCCCGGCAACCCCGATCAGCGCGAGAATTCCCGCCCCGATCTCGCCGACGACCTCGCCGTCCACTGTCACCGACGCACGCAGGACGCGCTGGAGCACCGCTCGCATAAGCTCCCATTTTATCACTTCGGGCCGTGGTAGCATAGCCGCATGAGCTATACTTTCGACCGGGTCCGCGCGGAAGCTTCTGAGGCGCTTCTGGCTACCGGCATGGTCTCGGCGGAGCAGATCGCGCTGGCCGAGCCGAAGAACAAAGAGATCGCCGATCTGTGCCTGCCGGTTTTCGCCCTCGCCAAAGAGAAAAGCCTCGCGCCGCCCGTGTTTGCCACGCAGCTTGCCCAGGCGCTTGTCTTCCCCGAAGACAGTTTAATTGAGAAAGCCGAAGCATCCGGCGGGTTTGTGAACTTCTCGCTGCGTCATGGAAAAATAACCGAGTCGGTTTTAAGTGAAGTGAAGAGTCTGGGAGATAATTACGGACGAGATAGTAATTTTGGCGCGGGTGAAAAACTTATTTTAGAGTATTCGTCGCCCAATATCGCCCGAAAAATGCACGTCGGGCACTTGAGGTCTACCGTCATCGGGCATAGCTTACGAAAAATCTTTGAATTTCTGGGCTACGATGTTATCGCCGACAACCACCTGGGCGACTGGGGCACGCAGTTTGGAATGTTGCTGGCCGCCATCGATCAGGGCAAGCTGACGCCCTGGGACGACCCGGACCCGGTTCAGAAGTTAGTCGAGATCTACGCCGCCTACAACGCCGCGATGAAAGAGGATCCGACCAGGCGCGACGCCGCCCGAGCCTGGTTTCTGAAGCTCGAAGAAGGAGATTCCTGGGCGCGGGCAACCTGGCAGAGACTTATCGACATCACGATGGTGGAGTTCGAGGCGACCTACAAGCGCCTCGGAGTGACGTTCCACACGCAGCACGGCGAGAGTTATTTTGAGAATATGATGCCGCCGCTGGTGAAAAAAGCCCTGGAGATGGGCGTCGCGCAGAAAGAGGCCGACGGCGCGATCTCTGTCAGCTTCGACGACAAGATGCCGAGCTGCTTGCTCGTCAAGTCCGACGGCGCGACGAACTACATCACCCGAGACACAGCGACATCTCTCTATCGCTGGGAGAACTACGCTCCGGCACGGAATGTCTACGTGGTCGGGCAGGAGCAGAAGCTGCACTTTCAGCAGGTCTTCGAGACCGTACGGCGGCTGGGCTTCACCCAGATCGCGGACCGCTCGGTGCACATCTCGTTCGGAAAAGTAAGCCCTCCCGAGGGCGGGCGCTTCTCCATGCGCGAGGGCAACGTGGTCTTCCTCAACGACGTTTTAGATGAAGCCGTCGAGCGGGCCGAGGCGAAGATGCGCGAGAACATCGCGGCGGGACGCACGGAGATCACGGAGGCGGAGATCGTTCCCATCTCCGAGCTGCTCGGAATCGGGGCGGTGATCTACGCCGATCTGTTCCAGGGGCCGGGCCGCGACATTGTTTTTGACTGGGACCGAATTCTGAAGCCCGAGGGCAACACAGCGATGTATCTCCAGTACGCCCACGCCCGCTGCCGCAGCATCCTGCGAAAAGCGGGTTCCCCTAACCCCGATAACGGGGAACCAAATAGGGGAAAATCCGAATCTGATTCCCCATTATTGGGGCCGGGGGAAACCCTCGTGCATCCGGCGGAGCGGGCGGTTGTTTTGCAGCTCATGCGCCTGCCGCACGCCCTGCGCGAGGCGGGCGACAAGTACCTTCCCTCAACCATCGCCGAGTGGACGTACGGCCTCGCCAAGGCCCTGGCCGACTTCTACGAGAGCTGCCCGGTGCTCCGCGACGACGTGCCTGCGGACGTACGCGCGGCCCGGCTCGTGCTGGTGGGCGCGGTCGCGCAGGGGCTGAAGAACGGCCTATCGCTGCTCGGAATCGGTGCCCCCGAGCACGTTTAGAGCACCTTACTTGAAAACAAGCTCTTTGATCTTCTGAAGAACCTCAAAGATTGCAGGAAAAGCCCCGGCAACTGCCGTGGCTGCTCCCTTCAAGCCTTCTGCCGTTACGTCGAATTTGGACTCCTTTTTCGATTCAATAGCCTTTTTGAGGTCATCATGAGCATCAGCCGCCATCTCTTTTTCCTTGTCCGAGATAGTCGTACTCGGACTTTTCTGGACATCTTCGAAATGCTTCTGAAGCTGAGCAAGCAGTTCCTGTAAGCCTTCATCACTCTTCGGCATGGTGATTGGTTTGTTCACCGTCGCCTGACCATCCCCCAGCACAACAGCTCCATCCCCTCCAACGTGGATGTGTACGCCCGGATTCTGACTTTGTTCTTTCTTCACCTCTTCGATACCTCCTGAGATTACGGTCGCGATAGCATATCTTCTTTCAAGAATCACTGCAATCATTCCAAAAACGAATATTATAGACATGCAAAAACCAACAGACATCGCTAAGCCTCTTTCTTTATAACAAGCATTGTATGTAACAATCACAGATACAGGAAGAGCACACAATAATACCAGTATCAAAATCACTATTTTTATAGTATATTTATCATCCATAGTTATTTCATCTTTCATGTTTTCTTATCTGGAATTAAAGTATACAAAAATGAAGAGAACAGAGACATTATTCCGATTACTAAAAAAATTCGACCAAATACAGTAACAATAAAATCAGTAGATGCTGTTTTTTCAAATGTATGCAGTCCAAAATAATTATAAACCCACACCAAACCAACAGTAACAAATGCTAAAAATGCCCCAAGAAAACTACTCATTGAATTTAATGTAGCACGATACCCATCATCTTCAATGGACTTATTAAGATATGGTTTTCTCAAAGCCATTATTAAACTTTCTCCGATTTTTGAAACACACAAAAATATTATTAAATTCAACAAATTTAATTTTCCATTTTTCGCAATACAACTGTAGCCAATCCATATAATTGGCAATGAATTCAATATTGACGAAACAAACAAAATCATTTTTTGGTACAAGTGATACCGAGACAACATATTAGCAATCATAGATCCTAAAATACGAGCAATACAATAAAAAATCCATGCATTTACTGAATTTCCCAATTTATATTTACCATCATCAGGCTCTCTACCTATGTTATCTCTTAAAACAGGCCATAAATACCAAACAATAACCCACATCGTATAACTAATTGCATGTATAATTGATAATAAAAAAACACTCTTACTCTTAAACATCAATTTGAAAGAATCTATTAAAAATCTATCATTTATTTTTGGAACAAAATCAGATATTGCATATTTATTATCATTTCTTTCATCTTCTATATAAATCGAAGCAACAACCATACAGAAAATCATTAATACGCTAATCATAGCCCATCCATATATCGCGTATTCACTCCTTATTCCTATTAATCCTCCTATTATCCAACAAAATCCTTCTAAAATGGAAGATTTTGTAAACATATCTGTATAATTCTTTTCTAAATTTATCTTTTTGATATTATTAACGGCCCATGCCTCTATAGAACCTGACAAAAATGTCTGAGCAATCATATAGAATAATTGAGCCACTATAATCAATGGTATTGTATACTCCGTAGTCTTTGGAGACTGCATGCGTTGACAACAAACTGAAATTATTAACGAAAACAAACTAAAACAACAAGAGTAAAAATAAATAGCCATTTTTTTACTTTTCACATCGGCAAAACGGCTGGTTGCCAGTTCAAAGAAAAATTCAAAAAACAAACCAGCAAACAACACTCCAAAAGAAATTAAAACCTGCTTATCATCTTGACTACCAGACACCCAGAAAACAAATTTCAAGAAAGAAGAAAGATAGATACCTTGTGCAATAATATGAGCACATCTTATTTTATAATATGTCAAGTATATTGATTTTAATTGTTTTTTTGAATCAGTGACAGACATTACCACACCTCGATTATTTCAGTATATTCCCTGAGGGGCATTATACACGAATAGAAATCAATTGTATGATTTTTAATCAAAAATCTATGGTGAATAGTGTCAGGTCGTCCTGGCGATGGAGAAGCCGCTCGCTGCGCCAGATCGCCAGCCCTTTGAGGCCGTCGTCGTAGGCATCGAGATGGCTCTGCGGGTCGTCCCAGACCACGGTGAGCTTCGTGTCGCCCACAGGCCAGTCGGCGAGGCAGAAGTGCTCCATGCCCTGCGGGTCGGGGCGAAGCGTGAGAGCTTGCCCGGAGAACTCGGGGGCGAGAAGCTCGATGACCAAAGAGTCAGCCTCAAAGCTCGGGGCTTGCTGGAGCCAGCGGGCGTGCCAGCTTTCGTAGAACGCGCTCCGTCGGGCCGGGTCGGGGCAGTCGAAACGCGGCGCATACAGATCGAGCCAGGACTGCATCGCGTCGGTGTGGCGACGAACGGGGCTGCGCTCGGCGGCCCAGCCGCTCGTGCGCTCGTGGCTCTCTCCGGCGACAAAAGCAAGCTGGAGCCGACCGTCCGGCGGCAGGCGCGAAAAGCAGTCGTCGCCCGGTGGAGAGAGTCGCACCAGGTGGGGGTCTTCCCAGGAGGCGATCACGCTCACGTCGAGCGAGTGCTCCCCGGCGTTTCTCAGAGAAACCACACTGACATACGTGCCGTCGGTGGCCCGAAAGCGGTCTTCCGTGACTTGCAGTCCGTCGTCGGTTCGGGCAAAAAGACTGGTGTGCGAGGGCCGCGCGATCCCCTCGGCGGCCTGAACTAATTCTTCCTCGGCACGGATTGTTAGCCGCAGGACGCCCGGCTCGCCCCAATCGTCGCCGGAAATCGGACGCCTTAGAATCGCATCGAGGCGGAAATCGCGAGGATCGAGGTAGCGCATAAGCCGCTTCGATTGTACACTGCCTCCATGCCGAAACTCACCGTCGAAGGCCACGGAACCTACGAGGTTCCCGCTGGCAAGAAGCTCGTCCTCGCCATTGAAGATGCCGGAATCCCGATCCTCCACCGCTGCGGCGGCGTCCCCGCCTGCACCACGTGCCGCGTGAAAGTCCTCTCGGGGACGGTTCCGCCGATGTCCGACGCCGAAGAAGCCGCCCTCGAAGACCCGGACCTCATCGCGACGCACCGTCTGTCGTGCCAGCTCCGCGTGGACAGCGATATGAGCGTCGCGGTCTGGGGAATCGTCGGCGTGGAAGCACGCGGCGCGTTCTTCACTGATGGAAAAGTCTTCGACTCCGCTGGAGAGCGCCCCGCCGACTAAGTTACCGCTTCACAAGCTGCGAAAACTAAATCTAAAACACCTAAAAGCCCGCTTAGATCCGTGATCGAGTAGGGAAGTGTCTCGTAGACTTCGCCAGAGAGTGCGAATCGGTAGAACTGCCACGTATTTCCGCTGGTAACAATGCCGTAGACATCGCATGGTGTTTTAGCCTGCTCGTTGTTCCAGCGACAGGCAGACATCTCGGCCAAACACTGCGCCGCTCCCTGCTCGAAATCGTCTTTTTTCGCTTCGACGGCGCACAGTAGCGGCGTTTCCAGATAATCACGGCGCGGCGCAACCAGATAACCGGCAAACCCGACCAGCGCGTCGGTGGAGAGCGCGGCCTCTTTCCAGATGCGCAGCCTCGGATGCCGAACCCCGACCTCGGCGAGCAACGCGTCGGCGATCATTACCCGTGCGGCTTCGGAGCTGCGAAGGGCAAAAACTTCCTGAAGCTGCTGAAGATGCTGCTGCAAGAGCGTACTTGGCGGCAGCGGCTCCGCCCCGACCTGCCAGGGCATCAGCGCCTCAATCTGGACAAACTTCAGCGCCTGGGTCAGAGTGAAATCAGCAAAGCCTTTTCTGCGCTTGTTCATGCCCTGATTGTATCGCGGGGCGTATACTGAGGGGTGTGAGCGACGACAAAGACCCTGGTGCCCTCTCGCGGCTGGACGTTCTCAAGGGACTCCGGCTCTCGACCTGGGAAGGGGTCTGGGCGACAGTCTGGCTGATGCTGACCAGCGGGCCGTTCCAGGTAGGTTTCGCGCGGCAGCTTGGTGCCTCGGACTTTGCGCTCGGGCTGATCGCGGCGCTTCCTGCCGCTGTCGGGCTTTTGCAGCTTCCGGCCTCGCTCTGGATCGAGCGGGGAATTTCTCGGCGGCGCTTTGTGGGCTTCTCGGCGATCTCCGGGCGGCTTTTATGGCTTCTTATCGCCCTGCTTCCGTTTTTTGCGCCACAAAAACTCCGACTTCCGTTATTTTTATTGCTTTTATTGATCTCTTCGGCGCTACTTACGGTTACCATGCCCGCCTGGACGAGCTGGATGAGCGATCTGGTGCCCGCCGAGTCGCGGGGGCGCTATTTTGCGCGACGCAACACCCTGGCGGGGATCGTCGCGATGCTGGTGCCGCTGCCCGCAGGCTGGGCGCTCGATCTGGCCGTCAAGCAAAAACTCTACGATCCGCGCCTGGGCTTCGCGGCGCTTTTTGTGGTCGCGGGCATTTCTGCCGTAGTCGCGTTCAGCTTCTTGATGCGCCAGCCAGAGCCGACGCCCACTCCGAAGCCTGCGGGAGAGAGTCCCTTGAAATCTCTCTCCGCGCCGCTCGCCGACCCGAACTTCCGGCGCTTTCTGGCCTTTGCCGGAGCGGTCGTGGCCGGTCAGTCGCTCGCGGGCCAGTTCTTTGTGGCCTGGCAGCTCGACGATAAAGCGCTGGGCTTGCCGTATCTTGCGGTTCAGCTTCTGGGCGCGTTTGCCAGCGGCGCATCGCTGGGTTCGATGCCGCTCTGGGGCTGGCTGACCGACAAGTACGGCGGACGCCCCGTGCTCATGATCGGGGCGTGGGGGACGCTCTCGGCTCCGCTGTTCTGGCTCTTCACCAGCCCGACCCACCCGCTCTGGGTCAACCTCGCGCTGATCGTGACGCTCAACATTCTCTCCGGCGCGGCGTGGGCAGCGGTCGGGCTGACCCAGTTCAACCTGCTTCTGGGCCTCGCTCCGCCCGAGAAGCGGGCTACCTACGTCGCCGTTACGTCGGCAGTCGGCGGGATCATCGGCTTCGTCGCGCCGATCCTGGGCGGAGTTTTAATGACCGCACTCGCGCCGCTGAATATCCATGTGGGACCGGTGACGCTCACCAACTTTCAGTGCATGTTCTTGCTCACCGATTTAGTCCGGCTCGTGGCGCTGGTGCTCCTGCGCGGCGTACGCGACGCAGGCAGCGAGAGCACGCGCGACGTTTTAGGAAGGCTCGTGGGGGCAGGCTCGCCAATGACCCTCGGGCCGCTACGCAGGCTCTCCGGCCCGAGCGACGAAGAGTCCCGAAGGGGTGCCGCCCAGCGCCTCGGGGAGGTCGGCTCGCCGCTGGCCGTGGAAGAGTTAATTTTGGCGCTGGACGATGTCTCGCCCGAGGTCCGGCTGGCCGCCGCCCGCGCCCTCGGCGACATCGGCGATGCCCGCGCGGTGCCTGCGCTGGCGGCGAAGCTGAGCGATCTGGCGGCGGGGGTCGAGGAGCAGGCCGCGCACTCCCTGGGCTTCATCGGCGACTGGAGCGCGACCGCAGCCCTGACTCGCACCCTCAGCGGCCCCGACGCCAGCGTGAGAATCGCCGCGCTCCGGGCGCTGGCAAGGCTCGGCGATCCGTCGAGCGCACGGGCACTGGTCGCGCAGCTCTCCACCGCCCACCCGACCCGCTGCGAGCTTGCCTGCGCCGCCCTCGCCGCGCTGGGCGAGAAAGTCCCACCTGAATCGATCCCCGAGGCGTCCGAGCGGCTTCTCTACTTGCTCGCTCCCGAGGTAGACCGGGGAATGCGCCTCGCAGCCGCCCGAACTCTCGAAGCCCTCGCGCCGCTCCTGCCAGAAGAGGCGTTTTCCCTGCTCACCAAACGCCTGGATGCCGAGACTGAGCCAGCCGTTCTCGCGCGGCTCTCCATCGCGCTGGTGCATCAGGACCGGGAGCGAGCGTTTCGTCCGGTTCTGAGTGCGCTGGACCGAACCTCGTCCAGCCGCCTCGCGTACCGGCAGACGCTCTCCGCGCTCGCCGACACGCTTTTGGAACCGGGGACGCTCTACCGCTACCTCGCGCTGGAACCCATGGCCCGCGACGACGCCGTGAGCAAGCTTCTCAGTCACGTCGAAGGCGGCAGTGCGGTGCTGGAGCCGTTCTCCCAGGGCGACCCGAAAAGTGCCCTGAGCGCCCTCGTCGCCCTCGCCCCCACCGACGACGCCCTCCGCGCCCTCGCCGCTCGCCCCGATCCCACCTCCGACGACGCTTTGCTCGGAATCCTCCGGCTCAGCGAGTCGCCAGCGCCCACAACAGAGCGATAATCAAAACAGCAATAACGCCTAACAACAACAAAATAATATTTCGAACCGTTTTTAGTTCGTGTTTTTTATAATTTTCATCAAATATAAATCTTATTTCTTTGACTAATTCTTTTTTTACTGAATCTTCTAACTCGGAAGATTTCCATTTTGTTTGAAGTGCAAGAAATTTAGCTGTTTTTTCCCGAACCAGTTGCTGCTCATATTGAATTTCGAGTTTAATTGCTTCCGCAGCATCGACTGCCCGTAGGAATGACTCGTTGCTGGAATCCAGAGCGATTTGATAGCCGTCTTGCTGACGCCGAAGCTCGCGAGCCGTTTCCACATCGTTGCGCTGGTCCGCTTCGACAGCTTTTTCATTTAGAGTCTTTATTTTTCGCTCCAGATCGTGTATCATCTGCTGGAGATGGTTCTTCTGGGTGATTGCTGTGACGGCACGCTCCCGATTGCGAGCGTGAATCTCCTCCATCTCACGCTGGGCGGCGTTCAACAGAATCTCCGGCTCGAAAACGGGTGTCTTTTTTGCCCAACGCGGTACGCTCAGCTCCCAGAGCGCCTGGATCAGTCGCTTTATTTCGTCCATGGCACTTAGAGTTCGTCGTTGTAGAAGAATTCGAGAGTCTCGCCGTCGGGACCGAGAAAGAAGCCCACGCGAATGGTCTTGCCGTTCACCGGGACGCTTTTCGGCTCGACGGTGATGGGGCAGCCGAGGGCGCGGACTTTCTCGATGTCGGCGTCGATGTCGAGGGAGCGCAGGGCGAGGTGGAAGAACTGGTTTCCGGCGTCCGGTTTCCAGCCCGGCTCGCTGGCGAAAAGCTCTAAATAGTTGCCGTCGCCCATGTCTAAGAGCGCGATCCGGCCCGCTCCCTCGCCCCAGGAGTGCGCGAGCGCAAAACCCAGCCCCTCGGTGTAGAACGCCAGCGACTTTTCGTAGTCGGACGCCCGGAGCGCCATATGATGGAAGCCGCACTGAGAGAGGGCGGCGTTGGTGGACGAACGTGCCATTTAAGTTCTAATTTCCTTCTTGATCGATGCTCTGCAGGCGGACGACGATGGTGTGGACGAAGTCGGGGCGGTTCATTGTGGTGTTGAGCGCGACGGGAACCCGTGCGCCGCCGGGCCAGTCTACGGTCAGCCGAAGCGACTTATCGCCCCGGACAATAATCCGGTTTTGCGAGTCACGAATGACGATCCGAACGGCGAGGCGGCCTTTGAGCGGCTGCTCTGTTACGGCGGTGAAGGCCACCATCTGATCGCTGCCCCAGCTTCCCGTGGGCGGCTCGATCTTCACCGTTTTCAAGAGCGCCGCCGGAATCGCGGGCGCACGGCCATCGTGGTAGGCGGGAGTCGCCCAGACGCCACCCTGCTTCAGCTCGATAGCGCCGGTCAGTCCGTGTCGCCGAACCTCGATCCCGCCGAGGTTCTGGTAGCGCCACTGGTTCACCAGAATAAGCGTACCGCCGCCCAGCACGACGACGGCGGCCAGCGCCTTGAGCAGTGTTTGAATTTTCATCGGACCAGCACTCCGTTGTCGAGCGCGGTTCCTGGCTCGACGTGTTCGTGGCGCAGGTAGCCCAGCGCGATGGCTCCGCTCGGAGTGAGCCCACTCGATGTCACCCGTCCGACTTCTTTGCCGTCCAGCGTCAGCGGCGTCTCGGGCGGCACAAGAGCCGTGAGCTTCAGGCGGACCAGAGTGCGGTTCGTGTGCCCACGTGCGTCGATGCGCGCGACGATCTCCTGCCCGACGTAGCACCCTTTTTTGTAGTGGATCGCCCGCGCCGCCTGTCCGGTCTCCGGCGCGAGCACTCGCTTGTCCATATCCACGCCAAACGTCGGAATTCCCGCGTCGATCCGACGAACTTCCAGCTCAGCAGCGTTGAGTTGTTGATAATTAGCAGCTACTTCCAGCGGTATTTCGGTCAGTACGCCCGCTCCAAGAGAGTGCAAGTAGCTCAGGGTCTGTGTAGAAGGCATCGGCCATGCTGTCCCCCGAAGCGTTTCGCCTCGTTCCTCGGCTGCACTTTCGCCCCCGTGCCGCACGGGGGAAGGGGGGAATCCTTCCAGAAATAAATAATGATAATAAATTATCGGTGTTATTTTGACTCTTTCCATCACTAAATAATGTTCCAGAGATTGATTTAAACTCTCTCCGATGCCAGATTCGGTAATTAGAAGTAATTTATCTTCACTACAAAGCACATACATGTCAGCTAAAACGTGCCCGGTGGCGTCCAAGTGGAACGCGTAGCAGCTCTTATTCGGGGTGAGCGCGAGCACGTCGTTGGTGACCATGCCCTGCAAAAAGCTCGCGCGGTCGCGTCCGGTAAGGGCGAGTACGTCGCGCGGGGTTTGGGCGTAGAGAAGCGCCATCTCAGCAGGTCTCCGACTCAGCTCGAACCACTGGTTCGGCAGCCCGCTCGGAAATCAAGCGGCGAGCGTCGATGTAGGTCGGAGCGTAGCGCGTGTCGCCATCCCACTCGGTGATGATCACTCCGACGCCACCTGCGGCGTGAATAAACCGCCCGGCGTCGAGCTGCATTCCGACATGGGTGATTCTCTCGGTTTCTTTTTTGCCGAAAAAGACCAGGTCGCCCGGCTGAAGTTCGTTGAACTCAACAGAAATAAAACGAGGATCGGAGCGCTGGATGTCGGCGTCGCGGCGGAGCAGAACGCCTGTGAGTCGGTAGCAGAGCTGTACCAGTCCGGAGCAGTCCAGCCCGAACGCTGACGAACCGCCCCAGAGATAGGGCGTCCCGAGTAGCTCCCGCGCCCAGCCGACGGCGTCGCGCAGGGGAGGTGTCAAGGTCTCGGCACGAACCCAGCCATTTACTTCTTTGTCGCCGGGCAGAGTCACGCCGCGCCAGCCGGAGAGCTCGTCGGGGCGGGCAGTGAGCTTCGAGCCGAGCGAGAGCCGCACCCGAAGCTCGGAGTGAGCGTCGGGGCGGACGCGGACATCGGCGAACGGCGTCCAGACCTGGGCATCGGGCGCGGAGCCATGCTCGGTCAGCAGGCGGCGCTCGGTCCAGCCCCGGTAGGTATCATCGCCCTCGACAGACAACCAGTCGCCGTTCTCTGCCTCGTCCAGAACCGACAGCGACGCACCAAGAAGCGCCTGGGAAACCCGCTCGCTCTCGGTGCGCCGCTGGCCCTGCCACAGATGGACGACGTTGTGCGAGACCGTGAAGCTTTTCACGATCTCATTCTACCCGATCCGCGTTACTGTGATTGGGACTGTGCCTGCCTGGACGCCTCAGCGATCTTCGGAGCGAGCACGGCGAAGTTGACGATGGTTCCGATGATCCCCAGAACCAGGAACACCGTCCCGACGATCCCGCAGATACGCCCGACGTTGGTGTTTCCACGCTGAGCCTCGTCGCCCTGGCCCGAGTTGATCAGCGCCAGACCGTTGTTTCCCATGATCCATGCCACCGGCCCGAGAATCTGGCAAAGAGGGATGCTTAGAATGCCCAGTATCAGAATCAGTGTGCCATTGGGTTGCCCCGAGTTGTTGTTCATTTTTAGTTTTCCTTTTAAGTCTTAGAAATCGTCGTTGTTGTGGGTTGCCTGGAAGCGCTCCGGGAAGAAGTCGCGGTAGAGCAGAGCGGTCCCAATCGGAAGTAGCGGGTAGGTGAAGAGCATTCCAACGCCGCAGACCAGGATGCCGATGCCCGCCACAAACGACAGCACGAAGTAGAGTAGTAGCGCCATCCACATCTGCGGCTGGAGCGCCTTCATGCTTGCCGTCAGCGCCGCAACCGGGTCGAGGTTCTGGTCCACGATCAGCGGAACCGTAAGCATCCAGAGTCCGGCCAGCAAGAGTCCCGGCACGATGCAGAATACCGTGCCGATCTGGACGCCAAGGGTGTAGAGCAACCCGGCCAGCGCCAGCGGCGCGAACTGCTGGAAGCCGCTGAAGATGTCGGCGGGTGCGATGGTCTCGCCGCGAAGCTGACGGATCGCCATCTTGACCAGCCCACCAAGAAACACAAACTGGAGAATGTTGACCGCCGTGCTAACCACGATGCTGACCAGCTGGCTACCGATCTGACCTCCCGGCGACGGCTCCCCTTTGTTGGCCATCGCCGAGGCGAACGTCGAGGCGAAGACGCTGGCGTAGAAGGCTCCCATGATCGCGCCGGTGATCAGCAACATGATCAGAATGGCGAGTAGCCAGGGGGTCATGTTGGCGGAAAATTTCTGCCAGGCCTCGCCGATAATCTCGAACCGCACCAGCGCGGGCTTACTTGTCTCCGGACCGTCTGTGTATGCCATTTTATTTTACTTCCTGATGTGCATTGTACGTAGCTTCGCTCCCTGCTGTCAAGCGGAGTTTTGGCGAACCCCGAGGCAGCGATCCAGCCAGGCCAGAGCGGGCGTGGAAGAAATGAGCTTTTGCAGCGATATCCGCTCGGACGCCACGTTCAAACCCAGAAGTAAAATTAGTAGAGCGCCCTGCCCCCAGAGCGGCAGGCTCGTCACGGCGAGTAGCCCGCCCAGCGCCCCCAGAAAGTTCGCGCCGGTGTCGCCCATCATCGATTTTGCGCGGGCATCGAAGGGCCACTCGATGAGAATCGCCAGTAGCACCAGCGCCAGCGGCCCGGAAATTCCGGCAAGCCGCAGGCAGATCAGCGACGGAATGGTGAGCAGCGCAAACCCGAAGTGCGCCCGCCCAGGGCGGGTGTCGAGCAAATTAATAGAATTAGCAGAGAGCGCAATTAACAATCCCTGAAGTAAAATTTGAACCCAGAGCACGTCTTTGTGAAGAAAAAACGCAGCTCCCAGCGCCGTAAGACCGCCGCCCAACAGCTTCAGACTTCCTGTGGTGGGTTTTCCCTTAAAAATCGCTCGAACATGCCCATGAAACCCGCCGATACTCCGGTCGCCGAATTTATCGTCGAGAAACCCGAGAATTCCAAAAATAAATAGTGCCCCGAGCCAGGGTATTTCCTGGCGAGAGACAGAAATAAACAATCCTAAAAGAGAAACAAACACAAAAGTAAGCCCGGTGGCAGCAGGGATAGGCTTGCCCTGGAAGTTGGGTTTTATCAGCCCTATTTTATGGCAGAGCCAGCGCGAAAGCCCCCAGGCCAGCGGAAGACAAAGAAAATAAAGCGGGTTCATGGCCGCATCTGACCGAGGGCACGCCAGACATCGCGGAGCTGACGCAGTCGATGAAGCCGCCCGCGCCAGTCGTTCTGGGTGACGCGGTGGTCCATCCGGGTCTCGATCTCGACGACTGAAAAGCCCGCGCGGAGCACGGCGATGGTCAGGGCGGTCTCGACTCCGAAGCCGGGCGCGAGCGGCTGGGCAGACTCCCAGGCGGCGCGGCTGAGGCAGCGCTGGCCCGAGAGCGGCGCACTCATAACGCGGCCTGTGGCGCGCAGAATCCCGGCGCGGGCGGCCCGCACGACGATGCCCGCGCCGCCGCCCCGACCCGGCACAACGGGGAACGTCGCGATGCTCATGGCGCACTTTCCCTGAAGAACCGGCCCGAGAATTTTCTCAGCCTCGGAAGCCGTCGCGCCGAGGTCGGCGTCGAGCAGGAGAAAGAACTCTCCCCTCGCTTCCCTTCCGCCTGCCATGAGCGCGGCGGCTTTTCCCTGATTTTTTTCGAGCCGGACGACGACCGCGCCCGCTCTCTCGGCGACCGCACGGGTCTGGTCGGTCGAGCCGTCGTCAATAACGAGAACTTCGGAAGCGCCGGGAAGCAAGAGAGCCGCTTCGACGGTCGCGGCGATGCGGTCAGCTTCGTTGTAGGCAGGGATCAGGACGCTGAGGCTCACGGAGTGGGGCTGGGCGAGGGCTGAGGCGATGCGCTGCCCGGACGCTCGGCGAAGATGCCCGGCAGGACGCCCTCGGCACCCGGCTTGAGGCCAAACCAGCCCTTCTCACCCAGCACGGCGCGCGTCAGGGCGATCTGACCGGCAGCCCGGTCGATGCAGTCCACAAAGCTGACCGGAATCGCCTGGAACGTCCGCCCCGCCGACGGCTCGGCGGCGAGCGTCTCGACACCCACCACGACGCAGCCGTCGTCGCGGAGGTACTGGGCCAGGCGCTGATCCCGCTCGCGGTTGACAAGAGTGCTCCCGGCGATGAGGACGCGCCGGGCCGTCGCGGGAGGCAGATCGCCGATCACCAGCGCATCGGTCATCTGGAGGCTGGCGTCCATGTTTCCGTGGAGGGTCTGAGCGAGCAGCCGGGTCTGACGGTCACGCTCCAGGCTCTCCAGCCCGCCCCAGGCGTCGTCGGGGAGGGCCAGCCGCCGCGCCGTGCCGCCCGCCTTTTCGATAGTCACCGCAGCGGCATCGGAGGCCGTCGCGTCGTCGCCCGCCTGCACGACGATCACCTCCCGCCCAACGAGCGCACCCGCCGTCAGCCGGGGAATCAGCATCTTGAGGGCTTCCTCGTTGCCTTCCTGGCCGCGTGCGCGTCGGTCGAGATCCTTGATCATGGTCTCTTGCTGCTGGATGCGCCGCTCCAGCCGTTGCACAAACGGCGTCCCGACGACGACCGTGCCCGCGAGCAGGCCGATCCCGAGCGCCAGAAACACCGCCGCCAGCGAAGCGACATGGTAGCGAAAATCAGAAGACATCATCGAAGGCGAAACCATAACAAGAGCGTTCTCCAGGCGAGCTGCCCGAACGACGTGTTGGCGACCAGCACGACGAGCGGAAACAGGGCGGCCATAGTCAGAAAGAGATAGAGCGGCCCCGAGCGGGTCTGGACGCCATAGAGCTTGGAGACTCCACGCGCATCGACCAGCTTGCTGCCCACTTTGAGTCGAACCAGGAACGTGCTCGCCATTCCGCCCCGGCCCTTGTCTAAAAAGTCTTCGAGGTTGGTGTGGGTTCCCACGGCGACGATCAGGTCGGCTCCTTTTTCGTGCGCCAGAAGCAAGGCGGCGTCCTCACTGGTTCCGGCAATGGGAAAGAGATGCGAGGCGATCCCGAGGCGGTCGAGGCGCTCGCGGCCCGGCGCACGTCCGTTTCGGTACGCGTGGACGACCAGCTCGGCCCCGGACTGCAGGGCGCTGTCGCTCACGGAGTCCATGTCGCCCAGAATCAAGTCGGGCCGGATTCCTCGGGCGATCAGGGCGTCGGCAGCCCCATCGACGGCCAGAACCACCGGGCGCTGCTCGCGAAGATAGACGCCGAGTCGGTCGAGGTCCTGCTCGTAGCCCTCGCCCCGCACGACGACCAGAACCTGTCGCCCCGCGACCTGGGTGCGGATATCGGGGGCGAGAACGGGGTCGAGCAGGATCGAGCGTTCCTCGCGGCGACCGAGGTAGCGCAGGGTGTTTCGAGCAAAGTCCGAAAGCTCGGTGTCGAGGTTCGCCCGTGCGGCGGCAAGGCGCGCGTCCAGCTCTTCTTTCGTCAGGGGACTCAGCGGCAGGCTCGCTCCGCTCTCGCAGACCAGAGTCGCGCCGTCGAGTCGGATCAGCTCGCCCTCGCGCACTCGCTCAAAGAGATCGATGCCCTCGGTGGTTTCAAAGAGAGGCACTCCGGCATCGAGCAAGACTTGTGGGCCGCGATTGGGGTAGCGCCCGGTGACGAAAAGCTGGTTGTTCAGAACCGCACCAGGCCGGGCCGCGACGAGCGACTGGGCGGCGACCGTGTCCAAATCGGCGTGGTCGATAATGGCGAAAGCCCCCGGCGCAAGCGTCGGCGCGAGCTGCTTGGTCCGTCGCCCCAGACGTGCGATAGGGACAGAGGACAGCGCCACAGCGCGACGGCGTCCCCATGAAATCGGCCAAACGACGCCGCGTGCCATAGTCTCTAAAATTATCCCTCGTGCTTGAGGGAGTGTCAAGCCAGCAATATTGCCCGAGTCTATTAAACTCTATCGGTATTTTTCTGGTTTTTCTCATGGTACACTTTACGTTATCTGAAACTCATCTGAGGTAACCATCATGTTCAAGTATCTCCTTCCGGGCATTGTCGCCCTTGCCATCAGCGGCATCGCCTTCGCACAGGATGCGCCGACTGCGCCCCGACGCCAGGGTCAAGGTCAGGGCCAGCGCACTCCGCGTGTCCAGGTCTGCACCATGAAGCTCGAAGCGCTCAAGAAGCCTGCCGAGGCCATCAAGGGCGAGTTTGCGGGCAAGCCCGTTCTCTTCTGCTGCGAGAACTGCAAAGCGGCTTTTGACAAATTAGACGACGCAGGCAAAGAAAAAGCCGTCAAGAAAGCCGGTCTCACCGGTCGCAAGCTCACGCTCCAGAAGCAGCTCGAAGCCGTCGAGAAAGAACTCAAAGAGATGGAGCCTGCCCCGGCTCCCGACAAAGTCGCCGAAGCGACGGTTGTGGGCAAGCTCTACTGCGCCATCACCGGCGAGGACATCGAGTCCGCCGAGAAAGCCGCTGGCAAGAGCGAGTTCGGTGGCAAGACCTACTACTTCTGCTGTGGTGGTTGCGCCAAGAAATTCGACGCCGACAAAGCCAAGTTCGCCAAGCTTGCCGACGAAGCCGCCGCCAAGCGTAGCAACTAATCTGTCCCCCGAGTGGAGTTTTTCGGGCAGGCCCGAAAAACTCCCTCGCCCCCGTTGTTCCTCGTGCCTCGGACGGGGGAAGTGCTTTCAAGCCGCCGCACCCTCGCCGGGCATCGACGGCTTCTTCTTTTTCCAGGTCTTTCGGTGCACCCAGCGCCCCAGCCCCGCCCCGAGCGCATCGCAGAGCAACATCAGAACCCAGAGCACAGGGTAGGTATAGTTCGCCAGAAGCATATCGTGGCCCGCGCGAAAGCAAAATGGCTGGGCCAGATCCGCACGTAGCCCCTCAATCATCTGGCGATTCGCTGTGTCCAGACGCTGTACAAAGCGACGATTGACACTTAGCCATGTCGGACCTTGCGTACGCCAGCGCAGACGTGCCTCAGCAAGTGAGCCAACCTCAAAATTATTGGAGTCAATCTGATAGCTGGAGAGTTTCCAGTGCATTGTCTTTATATTATTTTGAAGTACCGGCGTTTTTCGTAACCACAAATGACTCACATCATTTTCCAGGTGGTTCGGAGGCACTGGATAGTTACCATTTTCCAGCCTCCACTCTTCAGGAATGGGTTTCTGTGCTTCAAAAACACGTATGCCTTCTTCCATCGGA
Organism: Armatimonadota bacterium; assembly: GCA_031363095.1. GTDB lineage: Bacteria > Armatimonadota > Armatimonadia > Armatimonadales > Armatimonadaceae > JANLTX01. The sequence goes on along the minus strand of JANLTX010000138.1, from coordinate 71,045 downwards.
GTAATAATACTACTTTTCATAAGTGAATCTTTTTGTGTTTCCATTGCTTTTTCCAGGTAGTTTTTTGCTTGAGCTCGGTTGATGTATTTTCCTGTTAATTGATAGTTGTCGCCTATGAAACGTAGCCCTATCAAAATATAGAACAGAGTAAAAAGCACTGCGCCAATTCCTATCAAGCGAAAGCTCTGGCGTTTTCGCCCAAGAAGACCGAGGGTAAAAGACAATCCGACACAGAACGTCGTCCACAAAACTTTTTCTGGCTTGTAGAACCCGCCGGGAGAGCCAAACGGATAGCTTGTGAGAACATCGAAGCCTGTCGCGGTGAGATAGCCAAGAGGCAATCCCAGCACCAATAAAACGCTCCAGAGTGCGGCTTTGCAGATGCTACGGCGCGGTTTGTCATCGTAGAAGCTTTCAGAGATATTTCGGGCGTATTTTCGGGCGTCGCCAAATGCGGTGAGGGCTTCGGTTTCGGCCTGTTCCTCGGTCATCGCGCCGCCGAAGGCGAGGTCTTCGGCACGGTCTTCAAGGTGGGAGCGAGTCTCGGAGAGAACCTCGGTGCGGCGCTCGGCGGGGACCGAATGCCCGATATTCTTCTCGACTTCGGTCAGAAAGCGCTGGAGCTTAGCCACGGGACGGCTCCGGCGTGAGCAGTCCGTCCACGGCGCGGGAGAAGCGCTTCCAGCTCTCACGGTGGGCGTCGAGTGCGCCGCGCCCACGGGCGGTGAGCGCATAGACCTTACGCGGCGGCTTGCCTTCTTGCGGAACCCACTCGGCGATCACCAGGCCGTCGTTCTCCAGGCGGTGCAACAGTGGATAGAGCTGCCCCTCATTCACCTTGAGTGCGTCGTCGTCGGTCGCGCGGACCCGCCGGACGATGTCATAGCCGTGGCGCGGCTCGGTCGCCAGAACCCCGAGAACCAGTGTCTCCAAATCTCCTCGAAATGCCATAAAACCCTACCTCCAAAATTAAGATAGGTCTTTTTTAGAAATATCTTTAGCGAAAAATCCCAGAAAAATCAGGGCGGGCAGAACCAGGCTGCGCTGCATCAGCCCGGTCCAGCCTCGGCCTGCCCAGCCGGTAGAGATCAGGTAGAGCCGAGCGCAGACCAGTAAAATTAGTGCGAGCGCCCCGCAGACCAGCGCAACGAGAGCCACAGGTCGCCAGGGTTTCTGTGTGCGGGCGCGCCAGAGCAGCGAGAGCGCTGTCAGAGCAATCGGGGCGAAGACCAGGGTCGAGAGTGGGTTGTGAATCCGCCCGATCCATGTGCATGGCTCGATGCGCGAGGGCTGGCCGCAGGTGACAGCGTCGGTGGTGAGATCGGCCAGATCGGTCGGGAAGAAACCCAGCGCCCCGAGCGCGAGCGCGGCCAGAGCCAGCAGGAGGGCTTCTCGGCGCAGGTACGGCCAGAGCGCACGAGCGAGCGTCCCCGCGCCCGCCGCGAGCACGAAAAAGCAGCCCGTCATCGCCGGGCCGTACTGGGTTCGTACCAGCTCGCTCAGAAAGTTCGTCGGGCGGTAGGGAAACGCCCTGCCGTCCGTTGCGTAGAGGGTCGGGTGAGGCAGCAGGTGAAGTACAACCAGCACGAGCGTCGCCAGAGCGATGCTTCCCAGCGAGAAACGAGCGAGCGAGCGTGGCATGGCTCAGTTTAGCGTGGACTTTTTGGGCCAGCCTGAGACTTTAGACCCGAATTGACAGCGCCCCCCTGCATCGGATATGCTTTTGGTGAGGTTTTTTATCATGCGCTTCGCTCCCGCCCTCCTCGCCGCTCTCGGCATCGTCGCCGTCTGCCTGCCCGCTCAGGCCCAGGAAAAAGTCACCCGGCTCGACCACGGGTTTTCCTATGTGATTCCGTCGGAGTATAAAACGGACCCTAAGAGCGACCCTGATGGGCTTTTCGGGGACACTTTGGTAGATTTAATCATCAAAGAAGGTTCTTTAGACAGGACTATTGCTCAAAATTCCAGTGGCTATGTCAATATGTCTATACTTAGCTCGATCACAGTAACAACAATTTCTGTTGAAAAAATAATTATAATACCGGGCGATGACAAACCGGATCCCAATCCAACATCTGTAGAATCAAAAAATCGAATTACCGAGCGCGCAAAGCGTTTTGTATCGGGAATGGCAAGTCTGTTCAAGCTCGCACACATATCACTTGATTATCAGAATAGTGCACCAATAAAAGTCAGCGGACAAGATGCCATTGCAGTGCGTTGCAACTCCTTTGTAGAAGGATCAGATACAGAATACACAGTCAGATTTATATTTTTAATCCGAAACAGTAAACTATATACATTTTTATTTGCATCAAAAAATGATGAATTTGAAGAAAAAGTTGGTGCATTCGATAAATTCATGAAGTCGTTCAAATTTTTGACGCCGCCGGGAGCAAAACCGACGCCTGCACCCAAAAAACCAAAGAAAAAATAGGCTATTCGGGTTCGGCGGAGCCTTCGAGAATCAAATCTCGGGTCTCGGGGTATTTTTCGTACCAGAGAGCGAGAGAGTCTTTGAGGTGCTGGGCATAGCGATAGTGCGCCCCGAGGCCCGTGCGTAGCTCGGCTTCGTAGAGAAACTTATCGGCGGTGGTCGTGTGCTCGAAGTAGAGCTGGCTGCCCAGAAGAAGCTCGTAGACAAAGCTCGAATCGCCCGCACTCAGCGCGGCGCGGGCCGCGCGGCTGGCGTCGTCGCCGACGCGCGAGTCGCGGCCTGCGCTGTAGAACCCGACCGGGCAGGGCGGGCAGAACTTGGTGCCCGTCCGGTGCCGGTTCAGGTCGCGGATCTCGGCAAACGCCACGGCGTCCCACGAAAAACGAACGGCGGTGCGACGCAATCCCTCCCCGATGTAGCCATAGCGATTGTCATGAAACTCCAAATCGCCCACCGGGTCGAGTCCCTCGGGGGCGAAAACCGCTAAATGGGCAGTCGGCGCGTGCTCGCCGTCGGCCCAGACAACTCTCTCGGCTCGCTCTCGGGTCGCTTCCAGCTCACGCTTCAGCCCCCGCTCCAGCGAGGGCACCGGGCGGGCGTGCTTGAGCAATCGAGGCGCGGCCAGGCCCAGTTCGCCTCGGATCGCCTCGCCACAGCGCCGGGCTTCGAGCAAGGGCGACGACAGCAAGTGCTGGCAGACGCTTACCCAGGCCCGCGCCGACTGTACCAGCATCGCGTTGGTCTTCATCGCGACGGGCAGAAAGTACCGCGCCCGGTCGAACGCAAAGTTGCGCCGCATCCGCGCGGCGGCTTTCGGGGGCGTGTTCTCCGGGATTCGAACCCGCTCCGGCTCGCGCTCCGCGACGCCTTCCCAGAACGCCAGGGCTTCGTTGTAGGCCCCGAGCGCCGCGTCCATGCGAGCACGCCAGCCAGAAACATCGGTAATTCCCAGCTCTGCAGGGTTTAGAAGACCGCTCTCGTCGAGCTGGATGTAGCGCGTGCTGCTCTCCTGCCCGCCCGCCGTCGGACTCAGCGCAAACAACAAATACGCCAGCCACATCGAGATATCGTCGAGAAAAAGCGCGACCGGAACCATATCAGCAATGCTTGCGTGGCCGTAATCGACGAACTTAAAGATCGCATCGACGGATTTATCCGAGTTTTCCGGGTCTATTTTTGCTAAAATCGCTTTCAGCCCGTCGTTGGAGCGCGAGTAGCGCGCCCCCACCGCTGCGAGAAGCTCCGGCGTGAGCGCGGGTCGCCCGGCAGCGCTCGCGTCGTCGGTGGGGCGTAGAGAAACCTGAGTGACTTGCATGGGACGGTAATTATTTCCGCAGAAGAGCGACGTTTTCCTCCGAGCGTGCAGTAGACACGGACAACGCGGGGGAAGAACTCTGGGTCACGAAGCGGGCGATCTCGGTGCGCCATGGCTCAGAGACACAGTTTCCGGCCCAGCGCCAGACGAGCGCCGTGCGGGGCTGACGCAAAAGATGGGACCAGTACGTGGACGCAGCGACGAACTCGACGAGGGTTCGGGAGCGCCCCAGAAACCCCACCCGCCCCGGACGAGAGCGGTAGTCCGCCATGAGCGCGTTGATCGCCAGCACCAGGTAGGCGATCTGTTTCTCCGTCACCCCTTCGCGGCGTGCCGCTTCGAGGTCGATGTCGTAAAAATGAAACGCCTCCGGCCACTCAGCGAGCTTGCCTTCAAAAAGAAAAAAACGCTCCATCTGCGCCTGGAGCCGCGCGGCGTCCTGAGTGCGCTTCCAGGTCCAGACACTGGCTGCAACCGAGAAGAAGCTGACAAGCGCCGAGAGCACGAGCACCCCGTCGCGAAACGTCACGGGCTTATCCGGCTTTCTGGCCCCAGACGAGAATGCGGCCACAGTTCTCGCAGAGATTGACCTGGGTGCCTGCCTGCGCCCGCTCGACCTGCTGGGAGCTGACCGACGTATGACACGCGCCGCAGCTGGCGTCCGGGCCGAGCAGAGCCGCGCCGACTCCGCCGCGCTTGCTGCGAATCTGGTCGTAGCGCCCCAGAAGCTCCGGGTTGGCGACGGCTTGCAGGGCGGCGTCGCGGTCGGGAGCAAGGCGCTCGACCTGGCCACTCAGCTCTTCCTGACGAAGCTGGAACGCGGTGCGGACGGTCCGGTACTCCTGCGCGAGCGCCGCAAGCTCCGACTCAGCGGTGTCAGCGGCGGCCACGGCTTCACTGGCGATCTCCATGACGACCAGAACCTCGTCCTCGACCGTGCTCTTCTGGCGGGCGAGCATCTCCAGCTCTTTTTGCAGATTGTCCAGCTCGCGCGAGCCGGTCACGGTGCCGCCGTAGAGGGTTTTATTGACCTGCGACGCCTTCGCCTCGATGGACGCAAGTTTCAGCTCGGCGTCGTGCTGGGCGGCCTGCGCTTTGTTGGCGACCGAGCGTTTCTCGACCGCTTCGGATTTTTTAAGGCTGTAGCTGGCGGCGACCTGCGCCCCCGTGTCGAGAGCCGCAATGGCTGCCTTCAGCCGGTCGATCCGCGTATCGATAAGCTGGAGCTGAAGCAGCGCCTTCAAGTCATCAAGAAGAGGCACGGAGGTATTCTATCGCTTCTTTCGCCGGAGCGCGTACCGGCGCAGCAGAAACGGCATCATCTGGCGGTACATCCGGGCACGGCTGGCGACGCCCCGCACCAGGCCCAGTTTTTTCTCTTTGGGCGGGTGGGAAACATCTTTCAGAACGACCCGTGCGACCGGAAGCCCTTTGTCCATCACGAAGCCCGTGATCGCCAGCTCGACGCCGTAGCGGGCCTCGGCGACTCCCGGAATCGAGAGAAACAAGTCCCGCTGGATCGCCCGCTGGCCGGAGATGTTCGGGGCGAGGCGCTGCGCAAGGGTCGTCCAGAAGTTGCCGCCGCGAAAGACGCCGAGGGCCATCGGGTGGGTTCGGGCGAGAACGGGCGCGAGCAGCGCCTCGACATGCTCCACCGTGAGACCAGTGAGATCGGCATCGAAGAACAGCAGAACGTCCGCGTCGCCTGCTTGCTCCGAGCCGTGGCGCATCGCGGCTCCCTTGCCCCCGTTGGGCTGGACGACAACCGCAAGCTTGCCCGACGCCGCTGCCGGGTGCGCCCGGACCACGTCGGCGGTGCCGTCGGTGGAGCCGTCGTCGATCACCAGGATGCGCCCGACGGACGGAGCCGCCGCCAGCGTCGTGAGCACGCGTGCGATGCGCCCCGCCTCGTTGTAGGCAGGAATGACCGCGCAGACCGTCACGGAGTCTTGTACGTTCCCTTTTTGTAGGCGTCCGCCCGCGCCCGCGCCGCCGCGACACGCTTGGCGGTCACGGGGTGGGAGCGCAGAATCTCCGGGGTGCCACCGCTCCCCGTTGCCTTGCCCATCTTTTCAAAGAACGTCGCCATCGCATCGGGATTATATCCTGCGCTCGTCAGGTACTTGAACCCGTACTCGTCGGCCTGGGACTCGTCGTTGCGGGAGAAGCGTAGCGACTCGATCCCGATCAGAAGCCCTGCAATCTGCTCCTGGTCGCGGCTCGCTCCGGTCGCCCCGAGAAGAATCTGAGCGAGTGCCGACTTGCCCATCTGGTCGCTCATCTGCTTGGCCGAGTGCCGCTTGACGATATGGCTCGCCTCGTGGCCCAGCACCGACGCCACTTCGTCGTCGGAGCCAGCGAGGTCCATCAGCCCTTTGTAGAAATAAATCGGCCCGCCAGGCACGGCGAACGCATTGATCTCCTTGGAGTCCACCAGACTGACTTCGTACGGAACATCCCAGTCGGTTTTTGCCAGCGGTAGAATCCGGGCCGCGACGCGCTGAAGTCGGTCGTACTGCGGGCCGCTCGTGAGAAACCGGTTCTTCTTATCGGTTCGGTACTCGCGGGAGAACTGCTGGCCCAGCTTGACCTCGTCCTGCTGGGAGTAGATGTTCGCGCACTTGCACCCGCCCAGACCCAGTGTCAGCCCGACGGCCATCGTCGCGGCGATGCGCCCTAAGTTCTGTCGATTCATCGTTTTCTTGACTCCTTGTCCTGCTCCCAGAGCGCTCCTGCCTGCTTGCTCAGCGAGCTTAAGAGCTTCTCCATGTCCTGGCCGCTCACGCGCCCGCTCGATGCCGCGCCGGTTGCCTCTTGCGTCTTCTGCGCGGCGAGCGCCAGCTCCTGCTGAGCTTCTTTGAAGCGCCGTTCTTTCAGAAGTTTCTGGCCGCGCTCCGCGTGAAACTTCGCCTCCTGAAGCCGGGGTAGCGACTGCCCGACGCTCAGCGCTGGTTTCTTGCCCTGTGCGGCCTTGAGCGCCGAGACTTCTGCCTGAAGCCCGCGCACCTGCCAGATGTTGTACCCCAGCGCCGCCGCCAGCACCAGTGTCCCGAGCGCAGTGGCGCACCCGAGCGGTCCTGCTCCCTTGCTCATTTCTTTTTGTCCCCTCCGTGCGCTGCGTGCATTCTGTGCTTCAGCGCCAGCTCGACCTCAAGCTGCCGTCGGCCCAGCGCTACGAGCAACTTTCCGCCCGGCCCGCTCGACCGCGAGAGCCGCTGACTGCGTCGGTCGAGTGCGCCCCACTTATACTTGTACGGCTCGTCGCCGCGCAGAAAATCGAACTCCTGCGCGCCATCGGCCTCGATAGCGTGCCGGATCGCGCGTCCGGTCAGCACGGTCCCGAGCGAGTAGCGGGCCAGCGACGGCTCGAATCCCCCTAAATAATAACAGGTTCCGGGCGATTTGTGAAAGCAGTACAGCGCCGCCTGGGTAATTCCGTCGAGATCGAGCAGGTGCAATCTCAATGCTCCCGAGTCTAATAAGTTCTGCGCAGCGGCCAGATGGAACGCCCTCGCCCGCGCCGACGCGAACGCACCGGGCATCCAGCGCCCGCGCCAGCGCCTCTGGTGGAGCGCAAAGAACGCCTCCATGTCGGCCTCCAGTGTCTCTCGGGTCGCCAGGCGCAGAGCAAGCGTATGGCTTTTCTCCAGCGCCCGCTCGTAGTAGCTTAGATTTCCCCGAAGTTTTTTCCCGAAGGCTTTTTTCTGGGCATCCCAGGTTTCTTCGAGCGGAAGATAGGGGCAGGTCTCGGCCTCCCAGCGCTCCATATCGGGAATATGTTCGGCGACGCTGCCGGGGCGCACTTCAGGCAGGTCCAGCCAGTTCCAGCGCTTTTTGTTGTTCTCCAGCCACGCGTCAAAATTCTGTGCGACCAAATCCTCGAAACTCGGAGCCGCCAGAATATCCAAATAGTCCGAGCCGCCGCGCCCCATGAGCGAGAGCGTTTTCAGCGGCCCGCCCGAGAGCGTCAGCGGCGCACACCCGACGATCTCGCCCGCTTCCTCGAAGCTCAGCAAAATCAGCCGAGCGCGTCGTCCGGGGTGTTCGCGCCAGGCCGAGAGCCATTCCCAGGTCTGAAACGGACTTGCCCGCTCCGAGAGCATGCACAGCGTTTGAACGGTGGTCTTCAACGCCGAGAGATCCGAAGACTCGTGGACCGTCACGTGGCGCGGTCCAGCTCGTGAACTAAGTGCCCGATCTCCGGCGCGATGAGTTTCTCCCAGGCAAGCTGCACGGCCTTGTGCGAGCCAGGCATCGAGAAGAGAATACTGCGCCCGACGACACCCGCACACGCCCGCGAGAGCATCGCGGCTGCCCCAACTTGCTCGTAGGACAGCATCCGAAAAAGCTCCCCGAAGCCTGGCAGCGGTCTCTCGATTTTTTGTACAAGCGTCTCAAACGTTCGATCTCGGGCCGAGATTCCGGTGCCGCCGTTCAATAAAATTACCCATGCCCCGGCTTTTAGAGCTTCGTCGAGGGCACCCAGAACCCGCTCCGGCTCGTCGGGCACAATTTTATAGAAGCTCAGCGCGTGTCCGGCTCGCTCCAGCTCGGCTTTCAGATAAATTCCGTTTACGTCCGTCGCGGGCGTCCGGGTGTCGGAGATCGTAATCACCGCTACCGGGATCGCTCCCCGCTCCTCGCCTGCGCTCCGATGCTCCTCGACACTCACGCTCCCATCATATCGTTCCGGCCCAGGTATACTCGAAGCGATGAACCGTGAATTTCTACTGGGTCTATGGAACGACATGACCGGCGAGGGAAACTGGGTGCCGTCGTGGACCGACACGCTCGCCAACGTCTCCCCCGAAGAAGCGCTCTGGACGCCCGAGCCGCCCTGCCGCTGCGCCTGGGAAGAGCTGGCGCACGTCATCTACTGGCGACAGGTGACCTTGCGCCGAATGGCGGGCGGCGAGCCGCCCACCGAGGAAGAAATCGAGGCGAGGGAGTTCGCCCTACCTACCCAGGCGGACGAAGAGAGCTGGAAAGCCACGCTCGCCGTCTTCCAGCAAACCCACGAAGCAATCGCCGCCGTCATCACCGACGAATCACAGGACATCGAGCGCGTCCCTTACCATGTACTTCATGATGCCTATCATCTCGGGCGCATCACCCAGCTTCTTTCGATGCAGGGCAGCGCTCCGAAGTTTTAGCTCCGATAGTACGCACTATTTTTCTCGGCGTAGTGTAGCCAGTTTTCGGGAAGCTCGTCGTCCGCGAAGATCGCCCCGACAGGGCACTCGCTCCCGACGTTCTACCGGAAGAACTACGTCCACTGGATCGACGACGCCAAACGCGAGGAAACCCGAACGAAGCGCATCGCCGAAGCGGTCTCCCTTCTGGCCCAAAAGGTTCGTCAGCGATAAGTATCAGAACAAAGTAACAGTATTTCTAATGCCTTACCTGAATTTATTATGGTACAATGCTGATATGCTCCCGTTTCCGAAAGAGCCGCGAACGAAAAGCTTCGTCATCTGGGGTGGCGAACCTGTGACATGCCGCCACCAGATACTATTTTAAAATCGCGTTGCGGTAAACACAGATGAATCGAAAAAGAGCGATTTACCTTTTTGCTTGCGGCCTTACCGCCGGATGCGGTGGTGGAAGAGGCGGACGCGGCACGTATTTTTCTTTTGTCAGTGATCCCGATGATTACATCGGCGCTGGACAGACAAAGCGGCTCACAGAGCAAGACAGGAAATGGCTGGTCTCCGCAAATGAAACCGGGTCACATCTTTCTGTCTGGCTGTTAGATACAGCAAGTCCGCCCTTGTCGTGGTTTCTTAATTTTTCGGGATCGGACTCCGAACGTCTTACGTTGGGAACATATGCGGAAGCCCAAAGGTGGCCGTTCCAATCCGCCGGACATCCCGGCATCAGTATCGTGGGCGAAAATAGGAGCGGCAACGAGTTTTCTGGTAATTTTACGATACATGAGATAGAGGTTTTCAACAGCGCCATCTCTCGTCTTTTCATTACGTTCGAGCAGCGTTCAGATAATGCAGATGGCGTGTTGCGCGGCGAGTTGTCAATCGACCATTCAATATTCTGATAGATACATCAAAAAAGCCTCCCGGCGTTGGCCAGGAGGCTTTTTTTGTGGGGCCGGGGGCTTACTCGGCGACGAAGCTCGCTTTGAACTCAGCGAGGGCTTTGGTGAGCGTCTCGCGGGTCGAGTCGGAGAAGTCCTGGCTCTGGACGATATTCGTCGGGACATCCGGGTATTTCTCGTGGACGAACGCCAGAAGCTCTTTCTCGAAGCGACGTACGGCGGAGACCGGCAGATCGTCCAGCGCACCCATGGTGGCGGCGAAGATCGAGATGACCTGATCCTCCACCTGAAACGGGGCGTACTGGTCCTGCTTCAAAAGCTCGGTCAGGCGCTGGCCGCGCAAAAGCTGCTGCTGGGTGGCTTTGTCGAGGTCGGATGCGAACTGCGCGAACGCCTGCACCTCGCGGTACTGCGCCAGCTCCAGCTTGATCTTGCCCGCGACTTTTTTCATCGCCTTGATCTGGGCGTTGCCCCCGACGCGGCTCACGGAGACACCGACGTTGATAGCCGGGCGGACACCCGAGTTGAAGAGGTCGGACTCCAGAAAGATCTGGCCGTCGGTGATCGAGATGACGTTGGTCGGGATATACGCGGAAACGTCGCCCGCCTGCGTCTCGATGATCGGGAGCGCGGTCAGAGAGCCACCACCCTTCTCGTCGGAGAGCTTGGACGCCCGCTCCAGCAGCCGCGAGTGAAGGTAGAAGACATCGCCCGGATACGCCTCGCGGCCCGGCGGACGGCGCAGGAGCAGCGAGACCTGGCGATAGGCGACGGCCTGCTTGGAAAGATCGTCGAAGACGATCAGCGCGTGGCGACCCGAGTCGCGGAAGTACTCGGCCATGGCAGCCCCGGCGTACGGCGCAAGATACTGAAGCGCCGCAGGGCTGTCGGCGGACGCGGCGATGACGGTGGTGTACTCCATCGCGCCCACTTCCCGAAGCTTCTCGACGACCTGAACGACCGTCGAGGCTTTCTGGCCGACCGCGACATAGAAGCAGAAGACATCCTTGCCCTTCTGGTTGATGATCGTGTCGAGCGCGACGGCGGTCTTGCCGGTTCCACGGTCGCCGATGATCAGCTCCCGCTGGCCGCGTCCGATGGCGAGCATCGAGTCCACGGCTTTGATTCCCGTGTACATCGGCTCTTTCACCGGCTGGCGGTCGATGACGCCCGGCGCTTTCAGCTCCATCAGGCGGGTGCCTGCGGCTACGATAGGCCCGGCTTCGTCGATGGCGACCCCGAGTGCGTTCACGACGCGCCCGATGAGTCCCTCGCCGACGGGAACCTCGATGATCTTGCCGGTCCGCTTGACGGTGTCGCCCTCGCGGATGCCACGGTCGTCTCCTAAGATAACCGCGCCGACGTTGTCCTCTTCGAGGTTGAGCGCCATGCCCATGACGCCGCCGGGGAACTCTAAAAGCTCCGCCACAGCGACTTCCTGGAGGCCGTAGACACGCGCCACGCCGTCGCCGACCTGCAGGACCGTGCCGACGCCGACTTCCTGCGCTGCGCCCGAGTATCCGGCCAGCTCTTTTTCTAAGATACTGGTTACTTCTTCAGGTCGTACTGCCATAACTTTTGTTTCTATTTCCTTGTGAGGAGCTGCTCGCGCAGACGCTCCAGCTTGCCCTTGACGGTGCCGTCTAAAACCGTGTCGCCGATGCGTACCAGAATCCCGCCCATCAGCGACGGGTCCACGGAGGTCGTCAGCTCGATGTCTTTGCCCGTGCGCGCTTCAAGGGCTTTTTCGAGATCCTTGAGCTGCGCCGCCGTGAGTGGCACCGCGCTGGTCGCGCTCGCCAGAGCGACGTTTTTGTGCGCTCGAACCAGTCGGTCCAGCTCGGTCTTCACCTCGCTGAAGGCATCGATGCGGCGCTTGTCCACCAGCAGGTTCAGAAAGCCCATCGTCGCCTTGCCGACTTCTTTTTCAAAGACCTGCCCGATGACGGCTTTCTTGCGCTCTCGAACCACCAGCGGGTTTGCCAGGTACGCCGCAAGCAGCGGCGAGCCGGTCAGGGTCTGGGCGACCCCGTTCAGCTCGCTCGACACGGTGTCCAGAGACCCCGAGGCGAGCGCCTGGTTCATCAGGGCGGCGGCGTAGCGCCGCGCGACGGACTCTTGAGCCATCCGCCCTTACGCTCCCGCCGGTTTGACGCTGGTTGCGATAAAGTCGTCGATCAGGCTTTTTTGCTTGGCACCGTCGAGGCTCTCGCCGACGACCTTGTGCGTCGCGCCCATCGCCAGCTCGACGATCTGCTGACGCAGGGTGATCATGGCCTGCTCGCGCTCACGCTCCGCCTCCGACTCAGCCTTGACGACCAGGTCCTTGGCGCGCACGTTGGCGTCGGCGATAATCTTGTCGCGTGCTGCCTCGGCCTCTTTGATCGCACTCTGAATCTTCTCGCGCGCCTCGGCCTCGATCTGCTCCAGGCGTCCCTCGTACTCGGACTTGAGCGCCTCCATTTGCTTCTGGTCGGCATCGAGCTTGTCGTAGGTGCCCGCAATCTCGCCCTCGCGCTCGTCCAGAACCTTGCCGATGGGCGTGAAGACCATCTTATTGGCAAGCAGGTACAGAACGCCGAAGCCGATAATGTTGATTAAAATCAGCTTCGGGTCGATATTCAGATCAGTAAAGATCTTGACAAAATCCATAGGTTTAGGTTTCCGCCTCGTCCCTCAGAGAAAAGGCAGGTCTCTGGTTGCTTAGCCGCCGCCCACTTTCGCCATGGCATCGGCGACAGCGGGGAGCTTGCCCTGAAGCATGAAGAACATCAGCAGGGCGTAGATGACGAGAGACTCGATAATCGCCAGGGCGATAATCATCATCGTCTGGAGCTTGCCCGCCATCTCGGGCTGGCGTGCGACGCCCTCAAGCGCCGCTGCTGCCGCGCGACCCTGGCCGATGCCTGCACCGATGACTGCGATGGGGAGGCCGATTGCCACGCCCAGACCTAAAAGACCGAAGTAGATCATTGTTTTTTGTTTCCTCTGAAAGGTTTGCGGGAGCGCCGGTTAGTGCGCCTCCGCGTGTCCGTGACCATGGTCGTCGCCATGGTCGCCGATAGCCAGCGCGATGTAGGAGCAGGTCAGGATCGCAAAGACCCCCGCCTGCACGACGCCGCCGAAGACGCCAAAGGCGAGCATCGGAGCGTGCAGTGGAACGACGAACGTCGTGACCGCCATGCCGATCAGCACCGCGATCACCGTCTCTTCGCCGAAGACGTTGCCAAAAAGCCGCATGCCGAGCGAGATGGGCCGCACCAGCACCCCGATCAGCTCGATAGGGAGCATCAGCGGAGCCAGGAGCGGGATCGGTCCCATAAAGTGGGCGAAGTACTTCTTCGGGCCGTTGGCTTTGATGCCGACCCAGTTGAACAGAACAAAGACAATGAGGCCCAGCGCGAGCGTCAGGGAGAGGTTCGCGCTCGGAGCGGGCGTCAGCGAGATCGGAGCCGCGCCCTCTTCGTGGTTCTTGCTCACATAGAATGGCAGGACGCCGCACAGATTCGCGCAGAGAATAAACGCGAAGATGGTGCCGACAAACGGAGCGAACTTCTCGCCGCCCGGCCCGATAGCTCCCCGGCAGAAGTGGCGCATCGACGCGACGCCCTGCTCGATAAGAAGCTGACCCCGGCCCGGCTTGCGGGCGCTCAGACCTCTGGCGCGGCTGGCGCAGAAGAAAATGACAAAGAGAGCGACCAGAAACGCGACTCCGGAGTAGTACCAGGGGGTGTGCTCAGCAAGGAGATTTCCGCCGCCGCCGTGCTTGCCGCCTTCGGCGTGTGCTCCAGCCGCCTCGGCTCCGTGCTCCTGTGCAAAGGCCACCGCCGAGAACGCCATCGTGCTCAGTAGCACCGTCAGCCGCTCTACGCCCCGTCTCAAGTTTCCAGTCATCATTTCTTTTCTTCGGCTGGTGCGTCGCGCACCGTGCCTTCGGTCAGCATCTTGCCGATGGTCCGCAGGACGATCACTACTTGAAGTAGCACAAAGCCCGCGACAAAGACCATCAGGGAACGCGCGTCCCAGACGCGTGTCAGCCACCAGATCAGTAGCCCGACCAGAGGGTACTTCACCAGCGCGAAGAGGAAAAACCGCTTCCGCCAGCGCATTTCCGCCGCCAGCGCTCCCTCGACAGGAGGCGTGAGCGAGCGCACGAACCCGTTCCAGCCGAGCAAGAGTACCACAGAGAGCATCAATCCCGCCACCAGCGGCAGGATCGCCCACCAGACGCCGTAGTTCAGCAGCGCCGCGACGATAAACAGCGCGACGTAGCCCGTGGCGCGGAGCGTCTTCTTGAAGTAGTCGTCCATGGCTCTTGTTCATTGCCTTATTTGTTGAGCGCGTTGCTCATTCGGATCAGGTTGGTGAACCCTGAGAGGCACCCCAGCATAAAACCGACGATCAGGCCCCAGGGCGTTTCTTTGGGATGAATCAGATAGGTGTCGGCCAGCCAGCCCAAAAAAACTCCGCCCAGGATCGAGCCGACCAGCGCCGTCCCGACCCCCATTGCACGGCCCATATTGCCCGCATCGCCCGCTCCGATGCCCCGGCGATTCAAAAAACGCTCTGCCGGGTCCAGGGCGCGGCGTGGCCGTCGGTAGGTGGCTTTCGGTGGATCGGGAAACTCGCTCATCTTATTTCTCCAGCCCGAACTCGTCGTGGAGGGCGCGGGTTGCGGCGTGGACCTGGGCCTCGGGAATGAGCGCGGAGACCGAGTAGCGCGAGTCGGCGGTCTGGTGAACCGTGACTCCCGATTTTTGCAGGGTCTCCAGCATCCAGACCAGTGCACCGGGCACCCCGGCCAGGTCTTCGGCGATCAGGGAGACCAGCGTGACGCCCTCCGTGACGCTCGCCTCGATTCCTTTTACATCCACAAGATGCGCCGCTCGCCCGAGAAGGGTCTGTTGCGCCTGGTAGCCCCGGCCTCGTCCCAGGCCCAGCAAGAAGATCCGCCCGAACGGCGGACGCTTCTGAACCCCTAAATCAATCGGGACGATCAGCCCGTCGATCAGCTCGCGCAGTCGGCTCAGGTGCTCGCGCGTCACTGTGAAGCCAAACCCGCTTGCGCCGGTGCTGGTCAGGTGGATCGGGATGCTCTCGCGGGCCAGTAGCAGGTAAATCTCCCGCTCGATCTGGGTCCGGTCCGAGTCGTCGATGCCGGAGGTCGGGAAGCGCAGGTAGGCTAATTTCCCCGTGTGCGTGACGCCTGTCGCCCCGAGAGGCCGATTGTTTTTCGGCGCGTTGCGAGTAATCAGCGTTCCGGGTTCGTCGTCGAACGTATTTTTGATCCAGAGTGGAATCTCGTACTGATCGGCGATCTCGGCGGCTCTCGGGTGAACCACTTTGGCACCCTGGTGCGCCATCTCCGCGACGACCCCGTAGGTTGCCTGGGCGAGGGTCTGCGCCCCCGGAACGATTCTCGGGTCGGCGGTTTTCACCCCGGAGACATCGGTGTAGATTTCTGCTGCTATTTCTTTCGCATAAGGCTTCAGCGACGCGGCCAGGGCGCTTGCGGTCGTGTCGGACCCGCCCCGGCCCAGCGTCGTGATCGCTCCGAGCGCGGTGAGTCCCTGGAAGCCCGCCACCACGACCACTTTCCCCACTTCGAGCATTTTCACCACATAGGTCGGGTCGATGGAGAGAATTCGGGCGTTGCCGAACTCGTAGTCGGTGAGAATTCCGGCCTGGCCGCCGGTGAGTGCAATCGAGTCCAGGTCGCGCCCGCGCACGGTCTGCGCGAAGATCACCGTGGAGAGAATCTCGCCGCAGGCCATCATCAGGTCCAGCTCGCGCGGGGCGGGCGGGGTCACCGGATCGATTCCCTTCAGCATGCTGATCAGGGTGTCGGTCGCATACGGTGCCCCGGCGCGCCCGATGGCAGAGACCACCACCACGACGCTCCAGCCATCGCGTACGGCCCGGACGACTTTCTCGACCGCGACGATGCGGGCTTCATCGGTGGCTACGGAGGTTCCGCCGAACTTCTGGACGAGAATTCTCACATGCCGCCGCCTTCGGGGAAGCGTTGTTCCAGGGCGAGTCGGGCGCGCTCGGCCTCGGGGCCATCGACGAGGACGTGTACTGCGTCGTAGGCGTCGCTGGTCTGCCGGATCGCGATCCCTTCTTCGTGGAGGGCATCGTAGATCTGCGCAATAATTCCCGAGAGATCGCGCATCGCCCCGGCGATCACGGAGACCAGCGTTTTGTCGGGCGCAAGAGTCACGTCGTAGGCGGTTTTTGAGAGGGCGCGGGTGCAGCTATCGGTGCTTTCCTGGCGCACGGCAAAAGACAGGCCGCTCTCGCAGAGATTCACCATGAGCACCGGTATTTTCTGCTCGGCGAGCGTGCGTAGCAGGGAGAGTCTCTGGTCGGGGAGCAGCTTGACCTCGACATGGGTGAGGCCGGGAGTCACGCGGACCTGCGTGACCCCTCGGGTGCGTTCGAACTGCATGGCGGCGGAGCTGAACATGCTTGCTCTTTTCGGGCCTCGGAAAGTTCGTGTGATTTTTCACAAGGTCTTGCTCGAAGTGTATCACAGGCTGATTTTATCGTCAAGCGCCGTAGATTTGCGGGTAACGTTCGGGGGCTGTGGTACGATAATAGATAGTGTCAAGGGCAAAGCGCTCCGAAAGGACGCGACGCAAAGCCACGGGCCTTCAGGAGCTTGCTCCCATGGTCGCCGGGCTGCCGCAATCTCGGGGTTCTTCCCCGGTGAAAGGCGGTATCAAGCCAGTGAGAGTATCAGGAGAGGAAGTCCTTCGCGTGGAACAACTCCGGGCAGCGGCACTCTATCCGGTCTTTGGGGTAGCGAGCAACCGTATGGACGTGGCGGATCAGAGAGACACAAAGATGGTTCTTGAAGCGCTGGGTCGTGCTTCCGATGTCCGTGAGGATGTCGTGGCGAGTCTGAAGGAGCGCATCGAGGCCGGAACGTACTCGGTAAACGGTGAGCAGATCGCGGACATGATGATCCGCCGGATGCTTGCCGACCGCGTCCGCTGACCCTCGAAAAACATCTCCCTCGACTCCCTTGAAACAGGAAGCCGCGAGCATCGCTCGCGGCTTCTACGTTTCACGTGAAACACTCGCATCTCCCCGCTCGATAGCTCGCGACCCTCTTCGTTGGGCTCGTTCCTCGCTGAAGAGGGTGTAGAAAATCCCTCTTCCGCCGAGGGACGAGGCAAAAAGGGAAGAGGGACGAAAGCGAAGCGCTTCAAGGGAGATGGCGAAAATCTGTGGTATTCTGGACGGCATGGCGGTCTGCTGGGCGGTTGTCAACCAGAAAGGCGGCGTGGGTAAGACCACGACCGCGATCAATCTGGCGGCTTACGTCGCTGCCGAAGGGCGGCGAGTCCTACTGATCGACACCGATCCCCAGGGCAACGCCACGAGCGGGGTCGGGATCGACCGCACCCAGGTCGAGAGCGACATGTACACCGTCCTCGCTACCGGCCAGCCTATCTCCGAAGCCAGAATAAAAACCAGCTTCGCCAACTTAGACCTGGTCCCGGCCACCATCAACCTCGCGGGAGCCGAGCTGGAGCTGTACTCCAAAAACGAGCGTGAGCATATCTTGAAGCAGGCACTTGTCGAAGTGCAGAACGACTACGACTATATTTTTATCGACTCGCCACCGTCGCTCGGGCTGATTACGGTCAATACGCTCACGGCAGCCAACCAGGTTCTGATCCCGCTCCAGTGCGAGTACTTCGCGCTGGAGGGAATCTCCCAGCTTCTGGAGATTATCGGACGGGTGCGGCAGCACCTCAACCCGGAGCTTGAGATCGGGCGGGTCATTCTCACGCTGTTCGACGGACGGACCAACCTGGCGCGGCAGGTAATGGACGAAGTAAAATCGTACTTCGGCGACGCCGTCTCCCCGACGGTCGTCCCGCGCAACATCCGGCTCTCGGAAGCGCCAAGCTTCGGGCAGCCCATCTCAGCCTACGACCCCAAATCCAAAGGGGGGCAGGCCTACGAAATCATTGCGAAGGAGCTTATCGCCCATGCCGAGCGCACCGGCCAAACGCGTTCTGGGGAGGGGTCTGGCCGATCTCATTCCCCTTGGTGGCGGCGGCGCGGATAACCCCCCGTCACCGACCGACTCGGTTTCCATCGGGGCGCTGCATCCCAACCCGCGCCAGCCACGGACCCACTTCGACGAAGGTGCCCTCGTCGAGCTGGCCGACTCGATCCGTGCCAACGGGATTCTCCAGCCCATTCTGGTGCGCCCGCGCACTCAGGGCGGGTATGAGATCGTCGCGGGGGAGCGCCGCTACCGCGCGGCGCTTCGGGCGGGCCTGCGCCAGGTCCCGGTTATCGTCCGCACCCTCACGGACGAAGAGACGCTCGCTCTTGCCCTGATCGAGAACCTGATCCGCGAGGACATCGGGCCGCTGGAGACCGCACGGGCCTTCAAGCGACTCATGGACGACTTCGGGTGGACCCAGGAAGAGATGGGTAGCCGCGTCGGGAAGAGCCGCCCGGCGATTGCCAACTCCCTGCGGCTTTTAGAGCTTCCCGAGTCGATTCTCCAGAGCCTCGACAAAGGCGAGCTGTCCGAGGGTCACGCCCGCGCCCTGCTGGGCGATAGGAAAATGCGCTCGGACACCGAGTTTCAGCGCCGCCAGATGACGACATTTCGGCAGGCGGTCCAGAAGAAGCTCTCGGTGCGCGATGTGGAGCGGCTGATGTCGCCCACGCCCGCCGCGCAGACCCGTGCGAGCGAGCCTGCAACAAGCGACCCGAACTGGAAGGCGATGGAAGATCGGCTCCGCGCAGCACTCGGAACCCGCGTCCGGGTAAATGGGACCGCCGAGAAAGGCCGGATCGAGATCGAGTTCTTCTCCCCTGAGGAGCTGGACGGCCTGCTGGATCACCTCACAAAACGTTCCACGTGAAACAATGGACCTCAGAGCCGACGGGCTGACGCTGCGCCGAGGCGGGCGGGCACTTCTGAAAAACGTCACGCTGACGGTGCAGCCGGGCCAGCTCACGGCGCTGATCGGACCCAACGGGGCCGGGAAATCCACGCTCCTGCGCTGCCTGTCCGGAGTTTTTCCCTCAGAGCATGTGAAATTAAACGGCAAATTAATTAACAAATTAAACGCAGAACTTCGGTCGCAGAAGCTCTCGTATCTTCCGCAGCAACTGGACACCCCCTTTGCGTTCACCACCGACGAGCTACTCGCCCTCGGCACACAGAGCGCCCAACCCGAAGACCATCCCGCACGAATCGCCCTGGAGATCGAGCCGCTTCTGGGGCGCTCGCTGACGACGCTTTCGGGTGGAGAACGGCAAAGAGTCGCCGTCGCGCGGGCGCTACTCGCGCCAGGGACGATTTTTCTGCTCGATGAGCCGCTCGCACACCTCGATCCACGCTACATCCTGCGGCTACTTCGGTATCTCCAAGAGAGAACCCGAGCGGGAGACGCAGTCGTGATCGCCCTGCACGACCTGAGCCTGGCACGAAAGTGGGCCGACCGACTCTGGCTGCTCAGCAAGGGGGAGCTTCTTTCCGATAGCCTCACTCAGGAGCTGCCCGAGGCGCGGCTCTGCCAGGCGTTCGGGCTGGAGCCTGGCGATCTCTTAAACTTCTCTTAAACTTACCGGCAACCCGCACGCCTATACTGACAAGCTATGGCGAAGGCAGAGCAGGACGAAGCACTGAACGCCATCAAAGAGAAGCTGCTCACCATGGGAGTGAGCGCCGAAGGGATGGTGCGCGATGCTCTGCGTGCCCTCACTCAGCAAGATGTTGCCCTCGCCGACGACGTGATCCAGCGCGACGACGCCATCGATGCGCTGGATATCGAGGTCGAAACGGACTGCCTGAAGCTCATGGCGACCCGAATCGCCGACCCGGCCCAGCGCCGACTGGTGGGGGGAGCGCTCAAGATCGCCACCGATATCGAGCGGATCGCCGACCACGCCGTGGACATCGCAGGGGTCGCCCGGCGCATGAGCAGCGAGGCGATCTACAAACCGCTCGTCGATATCCCAAGGCTCGGCGACATCGCCCGAAGAATGCTCCGCGACGCGCTCGATGCGTTCGTCGCGCTGGACCCCGCGCTCGCCGGAGCCGTGATCGCCAGCGACGACGAAGCCGATGCGCTCTATGCCCGGATGCGCCGCGAGCTTGCCGTCGCGCTTCAGCGCGACCCCGAGTCGGTTATCCAGGCCTCGTACTTACTTTTTGTCGCACACTACCTGGAGCGAAGCTGCGACCACTGTATTAACATTGCCGAGTCGGTCGGATTTCTCGCAACCGGGCATCGTCGCCCGCCTGTCCGCGACGACAAACAATAGTTTTTTTAGCGATTTTTATAGATAGGTTTAGACGGTATAGACAAATATTGATATGCATGGTAGAATCCCGCCAATCTTGATCGAGGAAACGACGCTCAGGGATCGGGTACGCCAACTGAGGGCGCGTGTCGAGGCCGCGACGAGGCGTAGCGGGCGCAGTCCCGACCAGATTGTCCTGGTAGGCGTCAGCAAGCGCCAGGTCGCTTCGGCCTTGATCGAAGCCTGGCAGGCGGGAATTGTACACTTTGGCGAGAACTATGTCGCCGAAGCAGAGGAAAAACAGAGCGAGCTTGGGGGAAACCTTGCGGCAGACTGGCACCTGATCGGGGCACTCCAGCGCAACAAAGCAGCCCGTGCGACCCGGCTCTTTGAGCTGATCGAGACCGTAGACCGCACCGAGCTGGCGACTCAGCTAAGTCGCTGCGCCCGAGAGATAGGCAAAGTTCAGCGGGTGCTGATCGAGGTGAACCTGAGCGAGGGGCCGGAGCGAGCCGGGGTCTTGCCCGAGAAGCTGGAGACGCTCTGCGAGAGTGTCGCCCAGACCGAAGGACTGGTTTTAGAGGGGCTGATGGGAATCGCGCCGCTGGGAGACGACTCTGTCGCCCGAGCCGCGTTCGCGCGGCTCCGAGGTTTATTTGAAAGTTTGCCTGTCGAGAATCAAAAGACACTCTCGATGGGAATGTCACAGGATTTTGAGATCGCCCTCGAAGAAGGCGCGACTCAAGTGCGGATTGGAACCGCGCTCTTTGGAGAGCGGCCTCTCCGAAGCGTTTGAGGTCAGGGAGGAATACTACTTAAATGGCATACGAGATGGAGCATGAGGACGATGAGCGCGGCATGCGTGGCTGGAAGTCCTGGCTGAAGCGGTGGAACCGCCCCGAGGACGAGTTCGAGGACGACGAGAACGAGCATTCGTCGATGGGCAGCGGTCATGGCACGTCCACGGCGACCCAGACGGTCCCGTCCACGGGTCTGGGCACGACGATCCGGCTGGCGACCGTGCGCGACAGCGCGATCACGATCATGCCCGCCACGACGTTCGACGACATCCAGCGCGCCGCAGACCGCCTCAAGCGGGGCGAGCCGCAGATCATCAACCTGGAGTCCACCCCGCAGGACATGGCCGAGCGCCTGATCGACTTCCTCAATGGCGTCACCTACGCCCTCGACGGCTGTGTCGAGAAGGTGGCCGAGGGAGCCTATCTGTTCACCCCCGCCACCATCGCGATCCGCTCCGATAGCGCGGAGAGCGCATCGACGACCTCGGCCAGTGGCATCAAGCCTCCGTGGCGGATCTGATACTTGCCGTCTTAGGCACCGGAAAGCTGGGCGGCGCACTCGCCGAGGGCTGGAGCGCCGCCCCTCTCTTTCCACCAGAAAACCTGCACCTGTACAACCCGACCCGCGCAAAAGCCGAAGCTCTTGCAGCGGGCATTGGCGCGTCTGCCTTTTCTACCCCCGCCGAAGCGGTTTCTGGAGCCGACATTGTGGTGCTCGGAATGAAGCCGCACTTCGTTCTGTCCGCTCTGGAGTCGCTCCGCGATAGCCTGCCCGAGAAAGCCCTCGTGATCTCGCTGGCCGCTGGAGTGACGACCGGGGCCATGGAAGCGGCTCTACCCGCCTCCCAGCCCGTCGTGCGGGTCATGCCGACGACCGCCGCCCGGATTCGCCAGAGCGCGACGGCGTTCTGCCGGGGAGCGCACGCCACCGACGAACACGCAAAAACGGTTCAGAGGCTCTTTGACGCGCTCGGCTGCTGCGTCGAGGTAACGCAGCCCCAGCTGGACGGCGCACTGGGCGTCGCCGCCAGCGGGATCGCGTTTGTCTATTTATTTTTAGAAGCCCTGATCGACGGCGGGGTTCGCGCCGGACTCCCGCGCGAGCAGGCCAGAGTGCTGGCGATCCAGACCCTCGCCGGAGCCGCCGCCATGGCAAGCGCCACCGGAGCGCACCCCGGCGTCCTGAAAGATACCGTCACGACGCCCGGCGGCACGACAATTGCCGGACTCGAGATTCTGGAGCGAGGTGCGGTGCGCGGCGCGGTCATCGGGGCCGTGGATGCCGCCGCCCGGCGCTCTCGCGAGCTGGGATGAACCCGAAACAAAAGCACCTGCCATACCTCGATGGAATCCGGGGACTCTCCGCCCTCTATGTCACGCTGGGCCATGCTGTCCTGACCGTCTGGCCGCTCGCAAAACAGCCCGGCGGTCTTACCAAACTTCTTCTTGCCCCGATGATGCTCGGCCACTACGCCGTGGTTGTTTTTATCGTGCTGAGCGGCTACTGCCTGGCCCTCCCGATAGTCCAGAGTGAGAGCGGCCAGCCCCGTAGCGGCTGGCTCCACTTCTTCCAGCGCCGCTTCTGGCGGATCGTCCCGCCGTACTGGTGCGCGATGGCCGTGACGCTCGCTCTGATCGGAACCGTCCTGGGGAAAGAGACCGGCAGCCACTGGGACATGTGCGTCCCGGTCCAGCCCCTCGCCATTCCGGTCTACGCGCTCCTGCTCAACGACGTGCTGGCGGCAAAGTACGGCGGCCAGATCAACCATGTCTACTGGAGCATTCCCGTCGAGTGGCACCTGTACTTTCTCTTCCCGGCGCTGCTCTTTCTGCGCCGAAAGTTCCGGCCCGAGGCGATGCTGGCCGGAGCGCTTGCGGTCGGCTACGCGGCCTGGCTTGTGCTCCGAAAGAGCGACTACAGCGGCCTGATGCCTCACATGTTGCCGCTCTTTGCCCTCGGCGCGTTCGGGGCAGGGATCACGCACGGCCCGGCGCAAGCCTGGCACCAGAGAGTCCCCTGGGGTGCGCTGGGAGTTCTCACGGCTCTGCTGGCCGTTGTGGGCGGCCTCAAGCTGGGCATCGAGGCGATGCTGGTCCGTGCGCCGTTTTTAGACCCGCTGATCGGGGTTGCAACCGTCGCGCTTCTGGTGGTTCTTCCCAAAAGTCAGCCGCTCCAGAAGCTTCTGGGCGGAAAACTCCCGGTTTTTCTCGGGGTCATGGGCTACAGTTTGTACCTCATGCACGCCCCGCTGCTCCAGCTTGTCTGGCAGTACGCTCTCAACCCGCTCCAGCTTGCGCCCGTCCCGACCTTCGGGCTTCTGATGCTCTCGCTTCCGCTGGTAATCGGACTTTGTTACCTGTTTTTCTTAGCCTGCGAGAAACCCTTCCTCAAAAAACGCGGCTGAAAATAATTTTAATTTTTTCTGAAAAATCTATAAATTTCTGAAAATTAGTGTACAGTGATTTCACTGATCTCGTTGTTTTAAGTAGAATCAGTGAAATTTAACCGAACTAAGAGAGGAGACAAGACCCATCGTCGCCTACTCAGAGTTATCTTTGAGTCATTTACGATACATCTACAAACGAGGTGTCTGCAATGAGCATCGCCACTTTTTCTCTACCCGGAGTTTCCCCGGAGACAGGTAAAATTGTCTCAGAGGAAGTTTCTACAAGAGGAACCACTCTACTCGTCTTCTTCGACGGCACAAGCTCCGAGTTCTGACGGAAGCGCTTGAGTGCGGTACAGGCTAAATCCGATGCCTACCGCGCTCAAAATGTCCAGGTTCTGGGCATCAGCACCGACTCGACGGAAAATCTTGCCGCGTTTGGCAAGAAATTGGGTATAAAATTCTCGCTTCTCAGTGACACAAACGGGAAAATATCCACTCAGCTCGGGGTTTTCGACCGAAAAAACCAACTTTCTGCAAGAGCGTTCGTTGTCATCAACGACAGCGAGATCGTTTTCTCACGGACGGTTCGTACAACCGGCATTCCTGCGCCGATTCGCCCCTGGGTAGACTCCCTGAAGGCGTAAACCCAAAAACGAGGCCGCAGATAAAAAGACCTGCGGCCTCTATAGTTTTTCTAAGCGAGCGTAGCCAACCACTAACTTCTTCACCCCGACGTTGGGAAACGCCACCGTCACCTGGGCGTCGTCGCCGATGCCCGTGCAGCCAACCACGACGCCCTGGCCGAAGACGGCGTGCTTCACTTTCTCACCCGGCTTGAACGGCGTGACGCCTCCTCCGCCACCCACAATGGCTCCCCCGGAACCAGGGGCTTTTTGCTGGGCCGGGCCGCCGGAGTAGCTGTGCAGCTCGCGCTGGCGGGTGCGGGCGAAACCGGGAATCCGCCCGCCCGCTGGGACGGCGAGAAACTCCAGCGGGATGTCGCGCACAAACCGGCTCGGCGCGTTGATCTGGATATTGCCAAAAATCGTTCGGCGCGCGGCGAACGTCAGGTGTAGCTGCTCGCGGGCGCGCGTGATGCCCACATACGCGAGCCGACGCTCTTCTTCGAGGCTCTTGTCGTCCTGGAGCGAGCGAAAATGCGGAAAGATGCCCTCCTCCATCCCGACCAGAAAGACCTCGGGGAACTCCAGCCCCTTGGCCGAGTGCAGCGTCATGAGAACCACAGCGTCCGCGCCCTCCCCGCCCAGGCTGTCGATGTCGGCGATCAGCGCTGTCTGCTCCAGAAAGCCGCGCAGGGTCGGGTCTTCGCTGGTCAGCTCGAACTGCTGCGTGACACTCAGAAGCTCCTGGACGTTCTCCAGCCTGCTCTGCGCCTCGACGGTTTTCTCGGCCTCTAAGAGTCGCTTGTAGCCCGTCTCTTCTAAAACCGTCTCCACAAGCTTCGTGACCGAGAGCGACTCACGCCGGGAGCGCAGGCTGGCAATAAGCGCCGTGAAGCCCTGAATCGCTTTTCGGATCGAGGGCTTGAGATCCAGCCCATCGAGGTCAGCAATCGCGTCCCACACCGCGACGCCTCGTTTTTGCGCAGAGTCTTCTATCTTTGCCCAGCTCGTCGCGCCGATGCCGCGCGCCGGGACGTTCACAATGCGCTTGAGCGACACCGAGTCAAACGGGTTGTGAATAAGTCTCAAGTACGCCATTAAATCTTTGATCTCGCGCCGCTCGTAGAACCGCAAGCCCCCGACGATTTGATACGGGATTCGGTAGTTAATAAAAACTTCCTCTAAAACCCGCGACTGAGCGTTGGTTCGGTACAGAATCGCAAAGTCCGAGAGTCGCCGCGTGCCTTCGTCCAGGGCTTCTCGAATCGTCTGAGCGACATAGACCGCTTCTTCCTGCTCGTTGATCGCCTCCCAGACCAGCACCGCCTCGCCGTCGGGGTTCTCGGTCCAGAGCTTTTTGTCTTTTCGCCCCCGGTTGCGACTGACCACCGAATACGCAGTCTCTAAAATTGTTTTCGTGCTTCGGTAGTTCTGCTCCAATTTAATTGTCTTTGCATCCGGGTAATCAGCTTCAAATCCTAAAATAATTTCAATATCGGCTCCACGCCACCCGTACACACTCTGATCATCATCGCCCACGATGCAAATATTACGCGTTCCGTTGGATAACAACTGAGTTAATTTATATTGAGATAAGTTAACGTCTTGATATTCGTCTACTAAGACATATTTGAATTTATTTTGATAGTATTCCCGAACATCTTCGCGCTGCTGAAGCATTCGGACGGCTTTTCCAATTAAATCATCGAAATCCAGAGCATGGTTCAGGGTTAATTTCTCCTGGTAAAGCGTATAAATCCGAGCCACGACGTTCTCGAAAAATCCGGTGAAGTGCTCTTTGAAGTTGTCCGGCTCGATAAGCTTCTCCTTGGCACGCGAGATAAAGCTCAGAACCGCGCGGGGTGCGTACTGGCGGTCATCCAAGTTAAGCTGATGAAGACACTCTTTGATCACCGTGAGCTGGTCGTCGTCGTCGTAGACCACGAAGTCGCGGGGCAGACCGATGCTCTCGCCGCGCTCGCGCAGGAGCCGCGCACAGGTCGAGTGGAACGTCCCGGCCCAGAGTTCCTTGCCCGCACCCGGCCCGACCAGCTTTTCGAGGCGCTCGCGCATCTCTTTGGCGGCTTTGTTGGTGAACGTCACCGCCAGAACGTTTCTGGGCCGGACGCCGCGCTCTAAAATCAAGTGCGCGATCCGGTGCGTCAGAACGCGCGTCTTGCCCGATCCGGCCCCGGCAAAGAGCAGCAGCGGGCCATCGCCATAGAGCACAGCCTCGCGCTGAGTCGGGTTCAGGCCATCAAGGAGCGTCGATTCGTCGGGGTCGGTCACGGGGCATTTTATCGGTTATTGGCGTAAAATGCCGACATGAACGCCCCGCTGGAACTACCTCTGGAGAAAGACACCAACCGCGTCCTGTGGACACGCGAAGGCGTCGCGCTGCTGGTCGAGAGCGGCCTCATCGACGGCCCTCAGTACGAGCTTCTGGAAGGAGAGATCGTCCGCAAAGTGAAAAACCGCCCCCATATCATCGCCCTGAGCTTTGTGCTGGAAACGCTGACCCCCATTTTTGGCACGCGACGGCTTCAATTAGAAGGCCCGATAGATGTTTTAAGCGAAGATAATAGAACATCGTCGCCTGAACCCGATCTTGCCGTGTTAAATTCGACCATTGAGAGCTTTCGAACACGTAATCCAGGGCCGGAAGACATTTTACTTATCGTCGAGATCGCTGACAGCACTCGAGGGCGCGATTTAGGCCAGAAAGCCCGGCTCTATGCCCGCGCGGGGATTTCTCACTACTGGGTTCTGGATATGAACCGACGCAGCCTGCACCTCCACGCCCTGCCCGACAGCGAGGGCGAGGGCGAGTGGCGCGAGCGCCGAACCCTGACCGAGTTCGAGACGGTCACGGGCTACGATTTCACCGTCGCCACGCTTCTTCCCCCCGAAATTTCTACCGACGGAGCACCATCGCCGTCGATTGACTCATAGCAAAGGAGGTTTAAATCCGTGTTTCTGATAAACAGTGGCTCTACAATATAATTCTACATAAGTTGACTCACCAGCACCCCACTGCCATTTTTTATTTTCATATTTCATAATTTGATAAAATACAGGGTCTTGTTTTTCCCAACATGCTTGATGTTCCGATTCATTTCGACATCTTTCTTTTATGATTGTTTCTTTTTGAGTCAATTTATTTTCTTCAGTATTGATTTGACTGTATTCATCGATTTTTTTCTCATTTATTAAATTCAAATTAAATACTTTCATCGCGTCTATATATTTGTCAACTTTGATTTTTGATGACAGCTCAACATCAGGTGTACCTGATTGTTTCGCCTTTTCGTAATTTTCAAATAATTCGATAAGAGTTACAGATTGATGTTCAGGCGATGGAGCAGTTGACGACACTTCAAGAGAAGATTGAATATTCAATACTGGTTTATCTCCACCATGAAGCACCGGCGAAATGGAAGATGGTGCAGAATTCTGAACCGTCTTTTGAACCACCACGTTTGGGCTTGAGTTTGATTTTGGCCCGCATTGAGTTACGAAACCAGCGACGATAGCCCCTATGATTCCGGCAGCAATCGCGTATCTTCCGGCAATGTGTTGTTCTTTACTCACTGATTTTCCCTTGTCTGCATCTGACACGCATGCTGCCCAGAAGTTGCACTTTGATAAAAACCTGAAACTACCGACTGAGCGTCATGGCGACCGCCGCGACGAAGATAAACAGCACGACGTTGAGAAGCATCGGGCGATCTTCGAGGAGCGTGGCCTCGGGGGTCTCGCCGCCGCCTTTTTTGTGGATCAGGTAGAGATACCGAAAAATTCCATAGAGCACGAACGGAATCGTCGCCATGAGGTACGGACGCCGCCCGGTGCCGACGCCGCCGGTGGAGAAAAACGCGTACTGGGTGTAGGCCATGACCGTCGTCGCCGCGATGAGCGTGATGAGCTGGTCCAGCATCGGCAGAGAATATTCCGCGAGAATAGCGCGGGTAGGCGGGGCGTCGCCGAGGGCCGCCAGCTCGCCCCGGCGCTTGGACAGTCCGAGAAACAGCGCCAGAAGCAGCGTGCACATCAGAAGCCACTCGCTCACCGAGACCCCGATGGCAAACGCGCCCGCAGCCGCCCGAATCACAAACAGCGCCGCGAGGGTCAGTACATCCACTAACACCACGCGCTTCAGAAAAAACGAGTAGCTGAGCGTCAGAACTAAGTAACAGAGTACGGCGAGGCCGAACTTGACACCCAGCAGGAAGCCCAGCGCGAGAAAAATAGGGATTCCGACCAGCGCGACGGCCCACGCTACGTTCGGCGACAGACGCCCCGAGGCGAGTGGGCGCAGCGATTTCTTGGGGTGCCTGCGGTCAGCCTCAATGTCTAAAAGGTCGTTGATTAAGTACGTGCAACCCGACAGAAGACAGAAAAGCCCGAAGGCCAGCAGTGACTGCACGAGGTGCCGGGTATGGTCGAGCGGCTGGTTGAGGGTGAAGAGCAGGCCCGCAAAGAGCAGGACGTTCTTGGTCCACTGCCGGGGGCGAAGGGCTTCTAAAAGCGGCGAAAGGCGCACCCCCGTGTGCGCCCCCTCGCCTTCGCAAGTCTCCGGGTCACTCTCGCTACTGCTGGACGTCAAGTTCGAGCCGCGTGGTGTGCGCCGTCTTGACCTTGTCGATATCGCTGACGGTCAGGGTGACGGTGAACTTGCCAGCTTTGCGGAACGTGTGGCTCACCGAGCGGCCCGACGCGTCTTCCTGGATGCCGTCTTTGTCGTCCCAGTCCCAGGAGAACTTGAGCGTGCTCGCACCGCCTTCTGCGCTTCCGGTGAAGAGCAGGTCGGAGTTGATGAACGCGATCTGGTCGTCGAGCGGGGCGGGGGAGATCTCGGTGTCGTCGGTGATGATTCCGACCTCGCCGATATTGAACTGTGCGTACTTGTCTCCGGCGATCACCAGGCTTTTGAGCTTCGCGCCCTCGCCCGTGGGCGCGGCCTTGGCGGCTTTGGCGAGAGCGGCCAGCGGAAACGCCAGCGGAATGTAGGCGTCTACGTCTTCCGACGGCGGGACATCGACGGGGCGGATCAGCTCGTACTGCTTGCCGTTGCTCATGATGGCTAAAAAGCGCATCTTGTCGAACGGCGAGGCCGCTACCGAGCTGGTCTGAAGCGAGCTGTTGTCGAACGCGCTCCCCGACGAGCCGGGGAAGCGGGCCATCATCCGGAGGTAGGTTTTCTTGTTCTGGAAAGCCGCCGCCAGATCGACCGGATTTTTAAAGTCGAAACGCGCCCCCTGGTAGAGGCCGTGCGTCGTGACCTTGATCGACGAGTCTCCATTGAGAACAGCTTCGCGGGTATACTCCGCCTTGCCACTTCCCCAGGAGGCGAGCCGGATCGCACTGCCTGCTTCGCTCTCCCCTTTGTAGAGGAAAAACGAGATCACGTCCTTCTGGCGAGCGGCGGCGCTCACAGCCAGAGCAGCGAGAGTCGCGCCACAGAGGGCGACCCCAACACGGTTCAAACGCATCATAGTTCGCATTATACAGCGTCCGCGCCAATTATTCCTCCCGAGCGATCCGAGTAATTTTGCGAGCCTTCCCCGTGGCTTCGTCGAGGTCGATCAAAGCGCCGCACAGCCGGGCGCGTCCTTCGGCCACCTGGAAGCGGTTCGGCAGCCCCGTTCGGAAGCGCAGCAGGGCGCTCTGCGTCTCCATCCCGATCACCGAGTCGATTGGCCCGCACATTCCGGCATCGGTGAGATAGGCGCAGCCGCCGGGCAGAACGCGCTCGTCGGCGGTCTGAACATGGGTGTGGGTTCCGACCACCGCCGACACCCGCCCGTCGCAGTGCCAGCCAAACGCCACTTTCTCGCTCGTGGCCTCCGCGTGGAAGTCGATAAAAAGCAGCGGCGTCTGCGGGTAAGCCTCGGCGATAAACGCATCGGCGGCCCGAAACGGATCATCGACCGGGTCCATCAGCGCTCGGCCCAGGAAGTTCGCCACCCCGACCAGATGCCCGGATTTTGTACGAAAAACGCCCCAGCCGCGTCCGGGGGTTCCGGGCGGGTAGTTTGCTGGCCGCAGAATTCGGGGGTCTTTGAGAAGCTCCTCGATACCGTCTCTCTTTGCGAACGCATGGTTTCCCAGCGTCAGCACATCGATTCCGCCGGAGAGTAGCGCCTGTGCCAGCGGAGCCGTGATCCCCAGGCCGCCCGCCGCGTTCTCGGCGTTGGCGATCACCAGATCGGGGTCAAACTCGGCCCGCAGCTCGGGAATTAGAGAAAGAGCAATGTCGCGACCGGGCTTTCCCACAAGGTCGCCCAAAAAAAGAATCGTCATCGGCAACCCAATTATACGGCGTCTTTGCTAGCCCAGAATGATACAATTCTCCCACATCGAGTAAATTGGACCTACGATCTATGAAAAAAATCATTCTCCTACTTTGCCTTCTTTTTGTTGTGCGACTTGCGGCGGCACAAAGCACGGGCACGATAAAAACAGACAAAATAATCTATAAATCTTTATTAAATAACAAAGCAGGGGAATCTAGCACAAGGTCTATCTCAATTTATCTACCACCGAACTACTCCAGTACAACTAAAAAATACCCCGTTCTTTATTTATTACATGGAATGGGAGATAACTACACAAATTTTGTAGACGATGACAAAAAATATAATACCATTCAGGATTTAATGAATGCAGGCATCGCCTCACACCGTTTTGGGGAAATGATCGTTGTTACACCAGACGGAAGTACGCGCTGGGGTGGAAGTTTTTACGTTAATTCATCTGCAACGGGCAACTGGGAAGATTTTACTTCGAAAGAGCTTGTAAATTACATTGATACAAACTACAGAACTCTGGCTAAAGCCGAGTCAAGAGCAATAGCGGGACATTCCATGGGAGGCTATGGTGCAATAACATTGGCGATGAAGCATCCCAACGTTTTCAGCGTCGCGTATTCGATGAACGGGGGGTTTCTCTCTTTTGCAGCCGAGTTGAACCCTAAAAACCCCGATGTTAGAAAATTTATCTTAGCAAAAGATACCAAAGAGCTTTTAGCGACCAAAAGCCCGAATGCCATTAGCCTTCTTGCTGTCTCACAAGCTTTTTCTCCCAATATAGCAAATACCGCTTTCCTGGCGGATAAACCCTATAAAATCCAGGCAGGAAAGATAGTTCCCAATCCCATAGCCTATAGTCGATGGATCGAGAGGGATGTAGTACAAATGGCTAAAAAATACAAAACAAACCTCCTGAAGCTCAAAGCTATTAAATTTGACTGCGGAGACCAGGAAGATATTAAGCTTATTGAAATCAATAGTCGTCTCTTATCCCACGAATTATCAAGGTTGAATGTACCGCACCAATTTGAACAATATAATGGCGATCATAGAAATCGGCTCTGGCAGCTAAATGGGCGAATTTACAACGAAGTATTACCGTTCGTCTTTGACAACCTGGTAAAATAGTCACTCCGTTTCTTCGTCGGCCCAGAGTCGTGCCAATCTTGCTGCTATTTTTGCTTCGATGCCGCTCTCTTTAGGTTCGTAGTACGCAGGGAAACTCACGGGAAGCCCGTCGGGGAGGTATTGTTGTTTTACAAAGCCCTCAGGGAAGTCGTGCGGGTACTGGTAGCCGACGCCCGCGCCCGTGAGCGCCTGCTTGCCCTTGCTGTGGCCGTCGCGCAGGTGTGCCGGAACTCCTGCGAAGGGCTGTTTCTCGATCTCGTCTTTGGCGCGGCCCAGCGCGGTCGTGCAGGCATTGGACTTCGGCGCAGATGCCAGATAAATCGTTGCGTGAGACAGATTCAGGGCGCACTCGGGCATTCCGATCTTCTCGGCGGCTCCGTAGGCGGCCATCGCGAGCGGAAGGGCCTGCGGGTCGGCGCACCCGATGTCCTCCGACGCGAAGATCACCAGCCGCCGCGCCAGAAACCGGGGGTCTTCGCCCGCTTCGAGCATCCGGGCCAGCCAGTAGACCGACGCATCCGGGTCGGAGCCGCGCATGGATTTTATGAAAGCGCTCACAAAGTCGTAGTGATTGTCGCCAGTCTTGTCGTAGCGCAACGCTTTTCGCCCGACGGCTTCCTCGGCGACTTCAAGAGAGATCGGCGAGTCGGGGGAGAGGTCGGCGGCCAGCTCCAGCATGCCGAGGGCGCGGCGGGCGTCGCCGGACGCCGTCGCTGCGAGAAAGTCGGCGGCTTCGGGGGTGAGCGTGAGGCCCGCACTTCCCAGCCCGCGCTCGGGGTCGGAGAGCGCCCGGTTTAGAAGCGCCATAATCTCGGTGTCGGGGATCGGCTGGAGCGGGTAGACCCTGGCCCGCGAGAGCAGCGGTGCCACAATGGAGAAAAACGGATTCTCGGTCGTCGCTCCGATCAGAGTCACGGTGCCGTCTTCCACGTGCGGCAGGAACGCGTCCTGCTGGGCCTTGTTGAAGCGATGGATCTCGTCCACGAAAAGCAGCGTTTTCTTGCCGAGGCGCTTTCGCTCGCGGGCGGCCTCGATGAGTTTTCGGACATCCGCGACGCCCCCCGTGACGGCGGAAAAGCTGGCAAAGTGCGACTTCGTGACGGTCGCAATCACGGCAGCCAGTGTCGATTTTCCGCAGCCGGGCGGCCCGAAAAAAATCGCCGAGCGCAAGGCGTCCCGCTCGATAGCGAGGCGTAGCGGCTTCCCCGGCCCGAGCAGGTGCTCCTGGCCCAGCACCTCGGCCAGCGTGCGCGGACGCATCCGCGCGGCCAGCGGAGCATCGAGCGCCGTGGGAGCGGCCTGAGCGTCGTCTTCAAAGAGCGTCACGTCCTGGATTGTATCGCCCAGGCCCGGCGCACAAGGTCCAGCAGCCCGACCGCACCGGCAAGAGTCAGCGCCACCCACGGCGGCCCGAGCGTCAGCAGAATCCCGAACATCAAAAAGTTCGTTGCGAGCGTCCCGAGCGCGTCCCAGCTTCGACGTCCACAGAAAATTAAAAACAGTAATTGATAGACAACCACTCCCAGAAAAACCGTCCGAGCTGCGTCGTCGGCCCGCGCAAAAAATTGGGCACTCAGCGCAATCCAGCCGCCGAGGGCCAGAAGTACGTATGTCAGCCGGGGAGCCAGCGCAAAGTCCGGGGCGCAGTCGAAGCCACGAGCGGGCGGCGGGCAGCCCGCAATAACTCGGCGGTTGTAGGTGATCAGCCAGTAAAGGGGGTAGGCCAGCCGGGGCAGCTTCGAGCGCAAAACCCGGCCCAGCCGGGGAAAGCGGTCCGCAAGAATCGTGCAGAGCGCATCGAGGCCGTAGCGCACCTCGCCCGTATCGCGGTCCACGAGCGGGATGAAGTGCCGTGCCCGGTGCAGGTCGAGCTGCGCGACGCACTCGGGCAGGCGCTCGGCGGCATCCGCAAGACCCTGTCGCCCATCTTCGGGGAGCGCTCCGAGCTTCACGAAGCCTTGGGTGTAGGCCCGGCACAGCGGGCAGCTATCATCGTAGAGAATCACCCGACTCTGAGCCGCCATTTTCTTTTCCTCAGTTTATCCCGTTTTTAGTTCGTGAAATAAATCACAAACTTAGTATCGGATGGTTTTCCTCAAACGTCAATAACTTTGTGAAAAAAAGTACAAAGATTTTCCGGGGCATCTCCCCGGCTCGCTCCTCGCCGAAGAGGGTGAAAACTCAGTCAGTCTCGGTCTGGGATTTTTCCCATTCGAGGCGAGCCATCGCCGCCAGAAACTCGCCCTGAGCCGTCTGGCGCTGGACGAACTCCTCGGCCTGGATCTGGGCTTTGAGGTGGTGGACCGCGCCGGGCAGATCGCCTTCGTTCTCGCACAGCTCCGCCAGCATGCGATGCTCCCGAGCTTGATCGGCGACGCTTCCATTCTCGACGGCCTGGGTAAGTGCGGCCTCGTGGTACTGCTTGGCCAGAGACAGCTCGCCCTGGCGGGCGCTGACCCGGCCCAGCGCGTGGAGCAGCTCGGCCCACTCGGTGCGCATGGCCTCACCCTCGGCCAGCTCCAGCCCGGCCATCAGCCAGCGCTCAGCCTCTTCCAGTGCGCCCAGCTCCGCGTAGGCGTCGCCGAGCGCTCGCCGGGCCAGGACACGCTGATGCAGATGGTTCAGAGAATCGGCGGTTGTGATGGCACGCTCGCCGTGCTCCTGCGCCCGGTCGAACTCTCCGAGCAAGGAGAGAACCCGGCAGAGCGAGGAGTGTGTCTGGGCGACGAAGACCTGGTGATTGCAGCGCCGGGCCAGCTCCAATGTCTCTTCGTAGCGCGAGCGGGCAAGCGTAAGGTTCCCACTGACTTCGAGCAGCTTGGCGATATTTCCCAGCGCAGGCAGAATCGTCGCATCCCGGCCCGATGCGCGGGCCAGGCGCAGCGCTTCCTGAAGCTCCTCGCCCGCCTCACGGTAGCGTCCCGCCAGTCCGTAGGTGGCCCCAATCGTGCTTCGGACCTCGGACTCGCCCGAGGGGTCTTGAAGCGGCGCGAGAACCTCCAGCGACCGAAAGAGCCACTCCAGCGCGGTGGGAATCTCCTGCTGGCGGCTGGCGGTCTGGCCCAGCAAGTGAAGCGCCTCCCACTCCAGCCGGGGATCGCCCAGGTGCCGCGCCCAGGAGAGCACGGCCAGAAAGCTCTCCCGAGCCTCCTCCCAGCGCGACTGACGAAACCAGGCACGCCCCTGAATCACCAGGCTCGATGCCAGATTGGGTTCGTCGTCGCGCTCCTCCGCGAGCTGCTCAGCCCGCTCCGCCAGTGTAATGGCATGGAGCGGGTTGTGTGGAAGAGAGTGCCGAGCCTCTTGCAGGAGCGTCTGAATCTCTTCTTCACTATCGCGGACAGGAGTGGGCATCTATGAGCCGATTATACCCGCTTGTTGCTTGCGGAACGCTCGGGGGCTGACACCGAAAAGCGCCCGAAAACGCAGCGAAAAATGAATCGGACTCTCGAAACCGACTTCTTGGGCGATAGCGGCTATGGAGCGGCTGGTGAGCTGCAAGAGCCGACGTGCCCGCATCATGCGCTCGGCTTCCAGAAACTGCATCGGCGCACGCCCGACCTCGGCCTTGAACCGATGCGAGAGCCGCGAGACCGAGAGATTTGCCGCCCGTGCGACCTCCGGAAGCGTGACGGGACGCTCCAAATTCTCCAGCAGAAAGCGCATCGCGGTCTCCACGCGCGGGTCGAGCCGACGCGCGGCAGGAGTCGCGGTCTCGCACCAGAGCAGGGACTCTTCGAGAGCGCTCATGGCGAAGTCCTCGCGGCGTGCGAGCGCCCCGAGCGCCCTGCGGTGCATCTCCTGAAGCGCGGCCTCCACGGAGGGGCGCACCGAATCGTCGAGGGTCAACTTCAGAACGCCCGGCTCGGCCTCGGGCCAGAGAAGCCAGTCGTGCCAGTGCGCGCGCGGCTGAAAATGGACCCAGAGAATCTCCCAGCCCGCTGCCCCGCGTGCGGTTCCGTAGTCCTGGCGCAGTCCCGGTTTCAGCAAAACAATGTCTCCCGGCTCCAGCGTCGCGCTCCCCGCCCGTCCGCGCCCGCTCAGCGTGAGCATCAGGAGCCAGTCGCTTCGCCCCCGCGTCCGCCAGATGCCGTAGCGCGGTCCGCCGACCAGATGCCCCGTCACGATGGGGGCGGCCACTGGGCCGCCGTCGTCGCGGCTGAGCTGATCCGCCTGAGTCGTTTCAGGAAAATTCTTTAAGTTTTCAGCATGCATTTCTCTTGTCATTTATTAGAATATAGCACAAAATAAATAGCATGAAGGACGCTCAGCAACTTGCCGCTCTCTTCGAGCGCGACGGATTCGTCACCGTGCCAGGGCTTTTCTCGCCCGAGGAAGTGACCGAGATTCGGGAGACGTTCATGGCACAAAACCAGGATGGCCCGGTGTCCGGACTCTCGGATGTCGGCTCGAAAGAGCACGGAACCTACTCGCCAGACGATCCGCTGGCGTTCTATCCCCGGATGATGCACCCGCACAAGCACCCCGATAAGCTCGTCGGGCCGCTCTCGATGCGCTACATGCTCGCTCCCCGGCTCCAGAACCTTCTGAGAGTTCTGATGGGCGAGGAACCCGTCGCGGCGCAGTCGATGTTCTACTTCAAGCCGCCCGGCGCACGCGGCCAGGATCTGCACCAGGACAATTACTATCTGCGCGTCGCCCCGAAGACCTGCGTGGCGGCGTGGGTCGCCCTCGACGACGTGGACCAGCAGAACGGCGGCATGGTCTTAGTTCCCGGCAGCCACAAGCTCCCGATTCTCTGCCCGAGTCCCGCCGACAAGACCCTGTTCTTCACCGACCACCATTTAGATGTCCCCGAGGGCATGGAAGCGATTCCCGCCGACATGAAAGCGGGCGACGTTCTGTTCTTCAACGGCTCGGTCATTCATGGCTCGTACCCCAACCAGAGCCCGGACCGGTTCCGACGGGCGTTTATCTGCCACTATGTCCCTAAAGAAAGTGTGGAGCTGAGCCAGTTCTACCACTGCTTAGACTTCGACGGCACTCCCGTGAGCATCCCCGGAGCCACCGGCGGCGGACCCTGCGGCGGCGGCGAGTGGACGGCGATCAAAGGCCCGCATTAGGTCCGCCGACATTGATCCTCCGACATAGACGTCGGTGGCTAAAGGCTTCGCCACAATGTCCTGCGGACGTCATTGACCTTTGGTTTTGGGAACACTTCCCCGAGCGACACCGTAATAGATTCCTTATGGCGAGAATTTCCACGCAGTCAGCAAGTGCCTGGCGAAGCAGAAAACACGAACCTCTCCGCAAGTTTCGCTGGGGGATCGTCTGGGAAGCAGAGTGTGATGGTCTCTACCTGCTGATTGTTCAAGAGCGCGACGCGCCGACCTGCACGGTTTATGAGTTCGATGCGCACTGGGAGTTTGACGACGAGCGCCAGCGGGTGCTACGCTTTCCCGGCGGTGAGGAACCGGGCGTCCCGGCAGGAGTCGCGCCGCGCCCACCGCCGCGCTCGGGTAGTGCGGTCCAGCCCTGGCCCGAGGCGAAGTAGCTACACGCTGCGGGCGCGTTTGGCGAGGGCTTTTCGGGTGAGCGTCGGGGCAATTCCGGTTTTTACGGCGCTTCGGGTCAGAAGATTTAGAAATGCCTGACGGTCCGGCTCGCGGACGACGGCACGCTCGTGCGCCTCGGCGAGGGCGACCGGGTAGCCACGGCCCTTGCTCGCCTGGTCCAGACACAGCGCGTGGACTAATTCTAAGTTCTCGGAGATCGCCCACTGCGGAAGCTCGACCCGCGCGATCTCCGCCCCGACGTTCAAATAGAAAAACCCGATCCAGTGCGTTTCTCCGTAGTGAGAGAGCACGTGGGGAAAGCCGCTCTGCCGACCTCGCGCCGTAAAAACCGGGCTACGCTCGCCGGGTGCAAGAGTTTTCGCGAAAAATTGGGCGTCGGTGAGGCCCGTGTCGGGCTGGTCGATTCCGAGCCGCAGCCCGTTCACGGCGTCGCGCGAGCCAGGGCCGGAGACGTAGCCCGCGACGGGGACACCTGCGACGCGGCAGCGCTCCAGGCTCTGAAGCAAGACCTCGCGTGCAGCGCGTTTGTGCGGGTCGTCGCGCCCGCCCCCCTCGCTTTCTCTGCGCTCGGCCAGCATCCAGGCGATCAGCGAGCCATCGGTCAGTGCGAGTGCAGGCAGCCCCGAGAGCGCGGCTTCCTCGGCGAGCTGGGCCAGCTCCGAAAGCTCGGCGCAGAGCCGTCGCAGGGCAAGTCGCCCGGCGCTTCCCGGCTCGGAGTCTTCGTCCTCGTCGTCGAAGAAAACCTCGGCTTTTGCTTCCAGACGCGCCCGCTCCCCGGTTCCGTAGACCAGTTTTATAAGCCCTGTGTGAACCAGCCCGACGCCCTCGAACCCGTCGTGGCGATCCGGGACGACCTGCGAGCCATCCGTCGCAACAACAACGTACTTCAAGGGAATCTCGGGCGCAGAGAAAGCCGTCCCCGGCGGCTCTTCCGAGTGCGCCACCAGAAAATCGGCTTTCTTCGTGCGGAGCGCCGGATCGGGCATTTGGGCCGCAAGCGGCAGAAGCGCCTCGCACGCAGATCGCCGCCGCGCCACGCGCTCCTGCCAGCGCTCCATCGCGCCCGCCGCCTGCCCCGCAATGTCGCCCAGGTTCAACATTGCCCCCACCAACGCCAAACTTCGAGCGCAGCGAGACGGCGGAGCCTGCGACGCCGGGTACCCTTTGGGTGTGCCGGACGATCTTCATCCTGGTTTTTTCGGCGACGGGAAACGTGGGATTTCGGCATCACCGATTCGGCCACAGCGTGAGCAAGACCCCGCCGACGATAAAAGCGCCGCCGAGGGCTACCTGCCAGCTCACGCGCTCTTTGAGAATTAAAACGCCCAAAGCCATGGCGATCACGAAGCTGAGCTTGTCTATCGGCGCGACCCGGCTGATCGGCCCCAGCGAGAGCGCCTGAAAGTAGCACAGCCAGCTCGCACCCGTAGCCAGCCCTGAGAGAACCAGAAACGTCCAGGTTCGGGGCGAGAG
This sequence comes from Armatimonadota bacterium, assembly GCA_031363095.1. Taxonomy (GTDB): domain Bacteria; phylum Armatimonadota; class Armatimonadia; order Armatimonadales; family Armatimonadaceae; genus JANLTX01. The sequence goes on along the minus strand of JANLTX010000138.1, from coordinate 32,692 downwards.
CGACGCCAGCGGCACGCTTTCTTTGCGCAGAAAAACCAGCCCCCAGGCCAGAATCACCACGACGCTCGTCCGAATCGCCATCGCCAGGTTCGACGGGACGCTCTGGATTCCGAGCTTGACAAGAATCGCGGTCGCCCCGGCAAAGAGCGCCGAGAGAGAGGCCCAGCCCGCCCAGCTCAAAAATTTATTCCGTCATTCCCGACGGGACGCCGCCGGGGAACCGGTCTTTGATCGCGGCCTGAATTTTCTCGATGCGGTTGTCCGGGTTCGGATGCGTCGAGAAGAACTCGGGCTGACGACCGCCGCCGCCACTCGCGGACCTGAGAACCTCCATGACGCCAACCATCGCCCTCGGGTCGTAGCCAGCCTCGCTGACGAACTGAACTCCCAGCCGGTCGCTCTCCAGCTCGTCGTTTCTGCCGAACTTCATCTGGACCATGTTGCTGACCATCTGGAGAACCTGGGCGCTACGCATCGAGTTCGGGTTGCTCGGGTCCATCGTCGCCATGACCGCAGCGCCCGTGAGTCCCTGCGTGAGCTGCTGCTTGGCCATGTGCTCCGCGCCATGCCGACCGACCACGTGTCCGATCTCATGGCCCAGGACTCCGGCCAGCTCTCCCTCGGTGCGGAGCTTGCTCAGAAGCCCCATGGTGATAAAGACCTGCCCGCCCGGAAGCGCGAACGCGTTGATCGTCTTCGGGTCAGCCAGCGTGTGGAACGTGTACTGGTACGGCCCCTTGCTCGCCGATGATTTTTCTAAGACGCGCCGACCGACCGACTCGACCAGAGCGCTTGCCCTGGTGTCGCGGGTCTCGCCGCCATGCTGGGCCGCCATCTCGGGAGCCGCCTGAAGCCCGAGGACGACCTCTTGCTGAGGGCTGATATTGCCCAGGTGCTGCTTCTCGCCTGTCACCGGGTTCACCGACGAGCGACTGAAGTAGCTGATCAGCGTAAAAGCAATGATCACCAGCGCGATGATCAGACGTGGATTTCGTCTCATGGGCTTATTATAACGCGACCTGGAACTGAACAGAATCTGGACAGAGAATGAGCATAAAATGAGCTGTTTTCGGCCTGGTATTTCTCCGTCGCTGTTTCTATGATAGGGGCAACTTCCTCAAGGAGAACCTGTCTCATGCGAAATAAACTTACCTTTGCTCTTGTCCTGACCGTGCTGGGTATCGGAGCCTCTTCTGCTAAGGCACAGACGGCCTTCGCTCTCTCGGGCAACGGGACGACCCTGATTCGCTTCGATGTCTCAAGTCCAGGCACGGTGGTGACGGTGGGCAACTTCAGCGGGGGCGCGACTGCCCTCGACGCCATCGACTTCCGCCCGCTCAACGGCCTGCTCTACGGTTACCACGACGCCACCGATACGCTCTACACGATCAATCCGACGACCGCTGTGCTGACCGCCGTGGCGTCAGGTAGCGGTGCCTCGGCGACGAACACCGGACAGCTCGGACTGGACTTCAACCCGACCATCGACCGGGTCCGGGTCGTCACCGAGAACGCTCAGAACCTGGTCTACAATCCCAACAACGCCAACCCGCCGACCGTCGCGACGAACCTGTTCTACGGCGCGGGCGACCCGAACTTCGGCGCGACTCCGAGGGTCGCAGAGAACGCCTACACGGGCAATGTCGCCGGTAGCGGCTTCTCCACGGTGCAGTTCGGCATCGACTACAACCTCGACAGCCTGGTGACCATCGCCAACAACGCCGGTACGCTGACGACCATCGGGTCACTCGGCGTGAACGCCACAACCTTCACGGGCTTCGATGTCTACACCACCACCGTCGGGGCGAACTTTGCCTACGCTATCCTCGGGGACTTCACGACGCCAACGTTCTACATCATTAACACTTCCACAGGGGCAGCCTCGGCGGTCGGGGCGGTCGGAAGCGGGCTGACGGGGGTTCGCGGCCTCGCCGTCATGCCCGCGATGGCACCGGAGCCGGGGACGCTATTGCTTCTCGCCCTGGGCAGCCTGGCCGCCTGGACCGTCAGGCGGCGACGTAAGGCGTGACGTAGGGGCCTTTCGGGGTAACGGCGATGGTTCCTGGGCCGACCCGCTCCAGAGCTTCTTCAACGGTTCGGGCAACCTCGACGTGGCACGCGGCCAGGGCTTCTCGGGGCACGTCGTCGGGAACCACGACGATGACTCTGCGCTCGCGGGTGGCGCGGGCAAGCATCTCGGGCTGCCACTGCTCGGGAACAGGAACCCAGCCGGGCGCGCTCATGGCGGCAACCAGAGCCTGACGGTCGGGCCAGTTTTCGAGGGTGGACGAAAAGTGATGGCTCCCGACGCCCTCGCTCAGCTCGGCGGCGATAATCACCGTGCCGCCGGGCCGCGCAATCGGGTACGCCGCGACGATTCCCTTGATGACCTGGTAGAACGTGGCGTCCAGCGGGTAGCCGCCGCCGCTCGTCACCACGATGTCCACAAAGTTCGGGATGGGTGGGCGGACCTGATCGCTCACGAACTCGCAGCCATCGCGCCAGGCGTCGATCCAGTGGCCGCAGAAAACCCCGGTCGTGCGGCGCTTTTCATCGATAGTGACATCGCAGATCAAATCGGCGGGAGCCATCGACGCAATCGCGGTGTTCTCTTCGTGGACCGGGTTGCCGATAGTGACCCCGTTGACAGCGTTGTCGTGCTCCAGAAACTTCGGGGAGTGCCAGGCTTGAATCGTCGATAGAGACGCGACTCCCGGCATGACCATTTTTCTGCCGCCCGAGTAGCCCGCCATGAAGTGCGGCTCGATCAGCCCCGCCGTGAGCTTCAGGTCGGCGTCGAGCCAGTGCGTGTCTAAAAACACGTCGATCCCCGACGGACTGACCCCGATAAACCGGTTGGTAGCCGGGTCGTCGCAGACATGATCGATTATTTTCACGCCCGAGCTTAGAATTTCGGGGCCGAGCATCGCCAATTTCTCAGCAGCAGTGGACGGACGGTGCGTCCCGGTCGCAATGAGAATCGTGATACGCTCCGGGGGGATTCCGCTCTCTTCTAAAACCGGCAGCATCGCACTAACAATTTTCTCGTTGGGGACGGGCCGGGTGATGTCGCAGATCACGATGCAGGCGTCGGCCTTGCCCCGCGCCAGCTCCCGCAGCGGTGCCGTTCCGCGCGGACTCTCCAGCGCGGCCCGAATGCTCGCGTCGGGGCCTTCGAGCGGCGGCGCGGGGGAAAGCCCGAGAACGTGCTTCACCCGCTCGCCCGGAAGCTCGACGTCCAGCCCCTCGCGCCCAAAGTCCAGCCGAATGGTCATTCTGTCTCTCGTACTCTCAAAAGCAACACAGTCGCCTCACTGTAGCAGTAAAAAACAATCAGTGCTTTATTACGGGCTGTTTTTTCGATGGGCAACGCATAAACAGGAAAGGGCGCACTACGTCCGGTAAACTCTCCTTGCTCGGCAAAGTAGCGCACGGCATAGCGGATCGCCCTTTCGATCTCTTCGCGGCGCTCCACATCTGGGACGCAGCTCTCCAGACTGGCATCAAACGGCCCCTGTTTTTTGATCTCTCGCTCTGTCATCTACGCGGCCAGAAGCGCCTCGACATCGCCCATATCGATCTCCTCGGCCCAGAGACGCTCAGTCTCCGTGAGAGAGCGTGCTTCCAGGAGAACCGACTCGATAGGAATCGGATCGCCCTTTCGCGCCAGTCGCCAGGGAAGCAGCTCATGGGATAGCTCGCTGATCGCCCGACCGCTCACTCCCCAGAAGCGCTGAAGCTGCTTCTCCACCAGAGCGATCTCTTCCGCACAGAACAGAGAAAGATCCGCCTCACGCCGGGCTACCAGGCGCTTCTGGGGATAGCCGTGGTAAGTCCGCTCCACCTCGACAACCTCTCCGGCGCGGCTTAGCTCATCCACAAGCTCGCGTATCTTCCGAGGAACCGGGCCGAACTCCTGTTTTTCGTACTCCCCGCCCGTGATGGAGTGACCTCGCTCCAGAAAGCTGGCACGGTCGCTGAAGAACAGGAGCTTGTTGAGCTTCACAGCCCCGAAAGCCTCGTCGCTCTCCGAGCGCAGGCAAAGATAGAGAATCAACTCACCGAGCTTCGTCCTGGTTTCCATGGGTTTCTCCCGCAATAGTTTACCCGGTGTTTGCCCCTCTTGCAAACAAGCTTAGCCTCGACCGCGCTCTAAGACATCAAGCATCATCAGCCCGAGAATCGCCCGCTCTTCATCGTCGCCCGCGATCTCGCTGATCTTCTCGATCTTGAAGAAGCGCCCGGTGAAGCTCGGCTGCTTCTTCAGCTCCAGAACGACCGTGCCATCGGGCCGCGAGACATGGTAGCTGGGGTTGAAGAGATATCCGGTGAAAATCCCAAGAACCGGAATCTCGGAGAGCGCGGCATCGGCGACCTTGATCCACGGATTGACCTCGGTGAGATTGAACTCCAGCTTGTGGGCGTCATAAATCTGGTACGACGCCTTCCAGATCGAGCGCATTCCCTGGCGCTGAATCCGTCCGAGCGGCATGCCTTCTTCGTCGGTGAAGTGGTAGTTCGCGTTGACGGCCAGAACCTTCTCGGCCTTGATTGTGTAGAGCTGGCGGGTCTGACTGGCGTCGGAGAACAATCGGATGTCTTCCTTGAGCCGGAACGCCTTCTGCTTGACGTACAGCACCACCTGCCCCGTCGCATCGGTTACCGTGGCCTCGGACGCCAGCGCAAAGATCTTGAATTTCAGTTCGAGCGGATAGTTCATGGCCGCAGTTTACCAGAACTCATCGTTTTGGCCTCCCCCGTCCTCCCCCAGTCGCAAGCGACTGACCCCTCCGGCTGTTTCCCTCGGTCGCGAAGCGACATTCAATGTCGCTTCGCGACCTCGGGGCGAAGGGGTCTCCACGATGCGCCGGGCGGGAGACGACCGGCATTCCCCGAATTCCCAGGACGAAAATCGTCCGGCACACCAAACCAGGACGATAAACGTCCGGCTATGGAGCCTTCGGCTGTCTCCCTCGTGCCTCGGTCGAGTTTTATGCCAGGATTTCGAGCGAAGCGAGACGGCAACTTGTTGCCCCATAGCCGGACGATTTTCGTCCTGGGAATTTGGGGTATGCCGGACGATTTTCGTCCTGGGAATTTGGGGCATGCCGGACCTTTATGGTCCTGGTTTGGGTATGCCGGACGTTTATCTCCTGGTTTGGGTTTATCCGTCCAGGTTGGGCAGGGACGCAAGAAGCGGGTGGTCTTCGGGGAGGCGGCTGACGGCAAGCTGGCGATACCGGATGAGCCTGGCGCGGACTTTTTTGAGGTGGGAGTCGCGGGTTCGGCGGGCGTCTGTGGCGTGCTGGGCGTTGGCCTTGGCGGACTGGCCCGAGTTGCTCAGGGCGGCGCGGTCGGTGTCGAACTGGGCGACGGCGTAGTTTCCCTGAAGCGCCAGGGGCGGGACGAAATCCGGGATCGTGGTCGTTGCGTTGAGCTTCTTCCAGACGCTCGCCATGTCGCCAAGAGCCTTGTCCCAGACGGGGTCGCTGGCGGTCATGCTGGGAATGGTCGGGAGAGCGCGGGTGAACTCGGTGTCGGAGAAGTCGCCGTTCAGTTCTTTTCGGAACTGGCGCAAACGCTCGCGCAGGGCGGTGCGACCAGCGGTGCGGCGACCCATCGAGAGCTGATCGGCGTTCTCGGCGTCGAGAATCGCGGTATCGTGCGTGGCAAGCGCTGCCTGGTCTACTTTGAGTTCGGCGAGGCCGTAGCCGCCGCGCAGGGTCAGCGCTCTCCTGCCAAGAGCCTGGTTGACATCGGTCCAGTGAGCGACGAAAGCCGCAATGATGCGGGGGGCATCCTTAATATCCCAGTTGGGCATGGCAACACTCCAGTAGCGCAGCGTAGTCCTTCGGTTCCCACCCGCAACAGAGCGGTTGCGAACCCCAGCAGAGCGGTAGGAGAGTCCAGCAGACGCCGGGGGAACTCCTACAGAAGCGTACCGCATTTCAATAGAATCGTCAAGTGGTTTTACTCGGTGGCTCCGAACGCCTGGAGGCGCTTGATGGCGGCTTCGTCGTGGTCTTTCTGGGCGAGAGCGAGGGCAGTTTCACCGTTCTCATCGGTTTCGTCGATGTTGGCACCGAGTAGCCTGAGCCAGCGCAGGTCTTCGTCGGTGGGGGCGGTGGCAGCGGCGTAGATTTCGTGGGCACTCGGACGGCGGGAGAGCGTGCCATCCGAAGGCGGAAGCGGCGCGGCCTCGGCGTCTTGCAGGGCGGCGCGGACCTCGCGCGGGTGGACTTTTCGCACCTGGCCGGGGTCGGCTCCGCGCTCCAGGAGCAGGCGGACGAGGGCAGGGTGCCCGGTCATCACGGCCACGTCGAGCGGGGTTCCGAGCGAGCGGGTGGCGATGTCGAGCCGAGCGCCGCGCGACAGGAGCAGCCGCACCAGGTCGTCGCGGCCCCGCGCGACCGCGCCCATGAGCGGGGTCTCCTGGCCGCAGATCGGGGCGGAGAGATCGGCGCGGGGCGGGGTCGGCAGGTCCGTGGCTCGCTCATAGTCGCCGAGCGCGACCGCTTCTAAAAAGCCCACGGGTGCCCTTGCAGTCTGGAGCGCCGTGGCTATCGGGAGGTCTTCCTGGGTGAGCGCCACCAGCAGCGCCGAGTGCCCGAAGTCGTTGACGGCACCGAGGTCTGCGCCTATTTTCAGCAAGCGGCGCACCAGGTTCACGTTCCCGCTCTCGGCAGCGGCGAGCAGGGGCGTGTCGGAAAGCCGCCCGCGCTGACCGATGGCGTCTTGCTCGTCATCGAGCGGGGTCAGGGTGCGCCAGAGCCTCTCGTCGCCCCGGCGCAGGGCACGGTGGCGAAGCGTGTCGCCGTCGAGCGTGCGGTGGTCGGGGTCGGCTCCGGCGTCCAGAAGAATCGGAAGGAGTTTTGCGGCGCTCTGGCCATTCACGAAAAACAAAGGCGTGTGGCCCCAGCGGTCGGTCCTCTCCAGGCTCGCCCCGGCCCGGATCAGGCGCAGAACCGTCCCGGCGTCGCCCCGGCGTGTGGCCTCCATGAGCGGCGTTTCGAGAGAGTCCGGGCTGCCATCGGGATCGGCTCCGGAGTTTAAAAGCAGCTCGGTCAGCCGCCGACTGCGCTGGGCCAGCGCGACATGCAGCGGTACCCTGCCCGCGTCGTCGGGGAGATTCGGGTCCGCGCCTGCCGCGAGAAGACGCTCGGCGCTATGCTCCTGGCGTCCCTCGACAGCATGGTACAGCGCCGTCCGCCCCGCCGGGTCGCGCTCGTTCACGGACGCGCCCCGCGCGAGAAGCCGGGCCAGAATCCGGGTGTAGCCAAGGGCCGCCGCGCCAAAGAGCGTGTTCCAGTCGTGCGGCGCGAGCGAGAACAACGCCTCGGCGTTCTGAACCGGCGCGTCGGCATAGTGCCCCGTCGCCGCGTTTTTCCGCAACCGTCGCCACGAGAACGCCATGCTTCTTTATACGGCCAATGTCAAGCGCCGGTTCCAGCGGTAGAATCCCGAGCATGAGCGAGGTTTCGATTCGGGCGGCAGTGCAGAGCGATCTTGTGGCGCTCACCGCGCTTTACAATCACTACATTCTCCACACTGCGATCACGTTCGACACCGAGCCGTGGTCCATTGAGCAGCGGCGCGAGTGGCTCTCGCACTATGCTTCCACGGGCCGTCACCGGCTTCTCGTCGCCGAGAGTGCAGCGGGAAGCTTGCTCGGCTACGCATCGAGCAGCCCGTTTCGCCCCAAGGCCGCCTACGACACCACCGTCGAGACCAGCGTCTACGTCAGCCCCGACGCGCACGGCCACGGCATCGGCACCGCGCTCTACACCAGATTATTTGAAATTCTCTCCACCGAGGATGTTCATCGGGCCATCGCAGGAATTACGCTGCCCAACGACAAATCCCTCGCGCTTCACGTCAAGTTCGGGTTCGTCGAAACCGGGCGAATGACCGAAGTGGGCCGAAAATTCGACCAATACTGGGACGTAGCCTGGTTGGAGAAAGATTTACACCTGAAACCCGCTAAGATGGTGGCTTTTTATGATAAACAACGAAACTGGTATATGGCAACATATGTAGACTTAAAAGACAAAGTAGCAGAGATGAAATTCTCAATGTTTACCCATAGTCTGTACACAAATTTACATGAGCATAATTATTTTGATTTTAACAGCATTGCCTTTCTTGGTTGGGACGGAGAAAAAGCGGAGATTATTTCTTTTTTGGAAGACCGGCTTGATTTTGCATTGTTCAAACTCAAGAGGAACGACCAAAGCACACGAGTGATTAAATTACGGATGAGCTTGGAGAAAAACAAGCGCGATTTGATAGATCAATGGATTTCTTCACGTGAGGCCATGTAGACCAGGACTCCGAGTATTTTTTCGATCTCAGTAATCGGGTATTCGCGTAGATCCAACGTTGCCTGCGTGCCTTCGAGCTGCAAAAAGCGCCAGTTGGTGCCACTGGTCAGGACGCCAAAGATCGTTTTTCGGGGTTTGCCGCGTTTTTCGTTGAATTTCTGAGCGGCGATCATCTCGGCGAGGCACTGCGGGACGCCCGAGGCAAGGTCTTCGCGTTTTGCTTCCACGAGCGCAATGACCGGGGCTTTTATTTCCAGAACGAGCGGGTCCTGGCTGATGATAAAGTCGCAGAACCCGTGCAGGCCACTTTTTCGGTCCACGTTGAAGCTCACACCGGAAAAAAACGAGATGCGCTCGCCCAGCGCTTCACGCGCCTCGACGAGAATCGGGGCGATGAGCAGCTCGGAGCGGGCTTTCTCGGTACCCTTACCCATAATCAACGGCAGATGACGTTTGAGCGTGGCTGTCAATAACGCGCCGGAAGCGCAGACGGGAACGTCGCCGTAGAGGTCCGAAGACTGCCCGAGGGTCAGCCCAAACCGCTCTTCCAGCAGGTCCAGAGTGAACGACTCATACGCCATGACGTATTGTACAATGCCTGAGCCATGTCCACCCCTTTCGTGCATCTTCACAATCACTCCGAGTTTTCGCTTTTAGACGGCGCGTCCAAGATCAAAGATATGGTCAAGTACGCCGTGGAGATGGAGATGCCCGCTCTCGCGCTGACCGACCACGGCGTGATGTACGGCGCGTTCGAGTTTTATAACGCGGCCAAAAAAGCGGGGATCAAGCCACTGGTCGGAAGTGAGTTGTACGTGGCTACCCGTGGACGGAAAGACCGTGACCCCAAAAAAGACGGCAATCATCACCTGGTAGCGCTGGCTAAGAACGAGATTGGTTATAAGAATTTAATGAAGCTGGTTACCAAGGCTTCGTTGGAAGGCTTTTATTATAAGCCAAGAGTAGACAAAGAGCTTTTAGAAGAGCACCACGAGGGTTTGATTATTTGTTCGGCGTGTCTGGGTGGAGAACTTGCCCAAACCATTATGAAACAGGGCTACGACGAAGCAAAAAGCGTCGCGGCGTGGTACAGGGAGCTTTTTGGCGAGGATTTTTACCTCGAAGTGCAAGGACACCATGCGCCGGGACAGTGGGACGTGAACGAGACCGTCAAGCGGATCGCCCGCGCGATGAACATCAAGATGGTGGCGACCAACGATAGCCACTACTTAAAAGCCGAGGACGCCGACCCGCACGATGTTCTGATCTGTATTCAGACCGGAACGACCGTCAACGATCCCAAGCGCATGCGCTACGAGCCGCGTGAGTTTTATTTAAAGTCATACCAGGAAATGATGGGCGAGTTCGAGCATTTTGCCCCCGATGCCATTGAAAATACACTCGAAATCGCCGGGAAAGTCGATCTACACATCGAGACAGGCCGCGCTCCGATGCCGGTTGTCGGTGTGGACGAAGGAAGTACAGCTCAAGCAACCATGACCCGGCTCTGCTGGGAAGGCTTAGAGCGCCGTCTGCCCGAGTTTGCGGACGAACATAAGGATCGGCTGAACTATGAACTCGGAATTGTGGATCAGACGGGCTTTGCACAATATTTTTTGATCGTCCGAGACATCGCTCAGCACGCACGGCAGTCGGGGATATTCTTCGGAGTCCGGGGAAGCGCCGCCGGGTCGCTCGCAAGCTATTGCCTGGGGATCACGGATTTAGATCCCGTAGAGTATGGACTGACGTTTGAGCGATTTTTGAACCCGGAGCGCGTCACCATGCCCGATATCGACATGGATTTCGAGGATACGCGTCGCGCCGAGGTTATCGAGCATGTTACCCAGCAATATGGCAAAGAAAATGTCAGTTATATCACGACTTTTGGTACACTCGGCGCAAAAGCGGCGCTTCGAGATGCCGGGCGTGCCCTGGCAATGCCCCTTCCCGACGTAGATCGGATTGCACGGATGATTCCTGCGCTTCCGCTGGGTATTTCTATCGAAAGAGCGATGCACGGCTGGCAAGAAAAAGACTACTCAGGCAATCCGGAGATGGTGACGGCCTACGAGAACGAAGAATTGGCTCGAAAGCTCATCGATACCGCCAAAAGCATCGAGGGAATCACCCGCTCCGAGTCGGTTCACGCCGCCGGAATCATGATCTCCGACAGACCGCTCGTCGAGTACACCCCTTTAAGAAAGCTCAACGACGGCTCCATGGCGACGCAGTACCCGCACAGCTCGCTGGAAGAGATCGGTTTGCTCAAAATGGACTTCTTAGGGCTAATCAACCTGTCCATTTTAGCCCGTGCCATTAAACTGATCGAGAAAACCCGTGGCGAAACCATTGATGTCTGGAATATTCCTCTCCACTACTCCGATCCAAAAGCAAAAAAAGCCTACGATATGCTCGGGCGGGGCGAAACGACCGGGGTATTTCAGTTAGAATCGGCAGGAATGCGAAAGTACGTCGTGGAGCTGAAGCCTAACTCCGTCAAAGAGCTTTCGGCCATGGTAGCGCTCTATCGTCCGGGGCCTCTCGCGCATATTCCAAGATATATTCGGTCCAAGTTCGACTCCAATCAAATTACCTATGCCCATGAGTTATTAAAACCTATTTTAGAAGATACCTACGGCGTTATTGTCTATCAGGATCAGGTTCTAAAGATCGTCCAGGCGGTTGGTGGGCTTACTCTGGGCCAGGCAGACCTTCTTCGACGCGCCATGGGCAAGAAACAAAAAGCCTACATGGATAAACAGAAAGGTATTTTCTTAGAAGGAGCCAAAGAGCGTGGCGTTTCTAATAAAGTCGCGGAACAAATCTTCTCGGATATCGAACCGTTTGCGGGTTATGCGTTCAATGGTGCCCATGCTGCGTGTTATGCGATGGTTGCCTACCAAACGGCCTACTTAAAAGCGAATTATACATCCGAGTATCTCGCGGCGCTGATGGCAGCGTACGTGGACAAGACCGATAAGGTCGTCGGAACCATTGAAGAGTGCGAGCGGCTCGGGATTCAGGTGCTTCCGCCCGATGTCAACGCCTCCGAGGGTGATTTCACGGTGGCTGAACCAACCGAGGTGAAATACATCGGGGCCGTACGATTCGGGTTATTTGCGATTAAGAATATCGGAAAAGCGCCTATCGACGCTATTCTGGCAGCACGGAGCGCGGGTGGACCGTTTATCAGCCTGGACGACTTCTGTCTACGGGTTTTTGCCGAGGGTTTGACCAGTAAATCGGTGATTGAGATGTTAATCAAGGCCGGAGCGTTCCGTTCGATTCACTCTAACTTCCGGGCGCTGCTCGAAGTGCTGGACGACTGCGTTTCGTCGGCGCAGCGCGGGGTGCGCGATGCCGCTGCCGGGCAGGGCGACCTGTTTGGCGACGCATCCGGGGACGACGCCGTGGGGCTGGCTCCGGCGACCTTGCCATTGGTGACGGATTTTGCGCGCGGTGAGAGATTAGCATGGGAGAAAGAGCTTCTGGGAATCTATCTCACAGAGCACCCGGTCAAGCCGTTCGAGCCGGAATTGCGCAAGAAATACCGCGCCATTCGCTCCAACGAGCTGGGCGAGACGCAGCCCAACCAGCAGGTCGTGGTCGGCGGGATGGTGACGGAAGTGCGCACCAAATACACCAAGACCGGGCTTGCGATGCTGTTTGTCACAATCGAAGACACCATCGGCTCCGTCTCCGTGACGTGCTTTCCGCGCACCGCCAGCGAGTTCGGGAAGTATTTATTGCCCAACGCCGTGGTGGTGATTCAGGGAAAGGCCCAGCACCGCGAGCGCATCATCAAAGCCGTCGAGGGCGAGGAGTCCGAGAGCAACAGCGGCGAGAAAAGCGTCGAGGTAATTGCCGATAAAGTCGAGAAAATCGTCGAGAACGCCATGTCCGCCGACGCTCGCCCCCGGACGATCCATGTACGCGTGGACGACAGCACCAAAAACATGCTCAAAATGCTCAAAGAAATGTTATTGCAGCATGAAGGTGGCTCTCAGGTCTATCTTCACGCCGAAACCCCGTCGGGCGAGCATATGATTCAAACAAAACTCTACATGGACCCCGACGAAGCCGCTGTCGAGCAAGTTCGACGCGTTTTAGGCGGTGGCCCCCGCCGTGCCTGGGTGGAGTAGTGAGCTTCGACCATACCAAAAACATAGAAGAGCTTGAATGCGATGCCTGGGAGATACCCGAGGACGGGTATCCGTCGCGACTTGTGGAGCGCTGCTGCACCCTGCGAACGATTCCCGTCGGCGAGCTACAACCGGAAGACCTGCGTACTTTGATCGGCCAGAATATCGGGCTTATATTTTTAATCCCGCTGGCACTGAAGCTTTTGGAGCGTCAGCCGCTGATGGATGCCGAGTTCTATCCTGGCGACCTGCTCGGCTACACCTTGAGCCGCGATGACTCTTTCTGGCAGCAGCACCCCGAGTGGAAAGACAAGGCACAACGAATTTTCGCGCACGCCGAGCGGCTCTCGCGGCCCGGCTCCATCGATCTCGACGCCGAAAACGTGCTCAAAACGCTACGGGCATACTGGCGGGCTGAATGAGATCCCATTTGTTGCCGTAAAGATCGAAAAAAACGACAACGAGGCCGTAACTTTCGCTTCTTGGCTCCTCTGAAAATCGAACGCCGCGCCTTTGCATCTGTTTGTAGTCCCGCCAGAGATCATCGGTGTGCAGAAAGAGAAAGACGCGGCCTCCCGCCTGGTTGCCGATACTCGCTCGCTGAGCGTCGTCAGCGGCGCGAGCCAGAAGCAGCGCGGCTCCACGGCTTTTGTCCGGCGCAACGACAACCCAGCGTTTGCTCTCGCTCAGGAGCGCGTCTTCTAAAAGAGAAAAACCCAGTGCCTCGACGAAAAAACGGATTGCTTCCTCGTACTCACGCACCAGAAAGCTCACCGTGGCGAGAACTTGCACTCAGACCTGGCCTTCGGTGAGTTTCAGGGCGGCTAAATCTTGCCAGACGTGGTCGGGGAGGGGGTCTTGCAGGGCGTCTAAGTTTTGCTGAAGCTCGGCGGCGGTTTTTGCGCCGGTGAGCGTGCAGTGAATTAAGTTCTGGCGCAGGCAGCTCTGCAAGACCACGGCGCGCAGGTTGACTTTTTTCTGCTGGCACCAGTCGTAGAGCCTCGCGGCGGCCATTGTGTCGCGCTCGGTCTGATGGTGGGTCTTGAGCGTGCGCGGATCGGCCCCGGAGAGAAGCCCGTGGGCCATGGGCGAGCCGTTCAGAACCCCGACCTCGTGCTGCTCGGCGACCTGAAGCAAGCCCGATGTGTACGCGGTTGTTCGCGTTACATGATAGTCGTTGTAGGTTAAGATCACGTCAAAGCGCCCGGTCTCTATGGCCTGGCGATGAAAGTCGTGGCGGCGCTGGCCTAGCCCGATGAAGCGTAACACCCCCTGGCGACGCAGGTCTTCCAGGGTTTCCAGCGCTCCGCCCGGCGCAAGAACCGGGTTCAGACTCTCGGGGTCGTGGACTAAAACCACGTCGAAGCGGTCGGTTTTAAGTAGTTTTAATGAGTTCTCGATGGACCAGAGCGTGCCGTCGCGGGTGTAGTCCTGCCAGCGGTCACGGTGCGTCCCGGTCTTGGTCGAGAGAAAGTAGCTTTCGCGCGGGACTCCCGAAAGTGCGATCCCGAGCCGTCGCTCGCTGTCTCCGTAGAGCGGCGACGTATCGATAAAGTTGATCCCCGACTCCAGCGCATGCTCGACGGTCTCGACGCAGTCTCGCTCGGTGACAGCGCCGCCGTACGCGCCACCCACGCCCACGCCCCCGAGACCGATCTCACTCACTTCCAGGTTCGTCCGTCCCAGTGTTCGCCTGTCCATGATTAAAGCTCCAGATCAATCGCCCAGGGGCAGTGGTCCGAGGCTTTTCTTCCCGCATCGACGTTTTGAAAGCGCTCGACGGTGACTTTTTCGGCGCTCGTGGTCACGCCGCGCCGCTCGATCACGGGGAGGGCTTTCGTCGCCCGCGCGAGCTTCTGGGAGAGCAAGATGTAATCGAGCTGGTGATAGGTGTCTTCGCTGGCGTAGTAGTGAGTCCAGCGCTCGGCCTCGGGCAGTCGCAGCAGCACGTTCTCTAAATACGGCTTGCCCACCAGCGGGGTCAGCGCCTCACCGGGCTGGTAGTCGTTCAGGTCGCCCAGCACGACCCAGTCGGCCTCACCCGGTTTCGGGCCGAAGCGCGTTTCGAGAATTTCTGCCACACGTTTAGCTTGAGCTTTTCGCAACGGCGTCGTCTTGCCGCGCCCGCCGCTCATCGACTTGAAGTGATTGACAAACACCGGAAGCGTCTTTTTATTCGGCAGGACAATCCCGACTTCCAGGCAATCGCGAGAGAACAGCTTCTTGCCGTCGGGCTGGGTATCGAACTGGTTGGTCCGCATGTACGCCAGCGGATAGCGTGAGAGCAGCCCGACATCGATCCCGCGCGGGTCGTTGCCATCGATCAACATTTGATATTTGTAGCCAAGCTTTGAGAGAAACTGCTCATTGAACTTTTTGAGCGTCGGCAGGCTTTCTATTTCTTGCAGCCCGAGAACGTCGGCGTCGATTCCGGCAATGGCGTCCGCAGTGAGTTTCCGCTCGATAGGATCGAACGGCTCATAAAGCGTATTCTCGACCTGCCAGCCTTTTTCGACCAGTTTTTCGACCTCGCGGGCCGAGAGATTGGAGTCGAACTTGAAGCGGGTAAACAAATTCTCCGCGTTGAACGTCCCGATGCGCAGTTTCATAATCGCCCTATTCTACCGCCGGGGCGGTATACTTTCTTTTAAATGCAGCGCAATGGGTTGAGCCTTCAAGAGATTCCGGTGACCTGGGGATTGGTCGGGATGAACGTCCTGACGTTTTTCCTGGCGTTTCTTGGGATGCGTACCGGGCTGGGCGACACGCTTCTGAGAACCCTTGCGCTGAGCTATGACTCTCACCTGCGTCCGTGGACCTTTGTGACCTGGCCGCTCGTCGCGGGTCTCAGCGTTCTCAACCTCGTGCTCAACGGCTACTTTTTCGTGCAGTTCGGTGGAAGCCTGGAGCGCTCGTGGGGAGTGAAAGCCTTTGGCGGGTTTATCGCGGCGACCACAGCGCTGACCGGGCTGACGCTCTGGCTGGGAATGCTTCTTTTGCGTGCCCCGATCCTGGAGTTCGGGCTGTGGCTCCCGATGACGGCTATTATCGTCGCGTGGGCTGCGATCAACCGCCGCGAGACGGTGCGCCTGGCGATGGTCCTTCCCATGCCCGCGCTCTGGGCTGCCGCTATCGGAGTGGTCTTCGCGTTCTTCCATGTCAGCATGGCCGGGACGCATCCACTGCTCGGGCTGTTTGCGCTCTCCGGGTGCATTGCGGCATATTTTTACGTAACTAAAGGCCGAAATCTTCGGACCAATCAGAAAAAATCGACGGACAATGTTCGGTTTGTGAACTTCGGGCAGGAGTTGCGTGAGGGAAAAGACTCCAAAAACCCGTTCACCCGCGCCGCCGAAGAGAAAAAGCGCCGCGAGCGTGACAAGAAATTAGAAGAGATGTTCCGCCGCTCAGGCTACGACGACGACGGGAACCGCTCTTGACGGTCGAGGGTGTGGTGATTCGCGGCGGGCATGGCTTCTACGAT
Organism: Armatimonadota bacterium; assembly: GCA_031363095.1. Classification (GTDB taxonomy): domain Bacteria; phylum Armatimonadota; class Armatimonadia; order Armatimonadales; family Armatimonadaceae; genus JANLTX01. The sequence continues at coordinate 16,742 of JANLTX010000138.1, read as the reverse complement.
GTCCAGACCGAGGACGGCAAGCGAATCACCTGCAAGCTGCGCGGCAATCTCAAGAAAAATCTGACGTACACCACTGTCGGCGGGCGGCGACAGGTCGAGCGGGCGAAGAAGCTGCGCGAGACGGATGCGCTGGCCGTGGGCGACCGGGTTCAGATTCTCGAAGATGAAGCCGTGATCGAGACCATCCACCCGAGGCGAGCGGCGCTCACCCGGCGCAGCGGCAACGAGCGCGAGCGCCAGACCATCGTCGCGAATTTAGAGCTGGCCGTGCTGGTTTTTGCCGCCGCCGAGCCGCAGCCGGATCGGTACAAGCTGGATCGGTTTCTGGTGCTGGCCGAGGATGCCGAGCTTCAGATATTCATTGTTTTGAATAAATGCGACCTCGCCGAGCCGGAGTTTATCCAGGGCTTTGTGGAAGAGTTCACGGCCATCGGGTACGAAGTTCTGGCTGTCAGCGCACGCACCGGGCAGGGCATCGACGGGCTTTGCGAGCGGCTTACGGGGAAGATCTCCGCGCTGTGTGGGCCGAGCGGGGCGGGCAAGTCGAGCTTGCTCAACGCCGTGCAGCCGGGGCTGTCCCTCAAGACGGGCGCGACGGGCGGAATCACTCACGCGGGCCGCCACACGACGGTCCAGGCCGAGCTTCTCGCGCTGCACTTTGGCGGCTGGGTCGCCGATACGCCCGGCCTGCGGCAGATCGAGTTCTGGGATCTGGACGCAGCAGATGTCGGGTTTTGCTTCCCGGAGCTGGCGCACCTCATGGGGCGCTGCCGGTTCGCCAACTGCCGCCATCGCACCGAGCCGGGCTGCACGGTTCGGGCCGCGCTCGATTCGGGAGAACTCTCGGCGCGGCGCTATCAGAGCTACCTGCAGATGACACAATAACTATGAGTGACTGGAAACCCTTTTTCGAGGCTCTCGGGCCACAGAAGTATTTAGAAGAAGGCTTCGCGCAGCACACGCTGACCGAGGTCGATTTTCTGTTTGAAGTCTGCCATCTCAAACCCGGCATGCGGCTACTCGACATGGGCTGCGGGCCGGGTCGCCACTCGCTGGAGCTGGCAAGGCGCGGCGTGCATGTCACGGGCGTGGACTTTACCGAGGGCTTCATTCAGTTTGCAAAAGAAGAGGCCGAGCGCGAAGGACTTTCGGAGCGTGCCGAGTTCGTGCTCTCGGATGCCCGCGACTTCGTGCGTCCGGTTCACTTCGACGCCGCCGTGTGCCTTTGCGAGGGGGCGTTTGCGCTGCTCCAGACCGACGAAGACAACGTCCGGGTTCTGCGGCATGTCGCGGCGAGCCTGAAGCCGGGTGCGCCGTTTCTTTTAACGACGCTCAACGGCTACCGCACCATCCGCCGGGCCGGAACCGAGCAGATTTTAGACCCGCTCACGATGGTCGAGACCTGGCAGGAGGGCGGAGAGGGCGACTTCAAAGGGCGACACTACATCGTCCCGGAGCTGATCAAGATGCACCGCGAGGCGGGCCTGAGCGTCGAGGAGGTCTGGGGCGGCACGGCGGGCGCGTGGGGCCGTCGCTCGCTGGACTGGGACGAGATCGAGGTCATGCTTCTGTCCCGCAAGGGCGTCGTCGGGTAGATTGGGGTTCCCCTAACCCATTGCAGGGGTCTTCAGCCTCCTTGATCTTGCGTAGCGGGTTCGTTTACGGACCCGCTGATTCCGCAGGCAGCTAAAGCAGCCTGCTGCATGAAATAAGCCACCCTGAAGGGCGCTGTCCCCCTTCCCACCCCCAACGGCTGGACTATAACAGCGCTTCTGAGGACAGCATATCGGCTAATTTATACATATATTCGCCAGAGTCCGCGCCACAGCCTGAACGCCTTATCTGGTTCCCCATTATTGGGGTTAGGGGACAGCCTCAAAAAACAGCTTCGGCCCGGTCTTGCGACCGGGCCGTCAGCGCCGGGGAGTGCCTGCCTGTGGGCCAAGTTCATAACCCTAAGGCTTTCCCGTGGGCTAAAATCAGCCCGCAAGCACTCCCCGGAGGTTGTGACTACTACTCATGTATCAACCACCTCCTTCTTCTTGAGATGCTCTATTGTACGCCACCCGTCAAGGGTTTTCCTTCTGGCTCGACTTCGAGGCGCGGCGGAACCCCGAGCGATGACTCGGGGCGCAGCGCAGTGAGGGATTTTTGGGCGAGCTGGCGCTGCTCTTTGGTGCTGTAGGGGCTTTTTTTGATCAGCTCCCACCGGCGCTCGGCCTCATCTCTCTCCCCGATCATCGTCAGCGCCTGGGCGAACTGGATGCCGGTCGGGATGTCCTCGGGGACATCTTCGGCCAGAACTTTCAGGGCGGCGGCGGCCTCGCCGGGGCGCTTGAGCTTGAAGCAGCTCGCCGCGACAGTTCGAAGCGCTTCCTCGTGCCCCGGCTGGCGCTGCAAAACGACGCGCGATGCCTTGAGCGATTTCTCCCACTGGCCTTTCGAGTAGCTCATTCGCATGTCCGAGAGTTCGTCGAGGAGTGTGCGCGGGCGGCGAGCTTCCCGGATCGCCTCAATCGGGTCGCTCTGGCCGGTAATCACCCCGACGCAAAGAATCGCCAGCAGGAGCGGAACGATAATCGCAAACGCCAGAAAAAGATTTTTGTTGGAGTCCGAACTCATTTTACTTCCCCCAAAAAAGGTACAGACCGCTCTTGCCCGGCGCGACGATGTCGAGCTTGCGGTCCCGGTTGAGGTCCGCGACGGCCAGCCCGAGGCCCGTCCCGGCCTGCGCTCCGCTGTCTACAATGGTTTTCTGCCAGGCTTTTTTCTTTTTGTCGTAGCGATAGACATAAACTCCCAGCGGCTCCTGTGCTCCAGGATCGTGGTCGTGGGCCTTGAAGCGCTTGCCGGTAAAAATTCGGTCGCCGACGAGAGTGAGTGCGTGGAACTGCGACCCACTTAGATCTATGGGCTTCTGCTCCCACTTGCCCTCGCCCAGGTTTCTCAGCCAGTACAGCCCAAAGTTGTGCCCGCTCCCGAAGACAATATCGCTTCTGCCATCGCCGTCCACGTCGTAGACCGGCATGTCGATGCTACAGTCGCCCGGCTTACACGTAAACTCCGGGTGCCAGAGCCATTTGTCACTGAGCGCATCGACGCTCTCCCACCAGCCGGTCGGCGTCACAATGTCCGTTTTTCCGTCGCGGTTGACATCGCCGAAGCCGACGCCGTGGCCCGCCCCCTGCGTTCCGACCTTATGCTCGACCCATTTCCCGAGCCGAAGCTCGTACCAGACAATTTGGTTTCCGCAGTTCGGCAGGATACAGATCGGGCCTTTTTTCCCCAGGATCGGCGCGACGACGGTTGTTTCTGCACTGCCGGGTTTGGCTATTGAGTGTTTCGGCCAGTTTTGTGAGCCGTCGTTCTCGTGCCAGAACAGCTCCCCGCTTGCATAGTCCGACGAGACCACGTCTAATTTCCCGTCGCCGTTTACGTCTATGGGCAGGTCCGCAAAGCTCGCCCGGTACCCACTCGAATCCGGTCCGCGCCCCCAGACCCCGATCTCGCGAAACTTGTGGGGGGTCCACTTCGGTGCCTCGTACCACGTGTCGCCGCTGGCAATGTCCAGCTTCTTGTCGCCGTTGAAATCCCCGACGCCCGCCGCCTCGAAGTCTGCACTGGCGTTTATCACCACTTTCTCCCACGACGCCGGGCCAGACGGCGACACAAGAATCAGGGAGAGAGAGATAAAAAATAGCTTCATCGCACCCGAATTGTACCGGAAAGTGCGCTACTTCGGCGCGGCACGCAGCAGCAAGATCAGGGCGAGGATGGATCCGGGGACGAGTGCCAGCCCCCCGGTGAGAATTCCGTAGACCCAGAAGCCCCAGGTTCCGGAGTTGCGCGAGTCCCCATAGTCGATTCTCTCTGTCAGCCGAAGCAGACAGAGATTGACCCCGATCACCGCTGCAAGGGCGATCCGGACCAGAAGCCACATCCGGCTCGGGCCAGGAACCAGGAAAGCGAGAAACGTCAGAGCGACAAAAAGAAACGGCCCGATCAGGCAGACCCGCTCCAGAAAAGCATTGCCCGCCGGAGTCGGAGGAGAGTTGCGCCCCGCCAGCCAGCTCGCGAGCAGAAAGAATGCGATCCATAGCAGCTCCGGGCCGAGCAGGAAAGCAAGGCGTTTCATGAGAGAACCGGGCGAATCACTTCGCCGCTCACGTCGGTGAGGCGCATGTTCCTGCCGCTGTACGGGTACGTCAGCTTAGTGTGCTCCAAGCCCAGAAGGTGCAAAATCGTCGCGTTCAGATCATAAACCGTCTGGACGTTCTCGCTGGCGACGTACCCGATTTCGTCGGACGCGCCGTAGATCGTCCCGCCTTTCACGCCCGCGCCTGCCAGCCAGACGGAGAACGCCTTGGGGTTGTGGTCGCGGCCCGTAGACCCTTCGGTGAACGGCATCCGCCCGAACTCGGTGTGAAAAACCACGAGGGTGTCTTCCAAAAGCCCGCGCTGCCTCAGGTCTTTGAGCAAGCCCGCCACCGGACCATCGATCTCTCTGGCGCGTTTTTCGTGGTTTGCCACCATCCCGTTGTGGGCGTCCCAGCTCTGGTCGAAGACCCCGCCGCCGGAGTAAATCTGCACAAACCGAACCCCGCGCTCGACCAGCCTTCGGGCCAGCAGGCACTGCCGCCCGACCAGCTCGGTCTCGGGCTTGTCCATACCGTAGAGCGCTTTTGTGGCCTCGGACTCTTTCGTCAAGTCAACCGCCTCGGTCGCCTCGGACTGCATCGCAAACGCCAGCTCATACGAGCGAATCCGGGCCGCCAGCTCCTGCTCCTGAGGCCGCCCACGCAGAAACTCCTCGTTGAGCTTTTCCAGAAAATTTAGCTGCTCGCGCTGCTTCTCGGGCGAGAGATTGCTCGGAGGCTTGAGATTTAAAACGGGCAAGCCCTGGCTGCGAAACGGAACACCCTGAAAGTTGCTCGGCAGAAATCCCGCGCTCCAGTTGCCCGCGCCGCCGCCGACCAGCGCCCTCGGGTCGGTCATCACCACGAACGCCGGGAGGTTCTGGTTCTCCGTGCCCAGCCCGTATGCCGCCCAGCTTCCTAAGCCCGGACGACCCGCTAAAATGGAGCCGGTGAGCATGTGGTAAACCGCCGGGACGTGGTTGTTGCTCTCCGAGCGCATCGAGCGAATCAGAGCAAGTTCGTCGGCGCAGGCTCCGATGTTGGGCAGAAGATCGGAGACAGGCATCCCGCACTTGCCGTAGTTTTTAAACGCCCACGGGCTTTTCATCAGCTTTCCCGGCGCGGACCGTCCGCCCGTGTCGAACTCTTTTCGGCCCGCCACCGAGACGCCGTCCTGCTTCGTGAGTTCGGGCTTCGGGTCGAACGTGTCCATGTGACTCAGGCCGCCGAAGCAGAAGATCGAGATAACCCGCTTCGCTTTGGGTGCAAAGTGCGGCTTCTTCGGAGCCAGAGGATCGACCTGGTCGGAGAGTAGCGAGCCAAGCGCGAGCGAGCCGATGCCCCCGCCCGCGCGGGCGAGGAACTCACGGCGGGGCAGATAGCCGGGCGTCATGCCCCCTATCTTACCGCCCTACGCCGTGAGTGTCTGTAGCTGTCGGGAAAAGTCGTTCAGGCCGGGGAAGGGTGTCTCCTGAAGTCGTTGCCGCGCCTGAGAGAGCGTGGAGTCCGCTTCCGCTCTGTCCCCCAGAAGCGCCAGTGCGCCGCCGTAAACCAGCTTATGATGGATCACGGCGTGCGGGTTCCAGGTGTTGATGCGGCACCGATGGGCCTGAGCCAGCGCCTCGGCAGGGTGCCCGTCGAGGCAGAGCTTTTCGGCGTAGCGAAGGCGGGCGTAGACCTGGATCGCCTCACTTTGAGAAACCTCGATGCTCTTTTCGTGATAGTGACAGGCCCGGTCGATCTGACCCGCTTTTCGTGCGATGATCGAGAGATCGTCGTACCAATTAGAGCGGCTTGTAGCGCTGATCCGATCCTCGAACGCCAGCAGCATTTCCAGAGCCTTCTGCGGCGAGGCGAGCGTCGCCGAAGAGAGCGCCATGGCAGAGACGGCGAAAACCTGGCCCTTGGAGAGCGTTCGGGGAGAGTTCTTCAGGTTCTCGACGACGGGGGCCGCCATGCGGTAGGCGTCGTCCATGCGTTCGTGCCAGGCCAGGTAGCTGCCAAAATGCCCCCAGATTCCAAGCGCCTCGGTGCGGTCGATTTGATTGTTTTTATAAAGGTTTCCGTAGCGACTTCCCAGAGCGAGGTAGTAGAGATCGTGCTCGAAGTAATGGGCGGCAACTCCGAGCTGGAAGCTCGCTGCATCAAGAGCGTCTTTGTCGCGGGGCAATTCTTCGTGGTTACACCAGCCGTGCGTCGTGAGTCCTTCTCTCTCGCCGGACGTGGTTCCGAGCGCAGTGCAGAGCCGGGATAGTTTTTCGTCGTCGGGCCAGCAGTCGTTGTTCTCCCAGCGCGAGAGCATGGCCTGCGTCACGCCGACCGCGCGGGCAGCGTCCGTCTGGGCGAGTCCGGCCCGCTGGCGTAGCGCCCGCAGAAGCTCGCCGCCGCTGATGGGCAGGGGTGCGCCTTCGGAGGTCGTCTGAGAGAGATACCGCTCCGCCTGGGAAGTGCCCAGCTGCTGGAAACACTGTCGCCGGGTCGCCTCGGGAATCTGGAGCGCCTCCAGCACCGTCGCAAGCTCGGGCGCGTAGGGCCGCGATTTTCCGGCCTCCCAGCGCGAGAGCGTCGCCTTGCTGATCCCCGATTTCAGGGAGAGCGCGCCCAGCGACAGATTCTGGCGCTGCCGCGCCTGCTGGAGAGTTGAGCCAATCACAGAGAAATTATCGGTAAAACCACGAGAAAACTCAGCCAGAAGCCCTGTAAAAGCGTTCCAAGTTTTGTTGTATTTCCCGCCCCGAAAATTCCCGTTCCAAGTTTTTTAATATTTCTTAGAAAATAGTCCATCGCGCCAAGTATGAATCTCACGAGTTGTCGCCCTGCGGGGCGCACTCTAACACCAGAAAGAAGAACTTTTATGAACGCCAACCACTCCAGCCGACGTGCCTTTACCCTGATCGAGATCATGATCGTGGTTCTTATCATCGGGATTCTGCTCGCCATCGCCGTCCCCAACTTCGTCCGTGCCCGTGAAGCGAGCCGCACCAAGGCGTGCATCGCGAACCTCAAGCTGATCGACTCCGCTAAAGAGCAGTATGCGATGGACAACCGGGCTGCAGCCGACCGCGTCATGATAATGGATTTCGTGCTCCCCTACATCAAGTCAGCTCCGGTCTGCCCGTCGGGCGGCTCCTACGCCCCCAATACCATGGGGGACGCACCGACATGCTCTACCGGCGCAAACTCGCCTGACGAGTCTACGTGGCACGTTCTCCGGTAAGTTCGGCGAAACGGACATACCGGAAAGCTCTGTTTTATCAGGGCACGTAGACGAATTCGTTGAGATTCAGAAGCGTGTGGCAGAACTCGGCGAGCGAGCGGGTTTTCAGGAAGCTCAGGCTAAGTTTGCGCTCGGTGTCGGTGGGGGAGCGCCCCAGGCAGAGCCAGTAGCCCCGGTCGATCTGCGCCCACGGGTCGTGGGGGCGCTCTTTCTCCAGCCGTGCGGCAAATAAACTTGCTTGATGCAAAATCAAAGGATCATTGAGCAGCGTCAGCGCCTGGAGCGGGGTCGTGGTGACGTTGCGTTTCTCGACGCTGTAGGTGATCTCGGGGCAGTCGAAAACCTCCAACTGAGGCAGAAGAAGCGAGCGCTTCACTTTCACATAAACGCTTCGTCGCCAGGTGCTCGGGTCGTCCACGGTCTTGTCGGGCCAGTTGAAGCCCTGGAACGTGTCGGCCCTGAGGCTCGGATCGACGGGCGGATACACGGCAGGGCCGCCGACTTCTAAGTTCAGCGAACCGGCGACGGAGAGAATCGAGTCGCGCACCGCCTCGCCCTCCAGCCGACGCACGGGCATCCGCCACAGCAGTCTATTTTGCGGGTCGGCCCTCAGCGCCTCCGGGCGAATCGCCGAGTCTTGCTGGAACGCCCTGGACAGCAGCATCAGCCGGTGCATCTTCTTGATCGACCAGCCACTCTCAATAAATTTTCCCGCGAGCCAGTCTAAAAGCTCGGGGTGGCTGGGAAGCTCGCCGTTCAGCCCGAAGTTGCTGGGCGTGTTCACCAGCCCCCGCCCGAAGTGATGCTGCCAGATCCGATTGACCATGACCCGCGCCGTCAGTGGATTTTTCTCGCTCGTCAGCCACTGCCCAAGCTGAACGCGCCGTCGGGTTGTGTGGGCTTCGGGAGGGGCACCGGGGAGGGCTAAATCCCCGCCGGGCAGGGCGCTCAGGAAGCCCGGCTTGATCTCCTCCGCAGGCTGGTACGCATCGCCCCGTCGAAGCACAAATGACGGCCCGAACGCACGGCTTTTATCCGTCACGATCTGGGCTTTTCCACCCGGAAGGTCTATCTCGCGACGCTCGGTCGGCGCAAAAACCGCCGCAAGCCGATAGTAGTCGTTTGTTGGGATCGGGTCGTACTTGTGGTCGTGGCAGCGGGCGCAGCCGACGGTCAGCCCGAGAATCGCCGCGCTCGTCGTGGAGACCAGGTCGTCGATCTCGTTGGCACGGGTCCGGGGGTTGTTTTCCACAATATCCTGCGGTCCGCACGCAAGAAATCCGGTCGCCACCAGCGCCGCCGGATCGCTCGGGCGCAGCTCGTCGCCCGCGATTTGCATTCGAAGAAACCTATCGTAGGGCAGGTCAGAGTTGAACGCCGCGATCACCCAGTCGCGGTAGCGCCACATCGCGGGTCGGTCTTTGTCGCCCTCGAAGCCGCCCGAGTCGGCGTAGCGGGCGAGGTCCAGCCAGTGCCGCCCCCAGCGCTCGCCGTACCGGGGCGAGGACAGAAGCGCGTCGATTAGCTTCGCATACGTCTGCGGGTCGGCGGAGCTGACAAAGCTCTCCACGTCCTCGGGCGCAGGCGGCAGCCCCCACAGGTCGGCATAGGCCCGGCGGATCAGCGTGCGTTTCGAGGCAGGCGGCGCGGGCGAGAGCCTGGCTCCCGCAAGCCTTGCCCCGATGAAGTTGTCGATGTGGGTTTCCCCCGGCCCCAATAATGGGGAGTTCTCCGTTATCGGGGTCAGGGGACGAAACGCCCACCAGGTTTGCTTCTGTGCGGTCGCCAGCGCTGGAGTCTTGCCCCAGGCCGCGCCACTGTCGAGCCAGGCTTTCAGGGTCTGGATCTCGGCGGGTGGGAGCTTTCCGCCGGGCGGCATGAGCGGGGCGCGGCTGCCCGTGACCAGCTTGTAGAGTAGGCTCTTCTCCGCGCTCCCCGGAACCATTCCCGCCCCACGCGTCCCGCCTTTGAGTAGCCCGGCCCGGCTCCGCAGGTCGAGGTGCGAGAGTGTCGCTCCGACCCCATGGCAGCCCAGGCAGCTTTTCTCCAGAATGGGCCGGACCTGTTTCTCGAAATCCACAGAGGGCTTCTGGGCCAGGCACGGCAGTGCAGCAAGCAACAGCGCAAACAGAGCGACGAGCTTCACGGGGGAATCAGTCGGTTTTCTGCTCGATAAGAGTCCCGAAGCGCTTCCCAATCGCCAGCGCCGGGTCAAGCGGGACATCGACGGCGACGCAGTTCTCGGGGATCGAGATGGTCGGCGTTTTTCGTAGAGACTTGCCGTCGAACTGGGGCAGGTACGGGCGGAGGGCTTCGAGCATCTCGTGGGTTAGCTCGCGGGTTTCTTTGAGCGTGCAGACGGCGCTGGTGAGCGGGTCGAGCGCGAGCGCGTGGACCAGATGCTCGGGGTCGCCCGTGAGCGCGGCCTCGGCGCAGAGAGTCTGAAAGTTGATGTTGGTCTGGCAGAGCGCGGCGCACTGCACCGGCAGCTTGACAATCGCCTGCGGGTGCAGCCCCGCGCCATCGGCGATGGTCGGCACTTCCACGCAGCAGCCACCAGGCAAGTTCGAGATAAACCCGTCGTTTTTCACATTGCCCATGAACCGAAAGGGAGTGTCCGTCACCACGGCTTCCAGAATATACGAACAATACTCAACCGACCGGGCCTCGATCTCGGTGCTCTCGAACTGAAGCGGATCGACTTTCTCGTACTTCTCGGCCATGGCCTTGCCCCATTTATAATACGCCCCGCTCTCGCCGCCAAAGCCCGGCTCGTCGCAGTACAGCTCCAGGGATTTGGAGTTATTTCGAAACCACGGAACATACTCGCTCAGATGGCCTGTGGACTCGGTCATAAAATACCCGAACTGCCGAAAGACCTCTCCACGGACTTTTTCGTTCTTATAAAATTCGGGTTTCTCGAAACACTCGCGAAGCTCTGGATATAGATCTCTTCCGTGGTGTTTTAATTCCAAAAACCAGTCCATATGGTTGATTCCGCCACAGAGAAACTCGATTTCTTCTTTGGGAACCCCACAATAGCCGCCAATTAAGTCCAACGTCGTCTGAACCCCGTGGCAAAGCCCGACAAACGAAACTGGAGAGACTTTTCCCAGCGCCAGACAGTTTGCGGCCATGGGATTGGCATACTGGAGCATCAGTGCGCCGGGCTTTGCCAGTGATTCCATGTCTCTTGCGATGTCTACAAGCACCGGGATATGCCGCTGGCCACGAAACAAACCGCCCGGCCCGAGCGTGTCGCCGATGCACTGATCGACCCCGTACTTCAGAGGAATCTCATAGTCCACTCCGTAGGCGTGGAAGCCACCGACCTGGATCATCACGACCACAAAGTCAGCGCCGCGAATCGCTTCTTTGCGGTCGGTGGTCGCCCAGACGCTTCCGGGCAAGTTGTTGTCTTTGAGCATCCGCTGCCCGAACGCTTCCATGCGGCGCAGCTTGCTCTCGGTCGGACTCATCAGCGCAAACTCGCAGCCCTGGAGCGCGGGCGTCGCCAGAATATCGGCCATGAGCGTCTTGCAAAAAACGACGCTCCCCGCGCCGATCATCGCAATTTTCTTGGACATGCCCCTATTGTACAAGAAAAGAAGCCTGATCTCCAAAAATACGAATTAACACTTGCTCGATGACACGAACTCCTAAATCGCCCGGTGCATACCGTCGAAGCTTACCCTCGTCGTCAAAAAGAAAATAAGTTGGCCATCCAGTGACTCCCATTTTGTCTCCAATAGAATGATCATTATCGAACATATGATTTTCTATATTCATTTCCACTCCATATTTGAGAACCTTATCTTCATCAAGATCACCTGTATGCATTGGACGATGAATATAAATAATTTTAACTTTTTCAGAAAAATTATTTAGTAGATTTTTTAAATTTGGCATATTGGCAGTACACGCTGGACACGATTTAGACCAGAAGCACACTATATGAAAATAGCCGTCCTGCGTGTGCTTTTGTATCTCAGCACTGTATGTATCTCCTATCTTCATCAGTAGCAAAATGCCGGAGGGTATTTATCACCAAACGCTTCTTCATAGTCGCCATCATAAAAAATTCCAGACCTATGCGTAAATCCGACACCATCATCTACGTTGCTTTTCGCGTGACCATCCATGTATACTGCATTAACTCGCCACTGGTTTATTACATTCAAAGGAGATTCATTTCTTGATAATATTTTTCCATGCCAATAACCTGTAGCATCCGAAAATAAAATTATTTCTGACGAATGTAATTTAGGAAACGGACATCCATCACGAATAATTTCTATAGAAGAAAAACTTTTTCCTGAAAAAGGAATATTAAAATCATACAAATAACTAACACCGAAAGAGTGGTAATAAGAATCAACATATTTATGAGGAAGAACTGAACTTCCCAAGTAATAACCTCCCCCCACATCCATGGGGCACTTCCAAATATTGTTATTTTCAACATACGGCTTTAAGGCATCATTTATCAGCATTGCATCATCAATAATTTTTTCCGCTTTTGCCACCTTAGGATATTTTTTATCTTTTTGAAATTTTGAAGCAGCATAAGGTAATTTGTCATCGTAGTCTACAGCATACAAAGATGATGCTTGCCAGAGTTGTCTTAAATTAGAAATACATGGCATTGACTTTGCAGATTTTTTAGCCGAAAACAGCACAGTTAATATTATTCCCGATAATATTAAAATTATCGAAATAACTATTAATAACTCAATCAACGAAAATGCTTTTTTCATTTTTTATTCTATAAAAGCTGCTTGTAAAAAATTACAAGCAGCTCATTTCGAATTACGAGTTAATTTGGAGGTGGATGCGGAACCATGCCCCAGACAGCAGCACATTTACTATTAGCTACTTGGCCTCCTTGCCCTATTTTGTCATCCCATGATTCACATTGCTGTTGGCAGAGGGTAAGGTTGCCGTTTCCTCCCTGTCCGGCACAAGCACCAGGATTCGGTGAGCCTCCGTACACTCCCTGACAGCAATCTTTGCACGATTGAACAGGGTTATTAGGATGACCACCATCTTCTGGATAACAGAAGTAGTATCCGCAGTAATTTGCCACGGTCTGTGAACCACATCCATTGGTCGGTCCTGGTGTCCCCCCGTCCCAGGGATGTGTACGTGCAGCGAAGGCAACACCAGCCTGTTGCAGTTCACGAGCAACCTGCTCCACAGTCTGGTTTCCATCAGCACGTCGTCGTAGTTCATCACCGGCAAGACGAGCAAGATCGTCAACAGTCAGTGCGGCAAGGGCCACCGCGCCAAAGCGCAAACCTACCCGTGCGAGGGCCGCACGGCGAGACATTTTCTCTGCCTCGAATTTGACAAGGGCTTCTTGAGCCTGATTTTTCTCCACGAGCCACCTCCAAACGGAATGTTATGGTTCTGAAGGCAAAGAAGCTTCGTTATCAGAAAGCTCGACCTGTTTTTTCAAGTCTTCTTCCTGTTTTTGAAGTTGAATCACGCGATTAACAACCATTTCGACGAGCATTGTTACACGCTGGCGCTCTTCGATCTTATCGAGGACCGCCTGTGCAACCATGTCTACGAAATCCGCACGATTTTCCAGTGCCACTTAGAACTCCTGGGAAATGTGGGAAGACTACGCCCCACATCTACCTTAGATATGGCCAGCAACAAATCCTGTTGAGAGGATTGTTGTGGCACCGACGCTTACACGTGGCACCGACGCAATTAGCAGTATAAAGGCACCAAGAAAAGAGCGCAATAGGAAAAAGAGAAAATTTGAAGAATTTTCAACTATTTTTTACTACACGGTAATAAAAGGCGCGATCAGGGCTTTCTGGGCCTCGATGCTTTCCCACAGATTCTCAGGCTCGCCGTGGACGATGGAGTACGGGCCGGAGTAGCCGCCCTCGCGGGTGACTTCGAGGGTTTTTATGAAGTCCTCGGCGTCGGGCTTTCCCTCGGTGAAGTCGCACTTGGAGTGGCTGCCCTCGGCCCAGCGAATAATTTTCGCGAGGCTCTGGTATTTCTCGGGGCCACCCCAGTTGCCAAAGTCGAAGTTCAGCCCGACGGAGCCATCCAGCGCATGCATCACTTTCCCGACGGCCTCGGGCGTCGAGAGCGTATCGAACCAGTTCTCGGTGAGCACCCGGACGCCCCGGACGTAGGCTTCCATGGTGAGAAGTTTAAGCTGCGCGACGGCTTTGTCCAAGTTCTCGTCGGTGGGCGGCTGCTTTCCGGCGATAACCCGGACGCAGGTCGCGCCGAGCTTGCTGGCGGTATCGATCCAGCCCAGAATCCAGGTCCGGTCGCGCTCGCCGTGCTCCGGGTGGGTCAAGTCGCCATCGTCGATGAGCAGCGACCACAGCTCGACTTTGGAATCACTCAGGGCACTTTTGAGCTTTTCTAAGTACGCGTCCGAGCGGTCGGGCACATGGAAGTGGCACAGCTCCATCGAGAAAATTCCGCGCCGGGCAAGCTCTTTTGGAACGTCTAACAAATCCAGCGTGCTCTCGCCAGGCGTCATCAGGCGGGCGTCGGGATCGCCGGGACGACCAGGGGCGACCGTTCCGAGGGCCGGATGCAGCGCCCAGGTGGAAAGAGAAAAGCGAAGCGGCGTTTCAAGCATGGGCGGCTTTCTTTCGGAACATGGCCCGGAGCGTGAGTAGCTCCGGAACCCGAAGCGCAAGACAGACGGCGACATAGGTCGCGAGGGCTGCCGTGCCCGCAAAGACCACAGTCAGCACGCCCCCAAGACGCCCGACCTGTGGGCCGTGCCAGAAAAAGTGAAGATAGAGCCAGGCAACCAGGCAACCGGCCAGCGCCGCGAGCGTGATCTTGCCCGCCGCGATTCCCAGTGTCCTGAGCGACAGCCCGCCGACCTGTTTCTGAAGTAGCCAGAAGAACACCACCATGTTGATCGTCCCGACCACCGAGAGCGCCAGCGCCAGCCCGATGTAGGCGAGCGTCGAGGGGAAGAGCGGCGGAAGCGCAAAGCACAACAACACAAAAACCGGGATCATCAGCTTGGTGATATTCAGTGGAGTCTTGCTATCCTGACGGGCATAGAAACCCCGTGCCAGCACGGCCTGTGCGCTCCAGGCAAAGGTTCCGAGCGAGTAGCACCAGAGCACGCCCGAGGTCATTCCGACATCGTGGGCGTCGAACTTGCCCGTCTGGAAGATCGCCGTCGTGAGCGGTTCGGCCAGAACCGCCATGAAGAGCGATGCCGGAACCGTCAAGAACAAAATACGGCGAATCCCGAAGTGGATCTCGCGGCGGAACTCGGCCCACTCGCCCCGTGCGGCCAGCGCGGAGATCGTGGGAAAGATCACTATCGCCGATGCCTGCGCAAAGACTCCGATGGGAGCCTGGGTGAGCGCGTAGGCGTTGCGTAGCGCCGAGATCACGCCCTCGCCCCTGGCGAACGTCGGGGTGATCCAGAACCCGAGCTGGCTCAGCGAGAGACCGAGCAGCGCCGGAAGCATGAGCTGGCCGACCTTGCGGACTCCGGGATGCCTGGTGTCGAAGCTCAGCAAGAGCGGAGCGCGCATCTGAAACAGCGTCGCGAGAGGAAGCAAGAAATTCCCCAAAAACGCGCCGAGAAACGCTCCCCAGCAGAGCGGTGCGATGGTAGTTCCGCTCCGGTTGAAGAGCGCGGCGGCGATAATAATCCCGCCGTTGTAGACCAGCGGTCCAATAGCCGGTATCAGAAAATTCTTGCGGGCGTTGAGCGTCCCCATCATCAGGCCGCCGACGAAAAAGCACCACTGCGCAGGCAGAAGAATCCGGGAGAGCGCGGCGGTCTTCTCCCAGGCCTGCTCTTTCTGAAGCTGGATGCTCTCTGGCGTATAGAACCAGCCATCGATCCCGAGATGCGGGTTCATCCAGCGGGCGAGCGGCCCGGCGAGAAGCTCCATGACCACGACCAGGATGGCGGCGACAACGGCGACGATGGAGATAACCGAGCCGAACACGCGCCAGGCGTCTTTTTTCTGGCCTTTTTCCCAGTACTCGGTGAAGACGGGCACGAAGACGGTCGCGAGCGCCCCGCCTGCCACCAGGTACTGGAGAACATCGGGGATACGGAACGCCGCCGTGTAGATGTCGGTTGTCGTCCCCTGGCCGTAGAAGTGCCCGATGACGATCTCGCGCACGACGCCCAGCACGCGGGAGAGCAGGACGAATGCCATCACCATCAGGGTCGCGCGCCCGGCGGAGGGCGTGGCGTCTCGTGTTTTGGGCGCGTCCGGGGCAGCGACGGTAGGAGTCAACGTAGGCTTATCCTACCATAGGCCCTGGGTACCGATGCCGAACCGTCGCGCCCGTGCCTCGGGAGGGCGGCTCGAAACGGGTGCCTCACAGGCTCTTCGCCGACGCAGTATCTCGGCGGCGGCGCGGGCATCGCCGCGCTGCCGATGAAAATCGTAGATCAGCCGAAGCCCTTCTTCGGCGCACTCCGGCAGGCGATTCAGCGCACTTTCGACGCGCCAGAGTCCGTCGGGGTTGCCTGCTTCCAGATCGAGTCGCCCCAGGGCAAAGAGCGCGGCGGCTCCGACCTCGGGGTGCAATTTCAGTCGCTCCAGATAGGGCCGGGCGGCTACCGGGCCGTCGAAGCGCTCGATGAGAAGCGCGTGGTGCATGCGGAGCGCTCCGTCGAGCCACTCGCCGCGTGCCAGGCGCTCGTCGAGCTGAACGCGCTCTCGTTTCTGGGCGCGGGTCTCGGTGAAGGTCTTTCGCCAGGCGGGGGCGAGCTGCTTGCGCCAGAGCGCATCGAGGGTCTCGGTCAGGCGCTCCCGGCACGGCCCCAGAAGAACCTCGGCAGCGGAGACCTCGGGCGGGGGCGCGAGCCGGGCGGATTGCCCGAGTGCTTCCAGGCGCTCCTGAAGGCCCGGATGCGAGTCGGTCGGGACGTGTGCCTCGCCCAGTGCCCGGCAGAGCGCCTGGCGTACGTCGGCGTCGGTCAGCGGAGCTTGTAGCGTTGCGAGATACGCGGAGAAAAGCCGCTCGGGCGGGTGCGGGACGGCGCGGGCACGGGTCTCCAGCGCGGCTCGGAACGTTTCTTCGAGGTAGCGAAGCCGTCCTTCCACCGAGCACAGCGCCAGCGCCAGCGTCCGGGGGCCGCAAGTCTGGGCCGCGAGGGCGTCGGCGGCGCGCTCGTTGTTGCGCCGAACCGCGAATGTATGTACAGCGAGCCGGGGAAAGTACCAGCCAGCGAACCGCCTGAATGCCCGCTTTCCTTCCGAGAGACCGTAGAGTCCAGGGTCGTTCAGTTTTCGTGAATGGAATAGGCTAAACTGGGTGCATGTCTTCCTCGTCTCGTTCTTCGGCAGCTCCTCTGCCTTCTCTGTGGGAATTTTTGGGCAGGGTTCCTGATCGTCGCGGTCGTCACGGACGAC
>JANLTX010000129.1:0-82070 GCA_031363095.1 Armatimonadota bacterium | reverse complement strand
TCGTCCGTGACGACCGCGACGATCAGGAACCCTGCCCAAAAATTCCCACAGAGAAGGCAGAGGAGCTGCCGAAGAACGAGACGAGGAAGACATGCACCCAGTTTAGCCTATTCCATTCACGAAAACTGAACGACCCTGCCCATCCCCCCGGCCCCCTTGCCCTCACGTATTTCCGACTTCGTCGGCGTGAGGGAAGGGGGAGACCTCAAAGTGCCGTAAACTGAGCGTGTGCTCAAGCGCCTGGAAGCCGAAGAGAAACAACTCTGGGACCGTGTGTCTCAGCCGTCGTTCGATGCGCATGCCTCGGTACCGGCAATCGGGGCTTTGGCGGAAATTCAGCGCGTTTATACACTTCTTCAGCGCGAGTTCTTTCGTATGACCTGGTGGCGCTATCCTGCTTTTGCAGTAGGTGTGGGCTGCATTGCCGTACTCTGCTACTGGAAGATACAAGACATTTTTAGAATAGGTTTTCGGACAGATCGTTTCCTCCAAATATTTCCTCATTTTGTCTATGGAATCATGATTTTGCCGATTCTTTATGGTGTAAATCCATCTAATCGCTGGAAAAATGGGATTCAGCTTTTACTGGAACTCTCACGACATATGGAACCAGACCATTCGCTCGAACCATTGCTGTATGTTGCCCGCATGGATCAATTTCGCGTCCCTCTCAAGAAAGATTCTCTGGCTCCGGTGCTGTATCATCGGCTCGCAGAAGTGCTTCTTCGGGCTTCGGGGTTTGTTTTTAGCGAGAAAGACCGGAAGTTTCTGGAGAGCGTGACGCTTTCTCCGACGCGCTACCCGGAGCCGCTTCGGGTTGCTGCGCT
Source organism: Armatimonadota bacterium (assembly GCA_031363095.1). Lineage (GTDB taxonomy): Bacteria > Armatimonadota > Armatimonadia > Armatimonadales > Armatimonadaceae > JANLTX01. The sequence continues at coordinate 81,243 of JANLTX010000129.1, read as the reverse complement.
TCTGACGCTCGGGGACCGTCCCGAAGCGCTTTCTGAGAAGTTCCGCACGAGGCTGGCGACTCTCATTGCGAAAGACGCCAGCGACGCCTTGGCCGCCGCCGCCCACGACGTTCTGAGCCGCGCGTGACAAAAATGAGCCGAAAGACCCGCAAGAGAGCGTAGTTTCCGGGGCATAATGCACGTATGAAGCACCTGCCCCTCGGCGAGCGCCAGAAGCTGACGACCTACCGCAAGATTGCCATCGGTTCCTGGGAGCACCCGCGCGACCCTTCGACCTACTCGTGGATCGACCTTCCCGTAGAAGCCGCAGAAGCGTTTCTCAAGAGCCTCGAAGGCGATCCCCGGCCCACCCTGACGCACCTGGTCGCCAAAATTATCGCGGTCTGCCTTCAAAAGCACCCGGAGCTGGACCATATTCAGCGCCTCGGGAACCTCCAGCGCCGGGGACGGACCGATGTGTACGTCACGACGCTACTTAAAGGCAAGGGAACGCTGGATTTGTCGGGCTTCAACCTGCCCGATGTGCCGAATCAGAGCCTTGGGAGCCTCGCCAGGCTCTCCCACGATGCCGTCGAGGCCCTCCGCGATGGCACCGACCCGATTACGGCGCGCACCGACGCCGTGGCGAAAAACCTTCCGGCCTGGGTTCTGCGCGTTCTGATGCGGGTGCAGAGCTTCTTTCAGTACACGCTGAACCTCTCCTTGCGCCCCCTCGGAATCCCCGATGATCGGTTCGGCTCGGTGATTATCTCCAACTTCGGCCCACTCGGCCTGGAAAACGGCTTCGTCCCGCTGAGTCCGTACTGCCGCTGCCCGCTGATGATCGGAATGGGCAAGCCACGCCCGACGCCGTACGTCGAGGGCGACACGGTTGTCGTCCGCGAGTGCATGACGATCACCTTCACCTTCGACCACCGCTACGCCGACGGCGCACACGGTGCCCAGCTCATGCGCCTGTTTCAGAAGATGTTCTTAAACCCCGAAAAATACGCCGGATCGCTCAACGGCGGGTCCGTAAACGAACCCGCTACCCAAGTCCAAGAAGGCACCCAGCCACTGGGTACCCGGCCCTCTATCAATCGGTAGCGCCGTTCACGGTGCTTTTTTCCGCAGCAGGCTGCTTTAGCTGCCTGCTGCGTTACGGATCCGCTACGGGCCACAACACCACCGCGCACCGCGACGGCAAATAGAGCGAGATTCGAGGCGAATCGCCGCTCCAGATGTAGTTATCGATTCCCGAAACCCGGCCCGGCCCGGCAAACTCCACGTCGTCGGTGCACAAAATTCGCCGGTAGTCCGACTTCGCGGGCACCGGGATATTTAAATCCACATAGCTCTCAGTCGGATGCCAGTTGAACGCGAAAACGTGCGTGCCATGGGCGAAGATCAAGAGCTTTCGGGCTTCATCAAGCTGTAAGAGTTCCGTATTTCCCTGTACATTTAGTTGCAACATGGCTTTGTCGAAGCGATTCAGGCCCGAGTAGCGCAATAGCGGCGAGTCCACAAGGCTCCATTGGCGGCGGGCGTGAGTGTAGCTCCAGCCATTTCCCTCGCGCGGGAAGTCGATCCACTCGGGATGCCCGAACTCATTGCCCATAAAGTTCAAGTACCCCTCGCCCGCCAGCGCCAGCGTCACGAGCCGGATCAGCTTGTGCAGCGCGACGCCTCGATCCACCACGGGACTCTGTCGGTCCAGCGCCATCTCCGAGTACATCGCGGCATCCATCAGGCGAAACGCGAGGGTTTTATCGCCCACCAGCGCCTGATCGTGGCTCTCGACGTAGCCGATATGCTTCTCGGTAGCTCTTCGATTGAGCAGCGTCCCCCAGATCTCGCCCATCGACCAGGCTTCGTCGGGTTTTTCCTTGATCGTGCGAATCCAGAAGTCCGGGACACCCATTGAAAGCCGATAATCAAAGCCAAGGCCACCTTCTTGCGTTGGGCGAGCCATTCCGGGCATCCCACTCATGTCTTCCGCGACGGTAATTACCTTAGAATTTATTGTATGGGCCAGATCGTTGGCAAGTTGCAGGTATAAAATCGCCTCGTTGTCTACAGAATCCCCAAAGTAATCCCCATATCCCCCAAAATCTCGCCCAAGGCCATGGTCCAGATACAGCATACTCGTCACGCCGTCGAGTCGAAAGCCGTCGAAGCCGAACTCTTCGAGCCAGTAGCGCACGTTGGAGAGTAATAAACGCAAGACCTCAAGCTTGCTGTAGTCCCAGCACAGCGAGTCCCAGGCCGGATGATTTCCACGAGGCGGCGCGTGAAAATACTGATGATCCGTTCCGTCGAAGTAGCCCAGCCCCTCATTCCAGTTCTTGACGGCATGAGAGTGTACCAGGTCCATAATTACCCGAATTCCCATTTTATGAGCGGTTGTAATTAAATTTCTCAAGTCATCTGGAGTCCCAAACCGCGAACTCGGTGCAAACAAAGAGCTAACATGATACCCAAACGACCCATAGTACGGATGTTCTTGAACTCCCATAAGCTGAACCGTGTTGTAGCCCAGATTTTTGATACGTGGCAGAATATTTTCGGCAAACTCCGTCCAGGTTCCGACCCGAAACTCTTCTGTCGCCATGCCCGGATGCGCTTCATAGATACGCAAAGCGTCTGAATCCGATCTTAGCCCCCCGGCCCCCAGTTCTAGGGGGGAAATTGCGGTTATCTCGGCCACAAAGTCGTGCGTATTCGGGTCTTGCACGACTCTTTTCGCGTAGGCCGGGATTCTATCGTGCGGGCCGACCGCACTGTGAACATGCACCTTCACGCGGCTACCCGGCATAAGCGTCCCGGCGGGCAAAGAAATCTCCCAGACCCCGTACTCGCCGCGTATGAGTGGGTGCGAGGCGCGATTCCAGCCGTTGAAATCGCCGATGAGAAACAGGGCGCTTGCACCCGGTGCCCACTCGCGGTAGAGCGTCGCGCCCTCCGTGAACCCGAAGTAGCGATGCCCCTGGCTGATCTCGCCCAGCAGCGGGAACTGTTTCAAAAACCCTGCTTTGCACCTCAGCCGCGCCGAAATCTCTCCCTCGAACGGTGTGAGAAGCGGATCGGAAACAACCAGGCCAGGAGTTTTCACCTCTCCAGTCTACACTACTTTATCGCCGCATAGTTCTTGTACAGAATGCCAGTCGCCGTCATGGGTTGCCTCCATAGATTACTCTGTTTATCAAAATATTTTATACCCATTGTAAATTGTGGCGTATTTACTTCGACTCCCGGCCCCATATCAACATGATCTGGTTTTACTGTAATAATACTTTCATCCAGATGATCAAAAATTGTGAATGTAGGACTAAAAATAAAATCTATATATAATTTTAAAAACAGTGTATAGTTGAAATATTCTTTTGATTTATCGGATAAATCATGGATTGGATAAAATTCAAAGTCTTTCTTTTTAAGTAGCTTGTTTTTCTCTTTCACTTCTTTTAGAATTTTTGCAAAACAGAGAAATGACACTGTACCACGGCGTGAAAACATTTCCATTTTTATTTGCCGAACGCGATCCATCTCCTGCATATACTCCCGATGGTATTTATCATTGGCATTATTAGCAGTAGGGTCTACATTGAAAGGCGGCGGATTATACGGAGGAGGCTCAGGCCGAAACAAACCATCCAGCCGTGCCGCTCGCCATACAGAGACAGGGATACACCGACGAATGGCTACCGGAAGCTGTGAGTTGTTTTTTGGTATTTCAACAATGGGAAGTTCTAATCCCATCTCCCCAGTTTCTGTCTTTGTAAAACGTAGATCATAAAGATAAGCCACTCCACGCAAAACATCATCAGTCTTTTTATATTTTAATCCAGAAATATTTAACTGCATATCCTCAACTTCTGGAGCCAGGTTCAATTTCTCTGAATTTATTAATTTTTTTAATTTTAAAATTGTCATACATTCTGCATCTTCTATTTTTAACTTTACAGCATCTGAAAAATCTTGATCGTTGTCATTTTTATATATTCCAGAACCTGATTGAACGCCATTAAAATAAAATTCTTTGTCTTTTAAATTTTTAGATTTAGTAATTATTCTTGGTTCATACATTACATCAGGACGTTTTGGATCAATAACAACAGGCCCAGACCTGCCTATGGACACCTGATTTTTTTCATCAAGAATTTCACTAATTTCATTGATTGATTTCAGATACATGACACTGGATTCATCCCACACAGCGTTGAATACTGCATTTTGTTGTTGTGGGCTGCATTCCGAAAACGGCAGACCTTCTTTGATTTTTTGTAGTTGTTCTTTATTCAAAGAACTGTAAAAATCATAGAAGTACCAGGTGAAGAATTTCCCGTAAGACTCACCACCACGAAACCGACTTGAAAATCCTGTAGAGAATTTAGATATCCGGCGAAATACTTCTTTGGTTAGAGCCGGAGATATAGAAGGTATGTCATCTGTATTGGAATATTTTTTCTTAAATATATAGACTCCACTTTTTATTTCTACTGTGTAATCAAATTTTTCGGAAAAGGAAGCCGCCGCCTGACGAGCAGACAGATTACCAGGCCATCCCGCAGAAAAGCTTGAAGACTCATTTCGATAGGGACGGCCTTCAGCAATACAAGTGACTTTTCCTAAACGGGAAATCGTGTCCAGCCCATCTGTGAATCGAATGGACTGGACAGTTTCCTGATTTATCATCAGAAGCAGAGGAATCATCGTTTAGTAAGGACCGTACACGTTTGCACGCGCATTACCTCCTCCAAGGCGACGCAGCAGCATCACACTGGGGCGATATTGAGCCATTGTCCTCACTTCTGTATTTACATTTGCTGTCAGTTGCCAGGTACCACCAGCCAGGCTGGGGACTAATTCATAGTCGTGGGTTTGACTGTAATCGAAAGCATATATCCACACAAAGTCAAGATACGGGGCGCTTCCTCCTGCCGTGGTTGTGCCACTGTTCCCAGGACCTACAACACCTGCTGCGGCACCAAAATGATCATGATCGTTAGCAGGGTTTATTACAGAGTAGAAAGGCAACGGGTCTAAACCACCACCTGCATCCGCTGCACCTGTTGCTTTTACACTTGTAGGAGTTCCACTTCCTACCCAAAGGAAACGAAATGAGCAATCGCGAATTACCCAGGCTGCCCCACGGCCACTCATCCCTGAGTCTGAGCTTACAACGACAAATGGATTTCCACCCGTCCCCTGTACCGATGGAGTAAGCGTCGAAGAGCCGGTTTGTTGGTCATATTTACTGAATGACTCGAACCAGCTGAAGTACGGCTGGCGTTCCCAGCCTGCGTGGGAGGGTGTGGCGCTCAGGAGTGAGAGCACGGCGATTGTTGTAAGTCCGACAAAAACCTTCATTGATCTGTGTCTGCCTCTCTTGGAAACAACCATCTTGGTAGCTTCCGCAATGACAATATCCCTCATTGCTGATCTTGTCAATGGGCACGGATCGATTCTTGGAAATCTTTTACAGGAATTTTCAGAAAGAACAAGAGTATACTGAGCTATGGAACTCAGCGGCGACATTCAGCATGTACACGATCCGGCCTTGATCGTCCACGAGGGCATCTGGCATCTGTTCTCGACGGGCACGGGGATTCCGTATCGGACCAGCACCGATGGCGTGACCTGGAAGTATGTCCGCGAGGTCTTCTCCGAGGTTCCCGCGTGGGGAAAAGAGGCCGTTCCGGGCGTAAGAAACCCGTGGGCACCCGATATTTCGCTGATTAACGGACGATTTTATCTGTATTACTCCCTCTCAACGTTCGGGAGCCAGAACTCGGCAATTGGACTTGCCACTTCGGAGCGCCCGGACGGTCCCTGGCGCGACGAGGGTTTGGTTTTTCAGTCCCGGCGCGGCGATCCGTACAATGCTATCGATCCAAATGCGTTTTTAGATAGCAAAAATCAGATATGGCTGACATTCGGCTCGTTCTGGAAGGGCATTTTTGTGGTCCCGCTCAATAAAACCACAGGAAAGCCACAGCCGGGCGCTATGCCGCGCTGCCTTGCGGCGCGGCCAGAAGGGACGGCGATAGAGGCTCCGTTTGTGATCGAGCGGGGCGGCTTTGTCTATCTTTTTGCCGCGATTGATTTTTGCTGCCGTGGCCCGAAAAGCACGTATAAAACCATCGTCGGGCGGGCGCGGAGCATGGACGGACCCTTTCTGGACAGAAACAAGGTGCCTCTCACCGAGGGCGGCGGCACCGTTTTGACCGTCAGCGGTCCACGCTGGCGGGGGCCGGGCCATCCGGGCATTGTCTCAAGCGGCAAGCAAGACTTTCTCGCCGTCCACGCCTACGATTCTGAGCAGAGCGGCTTCCCGACGTTTCGACTGACTCCGATTGCCTGGAAGCGCGGCTGGCCCGAGGTGGCTCCGCTGGAGAAACCGGCATCGGGCAAGGACATTCCCGGAATCTGGGAGCAGCGCGTCGGGCGCGGCGCGGCGTTTCAGCTCACGCTCAGCCCCGATGGCTCCGCCGATGCGTCCACGGGCCGCCCGAGCAACCGCCCCGCAGGCGACGCTCGCCCCGCAGGCGACGCTCGCCCCGCGCCCGGCCCGACCTGGGAGCGGGAGAGCGACCTCGGCTTCGCCCTGCGCTGGCCGGACGCAAGTGCGCCCGGCGGGTTCTGGCTCGACCGCCTGCGCCTGAGCCGCGACCGCAAAACCTACGCGGGCCAGAACCAGAAAGGCCAGAAGATCGTCGGCACACGGGTTCTGTAGGCCCCAGATTTTCCGCCCAGATGAACCTGGGCGTCAGGGCGAACTGCGTTCGACGAAGTCGCTCCGCGACAAAATCAAACAAGGTTATGTCGAGGGTGGCCTGACGGAGATTCCCAGCTGGTCGGTGAACTGATTATTGAAGGTTCCAAACGGGTTGAAGCGCCGATACACGGCAAGCCACTTGCTAAAGCTTGGAAAGACCTGAGTGGCGCGAGCATAGTTCAGTGTGTTGTGTTTTCCCAGGTGCGGCCTACCACCAAGATGCCCCGAAACATAGCAGAGCTTCTCTTCCAGCCGGGTCAGATCCGGTTTGGCAATGCTGTCACGAACCTCGGCCTGGGCTTTATCTTTACCGATGAGAGGGCTTGGCAGGGTCATGGCAACCTCAATGTAGGCCGTCGCGCGTCCGTAGTTGCTCGCCATGTAGTGTTTCGAGGGTGCAGCAAAGCGAATCCCACAGGGTGGGAGATAGAACGGCGTTCCATCCACGAAGCCTATTGCGCAGTCCACGGCGGCGGCGATACTGGTCGCCGGTAGCGCAATCTCGGCAGAAAGCGCACGGGGCGGCGGCTCAGGCGCGTCTTCTGGCTTGTGATCTTCCTGCTCGCGCCGATGCACAATGTAGCTCACGGACGAAAATCGATCTTTCTTGAACGGAGCGCGCCCGGAGTCTTTCTCCAGGGTTCGACGAATCGTCCCACCAAGACCATCGTGATTATTGCGCGGGTCTTTCCCGCCGATGTCCTGCCCCAGCTCGCGGCACGAGTCGGAGCGTCGCTCCTGAGGGTCGGTTCCCCGATTGGCGATCTCCCGCCGATAGACCAGGCAACCGGGGCGCGTCGTCGCCTTCTTTCCCTGAGTCTCGGCGAGGTTGACCATGAACCAGACATGACGCGCTTCGCTGGCGAGCGTGGGAACGTTACCGATATCCCGGATCGCGGTCGTTGCGACCAGTCTACTTCGAAGCGTGGGCCACTCCATAAACTCTGCATCCTCGCGTAGCCAGTATTCGTTCTGAACACGCAACGTATACGAATAAACAACGCCCATGCAGCCATAGCCGACGACTATCGCATAAAAAGTATCGTCGTTTTGTTCTAAAACCATTCCATGCTCCGACCTGGCAGCGTTAAATGCCTCCGGATCGGTGACTCCATTGGTAGGCTCGATACGTCGCATCTGGATCGAAGGACGTCCACTGATGCTCGTCACGGTGACGATATCCATAGAGAGAACCAGGTCCGCCAGGCTCCCGAGCGTTGCTCCCGTGCCGTGCGTCCCGGTCGAGATCGCGCCCGCAAGAGTCTGCCCGTCGAACGTCCCCATGTTCGGCAGCCCGAGCGCCGGGCTTTGCACGGGAAGAATCAGCCTATTGAGCGTTTTTATGCGTGTCCCGGCCTTGATTCGGATCGCCCGCTCGCCTGAGGGCAGTCCGGGATTGCTCTTTATCCACTCAACCTCATTGAATGCCCCGTTGATCCCACTGATATCGATGAACATCCCGTTCGGGCGGGCGCAGCACGAGTGAGAATGCCCCGAACCGACAGCGCGGCCCTTACTCCGATAGACCATCGTCACGGCCTGAATCAGCTCTTCTTTGTTGACCGGGCGAAGACACATCCCCGCAAAAGAATAATCGTTCAGCCAGTTCTGCCAGGCTGCGGGCATTGGAACTACACTCATACTATCGTCATACCCAAAATAGGTATCGCCCGAAACTTCCGGGGGTTGTGGTACTCTCACCAGCAATGAAGCGACGGTTTTTACTGGGCCTGGTGCTCTCTTTCGGGCTGGCGGGTTGTGGCGGGGGCGGGGGCGGCGCACTGACGCAGCTCATCTCGACGGGCGGCAACGGGCAGGTGGGCAACGTCCGGCTGGGGCCGACGGGCGGAACGGCGTTCGTGAGCCGAACCCAGACGTTTCAGATGGGCTGGACGCCCGCACTGCCGCCGCCGCCGGTGGCCGAGGTGGGCCTGATGCGCTACCAGGAGGCGCGGGGAAGCGAGCCACGCGCCACCGTGGGGCAGCGCATCGGGGTTCTGCCTGCCACGGGAGCGCTGACCTGGGACATTCGCCCGATCAACAGCCTGGCTCCGGACGGCGTGTACTTTTTAGAACTCACGACGCCCGGTCAGGTCACGAAGCGGTCCTGCTACCTCGTCGGTGCCAGTACGAACCCGAGCGGGGGCGGCGCGACGATCAATACGGGAACCGGCAGTGGGCAGCTTGCCTCGGTCCAGATATCACCCGCGCCCGGAGGGGTGTACATTCCGCGTTCTTCTAATTTTCAGCTCACCTGGCCCTCGGGTAGCACGCCGCCGCCGAGCTTCTCCGTGACGCTCTGGCGCTACAAAGAAGCGCGGGGAATCAGCGGGCGGGCGGTCGAGGAGCAGGCCATCGCCGACCCGACCCGCACCGGCTCCAGCTTCGTCTGGACGATTCGGCGGCGCGACAGCCAGGAGCTTGATCCGGGCGGCGTCTACTTTCTGGAGCTTCGTGCGCCCGGCGAGACCGATGTGCGCGCCGCATTTATCATTTCTGTGGAACAATAGAGGCCATGAACCGACCTGCCGTCCGTACTTTTGCGCTCGTCGCGCTGGCCACACTGAGCTTCGTTCTGCCTGCCCAGGCGATCACCCGCCGCGACGACATCACCGAGGCCCAGACCGTTACGCTGGCGTCGTCGCTGCCGGTCTTCGGAGCCGTGGGGAACGTCGGGAACTTCTGCTCGGGGACGCTGATCGCCGACACCTGGGTTCTCACGGCAGCGCACTGTGCGGCGCTGAACCCGACCGGCGTGATCTTCAACGGCCAGCTCTATTCGGTGGCGCAGGTCATCTCGCACCCGAGCTACAACGGGGTGATCGAGAACGGGTTCGATATCGCGCTGCTCCGTCTGTCGGCTCCCGTGGTGGGCGTCACGCCTGCACAGATCTACACCGACACCGACGAGCTGGGCAAGCCGGGCTATCACGTCGGGATCGGGTACCAGGGCGTCGGCTCGACGGGTCACAACGCAACGGGCCTCGGGACCAAGCGCGCGATCCAGAACGTCGCCGACGTGCTCGGAGGTTCGGTGGCGGTCGCGCCCGGCGACCCGACGTTCTCCAACGACTACCTCGTGGCCGACTTCGACTCACCCGCAAATGTCCCGACCCGCCTGAGCGCGTTCGGCTCGTCGGACACCCCGATGGCGTTTGAAGGCTCGATAGCGCCGGGCGACTCGGGCGGCGGCTTTTTCATTCAGGACAGCGGCGGCAACTGGAAAGTGGCCGGGGTTCATAGCTGGATCGATGGCATTCTTCCCGGCGGCGACGGCTCGGACAACGCCAGCTACACCGATCTTCTGGCCTCGACGCGTGTCTCGACGTATGCAAGCTGGATTCAGAGCAATGTCAGCCCGGAGCCGGGCACAATCGCCTTGATTCTTCCCGCTCTCGCCCTCGGCGGCCTTGCACTGCGCCGTAAGAACATTAAAAAAATTAATGGATGAAATAGAAACTAAATACAATCAAATCTGTGCACTTAAATTTCCTCAGGGTTTATATCATTACAACTCACTTCATCCAAACAAACATATTATTTTAGCGTTATCTTACGGTTGCGGAAATATAATGTATTTCATATCAACAAAATCTTTTGATACGCAAAGAATTCTTTCTTTAGAAACCAGCGTTTCAAAGATCATAGACAGCCTGGATGTCCAGGATGAGGAAGCCAAAATCTATTTAGAACGACACCTGGAGGTTTTCCGGAGAGTGATCGCAATAAACCAGCCCGGTAAATTTTAATCGGTTGCGGCGTTCAAGTTCGCGCGTTGTTGATAGATGCTGTATACTGGCGCTCAGCATATGCGCCGAACGAAGATCGTCTGCACCCTCGGGCCTGCAGTAGACTCCCCCGAAAACCTGGACCGGCTTATCGCCGCCGGGATGGATGTCGCACGCTTTAACTTTTCTCACGGGACGCACGAGCAGCATGCGGCGCGATTTGCGGCGCTTCAGGCGGCGTCCGAGCGGGCGGGGCGGCCCATCGCGGTTTTGCAAGACCTGTGCGGCCCCAAGATTCGGATCGGAGAGATGGTGCCCGGAGTCGTGCTGGCGAGTGGGGCGCGGTTCACACTGGATGCCGACCCGGCTCTGGGCGACGCGACGCGGGTCTGCCTGCCCGTGCCCGAGCTGCGTGCGGCGCTGAAACCCGGCGACATGCTCCTGCTCGACGACGGACTGCTGGCGCTGAAGGTTCTTGAGGCCAGCCCCGAGAAAATCACGACCGAGGTGGTCTTTGGCGGGCCTTTATCTTCTAAAAAAGGCATCGCCGCGCCGGGCGTCGCGATTCCCGTTGAGGCTGTCACCGAGAAAGACCTCGCCGATGTCGCCTTCGGGCTTTCCCTCGGCGTGGACTATGTCGCGCTGAGCTTCGTTCGGAGCGCCGCCGACGTGAGAAAGCTCCGCGCGGCTCTGGGCGAGAGCCAGGTTCCGGTGCTGGTGAAGATCGAGAAGGGCGAGGCGGTTATCAACCTCGATGAAATTTTAGACGAAGCCGATGGCGCGATGGTGGCGCGCGGCGATCTTGGCGTCGAGCTGCCGATTGAAGAGGTAGCCAGCGTCCAGAAAAAAGTGATCCGGGCCTGCAACGGGCGCGGCAAGCCGGTCATCACGGCCACCCAGATGCTCGACTCGATGATCCGAAGTCCTCGCCCCACCCGCGCCGAGGTGACCGACATCGCCAACGCCATTTTAGACGGCACCGATGCGCTGATGCTCTCGGGCGAGACGGCGGTCGGGGCGTATCCTATCGAGGCCGTAAACACCATGAGCAGGATCGCGCAGGTCACCGAGCGCGACTTCGACTGGGACGCAACCCTGCTGGAGAAACAGAAACTCTTCGGGCGAGAGAGCGTCACGGACGCCGTCGCCGATGCGGTTGCGACCATCGCCCACGACCAGGGTGCCGCCGCGATTCTCTGCGCGACCACCAGCGGAGCCACGGCGCGAGCGGTCGCCAAGTTCCGTCCGCGTGCCCCGATCTTCGCCGCGACGACCTCGGTGGCCTGCCTGCGGCGCATGGCGTTGCTCTACGGAGTCACCCCGCTTCAGATCGTGCCACCGTCCAGCGTGGACGAGCTACTGCAAAACACAGTCGCGGCGACAGTCGCCACCGGGCAGCTTCAGAACGGCGACTTAGTTGTTTTGACGTCGGGCACTCCGGTCGGGGTGTCGGGCACCACCAATCTCATCAAGGTACATCGCATTGGCCAAGCTCTCTAAAAAACCATCGTCACGTGGCCGCCGTCGGCGCGGCTGGGTCGCTCTCACGGCGCGGCTCGCCCTGATCGGACTCCTCGGCATCGGAGGAGCCATCCTTCTTTTCCCGGCGGCGCGCACCGCCATGGAGCCGTTCCGCCTCGACGATAAGCAAGAAATCCGTCTGCACGCGCTCAGCACGCGCCATGCCCGGCTCCAGTCGGTCCTGGCCGAGCGACGGCGCTACCGCAACCACCTGCGCACCGACGAAGGCCGGGAAGTTCTGGCCCGCCAGCAGGGATTTCACCTGCCGGGTGAGAAAGTTTATTTGCTCCGTTCGCGCTGAGAAAAGAACAACAGTGGAAAAATACTGTAGAAATTTCCGGATTCGTGACATAATATAGGCTGGCATGCTGGGGACAACCGAACGAGACCAGGCGCTTCCTGTGGAGCGCCCCACGCAACGATGGCTCACGGGCACCGTTTCCGGGGAGCGAGCCGTCTATCTGGCGGCCAAGCGCACCCTCGATATCGCCCTCTCGCTTCTTGCTCTGACGGTTCTTTTTATTCCGTTTGCAATCATTGCGATTGCGGTCAAGCTGACCGATGGGGGCCCGGTGCTCTTCTGGCAGAAGCGCGTCGGCAAAGACGGCGTCGAGTTCGACTTCCCCAAGTTCCGCTCGATGGTCACCGATGCCGAGCGCATCCGCCGCGAGCTGAAACAAAAGAACCAGCACGGCGCAACCGGCGTCACGTTCAAGATGCGCAACGACCCGCGTATCACTCCGGTCGGCGCGATCCTGCGCAAGTTCTCCCTCGACGAGCTTCCTCAGTTCTGGTGCGTCCTGACGGGCGAGATGAGCCTGGTCGGGCCGCGCCCCGCGCTCCCCTGCGAGGTCGCGCTCTACACCGACTACCAGCGTCAACGCCTCGCCGTGATCCCCGGCCTGACCTGCTTCTGGCAGGTGCAGGGCCGCGCGAACATCCCGTTTCCCGAGCAGGTGGAGCTGGACCTGAAGTATATCCACGAGCGCACGCTCTGGCTGGACATTGTCTTATTGTTAAAAACGCTTCCCGCCGTGATCCTGGCTCGTGGCGCGTATTGAGAGCGTAGCGCTTTCGGCGCGTACTGAGAGCGCAGCGCTTTCGGCGCGTACGGAGACGCTGACCCAGGCCGCCGGGCTACGCTCGCCTATCGAGCTGACAGGCTTTCCCGGCACCAAAGACGTCCGCCAGCACCCTCAGGCCCGCTACCAGGGCGTCCTCTACCGCTTGAGCTGGAAGATCTGGCACTATCGGCTTACTCGGGCAGGTCGCTGGATGTTGGGCCTGACGACTCTTGCGATTCTCACCTTCGGGCTATACTTCTCGCTGTTTATCCAGACCTTTGTCGTGACGATCTACGCCTCGGTGCTGTGGCTGCCCTGCCTCCCGGCGTTCTTTCGTCGCCCCCGCGCCCGGCTGCGGGTCGAGCACACCGAGCGGGCGCTGGCGGGCGGCGAGGTGGCTGTCTCTGTCACGCTCACCAGCGAGGGGCGAACCCAGCGCGACCTGAGTGTCGCCGCATGGGGCCTGCCCACAGACATCGATGCGCTCGAAGACGAAGGCGTCGCGCTCGGGACGCTCGGGCCGAGAGAAACAAAATCCGTTACGCTCAGGCTGCGCTGCAAAAAACGAGGCGTCTACACCCTGCCGGGCTGGCGGCTCTCCAGCGATGCTCCACTGGGGCTGGTGAACAGCTATCGGATTCTCAAAGAAGCCAGCAAGCTGATTGTTCATCCGGCCTACCTGCCACTGGCGAGCCTGCACCTTCCGACCGGCAGGCGCTGGCAGCCGGGCGGGATTCTGACGGCGACTCAGTCGGGCGACTCGTTCGAGTACGCGGGCAACCGGCCTTTTCGTGAGGGCGACAGCCTGCGCGACATCGACTGGCGCTCCACGGCCCGGCATGCGGGCGCGGAGAACGGCGGGCTGGTCGTGCGCGAGTGGCGCGAGGAGTATTTTCTGCGCGTCGGGGTTATTTTAGACACTCAGGTTCCGGCGGGCCTGGATAAAAAAGCCAGAGCCGCGCGGCTCGAAACGCTGGAGCGCGGCGTCTCGGTCTGCGCGGCGCTCTCGGACGCCCTGGCCGCCCGCGACTACGTGGTCGATATCTTTGCCGCCGGGCCGAAGCTGGTGCATCTCACGGCGGGGCGCGGGCTGGCGTATCGCGAGCAGATCTTAGACGAGCTGGCGCTGGTCGGTCCCGTCGAGAGCGAGCCGCTGAGCCAGATCGCCCCGAGACTTGCGGAAGACCTGGAGAAGCTCACCACGGTGATCTGCGTACTATTAGACTGGGACGAGCCGCGCCGGGCGTTCGTGGACGAGCTTCGGGCGCAGGGCGTGGGCGTCCGGGTGGCCCTGATCGCCGCGAGCGACGACTCCATTGCCCCGCCCGACCCGGAGCTACGGCTGGTGGTGCCCTCAGCCATCGCTGCGGGTACAGTGGTTCTGTGACAAAAATCACGGTCTTGCTCCGCGCCGAGTAGCATGGTATAATCTTCCTCGCCCCATTATGGACGGTTGGCGCAGTGGTAGCGCGTCTCCCTGACACGGAGAAGGTCACAGGTTCGAACCCCGTACCGTCCATTTCCCCCGTTTTTTGCACCATGAGGGTGCGGCTAACCTGAAACGGGGTCTGATCGGGAGTCTCCTCGTCCCGTGCGCTCGTAGGAAACATTGAGTACCGACGACGCCAGAATCTTGCCCTCCATGGCCTTGAGCATCGCGTCGCGGGTGACTCCTCGCTCTGTCACGCCTATCTTCGGCTCCTCAGAAAGGGCGTAGAGGGTGAGGACATACCACTTCTTGCCCGGCCCCTTCGAACACGGCGGTGCGTACTCCAGGCGCGAGTTGACCGTGTTGCCGCCGCGCAGACCAATCGCCTGGTCGTTCGGTGGAATCTCTCTCACGCCGGGCGGGATGTTGTAGGCAAGCCAGTAGACATGCGGGGCTTCTTCGTCGCCGGGCGGGAAGTGATGCATGATCAGCACGAGCGATTTCGTTCCTGCGGGGACGTTTTTCCAGGCCACCGGAGGTGAGACTCCCTTGCCGTCGCAGGTGAATGCGATGGGCAGGCTGCCTCCGCTTGCAACCACCGGGCTGAAGAGCTGAAAATCGGTCGGCCTGCCGGGTGCGGCCTCTGGACCGGCAGCTTCCTGACGCCTGCCCTGGCCGCCACGTTGCGGGTAGCTCCGGATTATGGTCGCCCCGGTGCTGATCCGGTAGGTGAAGGTATAGCTACCGTCTGACTCTTTGCGGTAGTCCACCCGACCCTCCCTTCCCCCGAGGGTGTAGGCGAGCGAGTAGCTGTCTTTCCCGACCCGAGTGAACCCGCTTACCGTTGCACCGGGCAGGGGCGAGGTGTCGGGGCGGACTCCCTCGGCGCGCGGCTGGGGGTCCACCTGCCCGTCGATCTCCGTGACCTCACCGTGGAAGCCGCCGTTGACGTACGGGTAGGTTCGGGTCGCGTGGTAGTGATAGCCCCCCTTCGGGTCGTCGTGGCCGTTGAAGGCGTCGAGCTTTTTTGGGGGGCTGCCATCAGGCTCGGTCAGCCCGTAGAGCGGGTAGCCGTCGAGGGCGTAGCCGATGGGCTTTCCCTTGCCAACGAGCTTCTCCAGGTGCACTGGCGCGATGTGGTAGTGATAGTCGTCGCCCCGCCCCGCGTGCCCCCCGAACTCGTCCAACTCGCCCGCGAGGTTCGAATCGACACCCCGGTTGTTCAGAGCGTTGAAGATCGGCACCCCGTTGGCGGCGAGCGCGATGGCTCCGCGCAGAAAGTGCGTCCGGGCCGAGAGCGGGTCTGTCGCCACGACGGGCACCAGCGGGATGCGCCAGGCGTTCGCCCCGGTGTAGGGCTGGGAAAGCGGCACCTGCTGCTGCCACGCCATGATGCCCACCATCAACGCGTGGTCCGGCATGCCGTCCGACTCAACGAACAGATATTGTCCGTCCCAGTGCGTCGTCACTTTTGGCGCAAACGGCGCAAACGCATCGGCGGCGCGGGGACGGGCAGGCGGCGCGGAAAACAGGCTGATCAGCCCCGGCTCCGACTCCGGCGCGACCTGATGCGGCTCGTAGGCAGTCCGCGCTACATGCCCTTGAGGATGAGCGCAGGCAATCCCACAGATATTCAGGGCGACAAACGGGAAGATCCAGACACGACTATACATGTAGCCATTCAACCGTCCAACCCTGAAGAGATAATGAAGGTAGCCCCGCAATATCCTTTATTTGAAGCTGGGCAGAACAATTCCCCGAAGAATCACTTTTTGCGCGGCCAGAAATACCAGTAGCATCGGGAGCGCGGAGAGCGTCAGGGCAGCCATAATCACGTACTGCGGCGCGGTTCCCTGAAGATTGTAGAGCCAGACCATCAGCGTCCACATCCGCTCGTCCTGGCACACCACGAGCGCAAATAAAAATGCCCCATAGCTTGCCGTGAACGCATGCAGCGCGATCACCGAGAAAATGGGAAGAGATAATGGCAGCGTGATTCGTCCAAACATAGAAAGCTCGCTCGCACCGTCCAAGATTCCGGCTTCGTAGAGTTCTTTGGGCAGACTATCAAAAAATCCTTTGAGCAAAAAGATCGAATAGCCGCTGGCAAGCCCCGGCAGAAGCAACGCCCAGAACGAGTTGAGCATTCCCAATTGTTTTAAGAGTAAGAAATTCGGAATCATCGCAACTTCGGCGGGAAATGCCATGGTTGCGAGTAAAAATACTAAAATTTGATAGCCGTAGGGCAAACTGTACCGCGAAAGCGCATACGCACAGAGCGGATTTACAATCAGTGCACCAAGAATTGCCAATAAACAGAACAAAACCGTGTTACCTACCGCACGTCCGTGCAGAAAGATATAGCCGAAGACAGCCCGAAAGTTTCGGGTGGCAAACTCCGAGCGAAGCTCGCCCGCGTGCGCCCGAACATACGCGAGATCCACCGACGCCTGCGCAATCGGAGCTTCGCTGTATTTTTCGCGCCAGAGATTCTCGGTCGTGTCTGCGGAAATGGCCGAAAGCGGGCACGGCCCGGCGATAAAATCGGCCTTGCTGACTTTCTCGGGAACCGGAACGCTCAGATTTATTAGCCGAAGCGGGAGCTTGGTACGGACAAAAACTTCCCAGTCGGCGCGAGAGAGGTTGGCCGGAGCCGTTCTCGGAAGATTGATGTCTTCCCAGCGGGCTATTTTCTGGCCCCAGGCCGTATTTAGCTTCTCTAATTCGCCGTCGTAGCGATCTTCTTTTAAAAACCGTCGCCAGGCCGTGTCGGAGCGGTCGGCAAGCAGAAAATTGGGTGGCAGAGTGGCTTTGAATGCTTCCCAGTCGCGGACCTTGAGGCGAGTCAGCTCGGGAGTCCAGGCGCGCAAGTTGAGTTTCTCCGGGGGCGGCGCGACGGCATCGAAGCTTTTATTCTCTTCGGTCCAGGCGGCGTTGAGTTTTTCAATCGTGCCGAACTGTACCCGAAGCCGCTCGCGCCAGAGGAGCATGAGCTTGCTCGGAGCGCTCTCGTGCTCGCCGAAGCCTGCTTTTTTGTACGTTGGAGGCAAATTCCGAACAAACGATTCCCAGCGCTCGGGCGAAGCGGGCGACGGCGGGCGGGCATCGGCGAGCTTCGGATAGTCGGCGTCGTGGGCGGCGTTGAGGTCGTCGAGGTTGTTGGCGTAGCGATCTTCGAGGTACTTGGTGTAGAGCGCGTCCTCGCTCCGCCAGTACCGGGGCACGAGCGCGGCAGGGCTGTAGTCGTTGTAGTCGCTCTGACTCTTGGTGGCCGTCGAGAGCATCAGAACAAACGGGTAGAGCGTCGTGACAGCGCCGAGCGTGAGAAACAGGTAGAGCAGCCCGAAGCCCGCCCGCACCTTGATCCCCCGTCGCCCGATACGCCCGACGTGCACGATCAGTTCTTGGCGGACGTGCGCTCGGCGAGGAACTTCGCCTCAGCGTCGGCGAGATCGGCCTCACTCGGACGCTTGACCGGCGTTGCATCGTCGCGCTTCTTGCCTTTTTCCAGATCGCTCAGGGAGATCAGAATCGCGTAGTTGAGCCGAAACGCCTTCTCGGTGGCGGTCAGACGGTTGCGCGCCTCCTCGGAAAGCCCATCGAGCCAGCGCTGGCGCATGGCTTTCTCGTTGTCGGCGTGGCGCTTCTCGATATCGACGGGTAGCACCTCGCGGTCCACCAGAACGGATGCTTCCTCGCCGTAGATCTTTAGAATCGTCCCGGTGAGATTTCCGTAGTGGCCGTAGTACAGCCCGCTCTTCACATCCGACGCGCTCGAATCCCGCGCCACAATCACCACCGCATCACCCTCAGAAAGCTTCGCCATGCCCCCAGTATACCGCATACAGACGTTTGCCACAAGAAAAATTACAGCTATTCGCAATTGTTACTACTTGAATTTATGGCATTTTTTTGAAAATCCATGTATAACGCTCCACGCTCTCAAAAAACTTACAACTAATGCCAAACCAAAACAATATCCCAATAATCCCTGGTCATACAATTTTATTTGATAAATATAAAATTTTAAACCGTCTTGCTTCCGGCGGATTTGGAAATACTTTCACTGCGTGTTTAATTAATGCATCAACGTCAGACCAAGAAATTTATCTGGTTAAGCAATTGCATAGAATGGACAAACCAGCTATAAGATTATTCGAAAGAGAAGGTTCTAATTTAGCGAAGCTTACAGAACTCAATATAGGCCCTTTCCCTAAATTATTCGCATCTGCAAATAATATACACGTGATGGAATACATAAAAGGCAGCACATTAGAAGAAAGTATTGATAATCGCGACAATAACACTAAAGTATCCGCTATTCTTAATAATACAATTAAAATACTAGATAGCTTGTTACGAATTTGCAGAATTATTCATAGTAAAGGACTTATTCACAGAGATATAAAACCCAGTAACATAATTATAGATATAGAAACTTTATTTAATCCAACACGTCTTCAAAGTCCTTTATATTTAATAGACTTCGGGGGATCTAAATTTATTCATGATCAAGATGATAATGAATTACGTCAAACATTGACTCCTTTTTTTACTCTGGGATTTTGTGCCCCAGAACAAATCAGTGGACATGCTGATTTTTATTCTGATTTATATGCGTGTGGTAAAGTTGCCGCATATTATTTAGATAAAAAATATCCAAACTGGGATGATAGCAACGATTGGGAAATCCCACAATGGATAAACTCTGATCACAAATTAATCGAAATAATTAAACAATTAACAAAAAAAGACGTATCATTAAGAATACAAACCGCAGAAGATGCAATACGATTTCTAAATATTCATAATATGAATGATCTACCCGAAAAAATTACTCAATTTCGGCTAGAGTATTCATCGTTAAATTTACCTGGAACAGCTGCTAAAGTATTGAGAATATTAATTAATGAAAAAATTGCTGTTCGGCGTATGTTTATTGGAACTACACAATTTATTGATACTACTACAGAAGGGGCAAGAGCAATATTTAAAATTTCGAAAACAACTGAAGGGGATGTTTTCGCGTATGCAGATCACATTGAACGCAGAGTAAAACGTGGCATTATTGGGCATCTAAAAAAACTTAATGAATACTCATTATTTCAAGATGTAAAAGTTTCTGTTCGTCCTATTAACCAAACGAGACGTTTTCATTTTTCAATTCAAGCAGTTATGATAGACAAGATAGGCACTATAAATAAATTTCTTGAAGGATTAAGATCTATAAAAATACATAATACGCAATTAGGAATCGCTGCATTGATTGCTTTTCCTCTATATATCAAAAAAGATAATAACTATAGTAATTACAGCCAATCATATGTTGACATGAAATGCTTTGTAGATGATAATTACTTCTACGATGCTTTATCTGAAGAAGCACAAATTATCTTTGCTGAAAATCTGAAAAATAAAGTTTGTAATTATATAAAAAATTCACAACTATTCACCGAGTGGTCATTTTGTTTTACTAATCCAAATCAACTACCTGTTTTGGATAAAAATGAAACTATTCTCGAAAATATCCCTGAAGAATTAGGAATAGAATCAGTTAGATGGAGACTTGAATACCAATCTACGAATATTCCTGGAATATCTTCTGTTATTACTAAAGTTTTAAGAGATTCAAGAACAAATATAAGGCGTGCATATATTGGGGAAACGGGGATTGGCACGGATGGTGTTATCAGATCATCAAGTTCTCGTGGTAGATTTACTATTATTCTTCCAAATGAAATACTAATTAATCAACTTACATTAGAACAAAACATAAGGAAAAATATATTTGAACATTATAAATCATTTTATGAAGATCAAAACTATGGAAATTTAAAATTTAATGAACCTAAAATTATTATTTCTGATGCAGGGAAATTTAATAAATTTTATTTTTCTTCCCAATTAATCGTCAAAAAAGATTGTACCAAACAAAAACTAACAGAAATTCTAAACGAACTGTGTATAGATATATCTAAAGCCAAGGGCATTATATGGCATCAGAATATAGGAGAGAATTTTAGTGTTGAGAAAATAAATATAGAGCAGATATCTTGTTTTTGCTCCTTTGTTCCTTTAGATAATGATGAAATAGGAAAAACGATTATTGATATTCGATTCGGATTCTCGGAACACTGGGCATATAAAAGTGAACCCGAAAAACAATTAATTGCTCGCACTGTTCAGGAATGGTTTATAGAAAACATGAAACAAATGCAGGATTGTGTTGATGTTGCATCATGCAAATCAATCAGCCCTGAAAAGGATAATATTACGTGGCGAAAAGAGGCTAACGAATCTTCTCAACCGACATGCTCTGATTCTGCACTATAATCACAACCGCATCGCCCTCAGTATACCGCATACAGACATTTGTCTCCAGTTTTCCGGCCCAGATACCTCGGGTTCAGCCCGGAGGGCTTTGTCTTCAAAGACCCGTCGTTCCACGACGGGACTATGCGATAATTTCTTTATGAACGACGCCTTCAACGTCAGTTAATCTAAAGTCGCGGCCTGCGTAGCGGTAGGTGAGCTTGGTATGATCGATTCCCATTAAATGCAGCATGGTTGCGTGCAGATCGTGGAGGTTCATCGGGTTTTCCTGTGCGAACCAGCCATATTCGTCGGTGGAGCCATGCACGTAGCCGCCTTTGACGCCACCGCCCGCCATCCACATCGTGTAGCCATGCGGGTTGTGGTCGCGCCCGTCCCCGCCCTGCGCCGTGGGCGTGCGCCCGAACTCGCCGCCCCACAGAACCAGGGTGTCTTTTAATAAGCCACGGGCTTTAAGGTCTTTGAGTAGCCCGGCGATGGGCTTATCGACCTCGGCGGCGTTCTTGGCGTGGTCATTTCTCAGGTTTCCGTGCTGATCCCACTTGTACGAATGCGTCACCTGTACAAACCGAACGCCCGCTTCACTAAATCTTCGAGCAAGTAAGCACTGTCGCCCGAAGTTATCCGTCGGTTCGGTGCCGATTCCGTACAAATCTTGTGTTATTTTACTCTCTTTGGAAATATCTAACAATCTCGGGGCGTCGCGCTGCATACGAAACGCCAACTCGAAGCTCTCGATGCGCGATTCCAGCTGCGGATCGACTCCCCAGTGTTGCATTTGTTCCTGGTTCATCTGGCCAAGTAAGTCCAGCTGTGCCCGCTCGATAGCCTCGGGGGTTTCCGACTTCAAATGCGCGATCTGGGCGTCTCTGGCACGAATCGCGGCGTTGCCAATCGGGGTTCCCTGATGCGCGGCGGGCAGAAACGCGCTCGACCAGTTCTGCACTCCGCCATGGCCCAGGGTCGGGCAGATAGTCAGAAAGCTCGGTAGATTCTTATTTTCGGTGCCCAGGCCATACGAAACCCAGCTTCCCATCGAAGGACGAACAAAAACGTCGCTTCCGGTGTGCAATTTGAGCAACGCACCACCGTGAGCCGTGTTCGAGCCGCACATCGAACGAATGACGCACAAATCATCGGCGCACTGACCCACTTCTTTGAATAAATCGCTGACTTCAAGGCCGCTCTGGCCGTATTTTTTAAACTCCCAGGGCGATTTGAGTAAGTTTCCGGTCTGTGCGAAGACAACTCTGGGCCGTGGACCCGAGTAAGGCTTTCCGTGGTCGCGGGTGAGCTGCGGCTTGGGATCGAACGTGTCCACCTGCGACGGGCCGCCGTGCAGAAACACAAAAATCACGCGTTTGGCGCGCGGTGGGAAGCTTGGGAAGCCGCTTTTTGCCTGCGCTTCCTCGGCCAAAAGCGCCTGGAGCGCGAGCGTCCCGAAGCCCGCCCCGGCCTGCCAGAGTAGCTCGCGACGCGTTTTTGGGCGCGAAAAATGCCCACAAGAGTGCTTCATGAAGGGATTATACCGGCCCGGCGCGAAAGAGAGGGCATGAACACGCGACGAACGCTCTTCGCTCTTGCTTTTCTTGTCCTGGCCGGGTGCAAGCCCGACACGCCTGCGACCTCGCCCTCGGCCCCCGCGACGCCTGCGGGCGGCGAGAAGGTCAAGCTGAGCTTTATTCCGAAGAACACCGGAAACCCCTACTTCGACGGCATCGCAAAGGGACTGACCGATACCTGTGCAGAGATCGGCTGCGAGGTGAGTGTCACCGGCCCCTCGACAGCGGAGCCGACCAGCCAGATTTCGTTCATCAAAGACGAGGTACAGCGCGGCGCAAAAGTGATCGTGATCGCCGCTAACAGCCCCGACGCCCTTAACGCAACCCTCGACGAAGCAAAAGCGGCGGGCGTAACCGTACTCACGGTCGATTCGGACCTCACAGGCAATGAATCTCACCGCGATGTCGGTATATTTGCGACGGATTTCTCCAAAATGGGCGAGTTTTTACTCGACTTGATTGGCAAGAACATCAACTACGAAGGAAAATTTGCGATTCTCTCGGCAACCACAGACGCCCCGAATCAAAAAGCCTGGGTCGCGAGTATCAACGAGCTTATCAAGCAGCCCAAGTATGCAAAAATGCAGCTCGTGGACACCGTTTTTGGCGACGATAAAGACCAGAAAAGCGTCACGGAGGCGGAAGGGCTTCTCACCAAGTACCCGGACCTCAAGGGAATTCTCGCACCGACCACGGTGGGCGTCACCGCCGCCGCAAAGGTCGTCGAGAGCCGAAAAGTCTTCGATAAAGTGAAGGTTACCGGTCTGGGAACGCCCGATCAGATGCGGCGCTTCGTGAAAGATGGCATCGTACCAAATTTTGCCCTCTGGAGTCCGCCGGATATGGGCGTGGTCGCCGCCCATGTGGGAGTTTCTCTGGCAAAAAGCGAACTGAAAGCCACAAAAGGAACCAAGTTCTCCTGTGGCAAACTCGGTGAGAAAGAAATTACAGATAAAAATATCTTAATTATCGGTCCACCCGTCATTTTCACCAAAGAAAACATCGATCAATACCATTTTCAATAATGAAGCTTGTCCTGATTACTTTTATCTGGCTTACCCTTCCCTGCGCAGCCCTTGCGCAGGGAAACAAGCCAATGTACCCCGAGATCACGGAGGCAGGAGCACGTCAGGACGTACAATCAGGGAATCTTAAACAGTATCGTAGTGGCTTACCCGGCCCGAATGACTTTACTATCGCAAAAATTCTTCGCAGGAAGTACAAAATCGAGACAGTTATTACAGGCTGCGAAGTCACTCAAGATTTTTTGAAACGAGTCTCAGTTTATAATAAAATTAATAATCTGGAAATTAAGAGAAAATTCAAAAAATCGTACCAGGAATTATTTTCCGAAGAACAAAAGCAATTAATTTTTCAAAAGAAAGCAAATTCTCATGGAAACTGAGCTTACTTTGACTTATGGAGACTGGAGCGCACGGGTTTCAAACTACGGTGCATCGCTTCGGGGGGTCTGGTTCCAGGGCGAGGAAGTCGTTACGAGCTACTCGGGCAAAGAAAACAAGGTCGGTGGCCAGGGAGATGTCTTGATTCCGTTTCCAGGGCGCATTGGGGGCGCAAAATACATCTGGGATGGCACTGAGTATACATTAAACGCCAACGACAAAGACGGCCCCAACGCGATTCATGGCTTTCTACGTACTTTGAACTGGGAAATCGAAGCGCAAAGTAAGCATGCTGTCGAGTTCTCCCTGAATTTTCCGGGAGCGCCTGGCTATCCGTTTCCACTCGCCGCAAAAATCACGTATTCTCTCAACGAGCTGGGGCTGACTTGCTCTTTCTCTGTGGAAAATGGGGGTACTGTGGACGCACCGGTCGGGGTCGGGTTTCATGCGTACTTCACGACGGGTTCGGAGCACATTGATCACGATATGCTTGAACTACCGTTTCGCTCGGTGCTGGAGATGGAGAACTTCATCCCGACGGGCAAGGTTTTAGACAGCTCCGAGTTTCTTTCTTCCAAAACTATCGGCGATACTAAATTCAACAGTTGCTTTCTAAGCCCTATTCTCAATGAAAATGGCGAAACAGAGATCTATCTTATGGGAAATGGAAAAATCGTCACGGTTTGGATGGATGGGGGGTTTGAGTATGTTGTTTTATACTCGGGTGATCCGCTTCCGGAGTCGCATCGTCGAAAATCTCTGGCTATCGAACCCATGACCTGCGGCTCGGATGCGTTCAATCGCCCGGACTGGGGTCTGAGTCGGCTCGCGCCGGGTGCAACGCTCTCGGGGAGCTGGGGCGTCCGCGTGGCGCTGGTACAATAGATTCCGAAAACTCTCGCATAAAACAAGGAAAGCAAACTCACCATGCCATTCGATCCGTCGCTGTTTCGCGCCTACGACATCCGGGGAATCTACCCGAGCGTCATCCATGAAGACTTCGCCTATGTCTGTGCGCAGGCCTTTGTCAAAGTCATGAACGCGAAGACCGTCCTTGTGGGCCGCGATGTGCGCGTCTCAGGACCGTCGATGCAGGCCGCAGCGATCCGTGGGCTGGTCGATATGGGCGTCAAGATCATCGATCTGGGCGAGATATCCACCGAGATGCTGTATTTTGCATCCGGGTACCTGGAAAACGTCGATGGAGGCTTTGCCAGCACGGCATCGCACAACCCCAGAGAGTGGAATGGCTTCAAGTTCGTCGGCAAGTCTGGCCAGCCGCTCACTCGTGAAGATAAACTGGGCGAGATATACGAAGAAATTAAAAAAGAAGAGCGTTTTAGATCAGAAGTACCTGGTACTGTTGAAAAAATTGACTTGTGCGACGCTTATGCTGAGTATCTAAAACAATATGTCCCGAGAAATGTCCCGAAGTTAACCATTGTCGGTAACGTCAACTTTGGCGCAAACGGACGGTTTGTGGACGCCGCGCTGGTTCATCTGCCCGAAGTTTCTATGGTTCGGCTCAACTGGAACCCCGATGGCACGTTCCCCAAGGGCACGCCCGACCCGCTCCTGCCGAGCAACCGCAAGGAGATCGCCGCCCGGATTCAGTCCGAGAAAGCCGATTTCGGGGTCGCCTGGGACGCCGATGCCGACCGGTGCTTCTTCTACGACGAGCAAGGCCGCGCGATTCCTGGCTACTACATCAACGCCATGCTGATCAGCCACTTTCTGGAGACCGAGCCGGGTGCCAGCTTTGTGATCGAGCCGCGCCAGCTCTGGGCGACCGAGTCTGCTGCGCAGCTTGGCGGCGGAAAGACCGTGATCTCGCGCACCGGGCACGGCTTTATCAAGGCTATGATGCGCGAAAGCAATGCGGTTTTCGGCGGAGAGAACTCCGGACACTTTTATTATCGCGATTTCTGGAAGTGTGATAACGGAATCATCACTTTCTTAACTGTCTTAGATGTTTTCTCAAAGAAAATTACCTCGGGTGGCAAAGTCAGTGAGATTTTAGACGCGTATCGCGAGAAATACCCGGCATCGGAAGAGATCAATTTTATTACCGACCGTGCCTCGGAGATCATCGAGGGATTGAAGTCTCGCCACGCCGACGCGGAGCTTTCGATCATCGATGGAGTCTCTTTAGATGCTAAAGAATGGCGCTGCAACCTGAGAATGAGCCAGAACGAGCCGGTTTTACGACTTAATGTGGAAGCCAAGACGCCTGCGGGTCTCGCCGAGCGCGAAAAAGACCTTATCGGCTATATCGAGAGCTTTGGTGCCCACATCCGCGACGATCATTAAGGTTTCAGGTCCGTAAACGAACCTGCTGCACGAGAAAAGCACCATGAAGGACGCTGCGAAACCCATCTCGTACAGCGTAGCGCCGTTTACGGTGCTTGTTTTGCGCAGCAGGCTGCTTTAGCTGCCTGAAACGGAAATCCAGCCGCCGGTTTGGACGCTTTTGACGAACGCTTCGCACAGGACGTTGTCGCGATGGCCGTCGGCAAACGTCGGGTAGGGCTTGGGGGCGGTGAAATCCCCAGCGGCAATGTAGTTGTAAAAACTCGCAAAGCACATCTTGAAGCTGTCGGGGTAGCCCTCGGCGTGGCCGCCGGGGTAGGCGCTGACGCTTCGGGCCAGGGGCGAGAGCTGCGCGGGGTCGCGGCGGACCAGCTCGCTCGGGGCATCGCGGCGGCCCACCCAGAGCGTCTCGCAGTCCTCGGAGTTCCAGGCCAGAGTTTTATCTTGCCCGGCGATCTCAAAACTGACCCGGTACTTGCGCCCCGCCGAGACCTGCGAGACAAAGAAGCAACCGCGCGTGCCGCCCGCGAACCTGAGCAAGACCGCGCCGTAGTCGTCGGTGGTGATGGAGACAGGCTCGGCTCTTTCGGCGAGGGCCGTCGAGAACGTCTCGATCTCCCCGAGAGGGCGCTGCCGGACGGGATGAACGGTTGTAAAATCTGCGCAGAGCGCTTCGATCTGAAGCCCCGTGACGAAGTGAATTAAATCCAGCCAGTGCGAGCCGATGTCGGCGAGCGCCCGGAGTGCGCCCTGCTCTTCCGATAAAACCCGCCAGTTGTAGTCGGTGGCGTGGAGCAGCCAGTCCTGAGTGACGGAGCCGGTGACATGAAACAGACGCCCGATGTCCCCGCCTGAGACAGCGCTTCTTGCTTCGTGGCAGAGCGGGTAGAACCGGTTGTTGTAGTTCACTCCCGTCGCCAGTTGTTCGAATTTGTTGGCAAGTTCTAAAAGCTGGCCTGACTCGGTGGCGTCCATCCCGAGCGGCTTCTCGCACAGCACGTGCTTCCCGGCTTCAAGCGCGGCCCGCGTCTGGGGCAGGTGCAGGCGATTGGGCGTATTCACATGCACCGAGTGAACCTCCGGGTCGGCGAGCAGCTCGTCTAAACTGGCATAGCCCTTTGGCAGCCCGAGGCGCGTTGCAGCTGCGTTTGACTTTTCGGGCGTCGAGCCAAGAACGCCCACCAGGTTCACCCCGACGCGGCGCAGGGCTTCGGTGTGGACCGTGCCCATGAAACCTCCGCCGATAATCGCAACGCCGATCTCTGAAACTTTCACACCAAAGTTCCCTGTGGAGCGCGGGCGATGGGGCCGAGGCGGTGGCGCAATTCATAGGCATCGCCCCGGTAGAGGGTGCGCTCATGCCAGAGCGGCTCGCCCGAGGTGAGGGTCGCCGTCGCCGTGATGCACAGGCAGGGCGTCCCGGCGGTAGCCTCAAGAGAGATTGCTTCTTCCGGGGTCGCGCCGACGGCCTGGATCACTTCGTCGGCCCCGGATACAGCCAGGCCCAGCGTTCCCGAAAGATATGCATAGAGCGAGCTTTCCGCAAGCTCTGGGGTGAGCTTCGGGCAGTATTTTACAAGTAGCAGCCGACTCTCTAAGATCACCGGGACGCCATCGGCGAGGCGAAGGCGGGTCAGGCTCCAGAGCGGCTCGTCCGGCGCGAAACTCGGGCGGGGCGGGAGCTTTTCCAGCGACAGAACGCGCGTCTCGGGGGTCTTTCCAGCGGCGCGGGCCTTCTCGGTGAAGCTCACCAGCGCCCGCAGGTCGTAGTCGAGCCTGGCAGGCTCTTTGACAAAAGTCCCGACCCCCTTGCGAAACTCCAGCGCACCGCCTGCGACCAGCCCGGAGAGCACCTTGTTGGCCGTCGCGCGGCTGAGGGAGAACCGCTCGGCCACCTGTCGCTCGGTGAGAAACTTCTCGCCCGGCGCAAAAACCCCATCGGCGAGGAGCTGGCGCAGGCGCTCGGACGCCTGGAAATAGATCGGGTCTTTGACAAGTCTTTCGGGCATGGGTGGCTTAGCCAGTGTACCAGAATTATTTTCCTCAGTCGGCAGATTTTTCTATGGAAGAACTTGACGATTGGTTTTTACCATGTTATACTCGGGCGACAGAGTTTAGTATGGAAAGAAACAAGCGACCAATTCTATCTGAAAGGGGCAACTCCCCCACCGATCTGTTATACTTGGTCGATAGAATTTTCTATGGAAGAGTCCTTTCTGCTCGACACGCCCGAGCGACACAAAGCGGTCTCCCACCCGCTACGCCTCGGGATTCTGCGCCTGCTACACGATCAGGCCCGGACCAACGAGGAGCTGGCAACCGCGCTCGGCGTCGCCTCGGGCAAGCTCTACTTTCACACAAAGAAGCTTTTAGACGCGGGCATGATCACGCTCGTCGAGACCCGGCAGAAAGGCTCCGTCACCGAGAAGCTCTACCGGGCGAGTGCCCACCGCTTCGTCCAGCTACCCGGCGACGGCATCGACGAGCCGTCGATGCTACCCGTCCTGCGCGAAGGACTGATACTCTACCAGAACACCTTCACGGAGCTTGGAGAACCACGCGCCACCGGCGGACACTGGTTTCTCTATCACTCCCCCGAGAACGAGCGCGAGTTTCGGCGACAGCTTCTCGCTCTGATCGAAGAGTTCCAGGCTCGGGCAGTCCCGCCGGGCGATCCCAATGCCCGCCTGCTTGCTGTCACGCTGCTGCTACACGCCATCGAAAAAACGCCGTAGCGCCGCCGCATCCTCCCCCACTCGAAGCCCGCATGCCTCCCCACAGGAAGGCTATTTCACGAAACGCCCCCACAGGAAACAAAAGTCATGACGAAATTACTTGCCCTCGCCACTTTGCTAACTCTCGCCGCACCGACCCTGGCCGCCCCGCCGAAGAAGCCCGCGCCAAAGCCATCCGTCAAGCCGGTGGCAAAGCCGGGCATCAAGGGTGCGGCTCAGATGACCGGAGGCGCGATCCGCTTCGGGGAGATTTTTGCGCTCAAATCGGGCTTCACCTACCAGATTCTCTCAGCCCGCTACTCCCTCGATGCGTTCGAGTGCTACGACATGACCGCGCCCGCCACCGATGAGAAGCTGCTGATTCTGACCGTCGCGATCAAGAACAACCGCCGTGAGGAAGATAACTACTTCGGTGTTCACTCTCTCCAGGCAGTAGACACAAGCAACCAGATATACGAAACAAGTCAGAGTGCCTACGCACTTAGAAGCCAGCCGGGCAAAGAGTTTGGCCCGAGCCTCAAGCCGGGCCAGGGACTCGGGCAGGGCGGGATCGACCCGCTCGAAGTCGTCTTCAAGATGCCTGCTGACGCCCGGATCGTCAAGTTAATTCTAAAGCAAGGCCGTGAGGGAACGAGCGAGGAAGTCCTGCGCTTCTTTATCGCCGGAGCCACCGAAGCCGAGGCAGGCGGCAAGCCCGACCCGAAGAATCTCCTCGCGCCGCTCCCCCATTTAGCCGAGAAAAACGCACTCGTCCCGCCGGGGCAGTACGTCCCGAGCTGGACCTTTCAGTTCAAGCTTACCGGCTTCTCTACCGCCGACAAAAAAGGCGACGAAGATGCGCCTGAGGGCAAGCGCTGGATATTTGCAAGTATCAGCATCAAGAATCCGATGCACAAGAAGCAGAATCTGTACGAGTTCACCGGGGGCGGTGGACTGCGCGAGCTGACACTTATCGACAGCGACGGCGAGCGGTACCCGGCCTCGTACCTGCTCAAGGCAAAGCGTGACGAAGACGGCGATGGCGAGCTGGAGCCAGGCGAGGAGAAAAGCTACCGCGTCGCGTTTCTCGTGCCGAAGGACACACCGTTTAAGAGCGCAAGGCTTGGTGCATCGCAGGGGCATCTCTATCTTTTCGATGCGAGCGGAGCCGAGAAATAACGCACGGGGCAGAAGGTTTCGTGGTGCCCTGCGGCGAACTGCAAGGTCATGCCGACGGTTCTGGATCTATTTCGCCTCGACGGGCGACGGGCGCTGGTGACGGGCGGGAGCAAAGGGCTGGGTTTCGAGATGGCCCGTGCGCTGGCCGAGGCCGGGGCGCAGGTGACGCTCACCAGCCGCACCGAGAGCGAGCTGAAGGCCGCCGCCGCACAGATTCCCGGTTCGGACTGGGCCGTGTGCGACGTGACTCAGGGCGCGTCGGTGCAGGCGCTGGCCGAGCAGGTCGGGCCGATAGACATTCTCATCAACAACGCCGGGATCAACGTGCGCGGAAGCATCGCCGAGCTTTCCGAGGACGACTGGGACTCCGTGATCGACGCCAACTTGAAGTCGCCGTTTCTGTGCTCGCGAGCCTTTGGGCCGAGCATGGCCGAGCGCGGCTGGGGCCGAATTTTGAACCTGGGATCGATTCTCTCAGTGATCGGGATTCCGGGCCGCGCCCCGTACGCCAGCGCCAAGGCAGGCGTCGTGAACCTCACGCGCGTGCTGGCGCTGGAGTGGGCCGGGCACGGCGTGACGGTGAACGCGCTCTGCCCTGGCCCGTTTGCGACTGACATGAACAAGCCGCTCTTAAACGACCCCGAAAAATACGCCGCGTTCGTCGCCAAAATCCCGATGGGACGCTGGGGCGAGCTGCACGAGATCACCGGCGCAGCCCTTTTCCTCTGCTCCGACGCGTCGAGCTACGTGACCGGCTCCTCCCTCTTCATCGACGGCGGCTGGACTGCGCAGTAATCCTCCAAAGTCAGAGGCGTGTCTGTTCTGCGGCTTTCTGCCTCATTTCTTCGAGAAGTGTGCTCAATCCCAGTCGATTTGCTTGCTCTTTTAGATACGTTTCGTCCACAGGGTCGTCTCCCAGAAGAATCATCACAACATCTCGGCGGCTTTTGTGGCTTCCTAAACGAATCCAGTGAAGCTTGGAAAGAATCGATCCCTCTTTGGAGATCAGAGGAACCGTCAAGTTGGGAGAGAGACGAATCTCCCGGCTGCGTGCTATTTCGCCAGGTACCAGCTCTCCGATATGGAAGTCTACCTTGAAAAAGGTTTCCTGATCCAACACCTGAAAAAGCGTTCCCTCGCGCAGTGCCTCCCGAAGAGAGGCTTCGTCTATCGGAAATCGCTCCGGGAATTGCTGACAGAACGCATGAACGTCAATATCTGGATCGAGCTGGATCACGATGTCCACATCCTGGGTCATTCGCGGCTCGCCGTAGTAGGACGAAGCAATTCCGCCCGTCAGTTGAAAGGGAGTATCGTGATCCCGCAAGACCTGGGTGATCGCCGCGACGGTATCCCAGAACGCATTTTGATCTGTCACGAACTCGTCTCTCGGAGAAGCGCCAGGGTGCGCGGGTCGCTTTGATAGAGCTTTTCCGCGACTTTTCGGCGTAGTTCTCGCTCGCTCAGCTCCGGGTGGCGCGCTTGAAGCTTCAGGAAAAGCATCTGCCAGACTGCCTCGGAGAGTGCCGTCATGTTCCGAAGCCGCTCCACGCCGCTCATCTGCCGCACGGCCCGCAGGTACTCGGGAGAAGGGTTGTCGCCATCGTCCACTAACATCTTGCCATTATACCCCCGCGCTGTTTCTCTGCTCCGACGCATCGAGCTACGTCACCGGCTCGTCGCTCTTCATCGACGGCGGCTGGACCGCGCAATAACCGCGCGATTCCCCCCGACATGGACGTCGGGGGCTAAGGGCTTCGCCACGATGCCCTTCGGGCGTGATTGAGAGTTACGGAGGGTCGTTTGTGGGCAGTTTAATCGCCACGACATGCTCGGTTGCAAGCGGTGCGGACTCGATGCGCAGGTAGGCGCTCTCCGGCGTGCGGGGATCGTCGAGTTTTAGAGTCAGGGTTACAAGTTCACCCGCGTCGAGGCAGCCGGAAGCGACTTCGGCCAGAGTGCCGTCGCTCTCGCTGGACAACCAGGCGCGTACCCAGACCTTTGCCCCGGCAGGTCCATGAAGCCTCGCGCGAAACACAGCGGTGTCCGGGCGCGGAATCTCCAGGCAGACCTCGCTCAGAAAATAATCGCTCGACGAACGGAGCACGTCAGAGGCAGCTTGAAGCGTCACTATTGTGGGTCTAAGCATTGCCGTATTTCCGTTTCAGTCCCCGATGGGGATTCATTAGACGTTACGCCGATTAGTACCGTGGAATAAATTCCCGGCTGAATAAGCTATTCGACCTTCGTCGAAATGATGCTGTTGATAGCCATACAGCATTCTTGATTCTGTCCACGCAGGTGGACATTCTTATCCAGCCGCGAATTCATTCGACGGAAATACGAATCGGTAAATCGGCATGACGTCTAATGCACACTGATGTCGATCAGAGCGATGGTTAGCCCTTGTCCACTGTCTTGAATCTCAAAGGTGGCGGTGTAGTCCGTAGCAAAGCCGTCGAAATTGAGATCGTACCAGATCTCGCCGACCGTCCCACGGGTATTTCGAGGCCAGCGATCCACGCTTTTTTCCTGGGTCTTGAATGTCGGCGTACCCTGCATCGTCACGCGATGCTTCGGGTCGAGCACGCCGTATTCGTCTTCAAAATTCGTCGCGTGGTTGGAGGCGTGTTGCTTTATCAGGTCATGAAGAAGAGCGGGTGTCAGTTTGGCCCCGGCGACATGCGCGGTGAACGTAAACGCCCGGTCATAGTCCTCCGCTTCCAGAAGCGTCGCCCATTCGTCGATGAAAGTAATGATATGGTCGTCAGTGGCGTCATAGATTAGGTGAGACATGGTATTTCTGCTGTTATTCCTCGCGAAGATGCCACTCCCAGACCAGCCCGTCCTCCGGATGCTCGATGCTATCTACATGACGAAACCGCAGTTTCTTCAAAACGGAGGTCGAGGCGCTCTCTTCGGGCAAGGTTTGCGCGGCTACGATCACACCAGGCATATTTTCCAGAGCGATACGAACAATTTCGGTCGCCATTTGCGTCGCTACACCGCGCGATTCGTATTCGGGAAACGTAAAATAAGCGATCTCCACGCGATTTTTCAGTGGTGGTGATTTAAATCCGCAAGAACCGACGTAAGTTCCGTCTTCTATGGCGAGATAGCCAGTCCAGGGAGGTTCATACCCGACGACAAGATACAACTGAGTCGTTGCTTTCACAACTTCCCGTGCGACCTGCGGCATAGGCGACGCCACCTTTCCGTTTTCTGGTATGGTAATCAGTTCCAAGACAGAAAATTATAGCACACTTTCCCCGGTTCGGAGCGGGTACAATCGGGGCTATGACGGGTAAGAACATTCTGGTGACGGGGTCGGGGCGCGGGATGGGGTTTGTGATCGCAAAAACTCTGGCGGAGCGCGGGGCGAGCGTCGCGATTCACGATCTGAGCGAAACCGCGTCGGCGGAGTTCGGAGAACATGCGAGCCTTGCGGACGCGGCGCGGGCATGTGGCGCAAAGGCGTTCGGCGTGGGCGACATCGCCGATCCTGAAGCCGTGGCGAAGCTGGTGCAGAAGGTCGAGAGGGAGTTGGGGCCGCTGGACGGACTCGTGAACTGTGCGGGCGGGGATATCGCAGCGGCAGGCGGCAAGCCACAGCCCAACGACGCGCTCGGGGTGAAACTGGAAGATATCCGGGCGATGCTGGACCGGAACCTGGTCGGGACGATTTTGCTCTGTCAGGCGATCTGTCCGGGGATGGCGACGCGAAAGTTCGGGAGCGTCGTGAACATCGCGTCGGTGGCGGCGCATGTGGGGGTTAGCGAAGGCGTGATCTACGCGGTCGCAAAAGCGGGAATCGTCGAGTACACCCGGTGCCTGGCGGCCCAGCTCCGGGCAAGCAATGTTCGGGTCAACGCCGTCAGCCCCGGCCCCACCCGCACGGCCCGCTTCGACGCCACGCGCACCCTCGATCCGGCCATGACCGCAGAGGGAACGCTGATTCGCTACGCCCAGCCCGAAGAGATCGCTGGAGGCGTCGCGTTTTTACTCTCGGAAGATGCCCGCTTCGTCAGTGGGCAGGTTCTTCGGGTCGATGGCGGCCTCCAGCTCTTCGCGGGCTGATATAACTCCTGGAAAACGAACCCATAATTCGTTTCCCAGGACGATAAACGTCCGAATTCCCAGGACGATAAACGTCCGAATTCCCAGGACGATAAACGTCCGGCTATGGGGCGTCGCAAGCTCCGCCGTCTCGCTTCGCTCGAATCTCGACCGAGGTACGAGGGAGACGGCAACTTGTTGCCCCATTGCCGGACGATTTTCGTCCTGGACACTGTCCTGATTTGGTTATCCAGGATCAATATTCTGAAGTAGAAGGGTTAGCTCTTTGCGCCCATCTTGTGGTCCATCTTGGCCGCGCTCGGCTTGACCGCAGGCTTGGCATAGACGGCCTTGAAGTACTTGTCCGGGCTGCTCTTGACCTTGCCGATGCAACCGCCGCAGCAAACCTTGACCGACTTGCCCTTGTACGCGGCCAGCTTGCCGGTGTAGGCCACGTCGATGGGCTTGCCCATGTCGCCGCCGAGCTTCTCGCCCGTGACAGCGCACGTGGTCTGCTTCGGGGCTGCGGGAGCCTTCTTGTCCGGTCCCGCAAACGCTGCGGTGGCGGCCAGCACGAGCGCACTGGCGATAAGAATTTTAGTCATTCAAACGTCCTCCGAAGTAATTATACGGCCAACTTCCCCAAAAAAGTTCCCGGCAGGACTTGGCAAGAGAAATGTCGAACGTCGGGGCATGGATACGATGCAGCAGCGGCGCTTGCTCACGCGCCGCGACATTTTCTTGAAAGCAGGCGCACTGACGGCTGCACTGAGCGTCACCGAGCTTCTTCACTCCCAGGACGCCCACGCCGAAGAGAAAGCCCCGAAGCTGATCTTAGGTAGCGGCTCTCTGCGCTACGAGTGCCTCCACGACTGGCTTATCCCGCCGGATACGCACAAGTTCGGCGACACCCAGGGCACCTGCCAGGACAGCAAGGGCAATTTCTACGTCACTCACACAGTTGGAGCAGGAAGCCAGAGCCAGGATGCCGTCTATGTGTTCGATAAACGCGGAAAATTCTCGCGCTCGTTCAACGCCGGTATCAAAAAAGGCGGCGGACACGGAATCGAGTACCGCAAAGAAGGCAAAAAAGAATTTTTATATCACTGTGATACATCGGGTCGGCAGGTAATCAAAACAGACTTGATGGGCAGCGAGGTCTGGAAGCGCGATACCGAGATGCTCAAAGAAGAAACGGGTTACTACAAAGACGGAAAACCGTTCGTTCCGACCAATATCGCGTTTGGTCCCACCGGCGATTTTTATATCTCCGAGGGCTACGGCTCCGACTATATTCACCAGTACGATCTCTCGGGCAAGTACATTCGAACCTTCGGCGGGCGCGGAAGCGGGCCGGGCAAGCTCAATGTCGCCCATGGAATCTGGCTGGACGTGCGCGGGAGCGAGCCGCTTCTGATCGTCACCGAGCGCGGCAACGGACGCGCCCAGCAGTTCACCCTCGACGGCCAGCCGGTGGGCTACGTGAATGGGATGCGCCAGCCCTGCTACTTCGACATTCACCAGGGACTGATGCTCGTCCCGGATTTAAGTAGCGTCGTGACGCTTTTCGACGAAAACAATAAAATTGCGGCCCAGCTCGGCGACGGTGCCGGGATTCCCGAGCTACGCGGCAAGCCCACGTCCGAGTTTATTCCGGGGAAGTTCGTCCATCCGCACGGCGCAAAGTTTCTAAAAAACGGAGACATTCTGGTCGCCGAGTGGGTGCCACAGGGCCGAATGACACTTTTGAAAAAGCTCTAAATGAAGCTCTGGCTGGACTCTCCAGCGAAAAACTTTCTCGAAGCTCTGCCCGTGGGAAATGGGCGGCTCGGGGCGATGCTCTTTGGCGGAACCGAGAAAGAAAAACTCGTTCTGAATGAGCAGAGCCTCTGGTCCGGCTCGCCCGACAAGAACGACCGCGACGGCGCACACCGCGCCCTGCCCGAGATTCGGCGCTTGCTGTTTGCGGGGAAAAACGACGAAGCCGAGCGGCTGGTCAACGAGAACTTCACCTGCGCGGGCAAGGGCAGCGGCTACGGCCACGGCGCGGACGTTCCGTATGGCTCGTACCAGGTTCTTGGCGAGCTAAGCATCGAGTTTGGCCCCCGTTTGGCCCCCGATAACAGGGGAATCAGTGCGTATCGCCGCGAGCTGGACCTGGAAACCGCCATCGCCAGCGTCGGCGACCGTGAGTGCTTCGTCTCAGGTGTGGACGACGTTCTTGTCTACCGGACATCGGGGGATTTTTCCGTCTCTCTAACACGTAGCGAGAACGCCAGAGTTTCCGCTCTCGGCAACGACCTGGTATTGTCCGGGCAGCTTCCCGATGGCAAGGGCGGCGGAGGCATGCGCTTTGCCGCCCGGCTCCGGGTAGTTCTCGAAGGCGGAACCGTGCATGTCGAGGGCGACAAGCTGATCGTTCGCGGAGCGCGGGCCGCGACCCTGCTTCTGGCGGCGGGCACGGACTATAAAAAACGCGCCGTCCCCGATCTCCAAAAAACGCTGGACCTGGTCGCGTCGAAATCGTACGCAATCCTCAAGCAACGGCATCAGGCCGACTGGAAGAAACGCTTCGGGACACTCACCCTCACGCTCCCTGGCGGGCGCGAGGAGCTTTCGACGCCCGAGCGGGTGAAGCGGGTCGAGAAGACACCCGACCCCGGCCTCGAAGCCCTTTATTTTCAGTACGGGCGGTATCTCTTGCTCAGCTCCAGCCGTCCGGGAGGCTTACCCGCGAACCTTCAGGGAATCTGGGCCGACACCATAAACACTCCCTGGAACGGCGACTGGCACCTCAATATCAATGTCCAGATGAACTACTGGCCCTCCGGCCCGACGAATCTCATTTCTTGCCAGGAGCCGCTGATAGATTTCGCCGAGGGACTGGTGGAGCCGGGAAGAAAAACCGCGCGGGCCTACTACGATGCCTCAGGCTGGGTGGCGCACGTGCTGGCGAACCCGTGGGGCTTCACTGCGCCCGGCGAGCAGGCAAGCTGGGGCGCATCGAGCAGCGGCGGGGCGTGGCTGTGCCAGAATCTCTTCGAGCACTGGGCCTTCACGCAGGATAAGAAAATTCTGGCGAGGCTCTGGCCTATTTTGAAGGGTGCCGCCACGTTTTACTTAGACTTTCTGGTGCCCGACCCGAAAACCGGCTCTCTGGTGACCGCACCATCGAACTCGCCAGAGAACAGCTTTACCTTTGCGCCCGGAAAGGCCGCCAGCATCTGCACCGGACCAACCATGGACACTCAGATCGTCCGGGGGCTGTTTTTAAGTTGTCTGGAAGCTACTGAGACTTTAAAAATAGAAAAACCATTTTCTAAAAAACTTCAGGAAGCGTTAGAGAAGCTTCCAGCACATAAAATTGGAAAATACGGCCAGCTTCAAGAATGGCAAGAAGACTACGACGAGCCGGAGCCGCACCATCGGCATGTCTCGCATCTGTATGGGCTTCATCCGAGCGACCAGATCACGCGCTTCGGGACGCCCGAGCTTGCCGGGGCCGCAAGAGTCACGCTGGAGCGGCGCGGGGACGCGTCCACGGGCTGGTCGATGGCCTGGAAAGCGAACTTCTGGGCGCGGCTGGGCGACGGCGAGCGGGCAAACCGACTCTACCGAATGCTGATTGGGCGGGGCGCGCCGAACCTGTTCTGCCTGCACCCGCCGTTCCAGATCGACGGCAACTTCGGCGGCTGCGCAGCCCTCGCCGAGTGCCTGCTCCAGAGCCACCGCGAAAAGCCAGGCGACGAGAGCTACACGATTCACTTGCTGCCCGCCCTGCCGCCTACCTGGAAGTCGGGAAAGGTCACCGGATTGCGAGCACGGGGCGCGGTCACGGTCGATATCGAGTGGATCGAGGGCCGAATCGAGCGCGCTCGGCTCCGCGCAGACAAAACCACCTCGGTTTTCCTGCGCTACGCCCGGCTTATGGAAGTGAGCGGCGCACAAATCGAACACACCGACGATGCAGGGCGGCTTACCCTCACCCTCCCCCGAGGCCGCGATGTCTTCGTGACGCCGCACTGGGAATGAGCATGGTATACTGCGTTGTGTACGAAGTTATCGAAGCCCTTTAACTCTGTACATAAACGTCGTCGATATCGCTCTGATGCGATCTTCACCCGGCCCGTCCGGTCCACACCCCCACCATCTGTACATAAACGTCGTCGATATCGCTCTGATGCGATCCTGTTGATGTCACCAAGAGCGTCTTGGTGATGGAGAAAGAATGATGAAACGTTTCGGTATTTTGTTCGCAGCATCTGTGGTGCTGCTGTCCCTTGTTTCGATGGCGAAGGCGGACTACACTCTGACTATCAACATCACGATGCCCGAGCCTGCAAAGGCGCATTACGATGTAAAGCGCACTGCTGCAGGAGTTCCGGTTTTCGTGCCTGTCAAAGCTGACTACTTCTTAGAAATTAAGGGAGGTACTCCAGGGGTTCAGTTTGCTGTGTCCTACACACTTTCTGTCTCTGCAAGTAATACGAACTCCCCTGTCGTGTCCGTAATTTCAAATGGGTTGCCTGTACTGCCGACAGCATCTTCGACTTTGGGGGAATATGTAAATTTTGATTCATCGGGGAAATGGCAGAGAAGTAAGTCCCTCGGTGGGCAGTGCCCGCATCTGTACAGCGGCGGAAATACAATAACCGCCAATGGCGATCTGGCAGGCTTCACGGTGATATCTCCAGGAAATGTTGCTCCAAATCCGTTCATTAATGATGGAAAAGTAGCATCAAAAACCTACACCATTACCGTTTTGCCGTAGGTAAGATCAAGGCTCTGCTTTTACGTTTCAGAACATAAGAGCAGAGCCTTAAACACATAAAATTTGGAGAAATTATGCTAAAAATAATTTTTTCGGTGATTCTGGTTTTCATGATGGCAAGCATTACCAGAAGTGCCGACCTGACTTCTGAAAAAATAAAAGAAGACCCTCGTCTTGAAAAAACAGTCTCAGTTTCATCACGGTACATATTCGTTGGAGAATTATTTGATGAATTAAAAGAGCAAACAGGCATAGATATCAGTGCCGGGACTTCAGGAACCGATTCAGCAGATATTTTATACTTGGGCATTAAAAATCTTTCCGTAAAGTCGGTTATGCGGGCAGTCTACTCTTTATTATCACATAGAAGTGCTACCTGGGACTGGCAGGTGACAGGAAGAGGAGAGAAAGCACGCTATGTGCTTATTCGAACTCTACGTGCCAAACAATATAACCAAACACTACGTGATGGTATTCAAAAAGATTTTGAAGATCATGTTCGACGCTCTATTAAGCTGGCAGAATTACCTTCTGAAGAGATAGAAAATTTAAAAACAAAATCTCCGGCAGAGTATGAGGCACTGAAAAATCCTGATTCACGAAATGCAATTAAGATGCTTTCTATTTTATCAGACGACGAATTAAATTCACTGTTAAAAGGAGGAAAATTAAAACTACCTGTTAGCAAAATGCCAGATTATGGAAAAACAGAATTTCTAAATCGAATGTCCTGGCATAACGAAGCCAATGGATTCCACAATACATTAGAAGGTGTCGATATCAATTTTTATATTTGGACTGGTGAAATTACCCCTGCGATTAACATGAGTGCGTGGACTTCTCCGGGGGACGGTCCCGGTGGCGGACAATATCTTGGCGGCTCCTTGATTGATGACAAGTGGAGAAAGTCAGTCGATGAAGATTGGATGTTGCCTGGCGATAGCTCAAAAGGTAAAGAAGATGCATCAAAAATCCATTTCACCGATGAAGAATTAAAGAATAAAATATTTTCTGCATTAGTTAATAATATATACTCCATTCCAGAAATCCTGAATCATTCAACAGCCAATTACATAGGATTACGATTAGATAACGACAGAACCCTAAAAATAAATCAATATAACAATTATAAAATTAACGATTTCCAAAAATCAATTGAAAATAAATGCCAAATTTCCTACAAATGGAGTAATAATATTATGCTTTTACGACCCAAAACTTTTTTTATGTTAGCAAATGAAAAAGGACGTACATCCTGGTTTAAAATTAAAGACATCCTAAAAAAGAATACTGGAAAATCGACAATGAGCACGGGAGATTACTTTCGATTATGCCAGGAATTTAATTCAGATCAATTATTGACAATAAATCAGAGATTGCCCTTTTTGAGATTGGATGTTCTGGTAGATTTATATGATATGTTTCACTATGTTACCTCTTCACAGAAAATTCTAAATGCGGCGTACGAGCCAAAAGGGATTTTATTGACAAAAAATATCATTGAAGTTTTACGACCAGTATATGGCGATGATTCTTTCAACTTAGTAGACTCATTATATACACTACATATTGAAGAATCAGATGGAGATATTGAAAACGCAGTCTTCCCCGTGCACAATCCCGGCCCGAAATATCCTTATTTTCCTGCACGAATTCTCAAGTTTATACTGAATAATAAAGAAGGGCGACGTACCGGAGAGTTGCGCTTTTTCTATCATGCCAAACTTCCGGATGGATACCCAGAAGTACCCGGTGAAAAAGGGCCGTGGGGCAATTTTTACTTTCCCAAGCAATGGTGATTTGTGAGAAGGAAAGTTTGTTTCGGTGGCGAACCTGGGAAGTATGAAGCAAACGGAGCTGAAGCTGGCATTGATCGGGTGTGGGGGGCAGGCGGGCGGCGACGTGCCGAACTTTACCAATCATCCGGCGGTGAAGATCGTCGCGACGTGTGACCCGGATAAGAAGAGCCGGGACCGGTTTGCGGATCGCTACGAACTACCCGAGGACGCGCGGTTTTCGGACTTTCGGAAGCTTCTGGCCCAGGTGGAGTGTGACGCGGTTTTCTGCGCGACACCCGACCACATGCACGCTCCCGTCGGGCTGGCGGCGCTCCGAAAGAACAAGCACGTCTATCTCCAGAAGCCACTCGCGCGGGGCGTCGCGGAGGTGAGGGCACTGGCCGAGGAAGCCCGTCGTCGCCCGAAGCTCGCGACGCAGATGGGCATTCAGATCCACGGTGAGGCGGCCTACAGAACCGCCGTCGCGTGGCTTCAAGCCGGAATCGTGGGGAAGGTAAGCGAGGTTTTTACCTTCTGCGG
This sequence comes from Armatimonadota bacterium, assembly GCA_031363095.1. GTDB lineage: Bacteria > Armatimonadota > Armatimonadia > Armatimonadales > Armatimonadaceae > JANLTX01. The sequence goes on along the minus strand of JANLTX010000129.1, from coordinate 40,098 downwards.
CAAGGGCTGGGGCGGGGCGATTCCGAGAAAGCCCGCCGACCCGATCCCGGATGGCCTGGACTGGGACACCTACTGCGGCGTCTCCCCACTGCGGCCCTTTGTGAAGGGCGAGTACCATCCGGGAAACTGGCGGCGCTGGCAGGCGTTCGGAACCGGGACGCTCGGGGATATGGGCTGCCACATTCTCGATCCCGTATTTGGCGGCCTCGGGCTGAAGTCTCCTAAAACCGTCGTCTCGCACCTGGCGGCCCACCCGAACCCCGAGAACTTCGCCTACGACATGCACGTCACGTGGGAGTTCGAGCAACTCAAGCTGCACTGGCTGTCTGGTGACGCCCGCCCCGACCCCGGCGTCCTGCCCGGAGCCATGATCCCGAACACCGGCTCGGTGGTGGTTGGCGAGAAAGGGCGCTTGCTGATCCCGCACTGGGCGATCCCGACGCTGTTCGATCTTCAGGGCCAGAAAGTCGAGCGGACGTCCCCGGTGCAGCCCGAGGTGGACCACTATCACGAGTGGATCGACGCGGCGCTCGCCCAGAATCCGGCAGCGTGCGGGGCGGGCTTTGGCTATGCCGGGCCGCTCACCGAGTGCGTCCTGCTGGGAAACGTCGCCGCGTGGACGCCCGAAAAGACGCTCACCTGGGACGGACGGCGCTGCCGGTTCGTCGGCGAGGGTGCCCGCGAGGCCAATCGCCACCTCGTGCCGCCCTACCGCCGTGGCATCCGGCTGTAAACCCCGCCGTGGAACGACGGGTCCGTGGCATCGGGCAGGTAAACCAGCCCACTGCACAAAACAAGCACCCTGAAGGGCGCTGCAAACCACAACTCCCCCATTACTGGGGGCCGGGGGGCAAACATTACTGGGGGCCGGGGGCACGGTATACTGCTAATCTATGAGTCAGATTTCTTGGCGTGCCTGGGACGACGCCGCATTCAACGAAGCACGTGAGCAGGACAGGCCGATCCTTCTTTCGATTACCGCACCGTGGTGCCAGTTTTGCAAGGCGATGGACGAGCAGACCTACGGCAACGACGCCATTGCCCAGTACGTCGCCGATAACTTCGTGCCGGTTCGGGTCGATTCCGACAAGCAGCCCGATGTGAACTCGCGCTACACGCAGGGCGGCTGGCCCTCGACGTGCTTGCTCACCCCCGATGGCGACATGCTCTGGGGCGGGACGTTCGTCCCCGCCGACGGGCTGGCGCAGCTTCTTCCCCAGTTTCTGGGCGAGTTCAAGAACAACAAGCAAGCCCTCGTCCAGCACGTCGCGCAGCTTCGGGAGCAGGTGCGCCAGAACAACTCCGCGCCGCCCCTGGATCTGAGCGTCCCGATCTCCCCCGAGATTCCGCTGGGCGTCCTGCTCTCGGCCAAGTTCGAGTTCGACTTCGCGTTCGGCGGCTTCGGCCATGGCGGGCAGAAGTTCCCGCATGTCGATGGGATCGAGCTGGTGATGCAGCAGTTCGCCAAATCGCTTCAGGCCGAGGAGCCGGACGGCGACCTTCAGTTAATTCTGGAGCGGACCTTCATGGGCCTCGCCAACGGCGGACTCCACGACGGAATCGACGGTGGCTTTTTCCGCTACACGCAAGCTCCGAACTGGCAGAACCCGCAGGTCGAGAAGCTTCTCGACGACAACGCTCAGATTCTTCGGACGTTCAGCCGCGCCTACGCGCAGGCGGGCAGCGATGGCCTCAAGGGTGTCGCGGAGAAGACGTTCGACTATCTCAAGACCCGGCTCTACGACCAGGGGCGAGGCGTCTGGGGCGGCTCGCAGTTCGCCGACGGCGAGTATTATTCGCAGGAAGCCGAAGGCCGCAAGGTCCGAAGCGCTCCTGCCGTGGACTCTACGATTCTCACCGGCCCGAACGCTCAGGCGGCCCGCGCCTGCATCGCGTACTGGGGCGCAACCAACACCGCCGACGCCCTGACGATGGCGAAGAGAACCGTCGATTACCTCTGGGAGAACCATCGCGAGACCGCTGGCGGCGCGGTCAAGCGCCACGACGGTACGGGTAGCCCGGTCGGGCTTCTCTCCGACACGGCGCGGCTCGCGGCGGCGTGTCTGGATCTCTACGAAGCGGGCCAGGGAATCGCCTATTTAGACCGCGCCGAGTCGCTGGTCAAGTGGGCGGGCGAGCGCCTGGCCGATGGCGTCGGGGGCGGACTCTGGGACGCGCCGGTCTACCCGGACGCGCTCGGGAATCTGAAAGTGGGAGCCAAGGACGCCGCCGACAACATGCTCGTGGCCGACACGCTCAGCCGCCTGTTCTTGCTCACGGGCGACGAAGCGCATGTGCAGAGCGCCGAGAAGCTCATCAAGGCGTTCCAGCCGCAGGTTCCGAACATGGGCTTCTTTGCGTCCCCCATCGCGCTGGCTATCGAGCGGATGGCAAGCCTTCCGCTGCTGGTCCATGTCGTCGGCACACCCTCAGACGCCGCGACGCAGGCGCTGATCGCGGCGGCGCATCGTCCGTATCGCTTCGAGCGCATCGTCCAGCCGCTCGACCCGTCGGACGAGGACGATGCGGCGCTGATCGACCAGCTTGGCTACGCGAAAGACGGCGAACCGACCGCCTATGGGATGTTCGTCTCGCCGCAGGGTGAGTCGCGCCTCGCCCCGACCCAGGACCCGGACACGCTCGCCGAGACCCTGCGCAACGCCCGCCCGGAGATCGTCGGGTAGGTTTCCCTCCCCCTGCCCCCTCCCCGGCTTCGCTGGGGGAGGGGGAACTTTCCCTTCTTCTTACTGGTTAGAGAGAGCGTGAAACTCACGCTCTCTCTTTCTCTACTTTTTCTTGCCCTGCCCGCGCTCGCCCAGAGCAATGACCAGCTCTTCCTCGAAGGCCAGCGCACGTCGCTGGCCTACAACAACGTCGCGGTTCCAAAAGCCACCGGGACGCGATTCTCGCTCAAAGACGCGCTTGGCGGCGGCAACTGGGGCAGCATCCGGCTGACCTATCTTAAAAATCAGGGCGAGCGACGCGGGATGCGCTTTGTCTACGCCCCGCTACAAATTTCCGGCACCGGAAACCTCCGCCAGACCACGCAGTTCAACGGCGCGACGTTCGCTGCCAATACCCCGACGGATGGAACCTACCGCTTCAACTCGTACCGGGTGAGCTGGTACAGACGCGATGTCAAGCCGGGCGGCGAAATGCGCTACGGCGTCACCCTGAAAGCACGCGATGCCAATATTTCTTTGCGCCAGGGAAGCCTCAAGCGCAATGAGTACAACCTGGGCTTCGTCCCGCTGATCTATGTCGGCGGCGAGAGAAAGTTCTCCGAAAAACTCATGGGCTATGTGGACTTCGACGGACTTGCGGGTGGACCGGGCCGGGCGTTCGATATCGGGCTTTCGCTGGGCTACAAAATCTCCCAGGAAACCGACTTTCTTCTGGGCCTGCGCACACTGGAAGGTGGCGCGGATGTCAAAGAAGTCTACAACTTCACCCGCCTCAACTATCTCACTCTGGGCTTGCTGAAACGCTTCTAATTTCCGAACGTCCAGGACGATAAACGTCCGAACGTCCAGGACGATAAACGTCCGAATTCCAGGACGATAAACGTCCGAATTCCAGGACGATAAACGTCCGAATTCCCAGGACGATAAACGTCCGGCTATGGGGCGCTTCGCGCCGTCTCGCTACGCTCGAAATTTTAAGCGCACTCTGGCTTCCCATTCTTTGAGGAGTTTTTTCGGGGCTTTGGTGCGCCAGGCGGTCTCCAGAAGCTCGGATAGCTCGTCTTCGTCGATATTGGGAAGCCGGGTGAGCACAGCGGGGTAGCCCCGGTAGTGCGGGTCGGTGAAGAATTTTTCGGGTTCGGACGCAATGAGCGCGTCTTTTTCCTCTAAATCCGTGGTCCGAATCGCCAGCACATCGGGGTGCGTGGTACGACCTTTTTGCTTGGGGACGACCTCGGTGTAGGTCCAGGCAAAGCCCTTGCCGCCGATCTCGATGGCATTGTCGGTGCAGACCGTGCCCGGCAATCGCATCGCAAGCCGACAGGCATCGTTGAAATCAGGCATATTTTTATTTATCCAAACTTCGAGCGAAGCGAGACGGCAACTTGTTGCCCCATAGCCGGACGTTTCATCGTCCTGGAATTCGGACGTTTCATCGTCCTGGAATTTTATCGGTGCAGGACGACGATTCTCCCCTGAGCATCGGCGGGGAGAGCTTGCAGCTTGGTGATGTCCTCGGCGCTGAGCAGAATCCCCCCACCCGAGCTTGCCCCCGACGCCCAGACTTTTATCGGAGCGCCGCCCGCGCTCTGGGTAGCCTGGGCTTCGTCGGTGGAGAACTGGAAACGCAGTCCGAGCGGCTGACCGCTCGGATCGGCGAGGAAGGCGTTGGCGTTGGGCATGAACCCAGACTGCGAGCGGACATCGATCACCGCGCCGCTGGCTGCGCCCTGCGCCTGGCCCCCGCCCGTGTCCGGCCCGGACGAAAGCGTGATGTAGACCGTCGCGTCGGCTCCGGCACGCGCTCCGGCGGCGGGGAACTGGGCGAGGATCGTGTCTTTTAGGGCGCTGGGGTCGGGGCGGCTCGGCGCACGCTGGCTGAGCGCGAGCTTGAGTCCGGCGGCGGCGACTTTCTCCTGGGCGTCGGCCTGGCTCAGTCCTTTGAGATCGGGAACCTGGGCGTCGGCACCTCCCACCAGGCCGGTTCCGGTCGTCTTGCCGGGAGCGGTTGTCGGGGCGTCCGTCGTGGGCGTGGGGGCATCGGGCGCAGGCGTCGGGGCTTTGGCGAGCTTCTGGGCCGTGAGTTTCTGGTCGTGATTCACGCGGGCTTTTTGCTGGGCGTCTCTGGTCTGCTTCCCCGCTTTTTTGATGCCCTCTCCCAGAAAGTACGCAAAGGTAGCGAGAGCGACCATCACAGCGACTCCCACGGCGAGTCGAGAGAAGAAGCTGCGGGCGATCTGTTTTTCGCCCTCGCGCTGCTGCACCGCATCCCGCTCGACCAGCTGCTGGACCGTCTCCTGCGTCATCCGAACCTTGGGCGGGAGCGCTTCGTTGCCGATGGGCGTGCCGTCCTCGCGCAGCCCGTGGACGTTGTGCAGGTGAACCAGCTCGTCGTGCTTGACCCGGCACATCCCGAGGTCGTCGAAGAGAGCTTTCCAGCGCGGATCGCCCGAGAGCGCCTGCGCCACGACATCGGAGATAAGCAGATGGCCTTCGTCGCCCGCGTCCATGACGCGCTGGGCGACATTGATTCCTTCGCCTGCGACATCCAGCTCGCCGCCCTCATCGAGGACGATCACCGAGCCGGAATGAACCCCCATGCGCACCCGGAACGCCGTGCCGCCGATCTGCTCGCGCAAACGGCTCTGCTGGCGCTTGATCTGCTCGTCCAGCTCGACAGCCACCTTCAGCGGAGCCTCGATGTCGTCGAAGAAGATCAGGGCCATGCCGTCGCCCGTCCGCTTGACCAGCAGCTCGTCGCGCGTGCGGGTCTTCGCCTTCATCGGGGTCGTGGCATACGAAAGATTGTGAAGGAGCTGCTGGACCTGCGCCTGGGCGCTGGCGGGCAGGCGGGAGTAGCCCACGAAGTCCATAAAAAGCGTGTGCGCTGTCGTCTTTGGCTGAAACTCGGTCAAGCCTTCCATATCTGTCCCTCGATCCGGCAAGTCGGCCTTACCCTCTCCGACTCCTGCACCGCGTGGCAGGTTCCGGAGAACTATCTCACACCCGATATATCACAGCCCGGCAACTGTGGAACCCTGTTTCTTAAAACTCAAACAGGGCCATCTGGTGTTTGGCATCCTCGGCGGCTTTGCGCTTGGCCCCGGTGAGCGGCCTCGGGAAGAGCGCCTCGAAGTCGTCGCCGACGGCGGCGCGGAGCCGCTCGGCGAATTTATAGAGCTTGGTCTGGTAGTGCTCGATGTCTTCGTCACCGGCGTATTCATCGACCGAGACCAGCGCACGGTCGTTCTCGCGCTGGTAGAGCAACAAATAATCGCCGACTTTCAGGCCGACCATGGCGCGGGCGCTCCGCTCTTTCGCCCCCGAGCTGAACGTTTTCTCGGTCACGCGCTCGCGCCGAACCAATTGCTCTACACCCAGCTCGCGGGCCTCAATTTTTTCCAATAACTCCCGGTAGTGCGCGGCAAATCCCTCTCTGTCACCCGAGAGTAAGTAATCGACGCCCGCGTAAAGAAACTGTTTCCCGAATTTTTCATCGGAGCGAGATCGCAGTGAGCTTCCTTTGAACGTTTTCTTGCCCTCATAGCTCACCAGCACATAATTTTTGGCTTTTAGCGAGAGCATCACCGAGTATCTACCGTCGAAAGCGAGTCGAATTCCTTCGGGGAGAGTTGAACCGATCTCATGAATAAAATTTTCTTCGACATCTTTGCCCGAGATGCTATCGGGAGGCTGGAAATACACACCGTCCGTGTCTATTTCAATCACCACCGAGCCACGGTTTTCTAACTCTTCGGCGATTTTCTTGACGATTTCCTGACCGATCTCGGTGACTTTCGCCGCTGCCGAGTAGTCATTGAAATAAAACGGCGCTCCCAAATATCCATAAAAAGAATTAATTAATAATTTATACGAACCCTGAAGCCCGTCCCAGTACGCACTGGCAAGCTCGTTTTCCTTGTCTTCGTACTCTTTTGCTTTACGTTTGGCTGCAATTCTTCGTTGCCAGAGTTCTTTGAGCATCGGAAGAAACAACCCCAGATGATCCGACGTACTACTGACGTTGTAATTGAGCATAATGCTCGGATACAGACTCTCGACGTCGGCTTTTACGATTCCACGAAGCAGTCCGGCTCGGCGCAGCTCGGTGTAGCCGCCACTGTACGGCTGGGATGCCTGCTGCCGCGCGACGGCAGCTCCGCTCTGGAGATACGCTCGCACAAAAATCGAGTTGATCTTCTCGCCCGAGCCGGTTACCGCGACGGACTGAAACGTATCGGGAACCATCTGGGTCTGGTAGAACTCGGTGGGCGTCACGATGTCGGAGAGCCTGCGCGTCTCGCGGACATCGGCGAGGGCGTAGGCGCGCACCCGCTCGGGGTCGGACTGCCACAGCGAATAAATCTGGCTGCGATCCAAATAGACGCGCTCCGGCTCGGCGATCTTGTAGTGGACCGCGCACTCTTTCAGCCCGTAGCTTGAGATCTCGCCGCGTGCAACATCGAAGCGCTGGGTCTGAAACAGCGTGTCTAAAACATGCCGCCCCCAGATGTAGGCAGGAACAAAAGGCCGGGTGTTGGCTCCCATCGCGCAGTTGCGCTCCATCCCGAAGCTCACCTCGCTCCCGTCGCGGCCCCAGGCCAGCGTCGCGCCGACAGCACGGGCGCGGGCCGCCAGGTACGGCAGATCGAACCCATAAAAGTTGTGCCCCTCGATAATGTCCGGGTCCCAGCTCTGGATCAGGGCATTGAGCTGCTCCAGCATCTCGCGCTCGTCGCCGATAAGCAGCTCCTCGTGGCCGTTGTTGTCGGAGCAGGCGATCAGAAAGATCATCGCTTCGGGGACAATCGGACTGAGCGACGTGGTTTCGAGGTCGATCTGCATCCGGCGCACCTCGGGGAAGGCCATGCCCTTGAAGAGCGTCCGCCCCGTGCCGAGTAGAAACTGCTTGGACGCCGACCCGTACTGGATAAAGTCCCGGCGCTCGTCGCGGAGAAGCCGCCTGGCATCTAAATAATTGCGGTAGCTCTCAAACCGAATTAGATGGGTGTAGCCCTCGCCCGCCAGCCGCTCCACCGACGCGACTCCTGGCAGGATTCTCTCCTCGCGCAGCACGAGCCAGGGCGCAAACGGAGCGATTTCAAGCGTCGTCGCGCCGCCTTCTTTTTCGCGCCAGAACAGCGTCGCGTCCGAGTCGCGTGTCTCGACCGCCACGAGGCGCGGGGTTCTGTCCGCTCCGTAGAGAGCTTTTTCCAGAGTCGCACGGTCGATGTCAGGCACGCGCCGATTATACAGTGATCGGCTTGCGCTTGCCGGGGCGCTCCGGGTCAGACAGCCCGGCGCTGAATAACTCGTAGCGGTCGTCGATTTTTCGATAATTCAGTGGCTGGCGGGTACACGGGTCAAAAACAAACTCTCCCAGCTTCAGGGCGTTCAAGTTTTCGGGATAGCTATTTTTCTCCCAGAAATATCGCTGAATGGCTCCATGTACCCCGAGTAGCTGGATTTTTATACGTACTTCGACAAATCGAGAGCTGATTTGCTCAAATGACGGACCGATCTCGTTCATTAAAATATCGACAGCACTGAAACCTGGCTTTTCTTTGGGAATCTCGCGCGATGGATCATTGATAAACTGACGCTGTCTTGCGAGAGATTCGTCGTACTTTTCTTTTAATTGCATTGCAACGCGTGCTCGGCCCGCAGGATCATTTTTTAGAGCCTCGATAACCTGTCTGCTCTCCAGAGGGCTGTCTTCCGAAGAGAAACCATCGATAAATTCCTCGGGGTCTTTCTCAAAAGAAATCATTAATTCTTCAAAAACCCGACGCTCGCTTGCCCAGAGGCTATCGAACGGGTTAGGAGCGTCCAGCCACTCGCGCGAAAGACGCAAAAGACGGTCGCAGTCGGGGGCGGACCAGCGCTGTCGGTGGCGCATCGCGGCGTTCAGCGTCAGTGAAAGAAGCGCCGCGCCGACCATCCCGCCGATCAGTGAGTCGTAGCACGCCACGTAGCCCAGCCGCAGGCCGTCCTCGGCAGTGCGCATCGCATCGGCGTGACGTCCCTCGGCGAACGCGAGATGGCTCTGGTGCCGCAAGAGCCGCCCCAATCGACGAAACAGGGCAAACTCCGGAAACGGCGTCGCGGAGGTCAGCGTCGCGTGGGGGGAGCGCACCGGTTTTTTGAGTCCCTGGCGCATCCACGCCACTGCCTGCCGGACGCCGGGGTCGGCAAACCAGGTTTGCAGTTCGGAGAGCGTCGGGTTTTGCGCCTGGTCGATGCTCTGCCCGGCGCGACTCTTGCCCAGAAGCTCGGCGGCACGCACCAGCTCCTCCAGCCCGTTCTGACCGGTCGGCGACGGAAAAAGCGTCTCGAAAACACCTGCCTGCATCATAAACACTAAGAACGGCGGGCGGGGCGAATGGTTGCGGCGTATAATTCGCGAAGATGGCGCTGTTTCGCTACGAAGCCGTGGACCCGGCAGGCAAGGTTCTGCGCGGGGCGATGGACGCCACCAGCGCCCAGGATGTCCAGACACGCCTCACCGAGCGCGGCTTTCGCAGCGTCAATGTGGTTTCCCCCGGCCCCAATAATGGGGAGAGTTCCCCATTATTGGGGGAGACAAACCGGGGGGGCAACGTTCCTGCCGCAGCCCCCGCAGCGCTGGGGATTTTCTTTCGGCAGCTTGCGGCGCTCTCGGACGCCGGATTCACGCCCGCCGCCGCGCTGGCCGATCTCGCGCCGCGCACCGCCGATCCGAGGCTCTCCCAGGCGATTGGGCGCATGGCCCGCGCCACGGCAAGCGGCGCGTCGCTGGCCGGAGAGCTTTCCCGCGAGGAGGGGCTGTTCCCCGAGCATGTCGTCGGGCTGGTCGCAGCGGGCGAGGCGGGCGGCTTTTTGCCTTTTGTCTTCGACGAAGCCGCGCTCGGAGCCGAGCAGGACGAAGCGATGCGCAAGGACCTCGGCTGGGTCAAATTTCTTTCCTGGCAGAGCATCTGGTCGGTGATTTTTGTGGTACCGCTTTTTCCGTCGATTGATCCGAACAGCGCCAGTGTTTTGAAAACGTCGGCAATCAATTACTTTCGGGCCGTGTTTTTCATCGGGGTTCCGATCTGCCTCATGCTCCACGCACTCTGCTGGATTCTTGGGCGCTGGTGGCAGACGCCTGCCGCCAGCCGATTCCGCGACGGCTTTTGCTTGAAAATTCCGGTGATGGCGCACCTGGCGAAGATGCGGGCGCTGGCGAGCTTCACGCGGGTTCTTCGGAAGCTGCTCAGCGCCGGAGTCGGGCCGGAGACGGCGTACCGGGCGGCGGCGCGGGCGGTTCCCAACTCGCTTCTTCGCGAGAAATTGGAACAGGGAATCCCGGTGCTCCGGAGCGCGGGCGGGATCGATGCGGCCCTGAGCGCGTCGGGGCTGATGGACCACGATCCGCTCCAGCTTCTCATCACCGGGCAACAAACCGGCAAGTGGATCGAAACTTTAGAGCAAGTCACTGCGTTCTATCAAGAAGAGGCGGCCCGCGCGACCGATGCCGCCCGAAGCGCCCAGAAACGTGTCGGGGTAATCTTGACGATTGTCTCCATCGGATACGTGACCATCGTGCTCTTCCACGACGGATTCAAGCTGGCGTTTCGCTTCACCGAAGGGATGGAATAACGTGGCGACCTTTTCGTATCATGCGACCGACAGCATGGGCAACGCACAGAGCGGCCTGATCGAGGCGAGCAGTCCGGCAGGCGCGGCGGCGGCCCTGCGCGATCAGGGGCTGACCCCCAACAAGGTGACGTTCGCGCCCGGCTCGGCTCCGGGCGACACCGGCGGCGATGGCATGAACCTGCCACACGCCGCGCCGTTTTTAACGGGTGTCCCGCTGCCGCACCTGGCCGTCATGTTCCGTCAGTTCGGGACGCTCCTTCGGGCCGGGGTTCCGATGGTCCAGGGGCTGACGGCGCTCATGGACCAGACCTCGCACACGCGGCTCAAGGATATCTTGCGCCAGGCCATCGCGCAGGTCGCGGGAGGAAACCCGTTCTCCGAGGTTCTTGCCGCCCACCCGAATGTTTTCTCGCCCCTGGTCATTGAGCTGATTCGCGCAGGCGAGCACGGCGGGATGATGGAGATCATGTGCTCCCGGATCGCCGATTATTTGGAGCGCGAGGTCGAGATTCGGCGCAAGCTCCAGCGCGAGACGCTCTACCCGAAGATCGTGCTGTGCATCGCGGGGCTGGTTCTTTTAATTCTCGCCTGGGCGAAAGCGGGAATGGGCGCGACGGGAGTTCAGGCGATTGTCACCCGGCTGATTCTGGCCGTGACGGTCGGCGGGATCGTCTTCGGTGGCTGGTGGCTGGGACGGTTTCTGCATCAGTTCCCGGCGATGGCCGCGCTCTGGGACCAGATCAAGATGGCGGTTCCGGGCATTGGAAAAGTCACCCAGAAGTACGCGACGGCCCGGTTCTGCCGGGCGCTGGGGACGCTCTATGCCGGGGGAATCTCGCTGCCGCGTGCGGTTGAGATCTCGGCGAAGGCGTGCGGCAACCAGGCAATCTCCCAGCGGATGCTCTCGGGGCTGCCGAGCCTGCTGGCCGGAAACGGACTTCCGAGCATGCTGGCGATGAGCGGAGCGCTCTCACCCATCGCGGTTCAGATGGCCCACACCGGCGAGCAGACCGGCAGCCTCGACGAAATGATGCAGCGCGTCGCCGACTATCTGGAAAGCGAGGCCGATGCCAAGGCCCACCAGATCGCCGTTATCACCGGAGTTGTTCTGTTGATTATCGCGGCGCTTCTGGTTCTGTACATCGCGGTGACGTTCTACACGGGCCAGGTCGGTGGCGCGATGCAGGCGGGCGAGACCGGGAGCGAGTAAACTCAGGCCGATGCAGGGAAAGACACACTACGAGATTCTGGGCCTCCCCGAGAGCGCCACCCAGGACGAGATCAAAAAACGCTACCGGGAGATGGCGCGCAAGTACCACCCGGACGTGGCCCGCGACAAAGAGATGGCCGCGCAGATATTCGCCCTGATCACCTCGGCCTACAAGACCCTCACCGACGATGACTCGCGCCAGACCTACGACGCCGAGCTGTCTCTGCGAAAGCGCCGCGCCCAGGAGCGTGCTCGTCCGGCCCAGACCGGCCCGTCGGCGTCCCCGGCTCCGCGCTCGGCCCGCGAGTCGGCACACGCGGAGGCGGATCGACTCGTGACCCAGGCGCAGGCGGCGTTCGTCCGCAACAAGATGAACGAGGCGCGCAACCTCGCGGAGCAGGCAAAAAGCTACAATCCGCGCAGCGCGGCGGCGCTTGAGGTTCTGGGCGATATCAGCCGGGTGCAGGGCAAGATCGACGACGCTATCGGGCACTACACGATGGTGCTCCAGCTTGACCCGCGCAACGGAGCTGTCCGCCAGCGAATGGAGCGCATGGCGCGGGCCAATGCTCCCCACGCCACGCCGCCTGCTCATACGCGCCGGGGCGGCGACCCTCTGCGCAGTGTCCCGGAGCACAAGCGCCCGCTCGCCCGGCTGCTGGTCGGGCTGATCGGCTATGCGCTCGTCGCGCTTCTACTCTTGATCGGCGCGTTCGTCCACGAGAGCTGGAAGAGTGCGCGCCTGCCGCTGGTGAGCGAGTGGAGCCTGCCGCTGATCGCGCTTCTGGTTCTCTGCGGCCTGATTCTCGGCACAACGATGGCCGCAACGAGCGCGGTCCGTCGCCTGGAAGACGACTTTCTCCTCCGAACGCGCGGGGCGGGTGCGCCGCTGGGCGGGCTGATGATGCTGGTGGGCGCACTCTGTTTCTGGATCGCGGGCCTCGTGCACCTTGCGGTCGCCGTGGTGCAAGAGAGCTACGCCAGCTCGCTCTTAAAAGTCTACGGCTCCATCGCCCTCACCACGGTTTTCGCGACGTTCGCCCTCGGCGGCGGCTGGCAAACTCTTGTCTTCGGCGGCAATGTCGTCTTTTTATTTTACTTGCTCGGCTGGTTCTTAGGCGACTACTTCCGGGGCGATTGAACGCTTTAAAAAAGACTTTGACCTACCCCTTGACAGCCCTGAGATTTTAACTTATACTTTTTGTGTGGAACCGCCATCCTGTGTGGAACCACCATCCTGTGTGGAACTATAAGAGTTCCTACACTCGATTCTCGTCGTGTTCGTTGATGAGTCCGAAGAGGTTCCGTGATGAAAACTTTCGCCATAAGTTTCAGCAGCAAAGCTGAACTCCCCGTTTCTACAAATGCAGTTAAAAGTAACTGCATTCCTGCTCTCACCCGGTGCGCTGTCGCTCTCTCACTGTCGGTAGGAGTGTTGACCCTCGCCTCTGCAAGCAAAGCAGAATCTGCCGTTGCCGAGATCGATGAATTTGCGATTGGCTGGGATATCAGACTCGCAAGTTCACCCGGTAGCGGTCCAGGTGGCGAAGGTGGACCACCACAGTCGCAGTTAGGAGGAATAGGCGCTCAGGATGCAGTTCACTATTCCTATCACGCATCGTATGCTTGCGATTTTGGGCATGAAGACAATGTAGGTCAAGCAGACTGGGATATCACTCACTACTATCCCACAACGACACCTTTCTATAGCTACCACACCTATTTTGCAGGCTCGGCATGGAGCTATGCAGAACAAAACTGGACAGATGCCCTCATGGTTTCAGGCACAGCGGTTGTCGTAGCAACTCCCCCTGGAATATCTCCACGAGCGTGGCGAAAGTATATATTTACTCTTGATGTAGGATATTACGTATCAATGCCATTTTATGATCCATGGCATAGTGTCAAGAAAAACACTTCTATTCGTCAAAAAACATACCCACAGCAGTAAATTAGTGATGCATGAGGGATGATACCAACATTCATCCCTTGTGTCTTTTAGCGTTAGGAAATAAATATGCAGAATTCTGACAATAACACCCCCTTTTTCTCGCAAGACCAGAGACTTTCCAAGCTAATTAAGGGATATTCTTCAAAAGAAACGTTGCGTTCAATCTCTGATAAAATAAAAAAACTCACTCTGACAAAAGTCAATGTTGGTGATCGAGGACTGATAAGCTATGCAGTAAACGAATCTCCCGTTTGGGAGTTAATGGAAGCAATTTCCGCTATTGAATTAGCCATATGGAAACAGGAAAATCGAGGCTATAAGCTTTATGAGCCATCCTGGTTTTTCGATTCAGGATATGGTGCTCAAAATGAATATATGTTGCACAGATTTCAGGCAGGTATGGCGTTTATTTCCAATTTAGAAAAAATGCCTAAAGCATTACAAGATAAAATATTTGTTCCAGATGGCACCTATCCAGGGATATCTTTCAATAACCTGCCTAAAAATCTACAACAAAATATGCACCAAATTCTCGGTGCGCGTTCCAAAGAAGCACAGGCAAAAAACAATCAAAACCTTTTATCACAAGCAAATCCTAAAAACATGACGATTTCCATTGAGAAAAAGCCTAATGAACATGGAATTAATAGTTATTTTTTCAATATTGAATGCTCAAGCCCAAGCGTGTCTTCAGGGTTTCGAATTAATGATTATCATAATCGGCCAGGTAATGAAGCATCCGGTAATTTTGGTAAAAACGGATTTACTCGCAATCCTAATGCTCCCTCCAATACATTTGAAGGAAATGTAAAAAAATATATTCCTAAAAAAATAAATTGTGAACAACAAATCAAAAAGAAAGAAAAATTTTTTACTCAAGAGCTTGATCTTTACTCAGATAGAGTAACTCTGCATCGCGCTCTATTTTTAATCAGCGAAAAAGTGAAGTTCAATTATGTATGTCCCAATGGTCCTCCCAATGCAAAGATAGCAACGGTGAATTTGCGTGACATGACTCTTCTGGAATCGCTGAATGCACTGGAAAAAGCGTTTCCTGGGGCAAAGTGGACCGTGAGAGACAGCGGATTTATCGTGTTTCGGCAGCCGAACAACCCGGTGGACTACCCGGAGAAAAACCCTTACATCAGCGGCGGGTCGCGATAACAATCCGGGTATAATCCGGGTATGAATGAGACTTTGACACGTAGAACGTTGCTGGCGGGCGGGTTTGCGCTGGCAGTACAGCCGGTGAGTGCGGACGTCATCCAGACGAGCGCCGACGGACTCACGGTGGGCGAGGCTCAGATTCCTGCTCCTGATGGTGTGCTGGTGCCCGCCTACTTCGCGCGGCCCAAGAACGGCAAGAAGTTGCCTGTGGTTTTAGTGGTCCAGGAGATATTCGGGGTTCATGAGCACATCAAAGATATCTGTCGTCGGCTGGCACATCAGGGCTATTTTGCGATAGCGCCGTCGCTGTACCACCGGCAGGGCGATGTCACGAAGCTCGAAATGAAAGACATTTTCCCGGTGGTCGGGAAGGTGCCCGACGCCCAGGTGATGAGCGATCTCGATGCGACCGTGGCATGGGCGCAGCGCACGAAAGCCGCGAACACGAAGCGGCTGGCGATCACGGGCTTCTGCTGGGGCGGGCGCATCTGCTGGCTCTATTCGGCCCACAGTAAGACCCTCAAGGCCGCGTGTCCGTTCTACGGAAGGTTGGTCGGGCAGCCATCCGAACTTCAACCCAAGCATCCACTTGATATTGTTAAAGACCTGAACGCCCCGATTCTGGGTTTTTATGGAGCCAAAGACCGAGGAATCCCGCTGGAATCTATCGAGCAGATTCGAAAATCAGTCTCAGAGCACCACAAAAAAGCCGAGATTATTGTGTATCCCGACTCGGAGCACGGATTTCACGCCGATTATCGCCCGAGCTACAACGAAAAAGACGCCAAAGATGCTTTCGCAAAGCTTCTGGCATTCTTCAAGAAAAACGGCGTGTAGTTCAGGCAGGTAAACCAGCCTGCTGTACAAATCAAGGAGGCACCCAGCCGCTGGGTACCCGGCCCCCTGCAATCGTAACGTTTTTGTTGCAGCGCCGTTCACGGTGCTTGATTCGTGCAGCAGGTTCGTTTACGGACCTGGAAATTTACGCGACGCGGAAGCTGGCGTAGGTGGGAGCGGCCTCTTCCGCCCAGGCCGCCTCGACCTGGGTCACCTGCGCCGCCGCCGGGCCTTTGTGTAGCTCGACGAAAAGCGCCTGGAGCGAGTCTTTGCTCTCGGCCTCCGCCTCAACGGCAACCGTGCCATCCGGGGTGTTGCGTACTGCGCCCGTCACCCCGAGGCGCTGGGCCGTGTGGTGGACCCAGTAGCGAAAACCAACGCCCTGCACGCGCCCGTGCACCGTCGCACTCAGTCGATATGCCATCTCAGTAATCCTTCTTCGTTTGGTTTTTCAAGTTGTTTTAGCCGTCGTAGCGGCGGCTGTGGGTCGTCAGGTCGTAGAGGAACTCCTGCTCGCTCGGCACCGGCTCACCCTTGATGAGTGCGGGCGACCAGCGCCAGGCTCCCAGCGCCTCTAAGATCGCCGCGTCGATCTCCTTGTCGCCGGAGCTTTTCACCAGGGTCAGCTTCGCCGCTCCCCCCTGCGCCCCGATCTTTGCGTGCACCCGGACCAGGCGCACAAACTCCCGGCGACCCACGTCGTCGGGGAGAGTGGGATACGCCAGATTATCCGGCTCAGCACGCTTCGTCGGCCCCATCTGCGGGGTCTCGACCGTTATCGTCACGATTTTATCGCTTTTTACCAGCTTATCGACCACGTCCATGCCCGCCGTTACTTTTCCAAAGAGCGTGTACTGGCCGTTGTCCAGCCCGAAGCTGTCTTTCTTGACGATATAAAACTGGCTACCGGCGGTGTCGCGGCCCGAGTTCGCCATTCCGAGTGCGCCGCGCCCGTGCCGAAGAATCGCGTTGACCTCGCTCTTGATCGCATAGCCCGGCCCGCCGGTGCCGTCGCCCTTCGGGTCGCCGCCCTGGGCCACGAACTCTTCGATGCGATGGAACGTCAGGCCGTCGTAGAATTTCTTGCGGACCAGCTCGATAAAGTTCTGGGTCGCAAGAGGCGCTTCCTCCGGGTACAGCTCCAGCAACACGGTTCCTTTGCTGGTCTGAAGCGTCGCGAGCGGACGAATCAGCTTGCGCTTTTTGGCGGGTTTGGGAGGCTTCGCTCCCGCTCCCGCCGCCAGCCCCAGGGCTCCCAGAAGCAGCGCCCGGCGTCTCATTCGGCGATAGTAACCTTCGTCATTTTGTCGCCGACGCCGATCTTCTCGGCGATATTCTGGCCCTCGATGACCTGCCCGAAGATCGTGTACTTACTGATCCCGCGCCCATCTTTTTCATCCAGAAACGGAGCGGGCTTGGTAATCACCACGTAGAACTGGCTCCCGGCGGTGTCCGGCCCGGCGTTGGCCATGGCGACCGCGCCCCGGTTGTGCTTGAGCTTCTTGTTGTTCTCGTTCTTGATCTCCCAGCCCGGCCCACCCGAGCCATTGCCAGCAGGGTCGCCGCCCTGAATCACAAAGCCCGGCTCAACCCGGTGGAACGTGAGGCCGTTATAAAACCCCTTTTTGATCAGCTTGATAAAATTCGCCACCGTGATCGGGGCTTCGTCGGGGTAGAGCTTGATGCGAATCTTGCCTTTGGGCGTCTCGATGGTCGCAATCGGGTTCTTCTTCTTCGGGCCTGCGAAGGCAGGAGTGAGCGCCAGAGTCAGCGCGACCAGCAACGTCGCGCGGCGAGTGAAAGTCTGCATGCTCTATTGTAGCACGGCTCAGGGCAATGGCGAAACATCGGCCTGGTACGACAGAATTTTATAGTCGTTGGTGTCGGGGAACGTCGGTGGGGGGGCCTCGGCAAGCCGGGGATCGTAGGTGCGCGTTGTATGAAAACCCGTTGTCTGGGTCATCAGGGTGGTGCTGAACGTCCCCATCGCGCCTTGTTTGCGGACGATGTAGCTACCCAGAAAGTGAAAGTCCCCGGCGGGGCGGGTGTTGTAGGCGACGGCCCTCGTCTCCCCCATCGCGAGAACGGCACCGTGCAGCCCGATCTGTGTCAGGGGACGCCCGGCTCCGTCTTGTTCAGGGTAGATAAGACTCCCGACCACCAGCCCGAACGACCCGCTGGCAGGAAGCCCCGCTATGGCCGTCGAGGTCGGGTTGGTGCTGTCGCCGCCGGTCACCAGGTTCTTGTAGACGACACCGCCGTTGACCTGGACCGTTCTATCCGATGGCGTCGCAAGGGTCAGAGCGCTCTGGCGGGCCACGTTGCCGCCGGACATTACACTGTTTGCTATCGTCCCGGAAAGTCCGTTGATGTCGCCCTCCACATAGATCGTCCCGTTGGTGATTCCCGTCAGCACTTTTTGTTCTTTGAGCGTGTAGGTCGTCGTACCGACTGGCGCGGTGAGACGCTGCCAGGTCGTCTGGTTGGCCAGCCGATCCAGCGTAATCACCGTGCGAACCTCTTCGGTGCCGACTCTCTGCTCGACGGTAACGAGCTGCTGGGTATCTCCGGTGCCGCCCGTGCCGAGCGTGAGCTTTTTGACACTGCCCTGAACATAGATACCGCCGGTTGTGCTGGCTCCATCGTCGGGAATGAGAACGCTCGGCGCTACGGGGGCAGCGGCTCCGCCGAGCGCCGCATCGTGGGTCGAGACCGCTGTCGTCGGCAGGGTGAGCAGTGGAGTCGAGTAAGTCGGCTCGACGCCCGCTTCGGCGATGCTGGGCCAGTCCGCTTCGGTCGGGCGCTGGAGCGCCCCCCCGGCACGTCGCCAGAGAAGCTGATCGCTGGTTCCAGAGATCGTGAAGTAGTCGGGTTGAGGGCTTAAAAAAATCGGATTGGTGTCGTTCCAGTAGATATTCTGCCGCGCCGCCGGATCGACGCTCTGGGTCCCGGCCAGGCGCATGTTCAGGTGAACCGGCCCGGAGAGAGAGGTCAGGCCCGCCACCCAGTTGACGGTGATCGGCTCATCGTAGACAATCCCGTAGTACGCAAAGCTCTTGGGCCGCACCAGCGCCCGGTTGAACGAGCGCTGTTGCCCGTACTCTCCCACCGACTCGATCAACCAGAGCTGACGAAGCCGGGCATTGTCAAAAGCAGGTAGAATCCGCACCCGAACTGTTCCTCGAACAGGAGGAACCCCGGCCATTTCCGTCGTGGGTGGAGTCTGATCGAGTATTAGAACGCTGAAGCCCGCTTCGGTCGTTGCGCCAAAGAACGTAGACTGCTGCGACGGCGCAAAAGCCCGGTTGGTCGGCAGAGCAGTCGTTTGCTGGTTCAGCCACTGCACCGTCATCCGAACTCCGGTGTCGGCAAGCTGCTGGGACGTGGCACGATTCAGGGTCCGGCGCGACTGCAGAAGCGCGTTGTCGGCGTTACTGGCAAGCTCGCCGCCGCTACGCTGGGAGATCGTCGCCAGAAGCACCAGGGTCAGCAGCATTAAAATAAGCAGCATGGTTCCAACCAGAGCGACGGCGCGCTGCGCGTGTTGTCGTCGCATCTCAGTACCCCAGGATTCCCGCTGCGCTGGCTCGGGCGTCGGGGGTATAGTTCTCCAGCTTGATCGAGAACGTTATCGGGTTCCCCTCGCCTGGAGCGAGCGCCGACTGCTGAAGCTGGAGCTGCGCCTGAAGCAAGGCAGGATTATCGGCATCAAAACGAACCGCTGCCGTGTCGCGGGTGAGCTTGTCCGTCAGCAAAACAGGCGGCTGAAAGAGCTGACCGCCCCCCATCTTGAGCCAGAGGCAGGTTCCGCTCTGACTATTGGGAAATCCCCGTGTGTCGCCACGATAGACCAGAACCATCTGATTGACCTGATCGCGTCGAAAGGGGGCATCGCTCAGCGGCAAGTTCAGCGCCGTCCCGCCTGTGCTGCGCAGAGTGAGCTGGTAGCGAGCCGGAAGCGTCGCCAGAACTCCGGTGCTGAGCTGCGCCCCCGAGCCGCTGACCCCGCTTCCGCTGAGCTGGGAGATAAACAGGCGCGAAACTCCGGCAAAGAGCGGCCAGGAGCTTCCTTGCCCGCCGGTCGGAAGCACGGCGAACGTCGCTTCGCTCAGGCGACTTGCGAGCCTGCGGGTGATCCGGGACGACTCGCGCACCCGATCCGCGCGGCCCTCGATCCGGGCAGCGCTTCGGAACGTACTCACCAGCGCCACGGTTGCCCCGGCGACGATCAGTAGCATCAGAGACACATAGACCAGCAGCTCAGTGAGCGTGGCACCACGGCGACGATTCATCCGTTTACCTTGACTTTCGGAACAAGCGTTGTCGCGCTGGCGAAGTGCCTGAGGCCCTGCGAGTCGGTCCAGCGCACCACAGCGGTGGCGCGAACCAGCGTGTACGTCAAGCGTCCTTCAACCACCAGCTCGGCAGGAGCGAACGGCGCGAGAAAGAGCCGTCCCTCGGGTGCCGTGCTCTTTACGCCTAACTTCTCCGAGAGAGCATCGATCTGGGTAAAAAGAAACGCGGCGCTCTGGGTGCCGTCGGCGTTCTCCGTCGCGGTCGGGTGGGCGGGAGTGCCATCGACCACGCCGCTCTCTGCAAGCGCCGGGCCATTGAGCTTGCCGTAGCCTGCGCTCTGAACCTGGGCAAGCTTGCGGCTCACCAGCGCCTGCGCTGCGAGGGAGTCCGCGCTGAGCGTGTTGGAGCGGGTCGAGATAGGAAGTGTGGCCGCCAGAAGAAGCGCCATCAGAATCAAAATAAACAACGCAAACAACGCTTCCAGAAGCAAGTATCCCCGCTGTGCCACTCTTCGTTCCATCTCACGAAATTATCGGAATGGAGTCAATAAAAACTCAGGCCGCGCGTTCGATGGGAATCCGCTCGCTTCGACAGAGTGTGACCTCGCTGCGACAGGCGTAGACGCCCCCCCCGACGCTCCCCTCGCTGCCGACGGCCAGCTCCAGCGGGGCGGCGTACTCGACGGCATCGTAGACATCGGCCTCGGAGCGCCCCAGCCAGAGTCCGACCGTGTACAGCCCCGGACGAAGAAGTACGTCGCGTAGCCGGAAGTCGATCCGGACGCTCTCGCCTTCGTCCAGAGAAAGTCGGTCGGCGGAAACCTCGATGAGCCGGTAGGTGTTCGGGTCGGCGAGGAACAAACGGGCCGTGGCGTCCTTGATCGACTGACGGGTCGCGACGGTGACAGAGAAGCGCAGGTCGGCTCCGCTGGTCAGCACCGGGAGCGGATCGCCTGCGGGCGAGAGCGCCGTGCTTTCGAGGTGAATGAATCGTGCCGCGCCGCTACCCGAGCGCGAGACATGGTCGAGGCGACCGTCCTCGCTCATGCCCGCCCGCGCGAGGCGCTGATACTCGGCGGCGACCTCGCCCACGGGAGCATCGAGATGAACGCGCCCGCCCTTGAGCAGAATTCCTCGGGTGCAGAGCGCGGTCACGGCAGCGAGGTTGTGACTCACAAAGAACACCGTGCGTCCGCCCCGCGCGACATCCTGCATCTTCCCGAGGCAGCGCTTCTGAAACTCGGCGTCGCCCACGGCCAGCACTTCATCTACAATGAGAATCTCAGGGTCAAGGTGCGCGGCCACGGCAAACGCGAGTCGCACGACCATCCCGCTCGACCAGCGCTTGACCGGCGAGTCTAAATGAAGCTGGACCCGCTCTCCGGCAAAGTCGATAATCTCGTCGAAACAGCTTAGAATCTCGGTACGCTTCATTCCGAGAATCGAGCCGTTCATAAAAACGTTCTCACGCCCGGTCAGCTCGGGATGGAAGCCGCTACCGACTTCGAGCAGCGAGCCGACCCGCCCGTAGAGCGCGATCTCGCCTTCGGTTGGCTCAGTGATCCGGGAGAGAAGTTTTAAGAGCGTCGATTTGCCCGCGCCATTGTGCCCCACCAGCCCGACGACCTCGCCCTGGTTCACCGAGAAGTCGATCTCGCGCAAGGCCCAGAAGTCCTCGGCGCGGGTTCCTCCCCGCAAGCCCTTGAGCATCGCCTCGGCAAGCGTCCCCGGACGGCTTCCCGGCGTCGCGATCCGGTACTTCTTCCCGAGTCCGCGTACCTCGACGGCTTTAGACATGGGGGCCATCTCCCTTGAAGCGCTTCGCTTTCGTCCCTCTTCCCCGATTGCTCGTTCCTCGCGGAAGAGGGATTTTGAACCCTCTTTCGCTGGGGGAAGAGGGTCGGCAGCGTAGTGAGGCACGAACGGAGCGCGCCGGGGAGATGGCAGCCTTAGACGACATCGGCGAAGCGCCTCTCTTCGGTGCGGAAAATCAGGATTCCGGCTCCGAGCGCGACCACGGCCCAGACGCACGAGTAAGCGATCCAGCCCGGCGTGACGGCCAGCGCTCCGCCCGTGAGCGACCAGCGCATGCCCTCGATCAGCGGCGCGACCGGGTTGAGCGCCAGGTACAGCTCGGAGGGCAGCCAGCGCGGCGCGTGCCCGCTCAGCTCCCCGAGCGGCCAGTAGACCGGGCTGAGCTGCTGGAGACTGGTGAGAATCACCGGCAGCACAAAGCCCACATCGCGGTAGCTCACCATCAGTGCGGCGGCCATCATTCCGATTCCCAGCGCGAACGTCGAGAGCGCCAGCACCCAGAGCGGCAGCGTGAGCACCGCCAGTGTGAGCGGGGTTCCGGTGACCAGGAGCAAGAGAAACATCAGCGCCAGGCCAATGCAAAAGTCCATCAGCGCGGCCACGGCGCTCGCCAGCGGAAGCGTCAGCCGGGGAAAGAAAACCTTCGAGAGCATCGGGGCGTTGCCGACCAGGCTCGTGTGAATTTTAAAGATAGCAAGGCCAAAAACGCCCCAGGCGAGCTGCCCGGCGTAGGTTCTGACAAAATACCCGACGCCGTCGCCGTGCGCGAAGCCCGCAAGCTGCCCGAAGATGAAGCTCCCGATTCCCGCCGTGAGTAGCGGCTGAAGCACGACCCAGATCATCCCGAGCGCGGTCTGGCGGTAGCGCAGCTTGATCTCCCGCCCGGCGAAGGTCTGGATGATCTCGCGGTAGGCCAGAACCTCCCCGAGATTCAGCGAGGCCAGCCCACGCGGCGGGCGGATGACAAGTAGCGGTTCGCTCATAGATTTTCTGTGCGCCAGAACTCCAGCGTCGCCGAGAGAGTCTCGGCGAGCGGGAAGGCGGGCCGAAAACCGGTAAGCGCAAGGAGCGTGCCATTGTCGCCGACGCAGCTCCAGGCGTCGTCGCGCCACTTGCCTGGATCGACCTCGGCCCGCACCGGAACGCGGGTGACAGAGATCAGCGTGTCCAGGACGCTCTGCATCGGGACGCCCACGCCCGAGCACACGTTGACCACGCGCCATGGGGCGTCGGGAGCCTCACAGAGTAGCTTTCGATACGCTTCAACCACGTCGCGAACGTCTAAGAAATCCCGGATCGAGCCTAAATTGCCGTGGCGCAGAACCGGCTCGATCTCGCCCCGCTCGATAGCGGCGAGCTGGCTGGCCCAGTCGGGAATCGCAAAGCCGGGGCGCTGGCGCGGACCGCTGTGATTGAACGAGCGAACCACGGTGAGCGCAAGCGTCTCCGAGGCAAACGGGCGCACGGCCTCTTCCATCAGGGCTTTGCTACTGGCGTACGGGCCGCGCGGGTCGAGCGGGTCGGTCTCGCGAGCGGGTCGTGCGGGGGTCGGGCCGTAGACATAGCCGGAGCTTGCCAGCAGAACCCGGCACGATTTTTCCTGCGCCGCGACCGCTTCCAGAAGCCCGACGCTCGCCGCGACGTTGGCCCGCTCGATAGCGACCTGGTCCATGCCCGCCGCCGACGCGAAGCCCGCCAGATGAAAGATATGGGTCGGCTGGCTGACCTCGACCGCATGCCGGGCAGCCTCCGGGTCGCTCAGGTCGGCGGCGATAGGCACCGCCCCGGCGCGAGGTTCGCCCGGCCCGTGGACGGTTCCAAATAGCAAGGCGTCCAGATGCGCGGCGGCCAGCGCCTCGGCCAGCCACCCGCCCACAAACCCGCCCGCTCCCGTAATCAGAACGCGCATCAGCGCTTACTCAGCCGCTCCAGGTCGGAGTCAACCATCATATGAACCAGCTCGATGAAGCTCGTTTTTGGCTCCCAGCCCAGCATTTTTTTCGCTTTCGCCGGGTCGCCGATCAGCAAGTCTACCTCGGCGGGACGAATAAACGCCGGGTCGATCACGACGTAGTCTTCCCATTTTAGCCCGACCCGCTCGAATGCAACCTGGACCAGCTCTTTGACGGTGTGGGTCTCTCCCGTTGCGACGACATAGTCATCGGGCTTTTCCTGCTGGAGCATGCGCCACATCGCATCGACATAGTCTCCGGCAAAACCCCAGTCGCGCTGGGCATCTAAATTCCCCATGCGTAGCTCTTTGGAGATTCCTAATTTAATTTTTGCTGCGGCATCCGTGACTTTACGTGTCACAAATTCTAAGCCGCGCCGAGGCGATTCATGGTTAAAAAGTATTCCAGAGCACGCAAATAAGTCGTAACTTTCTCTGTAGTTCACCGTAATAAAATGTCCATAGACTTTTGCGACACCATACGGGCTTCTTGGGTAGAACGGAGTCTCTTCTTTCTGCGGAACTTCGAGAACCTTGCCATACATCTCGCTGGAAGATGCCTGGTAGAACCGAATATCGTTGCTGACGGCACGAAGCGCTTCGAGCATTCGGGTGACGCCGAGCGCCGTGAACTCGCCCGTCAGAACCGGCTGCCCCCAGCTCGTCGGGACGAAGCTCTGGGCCGCTAAATTATAGATTTCGGCGGGTTTTGCGGTCTTGATTGCTTCAATCAGCGAGTATTGATCCAGAAGGTCCGCCTGGAGAAGCTGAATTCTGCCCCGAAGATGCTCGATACGCTCATAGCTCTCGGTCGAAGCCCGCCGAACGACTCCATAGACCTCATAGCCCTTGTCGAGCAGAAGCTCTGCCAGATACGACCCGTCCTGACCGGTGATGCCGGTGATCAATGCACTTTTTGCCATTTGTTTCCTTCAGATGAACTCCGCGAAGCGTGATTCGTTGCGTTTGAACACAATGTACCCTACCAGGAAGACCGCGACACTTACCGCCGCCGCCGACCCGATGTAGTACCACAGCGACTCCAGCGACTGCCCGCTCGGGTCTTTGTCGTCGGCGTGGACCCAGCGCAACCAGCCGGTCTGCGGGAACGCCACGCGCCGCGCCGCCTCGGTCAGCGCCGCCACCGGGTTGAGCAGGTACAGCCCCCGCCACTCCCTCGGCACCAGCGACAACGGATAGATATTCGGCACAAGGAAGCCTCCAAGTGAGAGCGCAATCCCCACCAGGTGCCGAAAGTCCCGAAAAAATAAATTCAGGCACGATGTCAGAAGCCCCAGCCCGATGGTGTAGACCAGCAAGATCACGGCCATGAGCAGAAGCAGCGGCAGGTGCAGCCAGTGCAGCGGCGTCCGATAGACCAGGAGCAGCGGGATCAGCCCGAGCAAGCCGAAGCCGAAATCGACGAC
Organism: Armatimonadota bacterium; assembly: GCA_031363095.1. GTDB lineage: Bacteria > Armatimonadota > Armatimonadia > Armatimonadales > Armatimonadaceae > JANLTX01. The sequence continues at coordinate 15,141 of JANLTX010000129.1, read as the reverse complement.
CTTCGAGAGAACCGCCGAGATCGGAAAGACCTCGCGCGGGAAGTAGACCTTGGTAATCAGCGAGATGTTCCCCACCAGGCTCTCGGTCGCCGCCGTCAGCCCCGACGCGAAAAGCCCCCAGAAGAGCAGCCCGAAGTACGAATAGATCGGAAACGGGAGGTTCCCGACCTGGGCTTTCATGATGTACTGGCCCACAATCGTGTAGATCACGGCGAAGCTGAGCGGGTTGAGAATGGCCCAGACATAGCCGAGCGCGGACTGCTTGTAGCGCGTCTTGACATCGCGGGCCACGAGGCTTGCGATCAGCTCGCGATGGGCGCGCGGGAGAGCGAGGGTCACTGCTGGGTCCCAAAAAGCCGGTCGCCAAAGTCGCCGAGGCCCGGAAGAATATATTTCTTGTGATTCAGCTCCCGGTCCAGCGCAGAAGTGAAGATTCTCACGTCCGGGTGGGCTGCCTCAAGCGCCGCGACACCCTCGGGTGCCGCCACGACGCACACCAGCGCAATCCTCTGGCCGCCTTCGTCTTTGACTCTCTGGATCGCCTGAATCGCCGAGCCGCCCGTCGCCAGCATCGGATCGACCACTAAGATCGGCTTCCCCGTAAGTTTCGGAAGCTTTCCGTAGTAGCAACGGGCTTCTGCGGTTGTCTCGTCGCGCTCCAGCCCGATGTAACCGACCGAGACATCGGGGAATAAGTCCAAGATCGGGTCACACATCGAAAGTCCTGCTCTTAAAATCGAGACAATCACCAGCCCACCGTCTAAAACGTCGCTCGAAAGAGTTTCGAGAGGCGTCTCGATAGATTTCTGAACCGTCGGAAAGTCTTTGGTCGCTTCGAGAGCCAGTATGGTCGTGAGATGCGCCGCGATAGTTCGAAAGAGCGCAGGCTTGGTGGTCTCGTCGCGCAGGTGCGTCAGCAGGTGCCGCGCCAGCGGGTGATCGACAATCGTCAGGGCCATACCGCCCCATTCTATCGCGCCGCACAGGATACACTGACGGCTGTGGAAGAAGCCTTTCTGAAAACCGCGCTGGAGCTGGCAGGAGTCGTATAACTCTATTTCACGCGGCTTCTTGCGTTATTTTCTCTTGCAGCCAGAGATTCACCAGAGTCTCTGCCGATATGCCACGCTGCTGAGCCACTATGTGTAATTTTTCAGATATTATTTTTTCAATTGGATAATATTTTGTGTTTTTATACCTACTAACTACGAAATCACTTGGCTGATCTTCATCACTAATCTCACTCAGATCATGACTATCCCAATACTCACCGATTTCCTGGTAAGTTTCAGCCTGAGAAATAGAGCTTTTAGCGTCGTTCATATCTTTTCCGTTCTCTGTCTGTCATATCACGCGCCGAGACAGTGAGAGCCTGCTTGTTCTGTTTGTAGACAAAAAAAGCAATCAGGTATCTTCCTCCACTTGTCTTGCCTAAAGCCACATAGACGTTTTCTCCTTCGCGGTAGCCCTAAAAAGGCTCTTATAGTTTGCCCTCAAGCACATGATGTCTTCCAGCCACAGAAAACCATCGATGTTCATCGCTCCGATTTTAGCCGATTTTTCTCTCAGGTGCCAACAGCTATCGCGCCGCACAGGATACACTGAAACCTGTGGAAGACGTATTTCTGAAAACGGCGCTGGAGCTGTCCGAGCGAGCGGGTAAGATCGCCCGGCAGCACTTTTCGCAGACCAAAGCGAGCTGGAAGCCGGACAATACGCCGGTGACTCAGGCCGACCTGGAGATCAACCAGCTTGTTCTCGACGTTCTGTCCGAGCGCTTCCCCGGCCACGGAATCGTGGGAGAAGAGGGCAGCCGGTTGCAACAGGGTGCCGAGTGGGTCTGGGTGTGCGACCCCATCGACGGCACCATTCCCTACGCCCTCGGGGTTCCGACCAGCGCGTTCTCCCTCGCCCTCACCCGAAATGGCGAAAGTATTTTAGGTGTCGCGTACGACTTTCACGGGGAGCGGCTCTTCTCGGCGGTGAAGGGCGACGGTGCCTATCTCAACGGAGTTCGTCTTACGCCCGCTAATTTCTCGTCACTGAACGCTACTGTCACCGACATCGAGGGAATCTGGATGCGCGGCCTCAACGACGACATCGACCTGACCCGCTTTCCGGCGCTTTTAGAGCGCGAGGGCAGCAAGGTGCTAAAAGTCTGCTCGATGGTCTACGCGGGGCTTTTAGTCGCCACGGGCAACCTGGCAGGAATGGTCTCACGCGGGGACAAGCCCTGGGACGTTGCCGCACTGAAAATAATTATAGAGGAGGCGGGCGGGCGCGTCACCGATTTGTTTGGCGAAAGCCCCCGCTGGGACGGACGCGTCCGAGGCTGCATCGTCAGCGCCTCGGGCGTCCACGAAGACTATCGGGTGCTGGTGGACGAAGCGCTGGGGCACACGGCGCGTGCAGCAGGCAGCTAAAGCAGCCTGCTGCACAAATAGAAGCACCCTGAAGGGCGCTACGAAACGTAATAGGAGTGTAGTAGCGCGGCCCTTGCCGGTTGCAGCGCCCTTCAGGGTGCTTGTTCCCCCGTAGCAGGCTGCTTTAGCTGCCTGCTTGCTGCGACGGACCCGCTACGCCGGGATTATTTGCGCTTTTTCTGCCAGAGCTTCATGATGGCGTCGGCGAGCGCAGGGGCATCGTGGCGGACGAAGTTGCTCTCGGACATGAACTTGCCGCGCACGGCTTTGTAGCCCTTTTTCTCGATCTGATCCAAATCCGGCTCCACGAACGCCGCGCCGGAGCGGGCGTAGCGCTCCAGGGTCTCGGCGCTCGGGCGGGCGGTATTGACCAGGACGTAGTCAAACAATCGGGGGCGACTCGGGAGAACCGCTGCGATGTGCTCTTCAATGGCGCTCAGATGATCGCTGGCACAGAAGCCGTCGGTCTCGCCTTTCTGGGTCATGACGTTGCAAATATAGACTTTCAGGGCGTTGCTACGGGCGAGGTTCTTCGAGATGTCCCGTACCAGCAGGTTCGGAACCACCGACGTAAACACACTGCCCGGCCCCAGAACGATCACGTCGGCCTGGCGGATCGCGGCCAGCACCTCGGGGACGGGAAAGGCATCCTCGGGGCAGAGCTTGATGCGCCGAATGGCCGCTTCGTCCTCGGCGATGCGGCTCTCGCCGGTTACTTCGCGCCCGTCGGCCATCTCCCCGACCAGGATCACCGACTCGGTCGTGGACGGCAAGACCCGGCCTCGAATGGCGAGAATGTCGCTGGTCGCTTCCACGGCTTTCTCGAAGTCGCCGGTGATGTCGGTGAGGGCGGCAATTAAGAGATTCCCGAAGCTGTGGCCGGAAAGCCCGTCTTTGTTGTCGCGGGTCGCGAAGCGGTACTGAAACAGATCCTGCATCAGCCCTTCTTCGTCGGCGAGGGCGACCAGGCAGTTTCGGATGTCGCCGGGCGGCAAAATCCCGCCGGGCAACTGTTGCTGCAAAAGCCCGGACGACCCGCCGTCGTCGGTCATGGTGACGATAGCCGTCAGGTTCGACGAGTAGCGCTTGAGTCCGCGCAGAAGCGTGGAAAGCCCGGTCCCGCCGCCGATCACGACGATGTGCGGTCCCTGCGCAAGTCCCCGCTTACGCCGGATCAGCTCGGGGAGACCGTCGAGGTGCTCCGGGGAGACGACGCTAACAATGCTCCGATTCACCGCGACGAGCGCCGAGAGCAACACCGCAAGGCCCAGCAAGATCAGCGCGATCCCGACCGGATAGAAAACCCCCGGCTGTCCCAGCGGAATATTGAGCGCGGTCCGTACCCAGTCCTCGGCGTCCTGGAGCCAGTTGAAGGTGTTGAGCTGCGCCAGCAGAATCACCCCGACGATCACCGGGAGCAGGCCGATGGGAACTAGCAGAAGCCAGCGCTTGACCTTCAGCCCCGGCGCGAGCCACTTGAGGCCACGCACCAGTCGGGTCGTCGGGGGGGTTGCCATCGTCAGCGCTTCTCCACGTCGCGGTGCTGCACTAAAACTCGGTAGCCGCGCTCGCTCAGAAACTTGCCTAATTTTTCGGCGAGGGCCACGGAGCGATGCTTGCCGCCCGTGCACCCGATCCCGATGGTGAGGTAGGCTTTTCCCTCAGCGATGTAGTGCGGAAGTGTAAAGCCAACCAGGTCGTAGAGCTTTTCTAAAAACTCCGCGCTACGCTCGTCGGCCATGACGAACGCTTCGACTTCGGGGTCGCGCCCGTCTTTTCCCCGAAGTTCCTCGACATAGTAGGGGTTGTTCAAGAATCTCACGTCGAAGAGAATGTCGGCATCGAGCGGCGTTCCGTGCTTGAAGCCGAACGAGGCCACCGTGACCGTGAGCGGGCTTGCGGACTGGCCTTTCTCGCCAAAGTGCTCGGTGAGCTGGCCACGCAGCTCGGCGGAGCTAAGTCCGCTGGTGTCTAAAACCACATCGGCGCGGGCCTTGAGCGACGCCAGTGCATCGCGCTCGGCGGTGATGGCCGGAAGAATTCCCTGCGCTTGCTTGAACAGCGGATGCGGACGGCGGGTCTCTTTGAAGCGCCGCACCAGGGCGTCGTCGGACGCATCGAGAAAGACGAACGTAGGGCGCTCGGGCAGGGCATCGAGCGCGGGCAGAAGCGCCTCGACCTGCCCGGAGCGAATATCACTGAGCAAACACAGAGATTCGTCGGGAATCGAGAGTAGCAGCGGGGCGATCAGCGACGGCGGGACGTTCTCGACGACGCGCCAGCCCATGTCCTCAAAACACAGGCACGCCAGCTGCTTACCCGCTCCGCTCAGCCCCGTGAGAACCACGCGCCGGACACTGCTCATGCCCTACTTGTCCTTGCTCTTTCCGATCTGCTCGGTAATAAACTGGTCCAAGATCCCCGAGACGCACGACAGAACAATCGAGCCAAACAGCGCCGGAACGAACCCATCGACGCGCAGGCCGATTTTCAAGGTTCCGACCAGCCAGAACATCAGGGCATTGATCACAAAGCGCATCAGCCCGAGGGTGAGACAGTTCAGGGGAAGCGCCAGTAAACTAACGACGGGCCGAATAAACGTATTGACCAGGGTCAGCGCAACGATAGAGAAAATCGCCCCGACCGCACCGTCGATGCCCATGGCCTCGGGCTTCCCAAAGTGCGTCGCGCCCGCAGCCGCTCGCCACGCGACGACCGTCAGATAGAGCGCCAGCGCCCCCACCGCCCACTTGACGAGAAATTTCATACCGAAATTATATCAGCCGCACCCAGCCGACATTAAAACCGGCATTAAAAATACCGCTCTATTAGAGGCACCCCTCCGGGGTGCGATAGCGCCCCTTCCGAACCATGTTGGGGGAATTCCTGCTATCGCGCCCCGGCGGGGCGCTTTTATGAGGCCGGTATTTTTAATGCCGGACCCACGAGTTACGGGACGCTGATCAGCTCGATCTCGAAGACAAGGGTTGCGTTGGGCGGGACGCTGCCCGAGCCTCTCGCGCCGTAGCCGAGTTCGGGTGGAATCACCAGGAAGCGCTTGCCTCCCGCTTTCATTCCCGGAATGCCCTCTTTCCAGCCCTCGATCAGGCCGTTGAGTCCGAAGCTTGCGGGCGTCCCCCGGTCGCGCGAGCTGTCGAACTTGGTACCATCCAAAAGCCAGCCCGTGTAGTGCACCGTGACGTTGCCCCCCGCGACGGCGACGGCTCCGGTGCCGACAGTCTCGTCGAAGCTGCGCAGGCCCGTGCCGGACGTACGAACGTCGCCGATGAGCACGGTCTGGACCGGGCTGGTGACGCCCACAACGCTCGCTTTGACGGTCGAGATTCCCACCGCGAGGCCGCGTGCATTGCCCTCCGTGCTCAGGCTCAGGACGCTGCTGCCCGTGACCTGGGTGAACGTGACGACGCCCGGCGTGATGGGGCTTCCGGCGCGGTCGGTGACTCGTGCTTCCAGCGCTTTTGCCTCGCCGACGGCCAGCGTCTGGAGCGGCGGAATCGCAATGAGCACGTCGGCGGTCACAGCGACGGTCTCTGTGGTGGTCAGATCGCCTGCGGTGAAGCGAACCCGTGCCGTCCCGAGCGAGAGACCGGTCATCGTGCCGTCGTTGGTGATGCGGAGAATCGACTCCCCGACCGCGCCCTCGATCTCGTACGTAATCAAGCTCGGATCGACCGTGACCGCGTTCCCGGCGGCATCCGTCACCGAGGCGACGATCTTCTTGCTCTGGCCCACATCGATGCTCTGGCCGACGGCAATCGTGGCGCGGGCACCGCTGGGCGGCGTCACGGTAATGGCAAGCGTCGGGCTTTTCTTGCTGTCGAGCGTCGCGGAGAGCGACGCGCTCCCGACGGAAAGCCCGGTTGCCGTGCCGCTCGGCGCGAGAGAGAGCGTTGTACTGTCGCCTTCTCTGGTGATCGTCGCCGCGCCCGGTGCCAGCGCGAGAGTCGCTCCGGCGGCGTCTTTTGCCGTGATGTCGTAGGTCGCGCTCTCGCCGACTTTCACGCTCGCCGGGCCGCTGACGGCTATCGAGTCGATCTTTCCTTCCACGGCGATAGTTCCCGCGCCGGTGCCGTCGGCAGAGATAACCACGGTTTTCGCAGCGGTTCCGATCACGACGCCACCACCGCCGCGCTGGGAGAAGAACCGCACGACCAGCCGGACGATCCCGGTGGCGCTGGGGTTGGTCGCGGTCCAGCTCTGGGTGTAGCCGGGCGTCGTGAACTCCCGGTCGATGGCCGGAAAGCTTGCCGTCCCGCCGCCCAGGGCTTCGAGCGAGACGGAGGCGCTCAGTGCGCCGCCGGGAGCGCTGAGCGAGCGCGAGCGCGCGGGCCAGACGATGTCCAGCTTGAGGCGGGTCGTCCGGGCGACCTCGGGCGCTCCGCCGCCGCAGCCCACCAGCGCCAGCCCGCCCAGCATCAAAAAGCCGCGTCGCTTCACTGCCCCACCCCCAGAAGCTCGACCTCGAAAATCAGAGTCGCGTTCGGCGGAATCACGCCGGGGTAGCCGCGCTCGCCGTAGGCCAGGTGCCCCGGCACGATCAGCCGCCGCTTGCCGCCGACCTTCATCGAGGCCACGCCTTCGTCCCAGCCCGCGATCACCTGCCCGACGCCGAGAGCGAACACAAACGGCTCGCGCCGCGCCCGCGACGAATCGAACGGCGCTCCGTCTTCAAAAGTGCCGTCGTAGTGAACCGTCACCGGCTTGCCTTTGGTCGGCGCGAGGCCGTCGCCCACAACGATATCTTCATAGCTCAGCCCCGAGGGCGTCGTGATTGTTTCTACCATCTTGGTTTTTCCATTCTTCACCGGTATACAGCTTTCCTGCCCAAAAACCGATACTTCAAGCAAATGACTATACGTCGCGCTGTCTTCTGGGGTCTGTTTTTTGCCACGATGCCCGCCGTGGCGTTCACCAGCTTCGACCTGGTCCATGTGCAGGAGGAGTTCGAGCGCTTCGGAGCCGGAGCGATTCCCGACACCTGGTGGCGGGAGACGCAGCCGCTCGCCGAGCTGGACTGGCGCTACAAAGACGACGAGAACTGGAAGACGCTTCGGGCGCTGGTCACCAAGGACGACGAGATTTGTGCGTTCCGCTCGCCGGACCGAAAGTGGAGCAGCTACGAGATGCTGGAGGGTCTGATGCTCGTACGCCAGGGACGCGTTATCGGCTACGCCCTGCTCTCGACCGACCGCCGCAAGATCACCACCGTGGTCCTGTCCCGAGCCGCGCAAGCCAGCCCCAGTCCCAGCCCGGCAGCCTCAGCGTCGCCGAAGAGCGTTCCCGAGAAGAATCGCAAAAATTAAGAGCGCACCGATGGCGGCGACCTGCACCTCGGCTTTGATACCCGCGACGCCCAGGCCCGTCTGAACGATCCCGACCAGCGCGAGGGCGAGAACGGTTCCGACGATGGTTCCGCGCCCGCCAAAAATGCTCGTTCCCCCTAAAACTACGGCGGTGATGGCGTCGAGTTCCCAGCCGCGTGCGTTGTCGTAGCGGGCGACCCCGAGCCGCGAGAGAAGCAGCGCCGCGCCCAGCCCGGCGACCGTCCCCGAGAGCACAAAGAGCCGAAAGACCACGCTTCCGACCGGGACGCCCGAGTAGCGGGCGGCCTCAGGGCTGGTGCCGACGGCATAGATTTTTCTGCCGAACGCGGTTTTGTGCAGCAGAGTCCCCAGCGCCAGCGCCAGAAATAAATAAATCAGCATCGGGACATGGAAATAGGTTTTGGGAAGGGTCAGATGGTGAATGCCCTGAAACGCCGCCGGGACCGAGATCGAGCTGTCGCCCGCAAGAATCTGGGCGGCTCCGCGAAAAAGCGCCATGGTCCCGATGGTGACGACCAGCGAGGGCAGCCCGCGCCTGCCGACCAGGTAGCCGTTGAGCGCCCCGAGGCCCGCTCCCAGCGCCGGGCAGAGCACAAGGCACAGCCCGAACGGGACACCCAGCCGGGCTGCCAGCGTCGCGGCGATAACCCCGACCAGCGCCAGGATCGCCGTGCAGCTCAAATCAATGTGCCCCGCGACGATCAGGGGCGTCAGCGCCAGCGCCAGAAGCCCCGTCTCGGTGAGCAGCGTCGAGCGATCAAAGAGGTACGCGACATCCCGAAAGCCCGGAACCAGCGCCGCACTCACCGCAAACGCGACAAGAAGCAGCCCGCCCACGACCCACTCGGCCACATTGTTTTTCACAGCGTTTCTTCTCCGGTGAGGGTTCGGCGCAGGCGGCGGGCGGAGAGGTCGTCGAAGAGAACCGCCAGAAGAATCACGGCTCCGTAGACCGCAAGCTGCCAGGTGGCCGCGATGGAGAGCACGGAGAGCGCGACATTGATCGTGCCCAGAAGCAGGCACCCGAGAAGCACGCCCGGCACGCTCCCGACGCCTCCAAACACGCTCACGCCGCCGATCACGACCGCCGCGATCACTAAAAGCTCGAAGCCCGTCCCAATCGTGGCCGGGTTGACGGTGCCGTAGCGACTCGCATAGAGAATTCCGGCAAGGCCCGCGCCCGCGCCGCACAGGACGTAGTTCCAGAACGTCGCACTTCGCACCGGAAGCCCGTGCCAGGCAGCAGCGTCCGGGTTACCACCGAGCGCGTAGAGCGTCCGCCCGCCTCGGGTTCGGGTGAGAAAAACCTGCATCGCTCCGGCGCAGACCAGCGCGAGTAGAACCACCCACGGAAACAGGTTCTGACCAAACGGGCCTTCGTTGCTCCAGCTTGCCAGCCCGCGCGGAAGCTCGTACTCGCTCACCTGCCGCCCGCCCGAGATCAGAAACGTCAGCCCGCGATAGATTCCCAGCGTCCCGAGCGTCGCGACGATAGCCGGGACGCGCCCCAGTGCAACGAGGCCGCCGTTCACCGCGCCCAGCACCGCCCCGAGCGCCGTCGAGAGCAGCGCCGCCAGAAACAGATTGAGATTCGGATGGTCGCGCAGAACCAGCGCCGTGCCCATCCCGGCCAGCGCCAGGATCGCGCCGACCGAGACATCGACGCCCCGCGTCAGAATCACAGTCATCTGCCCCAGCGCAACCACGGCGAGTAGCGGCACCCAGAGCAAGATACTTTTGAGATTGTCGAGGCTGAAGAAGCGCGGCTGAATCCCCCCGACGACGCCCACGAGCAGAGCGAGCGCGACCAGCAGCGGAAGCTCCCGGCGGGTCATCGGGGTTCCCCCAGCCCCGATAACGGGGAGCCAGATAAAGCAACCGCCTTGTTTGGTTCCCCATTATTGGGGTTAGGGGAACCGCCCGCTGCCGCAGCCATAACTGTCTCGGGGGTGGCGTCCGCGCGGGAGAACTCGCCCGCGAGCTTTCCGGCGCGCAGAACATAGAGCCGGTCGCTCAGCGCGAGAATCTCGGGCAGGTCCGACGAGATCACTAAAACCGCGACGCCCGAATCTTTTCGGGCCTGAATCTCCTCGTGGATTCGGGCTTTCGCACCCACATCGACGCCGCGCGTCGGCTCGTCCAAAATAAGAATTTGGGGGTTGGTGGCAAGCCACTTGGCAAGCACCATTTTCTGCTGATTTCCGCCCGAAAGCTCCGAGAGAGCCTGGCCCTCGCTCTGGCACCGAACATCCAGCCGCTCGATCCAGGTACGGGCGAGGTCTTTCTCCGCACCGGGTTTCAGCCAGCCCGGCGGCAATCCCGCAAGGCTCGCGTTTTGCCAGAGGCTCCAGGGGAGAAGCGCCCCCTGACGCTGCCGATCCTCCGGGACGAGCGCTATTTTGAGCGCCATGGCGTCTTTGGGCGAGTTAATTTTAACTTTTTCGCCGTCCAGAAAAATCTCCCCCGAGTCGAGCGGGAGCAGCCCGAACAGCGCCCGCGCCACCTCGGTTCGGCCCGCGCCCACCAGCCCGGCCAGCCCGACGATCTCTCCGGCGTTCACCGTGAGCGAGATATTTTCAAACTTCTTGCGCCGCGTCAAACCACGCGCTTCGAGACGCACAACTGCTGGTTCTCCCCCGTTACCGGGGGCGGGGGGGCCGGAAGCGCTTCGGGGGACGGCAGCGAGGCTCTCGCGCCCAACCATGAGGCGTACCAGCTCGGCGGGATTCGTCTCAGAGATGGCGCGCTCGCCGACGACCAGGCCGTCTCTGAGAACCGTGACGCGGTCGCAGAAAGCAAAGATCTCTTCGAGGCGATGGCTGACCAGCCCGATGGCGCAGCCCTCGCCCTTGAGCCGCAGAATCAGCCCGGCCAGCCGCTCGACCTCGGACGGCGTGAGCGACGCCGTGGTCTCGTCCAAAAGCAACACGCGAGCGTTCTGGCTCAGGGCGCTCGCCAGCTCGATAAGCTGCCGATCCGCCACAGACAGCCCCCGGACGCTCGCCCTGGGGTCCAGGCTCGCCCCGACGATCTCCAGCCAGCGCGTAGCCTCGGCGTGCAGGGTTTTCCAGTCGATCAGGCCGAATTTTCGCGGCGGACGGCCCAGGAACAAATTCTCGGCCACAGAGAGATCGGGAAAGGTCTGCGGCTCCTGCGGAATCAGCGCCACTCCGCCCCCACCGCTCTCGATGGTTCCTGCCGTCGGCGCATGGATTCCGGCCAGGAGCTTGGCGAGCGTCGATTTGCCCGCCCCGTTCTCCCCGCAGAGCGCATGTACCTCGCCTGCCCGGAGCGCTATCGAGGCATCCTGAAGCACCGGGACGCCCCCGAACGCCTTGGTCAGCCCCACCCCCCGAATCAAAACCTCGCTCATCCGACTCTAATTCTACACGGCCAGAGTGATACACTTCTTTTATAGGAAAATCTGATTACGATGGCCCGCGACATTTTTCACAACGCCGTCCGCCAGGCGCTTATTCGCGATGGCTGGACGATCACCGCTGACCCGTTTACGCTCTCCGTAGAAGGGATAAAGATGCAGATCGACCTTGGAGCGGAGCGATTGATCGCCGCTACAAAAGCAGACGAGTGTATCGCAGTCGAGGTAAAAAGCTTTGTCGGCGCTTCCGCTCTCTCCGAATTTCATACCGCACTCGGGCAATACTTGAATTATCGACTTGCACTTTCTTCGCAACCTGTACATCGCAAGCTCTATCTTGCCATTCCTGAAGATACCTATACCAGTTTTTTCCAACTTGCGTTTCCGCAAAGAGTTCTGGCAGAGTATGAACTCTCTCTTCTTATTTACGATTCACAACAGGAGTTATTGATCGAATGGATACGCTAAACCTCTATCGAGAAAAAATAAAACAAGTTCTGGTGGAATACGCTAAAGATAGCACTTCGCAGCCAGGAATTGAGACGGAGACCGTTATCGACATCCAGAGCGATCACTACGAGATTCTTACCGTCGGCTGGCTCAACGAACGACGCGTTCACGGGAGCATCCTACATATTGACATTCGCGACGGCAAGATTTGGATTCAACACGACGGCACAGAAGAAGGAATCGCCTATCGGCTCGTCGCGGCAGGCGTTCCTAAAAGCGACATCGTGCTGGGCTTTCAATCCCCTTTCAAACGACAGTTCACCGAATTCGCCGTCGGCTGAATGCCATTTCAGGGCTGAAAAACCTGGAACACGTGCTTCCCCGAGACCAGGCTTCTTGTCTGACCGCTGGGAAGGTGCACGGTGGCGGTAGTGTTGGCCGGTAGAGTGACTTCCCAGCGTACGGAGCTGTCTTTCTGGCGCTCCCAGCGGCTTGTAATCGGGCCGCGCGGGGAGTCGTAGCGGCACGAGGCTTTCTGGAGCCGGGGCGTGAAGTAGGGCTTCAGGGTGATTTTTTTCCAGCCGGGGCCGTCGGTGTCGATCCCACCGATGCCCGTCACGAGCCACTCGCCGACGCAGCCCAGCCAGTAGTGGTTGAAGCTGTTCATCCCGGCGTCCTGGAAACCTTTCTCGGGCGTCCAGCCGTCCCAGCGCTCCCACATCGTGGTGGAGCCGAGCTTGACCTGATAGAGCCACGACGGATACGTTTCCGAGAGCAACAGGTCGGTGGCCAGGCTCGCGCGACCCGAACCGGCCAGCGCGGGCAGGAGCAAGGGCGTCCCGATGAAACCCGTTGAAAGCTTCCCGCCCCGATTTTTGAGCAACGCTTCGAGGTGCGCGGCGGCGAGTGGGCGGAGCTTCTCGGGGAGCAAGTCCCAGCTCAGTGCGAGGGCATAGAACGTCTGGCTGGTCTTGCCGCCGTCCTGGACATGCCCCGCTTCATCGACGAATTTGTCGTGGAACGCCGCCCGAACTTTCCGGGCGACTTCCCGATAGCGCGTTGCGTCGGCGCTCTCACCAATCGCGCCTGAGAGGGTCGCCATGAGGTCGGCGCAGCGGGCGTAGTAGGCGGTTCCGTGAACCGCCGAGAGCTGCGGGCCGTCGAGTAGCAGCCAGTCGCCGTACGAGCCGGGCTGCCGGATGCCGTCCGGGGCGACTTTCTGGAGATGCGCCATGAAGCGGGTCAGGCCCGCCCAGTGGTCGCGGATCACCTGCGTGTCGCCCTCCATCTCCCACATTCGGTACGTCACGACCACGCCCGAGTCTTCCCAGGCCGCGTTGCCGAAGCCCACGGCGTTGATGTACGGCGCGACATCGCCCAGCGCTCCGTCCTCGCGCTGAGAGTCGTCGATAAGGTCCACGAGCCACTTGGAGAAGAACGCCGCGCTACCTCGCTCCAGCAGGGCTGTCTTGGCAAAAACCTGCGCATCGCCGGTCCAGCCCGCTCGCTCGTCGCGCTGGGGGCAGTCCGTGGGGACATCCAGGGCGTTTCCGCGAAATCCCCAATCGATATTTTTAATTAATTTGTTCAGAAGCGGGTTATCAGTCTCAAAGTCCAGCGTTTTTGCCATCTCCGAGTGAACCGCAACCCCGACAACGTCTTGGGTAGCAGGAGCGACATCGCAGCCCATGATTTCGACGTATTGAAACCCATGAAACGTGAACTTTGGCTCTAAAACTTGTTTTCCACCACGAAGAATATAGGTATCCGTGGCTTTTGCCGCCCGTAAATTGGTGAAATATGCAGTTCCGTCGGGGTTCAGCCGCTCGGCGTGGCGCACGGTGATGGTTTGGCCGGGCTTGCCGGTGACGGTAATTCTGGCCCAGCCGGAGAGGTTCTGCCCCAGATCGTACACAAAGGTTTTGGGCTTCGGCTCGGTGCGGGTCCGGGCGCGGAAGAGCGCGGCGGGTCGGATCGGCTCTGCGGGGTGTGCCTGAACCAGAATCTTCGGGTCTTCGGCGAGCTGTACCGGCTTCCAATCCGTGGGAGTAAGCCGGGTGTCGGTCGTGCAGCCCATGAGCATGTCCGACGACAAAATAGCGCCCGTGGCACACTGCCAGTCGGCTCCTGTCCCGACCGTTTTCTGCGTTCCATCGGCGTAGGTGATATTTAGCTGAATTTTTAATCTCGGGTCGCCGCCGTAGTAGTGCCGTTTGCCCGTAAAAGCCAAATAGCTGGCATACCAGCCGTCCCCAAGCTGTGCTTCGAGCGTATTTGTTCCTGATTTTAATTTTTTGGTGACATCATAGGCAACATAATGCACTCGTTTTTTGTACTCGGTCCAGCCAGGGGAGAAAACATCGTCGCTGATTTTCGTGCCGTTGATTCCCAGCTCATAAACGCCCAGTGCCGTTGCATACAAAATAGCTTTAGAAATTGGTTTGTCTATTACAACCTGGCTGCGAAAGTGCGGCGGCGGGGTCAAGGCGCTCGCACCGGCGCGCTCGGGCTTGCCCCAGGGCTGGATTCCGTTTGGCCCCAAAACATTCACCCGCTCGCCCTCGCCGACCGTCCAGTCGATCCCGCTCGGGTGCTCGCGGGTGCCCACCCGGAGGTTTGCCAGAAGCCCCGCCGGGCCGTCGCTGCCGTTCTCGACCGTGACTTTCAGCGTGTTGCCGCCCATGGAAGTGGCCGCGCTCAGGTCGTGGACGCGCCACTCTTTCCAGCTCGACCCCGACGCCCCCGAAACCGCCTGACCGTTGAGTTCCACGTCGTAGCGGTCGTCGGCAGTGATGGCAAGCTGGACTTTCTCGCCCGCCGCCCGCTCGAATTTATACGAAAACGTTGCGCGTCCTGCCGCCGGGGTTTGACCGCGCTCGAACCGCCAGATCCACGCGGCTTTCTCCAAAGTCGGGAGATTTTCTTCTGTGGATTTGACGGTTGGGGCTTGAATCCAGGCCGCTTTCCAGTCGCTCGGAGCAATCCCTCGGGAGAACTGCGCAGGCTTGCTCCAGGTGAGCCTCCCACGCACGTCCCAGACCCCGACGCGCCAGAAGACCCGCTGCCCGGACGTCAGCACTTTTCCCTGATACGGATGATGCAGGGTCTCGTCGGAGTTAATTTTCCCGGTGTCCCAGAGGTCGGCTGCCCCCGGCGACGTTCCCGCCAGAATTTGATACGCGCTCTGGCTCTGCCCCACCTCGCCACTCTCGACGATCCAGGAGAGCCTCGGATGCTCGATGTCTACGGCGAGCGGATTTTCCCGGTACTCGCAGCGCAGCCGCGCAGGGGTCAGCCCGGCGACGGCAGGCAGGGCAAGAAAAAAAGTAGCGATCAGGGCGGCATGGCGCATGGCGCAGGATTCACCAGAGTGCGCCCGATCTCCTGCCCCACGGAAAGCATCTCCAGGGTCGTTCAGTTTTCGTGAATGGAATAGGCTAAACTGGGTGCATGTCTTCCTCGTCTCGTTCTTCGGCAGCTCCTCTGCCTTCTCTGTGGGAATTTTTGGGCAGGGTTCCTGATCGTCGCGGTCGTCACGGACGAC
>JANLTX010000102.1:0-5682 GCA_031363095.1 Armatimonadota bacterium | reverse complement strand
TGTCTCTTTTTCGTGGAGCGGCCCTCAATCTGAATCGTCGGGCGCGAGTCAGAAATATCGCGGCGACATGCCGACGCTTTGCAGCACGACCCCGCGAAGCAATTCAATTACTCAAAGAGAAAACTGAATGACCCTGGGGGGATGGGTGCGGGGGAAGGGAAAATAGGGTGGGGTGGCGAACCCGATGCCATGAGTTTTCCATTTGATCGCTACATCAAGTACGACGAGCTGACCGAAGGGTTAAAAAAGCTCGCGGCGCAGTTCCCGAATCTCGTTTCGGTGCATAGCCTGGGACAAAGCTTTGAGGGCCGCGAGGTCTGGTGCGCCACGGTGACCAATGTTGCCACCGGACCCGCCGACGAGAAGCCTGCGCTCTGGGCCGACGGCAATATCCATGCATCCGAGGTCTCTGCAACGACGGCATGCACGAAGTTATTGCAGAAACTCACCGACGGCTACGGAAAAGACCCGGAAATCACCCGCGCTTTAGATACCAGGGCGTTCTATGTGGTTCCACGGGTCAACCCGGACGGCGCGGAGCACTATCTCACCACCGGGCGCTACGTTCGGTCGTCGATGCGGCCTTATCCGTTCGACGAAGAGCACATCGAAGGGCTGGAGCGCGGCGACATCGACGGCGACGGACGCCAGCTTCAGATGCGAATTTTGGACCCCGACGGCCCGTGGAAGGCCCACGCGACCGAAGCCCGCCTCATGGTGCGCCGCGAGCCGACCGAGACCGGCGGAACCTACTGGCGAATTCTTCCCGAGGGCCATTATAAAAACTTCGACGGCACGACGCTCACTGTGGCCTATCCCAAGGAAGGGCTGGACCTGAACCGCAACTTCCCCGCGCACTGGCGGCCCGAGGGCGAGCAGCACGGCGCAGGGCCGTTCCCTACCAGCGAGCCGGAGATTCGGGCGCTGGCGCTGTTTCTCTCCGCCCGGAAGAACGTCTGCCACGCCAACACGTTCCACACGTACTCGGGAGTTCTGCTGCGCCCCTACGGCACCCAGTCCGACGACAGTTTCCCGGCGGAAGACCTCTGGCTCTACGAAACCATCGGCAAGAAAGGCGAGGAGCTGACCGGCTATCCGGCCATCTCGGTGTTCCACGACTTCAAGTACCACCCCAAGGAAGTGATTACCGGGGTCTTCGACGACTGGGCCTACGAGCACCTGGGCGCGTTCGGCTGGACGATAGAAATCTGGTCGCCGCAGCGCCAGGCGGGGATCGTCGAGGGCATGAGCGTCGGCACCAAGAAAGGTGCGGGGCGCTACATCGAGTGGTGGCGCACCCACCCGGTCGAAGAGGCGCTTCAACTGCTCAAGTGGTCCGACGAAAAATTGGGTGGGCAGGGCTACCACGCCTGGAAACCCTTCGAGCACCCGGAATTGGGCCAGGTCGAGCTGGGCGGCTGGGACGCGCTGCATGCGTTTCGCAACCCGCCGGGCGAGTTTTTAGAGGCCGAGGTCTCTCCGCTGGCCGACTGGCTGCTCTGGCAGGCGCTCACCACACCGAAATTAGCCCTTCATGCCCTGGAAGTAGAAAATCTGGGGGATAATTGCCACAAAATAAAATTGGTGGTCAAGAACATCGGGTATCTGCCGACGTATGGCAGCAAAAAAGCCCTGGAGCGTAAGATTATTCGAGAGATCGTCGCCGAGATTGGTCTACCTGAGGGCGGAGAGTTGATTCAGGGCAAAGAGCGCGTGGGGATCGGGCAGCTGGAAGGCTATTCTTCCAAGCCGCAGACCAACGCGGGCTACCCGACCGACGTTTCGAGCGACCGCGCTCTCGCCGAGTGGGTCGTGCGTGCGCCTGCGGGCAGCACGGTCGAAGTCACGGCCCGCCACGAACGCGCGGGCACCGTTCGAGGGAGCGTGACGCTGTGACACTCGGGCGGCGGCTTGCGCTGGCAGCCGCTGCGGGAGTGTTGCTGGCCGGGGGCTTTCCGCCGTGGGGCGTCCCGCAGGTGTTGCCGGTCGGCCTTGCGCTCCTGCTTCTCGCCCTGCGCGATGCCGATGGGCGCGCGGCGTTCTATGGCGGGGTTCTGAGCAGCGCGATCTACCTCGGCGCAACGCAGTTCTGGCTGACCTCGGTCTTCGGGAAGCCTGCAATCTCGCTGATTGCGCTGATTGCCGCCTTCCCGACGCTGTTTTGCGTGCTACTTGGCCCGGTCAGCAAGCTTGTCCCCAGGGTTCCGCTACCGTTCATTGCGGCGACGCTCTGGGTCGGGCTGGAGTTCTACCGCGCCGAGTGGTTCGCGCTCAACTTCGGCTGGGGCGCACTCGGCTACAGCGTCGCGGGCCGCCCGCTGTTTGCGCCTCTCGCGTCGGTGGTCGGGGTCTACGGCATTTCTTTTGTTCTGGTGGCGCTCGCGAGCCTGGTTTCCACCGACTGGCGTAAAACTATGGCGCTCGGCGCAGTCTGGGCCGGGCTTTGTTTTGTAAACACCGCGCCGCCCGCGCCCGAACGTCCGCTCAAGGTCCGGCTGGTGCAGTCGGTGTCCGACGAGTATTATTTTTTCCAGCAAACAACGGGCGCGAATACGGACATCGTGCTCTGGCCGGAGTACGCTCTCATGGAAGACCCGACTAACCGGCTCTGGCCGCGCCTCCAGAAAGCGGTTCTTGGTAGCAATTCGTATGTAATTTTTGGCGGAAAAGACTATCAGGGCCGAAAAAACGACGCCATTTTCAAGAATACCGCCTATTTACTTTCTCCCGATGGGAAAATTATCGGGAAGCACGTCAAAAATCATACGGTACATTTTATTACTGACGGAATCCGGGGCAAAGAAGCCCGTGCGTTTCCGACGAAACATGGAAAATTGGGCATCGCGATCTGCTTCGACATGGACTACTCGGATGTTGCACGTCGGCTCGCGGCGGATGGTGCCGAAGTATTTTTCGTGCCGAACATGGACCCCGGCGAGTGGGGGCCGGTGCAGCAGGCGGGGCACCGATTGCTCTTTGCGATGCGTGCCATGGAGAACGGACGCTGGCTCGCCCGCGCGGACGTCGCGGGAGGCACATCGGTCAACGCCCCGACCGGCCAGATCACTGCCCAAGTCTCAACCAGCGGCGACGCCACGTTAGACGCCGTTGTCGGGCGGGAGTCGGGGAAGACGCTCTACACGCGCGGCGGCTGGCTCATCGGCCCGCTCTGCTGCTATCTCTCGGCTGCGGGCGTTCTTATGATTCTGCTTCGAGGCGTACGCTATCGAATGGCGAATCGAAAACGCAAGCCGTAAACAACGTTTTCAGGAAATAGTGAGGCGCTTACGCCAGGCTTTGCCGTTTTGAATTCCGCTACGAATGTCGCCAGACTCGCCCTGCTCCATAAATGAGAGGCGATATTTTGTGCCATCCAGGGTCAGCACAAGCCCCGCGCCGAAGTAGTACCAGGGAAACCAGATTTTGTGTATCGCGGATAGCGACCTGGAAAAAGCCTGCTCCCCACCCGCATGGGTGAAAGTAAGTGTCTCTCCCTTCAGCTCCAGAGTTCCTGGAGTGCTATAAAACAGCCCTTTCAGTAGCCAGGCAGGTGTTTTCACGGTTGCCCCATGGCTCCAGCGGCGATTAAGAGCTTTTCGAGGGCGGGCCAGGCGTTCTGCTTTGCGGCCATGAGGGGGGTGAAGCCGCCGGATTGGGTCGCCTTCGGGTCGGCTCCGGCGCGGATCAGGGCGGCGGCGAGTGCGAGCGCGATGCGCTCTTCTTTATGTTCTTTCGCACACGCCGCGTGGAGCGGCTGGAGCGCCATGGCGTTTGTACTCACGGCATGGACATCGGCGCGATTGTCTAAAAGGGTTTTCAGCGTGTCGAAGCGCCCGAAGAACGCGGCGTAGTGCAGCGGGGTGAAACCGTCGTCGGAGCGGCTTTCGAGGTCGCCGCCCCAGCGTGCCTGGAGCATGAGCCGAACCTTCAGGTCGTCGCCCAGGGCCACGGCTTCGAGCAGGGTGAGTGCGTTCCCGGCAGCGTCGGCGGCGGTGCGCGCTGCGGCTTCGTCGCCCCGGTACAGGGCTTCTAAAATCTGGCTCATGAAATCTCCTTCTGAATCAGTTCAAAGCAGGCGTCCAGAAAGCGAATTAGCCGTATCATGCCTGGAGAAAAAAGTTCCAGTCCCGGAAATCCATAGTCCAGAGGCGAAAAAACAACCGGTTCTTGATGGACGAGCTGCTCCCAGGGGTATTCCGGGTTAGGAAAAGTATCGCTTCGTGGAGCAAGAGTGCTAAGAGCTTCTGCCAGAGGCTCCAGTCCTCTTAGATAAGCCCGATATTGATCTCTGTTTACAATTCCGCATGCTGTACGAAGTCCCGGAGTGGTAAAAGCAATCTGTCGAACAAAGGGGAGGAAGGACTGATGGGTTCGGTCGTAAGACGATCCAGTACTGGATATTTGTAGGCCTTTGGAAAGTTTTTCCGTTGCCATCTGAAGATAGTGGAGCTTGTGATTCAAAGAAACATGCGGCGTTTTTGTCAGGAGCTTGAAGATTTGATAATCCGAGTCTGCTTGACGCAAAAACGCCGTTCGCCAAGTCATGCCCTGCTGTTTTCCCAGACAAGAACGGCATCGTCCCAGGTTCCCCAGCCTTCTGGGAGCGGCAGTCGTCTCAGATCGTCTGGATGGATCAGAGCAATCGCGAGCGAGTAGTAAATTTCTTCTGCGGGCGACTCTCCAAAGTAAAAAGGAAAGATACGCTCTGCGGGGGGCATGAGAGGGTCGGTTTCGATGAGTCGAATCTCTTCGCTGGCAGGAAAAAAGTAGATACGCTCAATGGTTGCATCCCTGGCGTGCAAGGTAACGATCTGGCGTGCATTTTCCTCAATCGTTGGGAGTGTCTCCTGGGTCAATGGTCGGCTCATAAGGGTATCCTATCGGCTTCGTCAGGCGCGTGCCAGCAAAACCATGACGACAAAATGACACGCGCTGGCTCCGAGAACCATGGCGTGCCAGAGATCGTGGAAGTGAAATTTCTTCTCCGGGTGCGGCTCGGGGTGCCGGACGCAGATCGCGGCTCCGCCCGAGTACAGCACGACGCCCGCCGCCAGCCAGAGCAGCATCGGGAGCGTGAGCGCGGAGAGCAGCGGCTTGAGTCCGACTAAAAAGACCCAGCCCATGAGCAAGTAGAGCGCGGCCTGTGCCCAGTGCGGCATCTTCTGGCGCGTCGCCCAGTCCAGCGCAATTCCGGCGGCAGCGAGTCCCCAGACGATGCCAAACAGGCTCCAGCCCCAGCCGCCGCCGAGTCCGACCAGGCAGACCGGCGTGTAGGTTCCGGCAATCAATAAGAAAATCCCGGTGCGGTCCACGCCATACAGCGCCTGCTCGGTTTTCTGGGAAACTCTCAGCCCGTGATAGAGCGCACTCCCGGCAAAGAGCAAGATCAGCGTCGCGCCGTAGATCGCAAACGACGTGATTCTCCACGGGTCGCCCTTGGACAAAACGACGAGAACCACCAGCCCGGCGATAGCGAGCAGCGAGCCGAGGGCGTGGGAGAGAGAGCAGAACGGGTCTTTGAGGCGCACGGCTTTCATCATATCAGGATTGATGGCATCTCTCTGGCATCTCCCTCGAAGCGCTTCGCTTTCGTCCCTCTTCGGTTAAGCAGAAGCTAATTGGTCGGGTTACACCGAACCCACCCCGGCTTCGTTCGTCCCTCACTGCGCCGACCCTCCCTTC
>JANLTX010000098.1:0-14447 GCA_031363095.1 Armatimonadota bacterium | reverse complement strand
AAGTGCCAAAGTTGCTCTTCACAACTTTTGTATTTTTCTCAACCGCAGCCTCGGTCGCCCCTCCCTCCAGTTTGCTGATTTGCTGGGCTGGAGATGAGGAGAGGGGCATTGCGCCCCTAATTCACAACAAGCGTTTTATTCGATGGTAAATCGGCAGTAAATATCAACAGCATCAATCAACACCAGGGCAGATTTCAAATGCGTTTGCCCTGTGAAGCAGGAACCTTCTGGTTTTTGGTGAACTACTTTCTATGGCAAATCGAGCTGGAGTGGACTGGCCGCAGTTTCGTGGCCCGCGTGCGAGCGGAATCGCAGAGGGCTTCCCCACGCCCACAAGCTGGAGCGTCCCCGAGAAGAAGAACGTTGGCTGGAAGACGCCCCTTCCGGGCCTCAGTCACAGCTCACCCGTGATCTGGGGCGACCGGCTCTTCATCGCGACGGCCATCAGCGCGAAGAACAACGACGTAAAAGTCGGGCTTTACGGCGATATCGACTCGGTTCAAGACGGTGCGATCCACGAGTGGCGGGTGTACTGCCTGGACAAAAAAACCGGGAAGGTCCTCTGGCAGCAACTGGTTTGCAAGGGCGTCCCGAAGGTCAAGCGCCACACCAAGGCCAGCCATGCCTCGTCCACGCTCGCCACCGATGGCAAGTCCGTGGTGGCGTTCTTCGGCTCCGAGGGGCTGCACTGCCTCGACGCAAAAACCGGTAAGCTACGCTGGAGACGTGACTTCGGGGTTTTAGACTCGGGCTACTTCATGGTTCCCGATGCCCAGTGGGGCTTTGCCAGCTCGCCCATCATCGACAGTGGCCGGGTGATTGTTCAGTGCGATGTCCAGAAAGGCAGCTTTCTCGCCGCATTGGATTTGAAGAACGGCAAGACGCTCTGGAAGACCGACCGCGCGGATGTCCCGACCTGGTCCACGCCGAATATCTGTGAAGAAGGCGGGCGCAAGCAGGTGGTTGTCAACGGCTGGAAGCATCTCGGCGGGTACGACTTTATCACGGGCAAGCCGCTCTGGAAGCTTATCGGTGGGGGCGACATTCCCGTCCCGACCCCGATTGTCGCGCAGGGCCTGATCTACCTCACCAATGCCCACGGACGAATGGCCCCGATCTACGCCGTGAAGCCGAAAGCGAGCGGGGAGATCAACCTGCCATCGGACAATGTCGGCCATCCGAGCGTCGCCTGGTTCAAGGTCCGCGACGGCGCGTACATGCAGACGCCGCTGGTCTACGGTCCGCATCTCTATCTCTGCCGCGACAATGGCGTTCTGGGCTGCTACGACGCGAAAACCGGCGAGAAAGTCTATCAGGAGCGCCTGGGCACGGGGCGCACCGGCTTCAGCGCCTCGGCGGTCGCGGGCGACGGCAAGCTGTACTTCACCGGAGAAGAGGGCAGCATCTTCGTCGTGCAGGCCGGAGCGACGTTCAAGCTTCTCTCCACCAACGAGATGGACGAGATCTGCATGGCGACTCCGGCGCTCTCGGAGGGCAAGCTCTACTTCCGCACCCAGGGTCACGTCGCCCAGGTCGGCTAAGTGGTTCGCTGAAACGTCGCGCGTACCGCCAGCTCTTCCTCGCCGCCCGGGGGGATGTTGTGCATGATAAGTTCGAGCGAGCCTTCGGTGGGCTGCTCCAGCGTGATGCGCCAGCCCCAGTCCGGGTCGGGCGGGGCTGCGTAGGAACCCAGAACGCTCACCCGTCGCGTCGTCTCTTGCTTTCCCTGGCAGAATAGTAGCCGCTCGCTCTGGTGCCACGAGTCGCACCACGCAACGGTCGCCGCGTGGGTTTTCGGGTCCACGGCGAGCAGCAAGGCGCCTTCGTGTGGCGCATCCTCGTGGCTCCAGGTGTAGGCAAGCTCCCAGCAGTTGTCGCCCGCAACCCTCGTTATCCGAAGCGTCGCGTCTGAAAAATGCTCCGGGTTGGGGAGCCAGCTCAGATTGAGAAGTTTGGTCCCCGTCCAGAGACCGATCATGGAGTCGTCCATGGCTTCCTCACTCCGCGCAGAGCCGCAAAGCCGGAAAACCCAATCTCCCTGCACGGAAACTATGTGGGGGCTTCGTCAGATTCCAGCCAATCGGGTGGTGGCGTCGCCGAAGGCGCTGAGCTTGACGCCCATGCGATCCATGAGCGAAAGATAGAGGCTGCACACCTTGCGGTTTTCGTCGCCCTTGTCGCGATAGCTTAAAACGCGGCCCGTGGCAAGCTCGCCGCCGAGGCCGCCGACGGTGAGAATCGGCAGGTGCGAGTTGTCGTGCCTGGAGCCGGAGAACATGTTGGAGAGCCACAGCAGACACGTGTTGTCGAGCACGGTTTTTCCTTCGCCTTCGGGCATGGCGTCCAACTTTCCCGCGAGGTACGCGAGCTGCGTGACATAGTGCCGGGTGATGCGCTCGTAGCCCTCGGAGTTGTCGTCGTGCGAGGAAAGGTGGTGGCCGTCTTTCACGCCGAGGAACGGGTAGAACAGCCCCGACAGGTCGCGGCACATGAGCATCGACGCGATGCGGGTCTTGTCGGTCTGGATCGCCAGCGCGACGATGTCGCACATGAGCTTCATGTGGTCGCGGATGTCTTCGGGCAGGCCGTTGTCGGGGCGCTTCATCGCAAGGAGCGGGGCGCTTTTTCCCTGCGCGTTGCTCGCCGCTTTTGCCATTTCGCTACGCATCTTCTGCGCCCGCTGCTCGACTTCCCGGACGCTGGTCAGGTACTCGTCGAGCTTCCCTCGATCCTCGCGGCTGATCTTGCGGCGCAGACTGGCGGCGTCCTCTCGCACCCGGTCTAAAACGCTCTCCAGTCGCCGGGAGCCGCTGTTCTCAAACAGACTATCGAACGCCAGCGACGGATAGACCTCGGTCGGGACGGGCGAGTCGGGGCTTTGCCAGGAGATGTGCGACGAGTACGCCATCGAGAAGTTGGACTCGTGGTAGCCGGTCAGCGGTTGCTCGCAGGCCAGGACCAGGCTCGGCTGAACCGTGTCCTGCCCGAGGTGGAGCGCCAGCACCTGATCGATGCTGATCCCGCCGTGAAGCACCGCGCCCCTGGCGAGCGACGCCCCGGAGAGAATGCCGCCGGTCATGCCGGGATGAATCCCGATGCCGACAGACGGCTTGTTGAAAAGCCCGTTGATGACATTGAGCTTGGTCTTGAGCGGCTCCAGCGGCGCGAGGCTGCGGCTCAGCTCCATCGCCGCGCCCTCGCCCTTCGCCCACCAGTTGTTCGGGCTGATTCCTGTCCCCATGAACTGCACCACGAACCGCTTCGGCGTGGCAGACGGTTTTTTCGGGGCATCGCTTGCGCCCCAGACCGGCAGCGATTCGAGCCACGGCAGAGACATCGCGACGCCCGCACCGCGCAGAAAAATGCGCCGGGAAACGTCCCGCGCCGGGTTTTTTGTATCGTTCATGGTTTTTCTCCGAGGGATTGAAATCCCTCGCTCAGGGCTTCGCCAAACGTCCTTCGGACGAAATTATTGAGGTACGTCGGTTGAGGAACGGCTTGCTCGTCACAATCGTGTCGATCAGCGTCCCCAGTTTATAGTCGTTTGCCGCGAGGTTTTTCTGCATCGTCGCCAGCATCGAGTCGTCGGACGGCTGAAGGGTTCGTCCTAAGGCATAGGATAGCAGTTTTCGCGAGAAGTTGCCCAGAAAATCTTTCTGGCGCTTCTCCTTCACGTAGGAGCGCAGGCCGGAAAGGCCAGTGCGGTCGGGGCCGCCGGGGAACGGGGCGCTGGCGTCCACGGGCTTGCCGCTCATGTCTTTCTCGCGCCGCTGGCCGATGGGGCCGAAGCCCTCGAAAACCAGGCCATAGGAGTCGAACCGGGCGTGGCACGACGCGCACGCCGGGTTCATTCGGTGCTTTGCGAGCGCCTGACGCAGGGTCAGATCGCCCATCTTGCTCTCGTCCTTGGGAAGCTCGGGAACGACCGCTGGCGGGGGCGGGATGTACTCGCCCAGCACGCGCCGCACGACCCAGTAGCCGCGCCGCACCGGGCTGGTTCGCAGGCTCGATGCGTTCTTCGTCAGAAACAACGCCATCGGCAGAATGCCCCCGCGCCCGTACTTGTCGGCGTCGCTTACCCGAACCCACTCGCCCTCGGGGACTTTCACCTCGCTCATGCCGTAGTGTTTGGCAAGGTTCGTATCGACGAACGTGTACTTCCCGTAGAGCAAGTCCAGCACGGAGCCATCATTCTGGAACGTGTCGGTCAGAAAGCGCACCGGCTCCTCGAACATCGACTGACGAAGCCGGTCATCGAAGCTCGGAAAGCGCTCGCGATCCACCGCGTTGTACTCCTCGAAGCGCCGAAAATCGAGCCAGTTCCCGCCGAACTCCAGGGCCAGCGCCCGAACTTTCGGACTTTTGAGCATCCGGCGGGCCTGCGCTTGAAGCACCTCGGGCTTGCGAAGCTGCTTTTTCGCGGCGAGCGAGATTAGCTCCTGATCGGGCATCGAGCTCCAGAGAAAATAGGAGAGCCGACTCGCCAGCGCGTAGTCGTCGAGCGGCTGAGAAAGGGGCTTTGAACCCCCTTCCCCAACGAGGCACGAGTGGCCGGGGGAGGGCGGGTACCCGCTTGCGGGTGGGGGTGAGGTCGGCGCTTCCAGGTCCATTCGCAGGAGGAAGTTGGGCGACATCAGAACCCGCATCACCGAGTCGCGCACGGCGTCCTCGTGCGACAGACCCTCTTTCTCGCGCAGAGCTTT
Organism: Armatimonadota bacterium; assembly: GCA_031363095.1. GTDB lineage: Bacteria > Armatimonadota > Armatimonadia > Armatimonadales > Armatimonadaceae > JANLTX01. The sequence continues at coordinate 9,744 of JANLTX010000098.1, read as the reverse complement.
GTAGAAGCCCAGAAGCTCGGTCTTCTCGGCCTCGGCGAGCGGGCGACGGTAGGCGCGTGCGGCGAAGTCGAGCAGCGCCCGGAGGTGCATCGGCTCGGCGGCGCGTCGGGCGCGCTGCGTGAGGGGAATATCCGTCGCGACTCGCTGGAAGTGGTCTTGAATCACGCCTAAATAGGTCTCGTCGCCGCCGTTTCGCCGGGCTTTGGCGAGGTAGAGATCGGCGAAGAGCTTGATCTTGTCTGGCGCAAGGTTTCCCTTGTCCTCCGACTTGGCGAAGTGGAACTCCGGGTCAAGAATGGTTCGAGATTCGTTGCGCTCGTAGAAGAAGAACTCCAGGTGCATCCGCTCCGGCACGGACGCCACGGTATTGAAGTCCATCCAGAGCGAATCGAGCTTTCGGCAGCCCTGAGCGTCGAGGATCAGTTCCATCAGCGGGGCGTCGTCGCGGAAGTACCCCATGGCGTTGTGCGAGCCTGCCGTCAGGAGCCGCCCCTTGCTGTAGATGTCGTCGAACTCCATGAGTCCCCGCTCGGCGATAAAAAACGCATCGGGGAAGACGCTCGCAAACCGGGAAAACGCGGAGAGAGACGCCGCTCGGCCCGCGTCGCCCGCCGGAACGAACAGCTCAGGATCGACCGGCTCGACCACGGTCTGCTCGGGCTGCTCCTGACCGCCGCGCCGCCGCGCCGGAATTGTCTTCGTCGCCGGGACGCCCCCGGTCTGAAGTTTGTCCGGGTTGAAGCTGCGCCGGTGGTTGGCGTACTGCCGATCTTTCCACAAAATATTGCACTGGCCGCCCGTCGAGAACTCACCGGGTACCTTGAGGTTCCCGAAGCGCCAGGCGATTTTCGTCCGGGTGCCCTGAGTCCAGTCGCGCAGGGCCGCGCAGCCCTCGCGGGCGGCCTCGGGCGCGGCGGGCAGCGCGTTCCATTTCTCGCGAAGCCTTGCGAGCGGTCCGGCGTTGTCGCTGGTGTCGGTGAGGGTTTTGTAGATCAGATCGAGGTAGCGCGGACTGATTTTCGCCTCTCGGGCAACCTGGGGAAGCGTTGCGCCGGGAGCTTTCAGCACGGCCCGATTTTTGTACTTCCAGGCCGCATAAAAATAATCCGCGAAGTCCGTGGGCTGCTGGTTGTAAAAATCGACGATGCGCAGAATACAAAACTTGTCGCGGTCGGTCTCGGCGAGCACGGGATGGCTCGCAAACGCGAGGCCAGTCGTGGTGAGCGCCATGCTGTCGGCGACGGTTTTCGCCGCCGCGACGTACTTCTTTATCAGCGCCGGAGAGAGCGTCAAGGACTCGCCGGAGTTGTCAAAGCCTTCCTGGTTGGCCGGATCGACAGGAAACTCCTTCGTCGGGCGCAGATCGACGCCGGTCAAATCCCGAATTGTGTAGTCGTACTCGGCATTGCTCAATCTTCGCGCGAGTACCGGGCCGGGGTCGCCCGCGTTGCGACTTGCTTCGTACTGCCGGACGGCGCGAATCCAGCGAATCACCGCATCGCGCTGGGCCGACGTGGGCATCTTGCTTCCCGACGGCGGCATCTCTTTCGCGCCGATCCGATCCATCGTCAGCGACCAGTGCGCATAGTCCCTGGTCACCGACGCCATGTTTCCGTAGGCCGAGAGGTCGAGCTGGGCGGCGGGCTTGTTCTTGCCGTGACACGCGAGGCAGTAGGCAGAGAGAAACGGGCGCACCGTCCCGGCAAACTGCTTCTCCAGCTCCTGACGAGCGGTGTCGGGTGGGGCAGAGCGGGGCGCGGACGCCCAGGCAAGAGCGACGGGCAGCGCGAGCGTCGAGGCGATAGCGCTTCCTGTGTAGACGTTCCAACGAAAGTTATGGCGCATGGGTTGCGCCCGATTGTAGCACACCCACCCCGTTTTTGAGAATCGGGATCAGTGTGGTCTTTTCGTCTTCAGGGTTACAAACAAACGCGAGACGCAGCACGAAGTAGGAGATGACTCTCCCTCGAAAAGGGGTAAATTTCCGAGGGAGAAGATAGCCCGTAGGGGATTCGAACCCCTGATCTCCTGGCTGAGAACCAGGCATCCTGGGCCACTAGACGAACGGGCCGTTGTCTGGAAGCAAGAAAGAGAATATCACGGCTCAGGGTGAGGTGCAAGGCTCAGGGCAGAGCGCGGATGGCGTTTTTTACCGTAGCGACTTGCTCCGGCCCGACGCAGACGCCGCAGATTCCTGCCGCGATGGCTTCTTCGAGGGGGGCGAGGTCTTCTGCCTCCGTGCCCAGGCGCAGGTAGAGCGGCGGCAGCGAGAGCAGGTCGTCCGGGAGATAGAGCTGCTCCAGGAGAATCTCGTCGTAGGCGCTCGGGCCGGGGGGCGGCGCGAAGGTCCGAAGCGTCAGGCGGGGAAGGCCGGTACGCTCGTTTGTCTCGGCGAGGTCGCCCTGGGCGCTGTCCCAGTCGTCCTTGAGAGAGTCCGTGTCGGTCTCGGTGGGCACGGCGAGGCGCAGGGCGGTGCGGGCGGCGAGGCGCACGGTTTCGCCTGGGGTAAGTCCTGGCCCAATCGTCAGGTCGCCGCCACCGACGAGCCGGGCAAGCTCCAGGGCGTCGTCCCAGCTCGTCAGCGGCGCGAGGTAGAGCAGCCCGTCCGCGCCCGCCGCCAGCGCTTCCTCGGCCTCTTCGAGCGAGTATGCCTCGCCCCAGACCGCGACCTCGCGCCCGCCGAGCGTCCGCGCCGGGACGCTGTCGCCATCCAGTCGGAGCCGAGGGCGGGCGTCGCGCTGGAGCCGCGCCAGCTCCCTGGCCGACGGATCGAGCAGGACGCGCCCACGCTCCGGCTCGACGATCACCAGCGTCCCGTCGGGGGCAAGCGCTCGGGCCGGGCCGACCCCGCAGACCAGCGCGACGCCCTCAGGCGCGAGGGGCAATTCCTGAGGCAGCTCCCCGACGATCCCGACCAGCCGTCCGCCCGGTGGCAGAGAAATTAATAGTGCGAGCGCCGCATCTTCCACGAGAAGTACCACATTGAGCGGCTCCAGTGCGCTCATTCGTCTCTGGAGAAGCTGCTCGATAAGCTCTGGGTCGAGCCGGGGCCGCCCCCGCTCGACGCTGACATGCGCGACGATTCCGCTCGCAATGCCCGATCCCGCCCCGACTCCTGAGAGAATCGTCACTCGACCGAATCGCTCCCGGTTCCGCCGGTTTTCTTCTCCGTCGGGGGCGGCGTCTCTTTCTTCTCCGGTTTTTCGTCCTCGTCGATCTGGTCGGAGTCGAAGTTGCCGCTCGCCTGCCCGATCTTCAGCTCCTCGATGCCTTCTTTGAGGATCACCGTCCCCGAGTCGCCGCTCAGCTTGTCGCCGTTGTCGGCCCGAGCTTTCACGTTTCCTTTGAGCTGGACGGTCTCGGTGTTTCCGTCGTACTGCATCGTGTCGCTGGTGACGTTCCACTTCTGGGTCTTTTTATTTTTCTTAATACTAAAAGAAATCCGAATATTCCCCTCGGGAATCGCAATTTTATTTTTCCAATTATAGTTCACTGAGTTACACAGAATCTCCACGGGCGAGTCGAAGTCTTTTCGCAGCCCTTTTCGTGGAGACTGTGGATTACCGGGCTTTGGCCGTGCAATTATTTTTACATTGCCTTCTATTTTTGCTGTTTTTAGTTTATAAAAAGCCGTACCGCGCTCTCCAGTGATCGTATTCTGGGCGTCGTCTAACTGAACCGGGCTGGGGGAGCTGGCGATTTTTTCTTTGCGATCATACAGAACTTTATCACTCTTGAAAATCGTGTCTTTGTACTCAAAAATCACGCTCTTCGTTAATAAAAGCCGTTCGTCTACGGTCGTATAGTCCAGCGCACCGTAGCTGTAGTATACTTTTGGGTCGTCGTTGCCGGTGGGGTGACCCTGTACTTTCGGTGGCGCAACTACTTTGGGTGCCACCTGCTTTGATTTGACTGTCGGCGGCGCGGCAGTGGGCCTCGGACCACCCATAGCAAGAGGCGCAAGAGTAAATAAACACAGCAAAAGTCGTTTTTTCATGGGGTGAACTCTTTAAGCTCGTCGATGTCGAAATCGCCGAAGCCGTTGGTAGACGAATAGACGCCTTTTTTCAGGTCGGCCTTCAGTGTGGCGCTGTACCCGGTGAGCGTCCCGCGTGTCAGGGTGGCTCCGTCGGGGCAGACAAGAACCTGCGTGGCATCGTCCCAGCGGGCGAGCGGTCCACTGAGGGTCACAGGCTTCGGGTCGAGGAGGGCTGCCGTAAACCCCCCCGACGCGACCAGCGTCCGGGCGCTCAGTGCATAGCTCAGCACCTGGCTCTTCAGGGTCGCGCGGGACTTCTGCGTTTCCAGAAGCGTGACCGAGACGCCCCCGACGGCATTGAGAACCCGGTTTTTCAGGTCGTAGCCTGCACGCGGCGCACGGACGGTCGCTTTGGGGCGGCCTTTTTCGTTGGCCGTGACAAGGACGCCGCCCTCCGCACTGATCTTTTTTTGTTGGGTTTCGTACACGGCGCGGGGTGCCTGAATCACGGCCTGCGGGGTCTTGCCGTCGGTTTCCAGCGGGGTTGCGGTGAGGCCGCCACTGAGAGTGAGTCGGGTGCGGCTCCGCGCTCCCTCGATCCGGGCCGCTGTCAGAATCCAGGCCCGCCTGCCATCGGTTCGTCCGACCAGCCGGACATCGCTCAGGCGCAAGCCCACATCGGCGGGCAGAAGCGGGCGCGTCGGCTGGGAAAAAGGGCTGGGGGCGCGGAAGTTCTTGACATACCGCAGGCCCCACCAGCCAGCAAGAACGCTTCCCGCCAGCGCGAGGGAGAGCAGCAGGCGGGAAACGCTCATGACCGCCTAAAATTCAGGCGGGAACGGCGGGTAGCTGACGTTGGCGACGAAGATATCATGCAAGTCCACGGACGTACCGCGTCCGTCCGTGCCGTCGATGGGGAAGCTTCCGCTTCCGTAGCCGCGCCCGTTGTAGAACACCGTGGCGTGATAGGCAGGCGTGCTGTCAGCGGCGAGCGGCCCTGCCACCGAGACGTTCTGCGCCGTCGTGGTGGGTGGCGCGGCCACCGAGAACGTGCCGTCGGTGCTGGTGACGGTGGTGACTCCGTTGAAGCTGATGCTCGCGCCGGAGACCGGCAGGTTGTTGCCGATATCGATCACGCGCCCGATCACCGGAACCTTGCGCGTCGGGTCTCCCCCGCCGGGACCGCCCGTGCCGCCACCGCCTCCGCCGCCACAGCCCACAAGGGCAAGGCCCAGCGTCGAGAGCAGCGCTACACCGGCCATCATCGCCCGTCGTCGCGTCACGCGACTCTCCAAACCAAATTTCATTCGTAAAACTCCCTCGTCAGTATACGGAACTTCGCTGCATCTGGCAAGCCAGCCTTGCTCCGTCAATCTCTATTGACCCCCGGCGCTCTCAATTCCTTCACTCGGGGTAGAATGTGAGGCATGAACCGTGTGATTTTCGCGCTGGTCGCCCTGTCGCTTTTGACGCTGCCCGCGCTGGCTCAGGGCACTGCCAAGCCGCCGACAACGCCGACCGCTGCCCAGCTTCGTGAGCAGATCGACGACCTGGGGCTTCTCAAGTCGCTGCTCCCGCTCCAGCTTACCGCCCCGCAGATCGAGGCGCTGCTGCCCCCGATGCGCACCGCGTCCGCCGCCGCTGCCAGCCTGAAGAAGCAGTCCGACGAGACCGTGCTGGGCCTGGAGAGCGAGATCACAAAAGCCTACGCCGCCGCTCTCTCCGGCAAGCCGCTCCCCGAGAGCCTGGAGAAAAAAACGACCGAAGCCGCCAAAGCCACCGCCGAGCGATTTGTCGCCGCGCGTCGAAAAGCCACCGACGATATTTTTGTCGTCGCGAAGATGCAGCTTACCGAGACCCAGAAAAAAGAAGTCGAAAAACAGTGCATCGCGTTCTACGGCGGCAAGCGTGTCCCGGCTCAGTACAAAGAAAACCCGGACAAAGCTCCGCGCGAGGTTGTCTTGGATCTGGCGCTCAAGGGCTATATCGAGCAGATGTTTCTACTGGACCGGGTGTTGTTTTTGCTGGAAAAAATGCGCACGATGCTCAACAAGCCTTGAGATTCGGGTACAATCCCCCGGTTAATTTGACTCTCGCAGTCTCGCAGTAAGGAAATTATTGGCAATGACGGAAGACGCCCGCGCGTTTTTGATGCAGATGCTCCAGACGGCCTCGCCGTCGGGCTTCGAAGAAAAGAACGCCGCGCACTATCGCGACTATGTCTCGACGTTCGCCGACTCGGTCACCACGGACCGGATGGGCAACGTCATCGCCGGAGTGAACCCGACCGGCTCGCCACGGGTGATGCTGGCCGGGCACATCGACGAGATCGGGTTTCTGATCCACTGGGTCAGCGACGAAGGCTTTCTTTATTTTCGGCCCATCGGCGGCCACGACCCGGTGAACATCGTCGGGCAGCGCGTCACGGTACACACCCGCACGGGCGAGATTCCGGGCGTGGTCGGGAAGAAACCAATTCACATGACCACCGCCGACGAGCGTGGCAAAAAAGTCGAGCTGGAAGACCTCTGGATCGACCTGGGCGTCTCCAGCAAAGAAGAAGCCCTTGCAACAGGCGTCCAGGTGGGCGATTTTGCGGTCTACGATGTCCCCGTGACGCAGCTTGTGGGCGACCGGCTGGCCGCGCGCGCGTTTGACAACCGGGTGGGAGCCTGGGTCGTGGCCGAGGCGCTCCGTCGCGTCAAAGAAATGAACCCGAGCGCCGCTGTGTTTGCCGTCGCGACGGTGCAGGAAGAGATCGGGCTACGGGGCGCGAAGACCAGCACGTATGGCGTGGACCCGGAGATCGGGATCGCCGTGGACGTGACGTTCGCCACGGACTTTCCGTCGATGGACAAGCGAAAAACGTCCGAGGTGAAGCTCGGCGGCGGACCGGGCGTCCTGCGCGGCGCGAACGCCAGCCGCAAGCTCGCGGATCGCATCTGCACTGTCGCTGAGGGCGCAAAGATTCCGGTGCAGGTTCAGGCAACTCCCGGCGGAACCGGCACGGACGCCAACGCGATGCAGATCTCGGCGGCGGGCGTCACCACGGGCCTGGTGGAAGTTCCGCTGCGCTACATGCACACGCCGTGCGAGATCATCTCGCTCTCCGACGCCGACCAGTGCGCAGAGCTTCTGGCCCATGTCTGCGCCAGCCTGAAACCCGGCGAGGATTGGACCCCGTAGGCGTCTCCCCCAACCCCAATAATGGGGACACTCCGAGGCTCGCGCGGGGTGTGCGCGGGCCTGGGGTTTTGCTGGCGGCGCTCTCGGGGATTTTGCTGGCGCTGGCGTATCCGCCGCTCTCGCTGTGGTGGCTGGCCTATGTTGCGCTTGTGCCGCTGTATCGGGTTTTGATTTCCCCCCATCCCCCGTGCCGCACGGGGGCGAAAGTGAGCCTGCGAGCGCTTCGGGGGACAGCGATGCCTGGCTTTTCTTTTGCGCTGGTTCTATTTGGTGTCGGGATGTTCTGGATGAACGCGCTCGCCACACCGCTCTGGGCGATTTTATGTGTGATTCAGGGCGTATTTTTTGGAATCTGGGCGATAATTACCCGGAAATTACTTCTAAATTGCCCCGGTTGGCTTCGTCCCCTGGTTTTTGCCTCGCTCTGGACTTTATTTGAGTGGACTCGCTCGCTCGGGGTCTATGCGTTTCCGTGGTTTCTGCTGGCGTCCAGCCAGACGCATCCAGATGCCCTGCCCTTTGTGCAGGCCGCCGATCTGGGCGGGCAGTGGCTCGTGAGCTTTGTGATCGCCGCCATCAACGGCTATCTCGCCGAATCCTTGCCCATTTCCCCCTTCGCCCCGAGGAACGAGGGATCAGCCGGAGGGGGTGCCGAGCCTCCGGCGAGTGCGGGGGTGGTGGGGTGGCTAATCGCCCTCGCCCTCTTCCTCATCCTGGGTCTCTACGGCGTGTTTGCTCGTGCTGGCTTCGACAGCAAGGCGCTGAACGACAAGGGCAAGTTCGTCCCGGTGGCGATTGTGCAGGGGAGCGAGAACAAGTCTGCCGACTGGGACGGACGGCTGAGCCTGTATCTGGAACTCACCCGTGGCGTCGAGAAAAGCGCACTGGTTGTCTGGCCGGAAGGGTCGGTGCATGAGAACCAGTTCCCCGAGGTTGATAAGCTGGCCCGGCAAAGCGGCACGCCGATTCTTACGGGGCTGGCGGCCTACGGCGACCTGGGCGGCGAGAGTCGGCCCCGAAATATCGCGCGGCTCACCGGGTCGCCCAAAGAATATGTCAAGCGGCGGCTGGCTCCGTTTGGCGAGGTCTACCCCTTTCGCAAGCAGCTTGCCAGTGTCTATCAAAAATTTGGGGTGAACAACAACAGCTACGTCACCGGCGAGAAACCCGAGGTTTTTGAGAGCGACGGGCTTTTTGTGGGGCCGATTATCTGCTACGAGTCCGCGTTTCCCTGGGCGACCCGCGCGACCGTTCGGGACGGCGCAAGCGTTCTGGCGTTCTTAACGTCCGACCAGACGTTCGACGGGACGCCCGAGCTTTCCCAGCACCTCGCGCTGGCGCAGCTTCGGTGCATCGAGACGCGGCGCTACGGGCTGCGGGCGGCGTCCAGCGGGATCTCGGCGGTCATTACGCCGACGGGACACATCGAAGCGCGGCTGGAGAACGGGAAGCGCGGGGTGATTCCTGCTTCCGTGACGCCGCTCTCGGGCCGGACGCTGGCCGTGACGCTCGGCGATTGGTGGCTGCTGGTCTGCGCGGCGCTCGCTTTTGAGGCTACTCGGCGAGCCGTCGCCAGCGCACGATCCGGGCGTTCAGCGTAAACCAGATGGTGGATGTCGGGGCTTTCTCGATCACGGTCTTGCCCCGCTGCGGGTCGGCGTCGATCCAGGTGTTGTCGCCCAGGTAGCCTAAAATATGCTTGCCGTCCATCACCACGGCCATGTCGCCGGGCAGGAGCCTCGGGTCGCTCACTTCGTTGAGGTTGTCTGTCTGAAAAATTAGCAGAGTGCGCAGCTGGTGCTGGTTGCCCATCGCAAACGCGCTGGCGTCGAACCACCAGAGCGCGGCGGCAGAGCGTAGCGACGAGATGTCCCCGCGCCGGAAGCCCTCGGAGATTAGCGCATCCATCATCGCGCGTCGGAGCATTCCCGAGCAGTCCGCGCCCAGCCGACTCTCGCCGCCCCAGAGATAGGGCGTCCCCTCGTAGCGTCGGAGCGCCCGGACGTACGCTCCCCGTAGCGCCTCGGGGTCGGACGGGACACGTGGCGCAAAGAGCAACCCCAGCGCGATAGCCACGGGCACAAAGAAGACCCAGCGCACCCGTGGGCGACGCCAGGTCAGCCTTAGCCCGGCGATCCAGAGACCGGCCAGCCCGCCGACACTGAGATAGCGCCCGAGATTCGTCTGGATTGGCAGAAGAAACAGCGCCGCCACCAGCCCGGAGAGCGTCACCCAGATCGCTACCCGGCTCCGGAACCGCCGACTCGCTGGAGAGAGTGTTGTCGCCATTTCTCCCCACAGGATACACTATTTCTCAAAAAAATTGCACGAAGATCGTGCGGCAAAGGGGCGGGCAAGCCGCCAAGGCTCCTTCGGAGCCGAAACCACTATTTTTAGTGGCTGCGTCTGCGAAGCAGACTTGGCCGAGGAACGAGGACGGGTAAGCAAGTATTTTGAAGTTGGGCTACACTCGAACCCACCCCGAACCCACCCGTCCCCTCGTTTCCCTCGTGTCCACCCTCCCTTCGCGGCGAAGGGAGGGCGAGGCGCAGTGAGGAACGAACGAAGCACTCGGGTGG
>JANLTX010000064.1:0-9721 GCA_031363095.1 Armatimonadota bacterium | reverse complement strand
ACGAAGTTGCGGTTCGTCGCTACATCAAGGAGCAGAAATCTCAAGGGGATCAAGCGTCTTTGGGCAAGTCTGCGTGAGAACCTGAAAAACAGGTATTTTTAGGGGAGCCAAACCGGGAACTTGCTTGGGGTGTTTTTTGTTATCTTTGTAAAAAGCCACGGGCTTTAGCCCGTGGCTTTATTTACTCCACGGGGCAAGTGTACCGAAATCCAAATGCGTTTGCCCTGGTTCCGGGTCGGGGCGCGGCGCGGGAGTATAATGGCCGTAATGTACCAATCCCGCGTTCGTGAAGAGTCCGCGCCGCCGCAGAAACCCCTCGACACGCTGGAGTGCCTGATCGAGCGGGTGACGTTCCACAACGAAGAGAACGGCTACTCGGTTCTCAAAGTCATTCCGGCGGACGTGCGCGACAAGCTCAAGGCCGATCTGATCCCGGTGATCGGGAACTTCGCCAACCCGGTGATCGGGGAGTCGCTCCGAATCCATGGCTGGTGGGACAAGCATCCGCAGCACGGGCGTCAGTTTCGGGCCGACAAGTACGAGATTCTACGCCCGGCCACGGCAGCGGCGATTGAAAAATACCTCGGGTCGGGGATGATCAAGGGAATCGGGCCGAAAACCGCGCAGTGGATGGTGAAAAAATTCGGCGAAGACACTCTCGAAATCATCGAGCACAAGCCCGAGAAACTCACGGATGTTAAGGGAATCGGCGAGAAGAAAGCCCTCTTAATTCAAAAAGCCTATGCGTCGCAAAAAGAGATCGCCGAGATCATGAAGTTTCTCGTCGGGCATGGAATCACCCCGACGTACGCCGTTAAAATTTATCGACACTACAAAGAGCGCGCTATCGAGCAGGTGGAGAAGAATCCCTACCAGCTTGCGACCGATATCTGGGGGATCGGGTTCAAGAGCGCCGACAAGATCGCCCGAAACCTCGGGGTCGCGTTCGACGCCCCCGCGCGGCTCGAAGCGGGGCTGGTCTATGTCTTGAACCAGGAGATGGAGGGCGGCGGGCACTGCTTCTTGCCCCAAAACGACCTGATCGAGAAAGCCGCCGAGAATCTGTATGTCAAGCCCGAAGGCGACGAAGAACTCAGCGCGCCCTCGCCCGAGCGCGAGAAAGCGACGCTCGGTGCAAAATTGGAGCCGATTTTAGCGGACTTGATTTCGAGAGAGCTTTTAGTTTCTGAGACCATCGAGCTGATGGGCGTTCAAGAAACCGCGATCTATCTTCCGAGCTATCACGCCACCGAAAAAGCCGTCGCCGAGCGAATTCAGCAGCTTCTAAACTCGCCCTGGCGCAACCGCCCGAGTCCTGCCGAGATCGACGGTATTCTAAAAAGCTTGCAAGGCTCCGAGAACCTGTCGGACGAGCAAGAGAGCGCGGTGCGTCGCTCGCTCAGCGAATCGGTTTTAATCTTAACAGGCGGCCCTGGCGTCGGGAAGACCTTTTGTACGAATTTTATCGTTCAGGCGCTGGAGAAATTAGGGCGCAGGATTCAGATCGCGGCACCGACGGGGCGAGCGGCCAAGCGTGCCGCCGAGGTGAGCGGGCGCGAGGCGAAGACGATCCACCGGATGCTCGCGTTCGATCCGGAGAAGAAGGGCTTCAAGCACGGGCCGGGCGAGCCGCTGGAGACCGACGTTCTGGTGATCGACGAGTCGTCGATGCTGGACTTGATGCTGACCCACAACACGCTCCGGGCGATTCCCGATGGTGCGCAGCTTCTGTTTGTCGGCGACGTGGACCAGCTCCCGAGCGTCGGGCCGGGCAATGTCTTGAAAGACTTGATCGACTCGGGGCGGGTGCCGGTCGCGCGGCTGACCCAGGTCTTTCGGCAGGCGGCGTCCAGCAAGATCATCACCGGGGCGCACGCGATCAACCGGGGAAAGATGCCCGACGTGCCGCCGCCGAGCGCCGCCCGCGAGGGAGCCGACCTCGTGTTTCTGGAGATCAAGGAGGACGAGATCGCCGATCCGTCGCTCGTGACTCAAGAAATTCTCCTGAAAATCAAGGGCGTCGTCGCCAAGAGTCTTCCGGCGCTGGGCTTTAAAAAAGAAGACATCACGGTTCTCTCGCCGATGCAGCGCGGAGTCGTGGGCGTGAGGAACCTCAACACCGAGCTTCAAGCCATTGTCAATGGCCCTGCGCCGGACAAAAAAGAGCATCAGCGCGCCGGAATGGTCTTGCGTGAAGGCGACCGGGTGATGCAGCGTAGAAATAACTACGACAAAAATGTATTTAATGGCGACATCGGCTATATTATTCAAATCGATTCCGAAGAGCAAACGGTCTCTGTGGAGTATCCCGAAGGCCCGATAGAGTATGACTTCGCCGAAACCGACGAACTATCTCACGCTTTCTCGATGACAACGCACAAGGCTCAGGGAAGCGAGTATCCGGCATGCGTTATTATTGTTCATACAACTCATTTTATGATGTTGCAACGGAATTTAGTGTACACGGCACTCACACGGGCGAAGAAGTTTGCGGTTTTTGTGGGCACCAAAAAAGCGCTGGGAATCGCCGTGAGAAACAAGCATGTCAAGCCACGACATACGCGGCTTTCCCTTCGGTTGCAGAACCTGGTCGAAGGGCTGGAGGTCGGTCCAGCCCGCGACCTCAGCGCCCCGCCGCTGCCGGGGCGCCTGTTTTAGCTGTTTTTTCCCAGTCTTGTGTTTGAGGGGCATCGTTCGGGCGGATTTTAAAAGCGTACTGCGCGACCTGAAGCGCCTGCTGGCTTCTCTTTAGTTTCTGGTTCCAGTCATAGAGTGACTGGAGCTTGAACGTGTCGTACTTACCAACTTGCTGGAACTCGGCAAACAGAGCGTCGAGTTCGGTGGGCGTCGGCGGGTGACCCACTTTGTCGCGGAAGCTCAGTGTGGCAAAGCGACGGGCCATGGCGACCTGGTTTTCCGGGGTGGCCGGTTCGGGACTGACATAGAAAGTGGGAACCAGAACCTCGGGGGCGGGCTGGGGCGTCAGTGGGCCGCTCTTGTACTCCAGCGTCTGAATCTCGGCGCTCGGGTCGCGGGGGTAGACCAGCCAGCGCAGAGTGACCGCTCGCGGGCGCGGGTCGGGCTGGAGGGTGTGGCAGGTGATGGTGAAAACGGAGATGCCATCGCCACTTCCCGGCGGCGGCGGCGGAAGAACCGTGTTCATCACAGAGACCGGATTCCGAGCGTAGAACTCGTAGGCGGTATTGGGCGATGTGCTGACTACCGGGGGGCGCTGGCTGGTGAGCTTCCCAAAGATATCTTTGACGTTGGGCGGCGGTGGGCTGACCCTCCCGAGAGAGTCTTCCACCTGAAGATAGCCGTACATCTGAGAGTTCTTGCCGTCGGGCTGCTTGACGGCGATGAAGTCCAGGGGCAGACGCCCGGAGTAGAACACCGAGACATCGCCCCAGGCATTGATCTGGACGTTGTGGATCAGCAGCTCTTTCCCGCCGAGCTTCAGCCGGGCGAGCGTATTTGTCAGCGGACCTTTCCAGGCCGTGCGGATCTTGTCGATGTCGTAGAGCGTTGTGCCCTGAGGCAGCGTCGGGCGGAACCGGGCCTCGGGGATCGGGGCGAAGTCATAGTTGTACTGCGCCAGAAGAGTGGGGCCGCCGTCCGGTGTCGGGCGGGGACGCGGGCGGCGCGGGCGGGGCTGTCCGCCGACGGGAGGCGGGGCCGCCGCGCCGAACGCGCTCTCGGACATTCCCACGGCCCGGTCCGCCAGCCCGAGGAACGTCTCCTCCAGCGGACGGCCCGTCGCCGGGTCGAGCGTGACCGTGATATCGCGCGGGTTGGAGTTGTCATCGACAGGAAGCAGTCTGCCGCGCAGGGCAGACTTGTCGGCGCTCCAGCGGTCGCTGTTTGCCAGGACGCGCGGGTCGATCTCCGAGAGGGTCGTCGGGTAGGGATGGGTGTTCTTGAGGTTCGGGTGCTGATCCGACAGGTCGTCGGCGTTGCTGGAGACCCAGGCAAGCTTTTGCTGAGGGCTATGCAGCCAGTAACGCTTACCATCGAACGAATAGGTTGCGACCGTGTTGTCGTGGCGGAAAGCCTTCCCCTGATGCCAGGACTCATAGCGCATCGTCGGCAGAAGAGGAAAGCGCCCGACAATATGCCGACTGGGGGCTTGTTCCAGCGCCTTTTGCATTGCCGGGAGCGCGTCCGGAAAGACGGTTTTCGGCTTTACAGGGCCGGGGGGCGGCAGGAGGGCGTCGTGTTGGATCTTGGTCAGCGCGAGCTGAACCCCGAGCAGTCCGACCCCGATGATGCCGCCATAGATTGCAAGGCGCTTCCAGGAGCGCCCGGTATTGTTGGATGCCATTTGCCGCTTATTTGTCTATGGAGTGCCCTGAAACCTTCAATTGCCGGACCTGATGATATGATTTCTTTTATGAATGCTTCGTCGGGAGAGCACGTCAGGGAGTTGCCTCTGTTCCCGTTGCCGCTGGTTTTATTTCCGAACATGGTGGTTCCTTTGCATATCTTCGAGGACCGCTACAAAGAGCTGGTCAACACCTGCCTCGATAGGAGCAGTCGCTTCGGGATCGTCCTGGTCACCGAGGTTGCCGAGGGTTCGCATGCGGTCAGCACAGCGCGGATCGGGTGTATGGCCCGGATCGTCCGGGTGGAGCGCCTGGCGGAGGGCCGGATGAACATCGAGGTGGTCGGAGAAGAGCGGTTTCGCATTCTGGATGCCCACGAGAATCTCCCGTACCGCACGGGCGTCGTGGAGACGTTTCGCGACGCACCTGTGCTTGCCGAAGATGTTCACGGGCTGACGACCGACGTAAGCGCACTTCTTACGGAGTTTCTGAATCTGCACCTGCGCCGGATGGGCCGTCGCCCGGCCTCGTTCTCCCTGCCCACGGAGCCGGAGATGCTGAGCTACACGGCCTCGTGTGTGCTTCCCGTCGAGATGAGTGGGAAACAAACCCTGCTGGAGTTCTCCGACACGGCCCTGCGGCTGGGTGCGGCCCGCGACATTCTGGAGGTGGAGGTGGAGCGTCTTCAACAGGAGCCGCAGAGTCGTAGCGATGATAGCTGGAACCCGGTGGACGACCAGACGTTTCTCCGCTTCCGCTGCCCGAACTGAAAATTAAGTAAGTTTTAAGGGGCACTCTGACCGACAATCCGGGGTATGCGCCTCGCTCTTTCCGTTGCCGTTGTTCTTTGCCTTGGCTCGGCTTCGCTTGCTCAAGACCTTCAAGTCGGTGTCAACGATGCCTACGATCCTGGGTTTACGAACTACGGTATCGCGGAGGTGGGCTGGTTCTTCACCCCGGCGACCAGCTTTACGTTCAACGAGATTCGGACCCGGTTCCACGACTATATCCAAAACCCGACCAATGGCCAGCCGATCACGTTTGAGCTTCGAGAGCGCGTTTTCGATATCAACAGCTACGAGCAGCCCGGTGCCCTTCTGCGCTCGACGACCTTCGGGGCGAGCGTCACGATGGCGGGCGGGACCTTCTCGGACTTCCAGATTCTGGCCGGGCAGACCTACTTCCTGGGCTTTCAGGGAGTGCAAGACCTCGGGGTCAACGTTGCGGACGACGACAACCGGATCGTGGTCGGGCACATGCGCTATTCCAATTCGGTGGGCGGCGGCTACAACTCGGAGGAAGGCAGTGGCGTTACCGACAGCCCGATCTTCCAGATGCTCGGCGGCCCGTCGATGGTCCCCGAACCCACAGCGCTCGCGCTACTCGCCCTCGGCGGCCTGAGCGGGCTGACTATTTACCGCCGCCGCCGCTGACCTCTCCGAGAACTTCTTGACAACACACGACAGGTGTCGTATAGTGTCGAGTAAGCGTACGACAAGTGTCGTATGGGAGGGGCTATGGAGAAAAATATTCGTTTGGGCCGCGCCGAGTCCGAGGTGCTTCGGTACATCTCGGAGCGTCACCCGATCAGTGTCCGCGAGGTCGCGGAGCGCTTTACCGGGGTGCGAAAAACCACGGTTCTCAACGTCATGGAGCGCCTTCGGGAGAAAGGCTTTCTGACCCGGACGCCCGAGGGGGGCATCTTTCAGTACGCGCCGACCCGGACGCAGGCTGCCGTGATGTCCGGGCTGGTGGCCGAGTTCGTGGACTCGATGCTGGGCGGCTCGCTGGAGCCATTTGCTGCGTACCTCGCCGAGAAGGAAACCCTGAGCGAGACCGAAATAGGGCACCTCAAGTCGATTATCGCAAAGCTGGAGGCAAAATAATGACCGATATTCTTCTGCGGGTGCTGATTCAAAGCACTATCGCCGTGCTCGCCGTCGCCCTGATCTGCGCCCTGCTTCGAAATCTCTCGCCGAATACCCGCTGCTGGCTCTGGAGGCTGGTTTATATCAAGTGTTTACTTGTTTTTATGTTGTCTGCATCGGTTGTTGTTCCGATTTATACTAAAAATATGCCATCTGAAATAGTATATTTAACAAAAAATACTGCTAATATTCCAGTGGGAGCTACTAATTTCAAGACTGAAGCTGTTAATATTCCAGTAGAAGCTGCTAATATTCCAATAGAAGCTACTAATTTCAAGACTGATGAAGAAAATATTTCATCGACAGTCGTTAATATGACGTTAGTAGTTTGTATTTTATATCTGATTGGTGCTGTTATTGGGGTTTCTCGGATTGTTTTTTCTATAGTTCGTTCGGTGTCTCTTTTGAAGCTTGCTAAAACGGTCTCTCACCCGGAAATTTTCGGTCTTGTAACCTGCTTTGGCCTGAGGCGAGCGCCACGAGTGGCCCGAGTTCCCGGCCTGGAAAGTCCGCTGCTGACCTTTGGGGTGATTCTTCTGCCCGAGCCAGCGATAGACGGCGAGCGGCTTATCCTCGCCCACGAGCTGGCCCATGCAAAGCGTCATGACTTGCTCTGGGAGGTTCTCGGGGCGCTGGTCGGAGTGCTGCTCTGGTTCCACCCACTCGTCTACCTCGCCCGCCGCGAGGAGAAACTGGCCCGCGAGCAAGCCGCCGACGCCCTTGCCGTCAAGCGTGCAGAGGCACCGCTCGCCGAGTACGCCCGGCTCCTGCTCAACGCGACGCTCTCCCGGACGCCCGCGCTTGCCGTCGGCGCGTTCGGCAATCCCTCGCGCCTTCGGCTTCGCCTTGAAGCTCTCGCCCGCCCGACCCTTCCCCGCCGAGCCGCCGTCGCCCTGACGCTGCTCGCCGCCGTGCTCGCTCTGCCCGCCCTGATCCCCTGGAGGGCCGTCGCCCGCCAGAACTCTCCCGTATCTCCATCCGTGATGCCTTCTGGTCGGGTGCGGAGCCGCGACGGCAAGCCTGTCGCAAACGCTCTCGTCCGGCTGATGGATGGTGTCGGGCCAACTCTGCTCGCCACTACCCGAACTGAGGCCGACGGAACCTTTCGCTTTCCGGCAAAGCCCGCAAAATGGCCGATGCTCCTGGTCGAAGCACCCGGCTTTGGACCGGCGGAGCGCAACTGCTCCCGGACGCAACGCGATGTCACCATCACGCTGGAGCCTGCGCTACGCTGGGAAGCCATTGTGACCGACGAAAAAGGACATGCGATCCCTGGACTGAAAATCCGAGCACACTCCGGACGACTCATGAATTCGCTCTATCCGAAGCGCTACGAAGGCGTCACCGACAGTCAGGGGCGTTTCTCTATGGATAAAATGCCTTCCTTTGGTCACTTGCAGAAATACCCCTTCACTATCGACGATTCCTCTTTTACCATTGCTCGAATGACTCCGTATCAAAAAGATAATTTAATTGAAGTTCGTCTTGTTCTTACTGGAGGTCGATATTTCTCTGGCAGTGTCGTGAATCAACTTGGAAAACCGATGCCTGGAGCGATTGTCCAGTTCAAATCATATAAAATATCCAGCTACAGCATGGAAGAAGCTGTAACAAACGCAAATGGTTTTTTTGAAAGTCCGATTCTGCCACCGGGAGACTACGATATCGATATCGATGGAAATAGCTCGGTCCTGGCCCCGACATACGTAAGTACCGTCACACTCGGGTCGGGAAATCACGCGGGGCTTCGGTTTGTTCTGACACCGGGCGTGACGGTTCGAGGGAGAGTCGTCAAAGGGAATACCCGAAAGCCTCTGGCAAAAGTCAGCGTTTTAGTTGTGCGACAGTGGAACGACATCAACAACGGCATCTCGGGAAGTGAATCGCTTGGCCCTGGAGGACAAACCGACGCACAGGGAAACTACGAAGTGCATCTACCAGTCGGGCAGCGCTGTAGCGTGAGCGTGCAGGGCAGCCGTCCCCAGCAGTTTATGGGGAAAGAAGGCGACGTTTTCACGGCTGACTTTGCGCTCCGTAAGTCCAGCAGAGTGCCCCTCGATGCGTTTTCAGGGGAGCCTATCGTTCGAGGGCATTGAGGGAGACAGTATCGGGGGTAGAATAAGGGAGTGAGCCAGTACGATTCTCTTCCTCTTAACTTCACGCGGCGCCCGGCGCGCGTGGTTCGCGTCGGCAAGGTATTCATCGGCGGGAGTCATCCGGTCGTGGTGCAGTCGATGATTACAGCCGAGACCCACCGCGTGGACGATTGCGTCCGGCAGATCACGGAGATGGCTCGCAAGGGTGCCGAGCTGGTGCGGGTCACGACGCCCTCGATGCGCGATGCCCACTGCCTCGGGGAGATCAAGGCAAAGCTGCGCGCCCGGCTCGTCGATGTTCCGCTGGTCGCCGACGTCCATCACCAGGGTTCCGACATCGCCGTCGCGGTCGCCGAGCACGTGGATAAGGTCCGGCTCAATCCGGGGCTTTTTGTCTTTCATAAACACACGGGAAAAGACGAGTTTACCGATCAAGAGCACGCCGAACAGCGCGAAGCTATCGAAGAGAGTTTAGTCCCTGTCATCGAAGCTTGCAAAAAATATGATATAGCCATGCGAATCGGGGTGAACCATGGCTCACTCGCCGAGAGAATGCTGGTGACGTTCGGCGATACGCCCGAAGGAATGGTCCAGAGCGCTCTCGAATACCTGAGAATCTGCCGTAAACATAACTACAACAATCTTATTATCTCTCTGAAAGCTTCCCGAGTTCCGATCATGCTCGCAGCAAACCGCTTGATGGTTCAGCGCATGGAGCAAGAGGACATGGACTACCCGCTGCACCTCGGAGTCACCGAAGCGGGCGACGGCCAGTACGCGCGGATCAAATCCGTCGCGGGCATCGGGACATTGTTAGCCGAAGGAATCGGCGACACGATTCGGGTTTCCCTG
The DNA here is from genome assembly GCA_031363095.1 of Armatimonadota bacterium. Classification (GTDB taxonomy): domain Bacteria; phylum Armatimonadota; class Armatimonadia; order Armatimonadales; family Armatimonadaceae; genus JANLTX01. The sequence continues at coordinate 523 of JANLTX010000064.1, read as the reverse complement.
AGCGAAGACCCGGTCAACGAGCTTCCCGTGTGCTACGAATTATTACAATCGCTCGGTCTCAGAAAAACGCAGGTCGAGTATATCGCCTGCCCGAGCTGTGGACGAACCAAGTTCGACCTGCCAACGGTTCTAAATCAAGTAAGAAACGCCACAAATCACTTAATTGGTATGGATATTGCGGTCATGGGTTGCATAGTTAACGGCCCTGGTGAAATGGCGGACGCAGATTACGGTTATGTGGGTAAAGCAGGCGGTAAAATTACGTTATACCGAAAAAGAGAAGAACTAAAAACCGTCGATCAGAGTATTGGCGTTGAAGAATTGATTAAACTGCTCAAATCCGACGGCGTCTGGACGGAACCTGCTGGGTTAACTAACGTTTGAGGTAACTATTCAGGCCTCGCGTAATTTGGCTTCTTGAGGTAGGATTCCTCTCAAGATCATGACCGAGCAGGAAGCGAGCGCACTCTACGACCAGGGCAAGGAAACCGTGGTCGCATGGATTCTTGCGATGGATCAGCGC
>JANLTX010000030.1:0-62635 GCA_031363095.1 Armatimonadota bacterium | reverse complement strand
CGCATCTATGCCTGTCCGTGCTGTGGTCTGTCTTGTCATCGCGATCATAATGCCTCTCTAAACATACTCAGACTGGGATTACAGTCTGTGGGTATCCAATCCCGAGAAGCCGCAGGATTTATCCGTGCGGAGTAGTCACTGGCATAAAAAGAAGATGGATATGGTCGGGAAGACAGTGCACAACACCCAGTCCTACTCGATGCGGTCGGTGGACGGGATGCGGCCTTTCTTCAGTTCGGGGCGGATTTTGAACGCCCAGACCGTGCCTCGCACCTTGTCTTTGCTCTTGACGCCGTAGTCTATCCCGTCGCCCGTGACCTCGGGGAGCGCCAGGCAGGTCTGGCGCAGGCTGCTCTCCTCGGCCATTATCAGCCCTCGGCGTGGGCTTTAAGCGCCTGGGCAAACTCCTCGAACGCGGGCTGGAGATCGGGGATCGACTTGGTGATCATCGGGGCGAGTGGGCCGGAGAAGACCTCGCGCATCGAATACTCGACGCTTTCTCCATCAGGGAGCGGGGTGAGCGTGTAGGTTCGTGCGCCCTTGAAGAGACCGAGCGGCATCGCGCTGCTCCAGACCATTTTCTGATTCGGGACGAACTCGCTCACGGTTACGGGAAACGCACGTCCGGGGCTGATCCTGGCGTGGACGGTGATCTTCTCGCCCGCCGCGATTGTCCCATCGACGCGGTCTACGGTCGTGTTCCACTCTGCCCAGCGCGGGGCGTCGATGAGGATATTCCAGATCGACCCCGCTGTCGCTCGAATGGTAATCGTCGTCGCAAACTCTTTCATCATTCTGCCTCCGCAGCCACTGTACCAAAGAAACGGCACAATTTGAGGCGGGGAGAGGCGGCGTGGGGGCTACTTCCCGACGCGCAGGGTGAGAAATGGGGCGGCGTGCGGGGAGAAGTGAAGCTCATCGACCACGGAGCGAGCAACCAGGAGAAGCTTGGATTCACCGGGTGCGGCGGTCGGCTCGGCCTTGAGCGTGACTTTTAGCTCGCTAACGTTCTCCGGAACTTCGAGGGGCGACGCGCTCACGCCCGCCGGGAGGCCGGTGAAGATGAGCGGGACTTTGGCGGTGAAGCCCGGCTTTCGCGCCAGCTTGACGGTTAGCTCGACCGTGCCGCCGACTTTCAAATCCAGCGTCTCGGCGCTAACGTTCACCGTGAGGTCGGGTGGGCCGGTGACGGCGGCCAGAGCCAGCGGAACGGGCCGGGTGACGCGGACGAGAATACCTTCCGGGGTTTTCGTCCAGTCTTCCTGAAGGCTCGCGGCTGTGCGCACGCCAACGGACGCTCGCCCGGTCAGGCTCAGGGGAAGTACGGCGGGTTTGGCGTCGGGTGCGACGACGGCGAGAAGCGTGACCTCGCTCTGCCCTGCCGGGATTTTCATCGGGCCGACCAGCGAGACGCCCGGCGGAAGGCCGTTCAGTTCCAGGCCAATCTCGTCGTTGAAGCCATACTTCCGGGTCGCCGTCACCGTGACAGGAACCCGGTCGCCTGGCCCCAGCGCGAGGCAGTCCGGCGCGAACGCCAGCGAGAAATCGGGCGTCGCCAGGGCGACTCGCAATCGGTAGCCGAAGCCCGAGCCGCCGCGCTCGTTGAGGTCGGTCACCCGCACCAGGTACTCCCCTGTCTCCGGGGCGGTGAGAACCAGAAACGGGTCTTTCCCGCGCCCGTCGTCGCTTGCCGCCAGCTCGCGCCCGTCAGCGGCAAATACGGTCAGGACGCCGTCGAGCTTCGAGCCAAGCCGGGCCGCGAGAACCTCCAGCTCCAGCGCCTGGCCCTTCGTCGCCGAAAACCGGTAGTAGTCGAGGTCGCCCCGCCGCTCGATCCGTCCGTCCGCCGTCATAGGAATAGAAAGTTCTGTCGCGGTCTCTTTCGCGTCGTTCGGCTCGACCTCTGGCAGCGAGGGAGTGTGGGTAACGTCGAGCGTGGTGAGGCTTGAGAGAAGTGGCGCGTCCCAGGTTCCGGCCACGGCAGGGAGCGAAAGTCCCATGGACGCGACCGGCAGGTTGACACCGAAGAGAGACAGGCTCACCCGGCTCCCCGCCGTCCCGCCGAGCGGCCAGACGCTCGAAATCACCGGGAGCCTGCCCGCCGAGAGCCGGTAGCGGTGGTCGGCGCTTCCGGCGTAGCGCAGGTCGCGGACACGCAGAAAGTACGCGCCGGGCTTTCGGACGGTGAAGTTCAGCCGCGCTTCCGGGCGGGTCAGGGCGCTTGCAGAGCCGACTTCGTTTCCCGCCTCGTCGAAGAGCGTCAGCACGGGCTCCATGGGCGATCCAAAACATTCTGTCGCGCTCGCGACGAACACCAGGTCGTCGCCGGGTTTGCCCGTAGTTTTGAACCAGTCCACGTCTTCAGAGGCGTCGCTCTTCGCCTCGACGGTGACTGGCCCGACGAGCGCCTGGGCTTTGTCCCGCGCATTGTTCGGCTCGGTCTCGCCCGCCTCCGGCCAGAAACCCACGGTGAAGAAGCCGTGCTCCGACGCGCCAAACGGGGTCACGACCCGGAAATCGTGCCGACCAGGGCGCATGGATTCGGGGATTTTGAGCGTCGCGGCGAGCTTGGCGTCCGGGTTTTTCGCGCCTGCGGGCGGCGCGTCGGGAACGACGCTCTCAACGGTTATCCCCGGATCGTCGAAGACCAGCGCGGTGCCGTACCCCAGGTTCATGCCGTAAATTGTGGCCTTGACGCTCTTCCCGCGCTGCCCGCCTGGCGGCTCGACGGCGCGAATTCTGGGCCGCGCCGTCTGCGCCCCGGCGGAAATCGCACATAACAAAACGAACGCGCTCATGCCCGAGGCAATGAATTGTCTCGCTAAGGGCGCTCCGCGCCGGACGCCCTCGCGGGCGGAATCCGTCCGGAGGACGTTCGGCAACTTGTTGCCTTCAGCGAGACAATTCATTGCCTCGAACCCGCCGTCGAAATTACCCCGTCGAGTTTCGCCGGGTCGAGCGACCAGAGATAGACCGTGCCGTCCCACGCGCCCGCCGCGACCTGCTTGCCGTCGGGTCGAAGCGCGACCGAGTAGAGCCAGTCTCTGGCGTCGGTCAAGGTGGACTGAGTTCCGCCGTCGGAGAGCCGCGAGACTCGCACGGTCTTGTCCGCCGACGCCGTCGCGAAAATTTGTCCGTCAGCGGAGATTGCCAGGGCGAGAACCGCCGCGCTGTGGCCGCCGATGACCCGCGCCTGCCCGCCGCTCTCCGGCCCGATGCTCCACTGGCGGGTGACTTTGTCCAATCCGGCGCTCAGGACGTGCGTCCCGCTTGGGGTGAAGCCAAGGGCGTTGACAGAGTCTTCGTGGCTTCCCGGCGAGTAGAGCCGCTTCCACGAAGCCGCGTCCCAGATTTTCACGCTCTTATCCACCCCGCCCGACGCGAAGAGCTTCCCGCCGGGCTGCCAGGAAACCCCGAGAACCGCGTCGGCGTGGTCGCGCAGGGTCTGGAGCGGTCTGCCGAGCACGGCGTCCCAGATCACAATCGTTCGGTCGATGCTCCCGCTCGCCAGCCGTACACCGTCGGGCGAAAAAGCAACGCAGGTCACGGCGTCGGTCTGGACGCCGTAGGCTCGAATCTCTCGCTTTTCGGGAACCGACCAGAGCCGAATCTGCCCGAGCGCCCCCGGAGTTCCGCCGCCCGCCGCGAGCCATTTTCCGTCCGGGGAAAACGCCAGGCCGCGCACCGAGTCGAGGTGCCCGCCCCAGCTTTTGGTCACAGTTCGCGTGACGGGATCGACGAAGAGCACCTTCTGGTACGTTCCCACCGCCAGGGTTTTTCCGTCGGGCGAGTAGGCCAGCGCGTTGACGGGCGCTCCAACCGCGAGGGTCTTCCCGATTGGCCTTGGCGCCGTCAGATTGATTGCCGTACTCTTTGCGACGGGCGCGGCCACGGAGGACTTTACGCCCGGCTCGTCGGACTTCGCGCCCTCGTCAATCCAGCGCCGGAAAAGCTCGACTTCGGCGGATTTCAGCCCCGGCCCCGGCGGCATGATCGGCTTTACGGCCCCGGTCAACCGCAGAAAAAGCCCGCTCTGACCGCTCTTCCCCGGCACGAGGGAAGCCCCGTGGACGCCGCCCTTCATCAGCTCCCCAAGCGACGCCACCGACAGCTTTCCGGCGGGCGACGGCGCGGCATGGCACCCGAGGCAGGCCGTGCGCAGAAGCGGCACGATTTGCCGCGAATAGGAAACAGGAGGCGGAGCTTGGGGAATCATCGGCGATTGGTAAGAAAGTATACCCGCGCCGGTTCAGATGGTGTTCAGGGCAAATGCATTGTCCATGTTCCGCCTTTATAAATTCGCGGCTACGATTACAAATTCGACCTTCGGCTCGCAGCCACAGGTGTGCGGCGCACCGTGGCAAGCTCGCCTCGTCGAATAGACTGATTCGACAAAACGGGATCGCCCGTTGCAGGTTGAATTCGTAGTCATAGCCGCGAATTTATAAAGGCGGAAAAAGCACAGAGAATCTCGACAGCGTCGCGCAATTGTTGTACCCTGCTTCCCATGAACGAATGGCGAATGCCCGACGAATCCGAGCCGCACGTGCGAACCTGGATGGCCTTCGGAGCCAGCAAAAAAGTCTGGGGCGCGAAGCTGCTGCCCGAAGTCCAGCGCAACCTGGCGCTGATCGCCCGGACGATCTCGAAGTACGAACCCGTCACGATGCTCGTGCGCGAGGACGACTATGCGTTGGCAAAAAAGCTGATCGGGTCCGCGCGGGTGGAATTGGTGGAGTGCGACCTCGACGATCTCTGGATGCGCGACACCGGGCCTGTCTTTGTGGTGAGCGACGACGACGAAAAAGCCGGGATCGACTTCAACTTCAACGGGTGGGGCGAGAAGCAGGCGTGCAAAGAAGACGCCGATGTTGCGCGATTCGTCTGTGAGCACGCCAAAGCCGAGACACAGGAGACGGAGCTAATTCTTGAAGGCGGCGGAATCGAGGTGGACGGCGAAGGAACCGCGATCATCTCCGAGAGCTGCGTTTTGAACTCCAACCGAAATCCGGGTGTCTCGAAAGCGAAGTGCGAGGCCAGACTCAAGACCTTGCTCGGGCTGGAGAAAATTCTCTGGATTCCGGGAATCAAAGGGAAGGACATCACCGACGGCCACACGGATTTCTACGCCCGGTTCGCCAGCCCCGGCGTCGTGATCGCAGGCTTCGACCCCGACCCCGGCTCCTACGACCACGCCGTCACGAAGAAGAACCTGAGCGTCTTGAAGTCGGCGCGGGACGCAAAGAACCGTCCGCTGAAAGTGATTGTGCTGGAAGGGCCGGAGAAAGTCCGCAAGACCTACGAGTCCGACGAGTTCGCGGCGGGCTACATCGGGTTCTACGTCTGCAACGGAGCCGTCCTCTGTCAGGAATTCGGAGATCGAAAGGCTGACAGCGCCGCAAAAGACGCCTTGAAAAAAGCGTTTCCCGGTCGGGAGATTATTCAGCTCAACGTGGACGGCATCGCCGCAGGCGGAGGCAGCATTCACTGCACGACGCAGCAAGAACCAAAAGCGTGACACGGCTGGAAAAAGCCGGTCAGCTCAGCTCCATCGGCACGGCGTTTCTGGCGGTTGTCGGCCTCTGGGTCGCAGTGCTTCAGATACGCGCCTCCGAGCAAACTCAGCGCGAGGCGTCGGCGCGGGACTCCTACAAAGAATATCTGAAACTGGCGATGGAGAAGCCAGAGTTCGCCGAGGCACGACTGGGTAAGTCCACCACATCGACCAAGGCAAGCTACGCCTGGTTTGTAGAATATTTTCTGTACAGCGCCGAACAGATTTACCAATCTTTCCCGAATGACAAAGAGTGGAATTTTGCGCTTTCCGAGCAGATTTGCTACCACCGGGCGTATCTGAAGTCGCCAGAGTACATCCAGATACGAAAATCTCAGTACGCGCCCGAGTTCTCGGCGTTTATCGACAAAGCTCTGGACACCTGCAAAGGGAAATAGCCTAGCGTTCCGCATGCCAAAATAGTGCTGAAAACTGGGCCTGTATCTGGTAAATTGTCTGCGAAATGGAAACTGTCGATCCTGTTGAACCGGGCTACTACGCGACCGATCCGCACCGGCTGTGCTACCGCGATTTTCGGAGCTACATCGGCAGGGGAGGCATGCGTACCCGCTTGCTCTATGTCTTTCGCAATCTGCTGACATTCCCCGTCGTCAATGGTGCTCGGCTACCGATCTACTCGCGGGAAACGCGGACGCAGCCGGAGGAGTTGCCAGGACGTTGCATAGACGAACTTTTGCCTCGTATCGCGGAGCTGGAGCGAAAAGGGTTTCGACAGATAACATATCAAAAAATGCCAGAAGGTACTCTTTTGACTCATTATGTCCAGGGAGGAGTGACAATGATTCACTCCACTGGAGAGTTTATTGCAACTGTAGTTTGCTTGTATTTTAAAAATCAAGAGTCGAGGATAAAGACGGCTTGCGTTGTTGGTGTATCACTATTTATTTCACCAAGAAAGAGTATTGTCGTGATCGACACGCCTCAGCATATCGGTTCTGATTCGGTTAGGGATGTAATCGTTCTCCCCGGAGCGAGTATGGATGATCTGTGGGCGAGAGTAGAAAAAGAAAAGCAGAAATTAGAATTGGAGGGGAAATCTATAATTAAAGTTACAACTAGTGAGGATAAAGAGCGTCTGGAGGACGAATTTCATCTTGCTCTGTGGCACGAGTGGATTCGAGTTCGCAAAGTATTGGTGAAGATGACCGACGCCCAGATCGAAGCGGCGCGTCGGCGGATGCCTCGGAGCGACGACTGAAAGCTACGGCCTCGTCGAAGATCGCAGGCACATTCATTACGATCAAGACGACTCAGCGCACCCATTCCGCGATAGAAATTAAGCAGCGTCGGAGTCGTCGGTGAGTTCTGGAAAAGTAACTCGCCGGTAGATTTCGGCGACAGGAATTTCGATTTGCAGCGCATCCAGACGAATTAAATCATCGCGTTGGGAGTAACTTCGATAGATCCAGTCAGAGTTTTCGTTCTTTCTTTCAAAAATTTCAACTAATAATTTGTCTTGAGAGATCAATAAATAAATTTTAAGAGAGCTGATTTGTTGATACAGAAGCCATTTTTTGACGCGATCATAGTTTTCTGTTGAGTTGGAAAGAACTTCGATCAGCATCACCGGATTATGCAGACAGTCATCCGGGTCTACTGACTCGTCTCCACAGACAACGCTCAGATCGGGATAAAAAATACCTCGCCGCCCTTCCAGCCGGATTCTTAGATCGGAACCATAGACATTGCACTTGCTATCTCGCAGTAGAACTCCAAGAACTACCGTCGTATCGGTTGCCAGGCGGTTATGCTCGATGCTGGCTCCTGCCATGGCGTATATCTCACCGTCGATGTACTCGGACTTGATGTCGGCGGCTTTTTCGAGGCGTAGATATTCCTCGGGCGAGATTGGCTTGGGACGATCCTGTTTCAGGGCATACGACATGAATTATTTTACCCTGTGAGCTCCGAGAAAGTAACTCGCCGGTAGATTTCGGCGACAGGAATTTCGATTTGCAGCGCATCCAGACGAACTAAATCATCTGAATGAGTGAAACTACGGTAAATCCAATCTGAAGTCTCTTCGGCACGTTCGTAGATTTCGACTAACAACTGTTCCTGAGAAATAAGAACATAAATACGTAGAGATGGAATCTGTTGATAAAACAGCCATTTTGCCACGCGATCTTTCTGTTCCGTCGATTCTGAAAGCACCTCAAACAGGGCGACTGGATTGAGTAAACAATCGTCTGTATCGAAGTCTTCCTCACCACAAACCACGCTGATATCAGGATAGAAATAGCCACGTCTGCCTTCTTCGCGAACACGTTGATCTGAGTTATATACTTCACAGCCCATGGATTCTAATCGATTTCCCAGGAGACGTGTAAGATCAGTGGCAATTTTGTTATGTCTCGGTCTGGCTCCTGCCATGGCATAGATCTGGCCGTCGATGTACTCGGACTTGGTATCGGCAGCTTTTTCGAGGCGTAGATATTCCTCGGGCGAGATCTGCTTGGGGCGATCTTGTTTCAGAGCGTAAGACATGGAATATTTTACCCTGGGAAGCGGTAGAATGCCGGTATGAACTCCCGGCTGATCGATCAGCTCACGCAGCTTTTGGGCGACGATGGCGTCCGCGTTTCTCCGGCGCAAAAAGCCGTTTATGCGTCCGATGCCTACACGCTGGAAAAGGCGCTTCCAGGGCTGGTGGCGCTCCCCAAAAGCACCGAGCAAGTGGTGAAGCTCGTCAAGCTCTGCGCGGCGGAGAATGTTACTATCGTGCCGCGCGGCGCAGGGACCGGGCTTGCAGGCGGGGCGATGGCCCGGCCCGAGCAGGTGCTGCTGTGCCTCTCGCGGATGAACCAGATTCTCTCGGTCGATCTGCCCAATCGCCGGATGCGGGCGCAGGCGGGCGCGGTGAACACGTATCTCAGCAAGCGCGTCGCCCCCGATGGCTTTCAGTACGCCCCCGACCCGTCGAGCCAGGGCGCATCGACTATCGGGGGGAACATCGCCAACAACGCAGGTGGCCCGCACACGCTGAAGTACGGCGTGACCGTGAACCATATTTTAGGCGTCCAGGTGGTCTTGCCGAGCGGCGAGCTAATCGAGCTCTCGACGGAAGAGCACGGCTACGATCTCACGGGGATTGTCTGCGGCTCGGAAGGCACGCTCGGGATCGTCACCGAGGCGACGGTAAAGCTGGTGAAAACTCCTGTGGCGATCCGGACGCTTCTTGCCGTCTGCGAGTCGGTCGCGCAGGCGAGCGGCCTGATCTCCGAGATCATCGGCGCGGGAATCGTCCCGGCGGCGCTGGAGATGATCGACCAGACGATTTTGCGCGTCGTCGAAGAGACCTACAAGTTAGGTTTGCCCATCGACGCCGGAGCGGTTCTACTGATCGAAGTGGACGGACCCGAGGCCGGGATCGACCGGCAGGCGGAAAAAATCGTCGAGATTTGCAAAACGGGCGGCGTGATGCGCGTCGATGTGGCTAGCGATGCGAAGACCCGCGCCCAGCTCTGGACCGCCCGCAAAAAAGCAGTGGGCGCACTCGGACGACTTGCGCCGAGCCATGCGACTCAGGATGGTGTCGCGCCGCGCACGAAACTACCCGCCGTTCTCGCGCAGATCGCCGAGGTCGCCAAAAAATACGACCTTCGGATCGCCAACGTCTTTCACGCGGGCGACGGCAATCTTCACCCCGTCGTGCTTTTTGATGAGCGCAACCCCGAGGAAGTCAAGCGGGTTTTAGCCGCAGGCGGCGAGATTCTTCGGGCGTGCGTGGACGCGGGCGGGGCGCTCACGGGCGAGCACGGCATCGGGATCGAGAAGCAGGAGTTTCTCAAGATGGTGTTCTCCGACGACGACATCGAGGCCATGCTCAAGGTCCGCCAGGTCTTCAACCCCGACGGGCGGCTCAATCCGGGCAAGCTCTTCCCCGCAGGCGCGACCTGCTGCCCGCACCTGCCGGGCCGCGACCACGCCCACCTCGCCGGAATCGTCACCGGCGCTGCTGGAGTGTAGCCATGCGAAAGAAATACTCCGGGTACGGCCTCCGAGAAGCCATGGAGCTGCTTGAGATCGAGTCGTTCACGCGCTGGACGATTCCCGCAGAGCCACTGGCACCGACGGAACATCTTCTGGAAGACATGCGGCGCTTCGAAGCGTTCGATCTGGAAGGCTCCGAAGCCGCCAAGTTATTACTTTTAGATACGCTCTTTGCGGAGATCGTGCCCAACTACCCGAACCTGAAGGTCTGGAAAGCCGCGCCGCTGGAGTCGGATACGCTGGTGGGCGTGGCCGACTATGTGATCGCGCCGCGCCGTGGCTACCTCGCCACCCCGCTTCTCTGCGTCGCCGAAGCAAAGAAGGACGACTTTCTCCAGGGCCGGGCGCAGTGCCTGGTCGAGATCGCCGCGTGCCTGTGGAACAACCGGCGCGACGGCATCGAGACCGATGTCTATGGCATCGTCAGCAACGGCCAGGTCTGGCAGTTCTACCGCCGCGTCCTCTCCGGCGAGATCGGCGAGTCAGAATTGTACAACACCCGCTATCTCTCGTCTTTGCTCGGTGCCCTCAACTACGTCTGCGCCGAGTGCGCCCAAAACGCTACCGCGCCCAGTTCCCGGCATTGAAAATACCTGTCTATTAGAAGCGTCCTTCCAGGGCGCGAGAGCGCCAATCCCGCTATCGCAACCCGGAGGGTTGCTTTTTATCAGGCCGGTATTTTCAATGCCGGACCATCACCACGCCGGTCTAACGCGCCCAGATGAATTTCACGGCGATCTGGGAACGGAACGTCTTGGCGTTGGGGTCGCCTAAAAGCACGTAGCTCTCGGTGCCTTTCTCTCCGGCGCTACGGTACGAAAGATAAAAATTTGTGGCGGTTTTCTTGCCCGGCTCGCGCTGGCGCACGAGTCGCCCGCCCAGGCCGCGCGTCCGGGAAAGCTCGCGGGAGAGCGTGATTACGTGCTGGTGTTGCCAGCCTTTTTGTTCTATTAGCGCTGCTTGATAGCCGATGTCGAGCTTTTTCGCCACGCGGACGCTTGCGCCGGGGTTCCACTCGCGATACGCGCTCCCGCCCTGCGTCCCGGTGGTCAGGTTAAAATCGAAGCGCCGAAAGCGGTTCGTCACCCCCGACGTGGCACCGAAGCTGACGGTTCTATCGAGCTGATTGTCGAAGCGGGTATGGTCGCCGCCGACGCCAAACTGCCAGTCCGAGCGCGTCCGAAAACTGATGCCTGTCCCCACGCCGCGCCGGAACGGGCGCCCGTCGTAGTGCCAGTCATAGCTCGGGAAGAAATCAACTTCAAAGCTGCGCCAGGCTCCCTTGCGCCACTCGCGGCTCCAGTTGTGATAGGCTCGGAAGCCCTTGAAATCGTTGAAGAATACCAGCCCGTTGGCATCGCGGAACTGGGGCGACGACGCCAGATATTGGAAGCTGGTGAAGTGATTGTTGTCAAAATACTGCAAGTTGACGTTGCCCGCCCGCCCGCCCGAGTCGGTCCCGCCCGAGGCCAGAAGCTGGGTGTCGATCCCGAATTTCTTGCGCCGGGTTCCGCCGATAAACCCTGCGACAGCGTTTCTATCTCCTTTTTCTTCTTTGAGTGTCCCAAAAAAGCCCATCTGGGTTGTGGGAGAGACATCATGGCGATAACGAACCACGGCATCGGTGCGTTTGTTGAAATCTTCGGTAATTAAGACTCCGAGTGTGTCTTTGGGAGTAATTTTCCCGAAAACTTTTGCTCCTATATCGAATTTTTGCACGCGATTGGAGTAAAATAAAGGCCCAAGCGCGAAGAATTGCCCGGCCTGGAAGTAGTCCTGGCCCTCTAAGAAAAACGGGCGACGCTCTTCCACGAACCGCTCCGAGCGAGAGAAGTTGATGTTCTGCACCGCGCCTTCGACCGTCGCGAAGTCCGGGTTGAAGCTTCCGACGACGGTCAGATCCGGCGCGGGCTGGTAGCGCGCATCGACCCCGATCTGGCCCTTGTTGGTCTTTCCCCCGAAGCCAAGCGCGTAGGGCAGCAGGGAGAGCGTCGCCTTGTGGGCCGTGCGCGGCGGCTCGACCCCGACCCAGCGCCCGACCAGATCGTTGAAGCCCTGGACGCCCGTGTCGGACCAGAGCGAGGTGGTCTGGGTGCGGTACTGAAACCGGGAGAAGTTCAGCGCGAACGTGCGAGCCTCGCCGGATTTTCCAGTCGGGTAGCTCAGCGTCTGCCACGGAATCCGTAGCTCAGCGCTCCAGCCCGTCGGGGTTTTCCTTGCGGCGGCGTCCCAGTCGCCGTTCCACTCGGCCTTGCGGGCACGTCCGCCTGCGAGCGCCGCCGAGCGCGTCCCGAGCGGGTTCACCGAGAAGCGGGAAAAGTCATCGTCCTTGAAGGTCAAAAACGGCTCGATGGTAAGCTCCACCGAGTCTTCCGACTGCTCGGCTCCATCGCGCTGGTACCGGGCATCGCGGACGATCTCCCGCCCGACGATCCCCTCGGGCTGGCTGTCTTTGCAGTCGAACGCGACATAGAGAAACTTGTCGTCGTAGGCCAGGTACGCGATGGTCTGGTCCGGCGCGAGCTTGCGGGCCTGCTGATCGGTGAAACCCTCCGCGCGGGCGGCTTCTTTCCATTCTCCCTCACCGAGAACGCCGTCGATCACCGGCGGCTTATCGGTCAGCTTCTTTGCGGGAAGCTCTCGTTTGGCGAGCGAAACAACAACCGCAGGCGGCGCGGCCTGCACAGGAATCATAGGCATAACTCAGGCAGTATCGCCCGAGTTGCCCCGTTTGGCAAACAAACTTTTTATTTTCCGACAGGATGAACGATTTCCAGGAGAACGCCGACAATTTTCTCAATGCGGTCCAGGTAGTACACGGGCTGATCGATCCAGACAGTGTTGTCTTCCAGGCGCAGAAACTTCCAGACATCCCCCGTCGTGACAGTTCCGTGAAGCGCGGGGCGGGGCGTCCCTTCGCGCTCGTTGAAGATTCGGGCCGCGACCATCTCCGCGATGCACTGCCCGTAGCCGCCCGCGATGTCCTCGCGCTTCGCCTCGACCACGGCCAGCACGGGCGCACGTAGCAGGAGCGGATCCGGCCCCTGCGCCACGAGATAGTCGCAGAATCCCCCGAGTCCCTGCGCCGGGTCCACCGTGAACTCCTGCCCGGACAAAACCGCGACGCCCCGGTTGGTCTGCCGCCAGAGATCCATCAGAATCGGCATGATGAGCAGCTCCGAGCGCCCTTTCTCCGTTCTCAAATCCAGCGCATAGCTCGTCAGTTCATCGAGCTGCGAGCGCAGTGTCGGGCTGGGCGAAACTTCCAAGGTCTGTGCAAACAAATCCCGGTCCCGAGCCAGCGATAGCCCGAATTGCTCCAGTGCCGTATCCAGTTTAAACTCACTGTAAGCCATACAACTATGTTCCCTGAGAATGACCAGTAGGTAATGGGGACGGTCGGATTTCTTTAAGGGTTGGTGGATTAATCCTTGCAGATAATATACTAATCCAAAAAAAGAAAATAAGAATAGGAATAACGTAATAAGTTATTATACCGAAAAATCGAGTATGCTTAATACCTTCTGTTCGATTTATGCCGGAATCTGGCATTGTTATATCAAATATATGATTTAGGCGTTTGATATTTTTGCTTCTTTCTGACTCAAAAGTATGCATCATTTTTACTGCACCATGAATTCCTATACCTTCAATGACTATAATTAGAAGTGCAAGTAGAGGAATTACTATAATTAGCGTATTGAATATATCATTCGGAATTTTTTCGTAATTCACGACAATGGCAAAATAGGCAGCAAAGAATATTGTCTGTGAAGCAATAGTCCATGTCATTCTATAGTGGCACAGGCTATGTTCTTTGTTGAGAAGGTCTTCATTGAACGAAGCGAGAAGTACCCAATCACTTGGAGATGGTGAGACCGCTTTTGGCGAAAGTGTTCCTTTTGGCGATGACGACTCATCCATAATCTAAATTCTTTCATGCACGAATAGATTTTTATTATACCTTGAGAGACCGGGCTTTGGGAAGACCGAACTCGGCGCGTATAGGGCGGGTGGCGGTCTTACGGGTGAGTCACTCGTTGTACTGTTCCACTACTTCGCACCGCCGCGACCCGGAAAGGCTGCCCAGAAAAAGGGTGAACATCCGGGTGATCTGACCGATAATAGAGATCAACTTATGGCTGACGTCGCCTGGAAACAGTTCAATTGCTACGAGGTGCTCGGGGTCGGCGAGGCCGCGACTCTGGCGGAGATTCGGGCCGCCTACCGGGAAGCGACGCGTCGGGCGCACCCGGACCGGGGCGGCTCGCACGAGGCGCAGGTCAAGGTCAACCTGGCATTCGAGGTGCTCAGTGGCGGTCTGCGCTCCGAGCACGACGCGTTCTGGCACGCTCGTCGCGCCCGGCGCAGCACGAACAATCGCACCGAGCCACGTCGTTTCTCGCGCACCGGGAACCTGGAGAATCTCTGGAGCCGGGGCGGAGATCGGCTCACCGACGGCAAGGCCACGGGCGGATTCGTCGCGGCGGTAGAAGCCCGGCTCGCGCAGGAGCGCAAGCGCCTCCAGGACGATGTTGCGTTTCGAGAGAGGGCGCTGGCGACCGAGGGAGTTTCCCGGCTGATGCGCGCTCGCGCCGAGGCACTGGTCGCGCTGGGGTTGGCCTTGATTCTCGGGTGGGTCGCCCTGCGCCAGCCGCTGGTCTGGGCGCTGGTCGCCGGGCTTTTGATTCCCGTGGTCAAGCGGGCGCTGGGCGTCGTCTGGCACGAGCGGAAGTTCTCGATTTTTGCGCCCATGCTTCTCTCAGATGTCCGCGCCCACGCGCTCGCGGCGGCCCAGGCTAGCGCGGATCGCGACACCACACCGCTCGCGGCCCATCAAGAAGCCCTCGACGCGCTGAAACTGATTCTTCGTCGCCCGACCGAGCCAGACGAAGCCCCCGTGTACTTTGCCCGCAGGCTTGCCGCTGCGTTCTTTTTTATTGGCTATGCCCCCCTGCGCTGGCAGCCCGAGGACGCACGGTTGATCATCGCGCGGGGCGAGAGCGAGGTTGCGCTCCAGGTTCGTCCGGCGGGCAAGCGCAGCCTCTCAGTCACGCAGATCGACCGACTTCTCTCCGAGCTACGCGCCGCCCGCCAGCGCGAGGCTTACCTTTTCGTCCTCTCGTCCGTCTCCGTGCGCGCCCGCGAGCGTGCAGGCGAGTCGGGCGTCCGCTGCTTCGATCTGGTCGAACTCAACGAATGGATTCCCTCGCTGCTCACCTCCGGCTATCGCGGCCCCGGCGGCGACCCACTCGCCGCTCTCGTCAAGCTCCGCCAATTTCTGCAAACCCTCGACTCAGAAAAATAAGAATTGAAGCTGCCTTATGAAGATTCCCTGCACTTGTACCGCTCTGTTTTTCACTGTTTTAATGTTTCTGTCTGGCTGTATTCCAGATAAAACAATAGAGACTCCTGCAAAAAAATCTACTGAAATTAAGATTGGCAGTCTCTATGCTACACAAAACGAAGACAAATCATGGTCTATTACCAAAGTGTTAGCAGTTGATGAGAAAGCCGTCCATCTGCGTGCCTATGCCAATAAATTCAAGAATAAACCGCAAGATATTGCCCCTGACAAGCTGACATTGGGGGGAATCGACAGTCCTGTAGGAATGGGTATTGGTCATTTTCCGTTGGCAAAAGAAGGTTTTTTTAAAGACAAGCCGGTGTTTCTCAAAGTAGTTCCCGTGAAGGAAGAAGAACTCGAAGGCTACCGTATGTACCTTGATGCAATGAAGAGTACTCGTTAGGCGGTACCATGGACGCATGGAACTTCGAACTTCGCGATTGCTTTTGCGCCGCTGGAGAGAGACCGACCGCGAGCCGTTTGCCGCGCTCAACGCCGACCCGCGCGTGATGGAGTTCTTCCCTTCCTGCCCGACCCGCGACGAAAGCGATGCGATGATCTCGCGCATCGAGCAGGGCTTTGAGAGAAATAATTTTGGGCTGTGGGCAGTCGAGGTGCCAGGCGTTGCGCCGTTTATCGGGTTCATCGGGCTGTCTGTGCCGCGCTTTGAGGCGCATTTCACGCCGTGTGTCGAGATTGGCTGGCGGCTGGCATGGGAGCACTGGGGCCAGGGCTTTGCCACCGAGGGCGCACGGGTGACGCTGAGTTTTGCGTTTGAAACTCTAAAATTGCCTGAAGTTGTTTCCATGACGGCCCGTCAGAACGTTCGCTCGTGGCACGTGATGGAGAAAATCGGAATGACCCGCGACCCCGACGACGACTTCGACCATCCGCTGCTGCCCGAGAGACATACCCTCACGCCGCACGTCCTGTACCGGGTGCGAAATGCCCACTGAGCTAATCTCGCCCGGCGGAGTCTTGCGCGTGGAGCTGACGCTGAAAGAAAAGCGGCTGCATTTTCAGCTTTTTCGCGGGCGTGTTGCACTCACCGAGCCGTCGTTGATCGGGATCGTGGTGAACCAGCGCGACCGGAGCGCGGGGCTTTTTGGAATCACTCTTTCTACGCCCATAACCATCTCAAAGCCGCTGAGTCGGCGGTTTTTCGCGCCCCAGGCAACGTGCAAGCGTACCGCAGCGACGCTCACGGCGTTCGGGCCAGGCGGGGCGGAGCTTCTTGTCGATTTTCGGTTGTTCGATGACGGGCTGGCGTATCGGTATCGGCTGCCGGGCCGGGGCGAGCCGGGCGGGCGTTGCCATATTTTTTATGAAGAGTCCAGCGTCGTGGTTCCCGACGGCGCGACGCTCTGGCTTCAGGACTCACCCGTTTCGATGAAGTGCTGTGAGGGAATCTGGGAGAACAAAAAAATCGGGGAGGTCCACGCGGATCGCTCCGGCCCGGTCGTGGTCGCGTTGCCCAATAACTCGGGGTATCTGGCGCTGCTGGAGGGCGAGAACTTCGGGCGAGACTGGTCGGGAAGCAAGTACCAGGTGGTGGGGCCGCGCATCCGGCATGTGTTTTCGCACGACCCGGACGGCTTCTGGATCGAGAGCGCGAACTTCACCAGCCCCTGGCGGATCGTCACGGCGGCAACGGATTTGAACGGACTCGTCCGTGCGCCTGTTCTGGATGCCCTCATGCCCCTACCCGACCCGAAGCTCTTCGCCGAGGGTAAAACCTGGGTTCGGCCCGGTCGTTGCGCCTGGTCGTGGTGGCACGACGACCGTGTGGACCTCGAAACGCAGAAGCGCTTCATCGACCTGGCGAGCGAGCTGGGCTTTGAGTACAACGTGATCGACGGCGGCTGGTGGAACTCGATGAAGCCCGGCCAGAGCCAGTGGGACCTGCTCAAAGAGATCTGCGACTATGGAAAAGCGCGCGGTGTCGCGCAGTGGGTCTGGACCGCTCAGGAAGGGACGCGCGACCCGGCAAATCACTGGCGACAGATGCGTGAGGAGTTCGACCGATTCAAAGCGACGGGCGTCGTGGGGCTGAAGATCGACTTCATCGACAGCGACGCCCAGGCTGCCCGCCGCTGGTGTAGCGCCGCGCTCCGTCACGGGGCCGAGCGCAAATTGATGCTCAACTTCCACGGCGCGAACGTCCCGACCGGCGAGGCGCAGAGCTGGCCCAACGAAGTGAGCCGCGAGGGAATCTACGGGCTGGAGCAGAACAAGTGGGGCACGATTCCGTCCCAGCACTACGCCGCGCTGCCCTTCACCCGGTTTCTGGCGGGCCACGGCGACTTCACGCCCGGCTACTTCGGCCACGATCTCAATCGACTGAAAGGAACAAGCTGGACGCTCCAGCTTGCCTGCGGGATCGCGTATTCTAATGGCTTGCTCCACTGGGCCGGGACACCCGAGGACATCCGCGCAACCTTTCCCAAAGACTCGCCCGAGCGGGAGCTTTTTGTCAGCATCCCCGCGCTCTGGGACGACACCCAGGTTTTGCCCGGCGCACAAATCGGCCAAATCGCCCCGATTTTACGAAAGTCCGGCAAGTTCTGGTTCATTGGCGTGATCGGCGGCCCCACCACGCAACGTTTTCAATTAGATACCCGTCTTTTAGGCCCAGGAACCTGGAAACTCCTCGAAATCAGCGACCATCCCGCCCGCCCCGACGCCTGGAACGTTGCCTCCCGCACGATCCGCACCGGAGAAGCTTTGCTCACCCAACTCCGACCGCTCGGCGGCTACGTCGCCCGTTTAGAAAGAGCTTGATGCCGTGACTCCACTCGATGTTTTACTTTCGGAGGTACGTGGTTGCACGCTCTGCGCGGAGCATCTTCCGCTCGGGCCGCGCCCGGTGTTTCAGTTGCATCCGGCGGCGCGGATTCTGATCGTCGGGCAGGCACCGGGGCGAAAGGTCCACGCGACGGGCATTCCGTTCAACGATCCGAGCGGCGATAGGCTTCGGGCGTGGCTGGGAGTCTCGCGGGAGACGTTCTATGACCCGGAGCAAATCGCGCTGGTACCGATGGGATTTTGCTATCCCGGAACCGGCAAGTCGGGCGATCTGCCGCCGCGCCCCGAGTGCGCCCGCGCGTGGCGCAAGCCGCTGCTCGCCCACCTGACGAATGTCCGACTCACGCTGGTTTTAGGGCAGTACGCGCTGGCCTACCACCTCCCCGACGTGCGCGGCTCGCTCACCGAAATCGTGCAGGCGTGGGGAAAATACTGGCCCCACACGGTTCCGCTGCCCCACCCGAGTCCGCGCAACATCGGCTGGATTCAGCGCAACCCGTGGCTTGAAGAAGAGCTGCTACCCGCGCTAAAACTTCGCGTCGCCGAGGTACTTCGCTAAAGCTTGAAAAATCTGTACTTTTTGTGTTACGATGTCTTTACTGATTTCTACGGCAGCTACAGATGATTTACGTAATTATCGCTTTTGCGATTGTAATATTAGGAGTGATTATATTTTTCCTACGAGGAAAATCAAAATACTACGGCACTATATATAGCGAAAACCATTATACCGAAATTTACGACTGGATTAAATCCGTCGTAAAATTAGATTCTGCTGAAGAACCGAGCTTTGACAACGGTACTGCTTTTTCAAGTACGGCAGGATGTGGTTTTACCTTCAGCCGTAATGTCGATGAAGAAGATACAATACACATTGCCATAAGCCAGATAGATACCTTGACAACTCATGCCGTTTGTGGACGAATTGCGTTTTTAATCGTGCTTATCCTCAATAAAAATAAAGTAAATGTTGATCTGTATTTTACAGAAAGCCTCGTTCATCATGTTATATTATCAAAAAAATTTGGTGATGAATGGATAACAAACGAAATAAATATTGTTATGGATGCGATGAATTCTTCAGAGCCGCTCATTTTCCGATTTCAGCCAACACAAGAGTCCTGAGGCACTTGTTCTATGTGCCACGAGCAGATCATTTGCAGCGCTATATCAGCAGCTCACGTGCTACAATGTAGCACGATGGCAACGAATATCAGTGGGGCGCTCAAGGCGCTCCGGGGCGCGAGCAAGGGACTTGTTTATATTAGCGAGAGCGACCGGCCCATCAAGGCTATCGCCTGGTCGAGTGAAGATGCCGCAGGCGCAAAGACTCCCCACGACGCCGTGGCGAAGGTCGCGGGCGTCGCGCCGGAGCAGGTCGTCGCCGTCTCCCTCGAAGCGTTCTTCGCGCCGCTGGCGACGCCTCAGGCCTGGTGGGGCGAGAGCGAGCGAGTCACGGGCGCTCGATTCGCCGAGCTTGTGGCGCAGCTTAAACGATTGGACGACGCGGAAGCGTTTCGCGTCGGCGACGAACCCGACATCGATGTTTATGTCGTTGGCCTCGACCCCGCCACGCCAGGCAGCTTCGTCGGCGTCAAGACCCGCGTCACCGAGACTTGAAAAGCTCGGCATTGAAAATGCCGGTCTCTTAGAAGCGCACCCTCCGGGGCGACCCAAGCATCGTTCGGGTACATCTAAAATTCCCAGTCTGACTTGAAAATCCGTATCCCTTGTGCTATCGTGACAAAGGAGCTATGAAGTTGATGAAACCGGAAGAGATTGTTCGTGAGTGGTTTGAGGAAGTGTGGAACAAGGGCGATGAGCGTGCAATCGACCGATTGTTCGCCGAAGATGGCGTCGCCCACGGGCTTTTCGATGCAAGCGGGAACGAGATTGTCGGCCCGGCGGGGTTCAAGCCGCTCGTCCAGATCATGCGCGGCGCACTCCACGACCTGAGCGTCACCGTCGAGGACGTGATCGTGGCGGAAGATCGGGCCGCCGCTCGCTTCATCGTGCGTGCCGTCCATTGCGGCGACACACTGGGCTTTCCCGCCACCGGGCGATCCGTGGAGTTCACCGGCATGACCTTCATTCGCGTGAAAGACGGCAAGATCGCCGAAGGCTGGAACAACGTCGATTTCGCCGCCATGCACGAGCAGCTCACGAAGTAACGAGAAAGTTCAAGCGGAGGGCGGCGACTCGACCAGTGTCGCAAAGGCACAGGCGATGTCGGGCAGATGCGAGAGCGAGATGAGCACGGCTCTGTTGCCCGCTTTCACTGCCGCGCGGCCTGAGAGCGTGATTCCCGGTGCCCCCGAGAGCGCTTTGGTCACCTCGATGTCTCGTAGATCGCAGCCACCGCCCAGGCACTTGATGACGGCTTCTTTGGCTGCAAACCGGGCCGCGACATGCGGAGCGGGGTCGGGCTTGCTGAGGCAGTACGCGGCCTCCGCGTCGGTCAGAACTCGTGCCACGAAGCGCTCCGGGAAGCGCCCGAGCGCCTCCCGAATGCGCTTCACATCCGCCAGATCGACCCCCACCGAAACAATGCTCCCCCCCTTCCCTTCCCCCGCCACCCGCGACGGGTACCCGGTCGGAAAAGTGGGAAGGGAAGGGGCCGGGGGATGGGTTCTCAATGGTCCTCTTCGGCTTCTAACAGGCGCATGGCTTCGAGCGCGGCCATGCAGCCCATGCCCGCCGCCGTGATCGCCTGCCGGTAGAGCGTGTCGTAAACGTCGCCCGCCGCAAAGCAGCCCTCGACCTGCGTTTTGACGCCGTCGGTTTTGAGGTAGCCCAGCTCGTCCATCGGGAGCTGCCCGGCGAACAAACTCGTGTTGGGCTGGTGCCCGATGGCGATAAAAACGCCCTGCACCGCGATCTCGCTCTCGCTCTGGTCCACCAGGTTCTTCAGCCGGACGCCCGAAACTTTTCCGCTCTCGCCCGCCAGAATCTCTTCGACGCCCGAGTTCCAGGCGAATTTTATCTTTTCGTGCTTCAGGGCGCGGTCGGCCATGATCTTACTCGCCCGGAGCGTGTCTCGACGATGAATGACGGTGACGGAGCTGCACATCCGGGTGAGATAGAGCGCCTCTTCCATGGCCGTATCGCCGCCGCCGACCACGGCGACATCCTTGCCTCTGTAGAAAAAGCCGTCGCAGGTCGCACACGCGCTGACGCCTTTGTTCTGAAGCTTCTGCTCACTCTCCAAACCCAGCCACTTGGCGCTCGCTCCCGTGGCGATAATCAAGGTTTTCGCTAAAATTTCGTCGCCGCCTGCGGTCTTCAGGACAAACGGGCGCTGCGAGAGATCTACCGACTCGACGTTGTCCGGGCGAATCTCCGAGCCGACGTTAATGGCTTGCTTTTTCATCTCGTCCATCAGGTGCGGACCTTCGATGGGCAGCGCGAAGCCGGGAAAATTCTCGACCTCGGTGGTGATCATGAGCTGACCGCCGGGAGTGTAGCCCTCGTAGACAAGCGGACTGAGACTGGCGCGGGCCGCATAGATGGCCGCTGTCAGCCCGGCGGGGCCGCTTCCGATAATGACGACGTTTCGTGTTTCCATATTTTTTACCAGTTTACACCAGGCAGGTTCACGAAGTTCCCAGGCGCTGATAAAGTTCGCGCAGAGGCACGGACACCGAGAGGGCGTCGAGGGTCAGCACGGCGTCGCCGCCGCGTAGCTCCTGGAACTGCCAGATCGCCTGCTCATCGGACTCCCGGCTGTAGTGCTCGGCCAGCGGCTCGCTCTGAGACAGCAGAACATAGTGCCGCAGCGACGGAATCTGGCGATAGTGCGCCCACTTCTCGCCCCGATCCAGATGATCCGTGCTGTCGGAAAGAACCTCGATAATCACCACCGGATTTCGCAAGCACTCGTTGTCATCGATAATCGGCTCGCACGCCACGGAGATATCCGGGTAAAAAAACGGCCCCATCTCCCGAACGCGAACCTTCTGATCGGAGGGAAGAGTGAGGCAGGGACGACCGGAAAGAACATTGCCAAGCACCCGAATTGTCTCGGCGCATAGAACATTATGCCGAAAGCTGGCTCCGGCCATGTTTAGAATCTCGCCGGAGATATACTCGTGTTTCTCGCTCTGGCGATCTTCCCAGGCAAGATACTCGGTCGGGGTGAGCAACGGAACTTTCTCTGCGGCCATAGCTCTATTTTATCCGAAGAGCGCAGTGAGCAAAAGAAACGCCATGGTGTTCTGGAGAAAGTGCGCGACGATTCCCGGAACCAGGCTCTGGCGCAGCTCTCGGATAATTCCGAACGCGAGTCCCAGCGTGAAGACCGGCAGCCAGTCCTGCATCGGGTGAACCAGGGCAAACACCAGCGCACTGAGTAGCGCCGCGACGATCCACGGCGCGACTTTTCGGAACGAGGTAAACAGCGTACCTCGAAAGAAAAATTCCTCGAAAAGCGGAGCCGCGAACGCCGCCGAGCTAAAAATAAACACCTGGTCCAGCACCGAGAGATTGGAAGCGAGAAGTGGCAGGATCGGGTTGGGCGTGTTACCCGACCCGTGAAAGAGCTTCTGGGAGATCAGCCCGGCCACAATGAGCAGCGGCAGGGTGGCACACCAGCCACCGACGCCATAGAGAACGTTGACCCCGAGGCTTTTTTTCGTCCAGCCGAGATCGGCCAGACAGCCCTCGCTTTGGCGGACGCGCCACCAGGTGTAGAGCATGGCACCTGCGCCCGTCAGGAGCTGCACCGCCAGCGGAAGCGCAATGGGCGAGCCACCTCGCAGGCTGTCGGGAAGAAATCCCAGCCCGACGCCAGCGACTCGGTAGAGCGCCATGTAGAACAAAAACGCATCGAGCAGAGTGCCCGGCGCACTGCGTAGCGGCTCTTGCGCGACACGCCCGACGATCTCCCACTGCCGGGTACACGCGGCGGCGACGAACAGGATCAGCAGCACAAATCCCAGAAACGTGACCAGAAGCACCCCGATGTTCAGGGCATTGCGGGCCAGGATCGAGCGGGTGGCGACGCTCTGGAGCTTCTGGAGCTGGGCGTCGGCGTCGGCGCGTCGTCCGAGGGCGTTGTAGAGGTCGGCGCGGGCCTTGCCTTCGAGAAAGCCCAGGTGCATCTCTTTGATTCGGGCGTCGTCGGCCAGCTCGGCTTTTGCGCCCTTGCCGTAGAGCGCTGTCCAGAGCCGCAGCTCGCTACCCTGCTCAGCGGCGCTTATTTTCAGGCCGCTGAGGTCGGACTTCAGATCGCGCAGAAGCGCTGGATCGAGCGGCGTCTTTGCTGCCGCGCCGACGATCAGCGCCCGCCGGGTCGCGTTCGGGACCGGGCGGGCGCGAGCGAGCTGCCCATAGAGTCGCGCGGCGCTCGTCAGGGATTCCTGGCGTCGGGTGTGGCTTCCCTGGGTAGAGAGACCAAGTCGCGTCTCTCGCTCAGCCCGAGTGATATCGTCGAAGTTGGTTCCGGTGAGCGGCGTGACTTTCTCGGCTCGCTCGCGGGAGAGCCGTCCACTGAGAAGCGTCGCGGCGATGAGGAGCGCGGCCCAGAGATAAGCCGTTCTGGGCAGGCTCACTTATTTTTGAGCACCGAGCTTTGCCTTGACGCGCGCCATGTTGGACTTCCAGGCCAGGTAGCTCGGGAAGCGCTTGCCGGTGTCTTCCCAGGCCTTGATCGCGGCTTTGAGATCGCCGGTTTTCTCGTAGCAGTGGGCCAGCGACGTGTAGCTTGCCAGCGGCACACCGCCTGCCGCCGCCGCTTTTTTCAGGTAAGGCAGGGCGTCTTTGTAGCGCTTTGTCGTGTAGAGATGGCGGCCCAGCTCGTAGTAGAACTTGCCTTTGTTAGCGGGCGCTCGTCCGGCCCCGTAGGTCAGGAGCCAGTCGGCACTCTTCGTGTCGCCCATGCTCCAGAGCAGGTACGCACCGGCGCTACAGGCTTCGTCGTCGGACGGGTCCGCCTCGACGATGATCCGGCACAGATCGACGATGCGGGTGTAGTCGCCTTCGTGCCAGTAGACATCCGTCGTCACCCAGAGCTTTTCGAGCGTCGCGTTGGTGATACCGTCCACCTGCGCCGTCGTCTGCGCGGGAATGCCCTGCGCCAGAGCCGGGAGTGCGCTGATCGCCAGCAGGCCAAGTGCCGAAGCGAGAAGTTTCATACGGCCATTGTAGCACAATTTTGCACAGGAACTTCGGGCACTCTACTCTGTTTAGCGTAGTGCGGGCTGTGGCGCGATAGAGTCGTGTGCGATAAACTCACTCCTGCCTGCGAGGAGTCTGGCCCGTCTTAGCTCAGCCTGGATAGAGCGAGCCCGTCCTAAGGGCGAGGTCGGGGGTTCGAATCCCTCAGACGGGACTTCACGGAGAGGTCGCATAGTGGTCTAGTGCGTCCGCCTCGAAAGCGGAAGTAGTGCAAGCTACCGTGGGTTCGAATCCCACCCTCTCCGTTAAAATCTCCCAGGCTATTTTTTCAGAGCGGCGCGTGCCCGTCGGACCGTCGCAGCGGCGGCCTGCGGCGTCTCCCCCAGCGCGGTGAGATGCCCCATTTTCCGCCCCGGACGCGGCTCGGCCTTGCCGTAGAGATGCAGCGCGACTCCCGGACGCTCCAGCGCACCTGTCCAGTCGCAGGGCCAGAGGTCGCCCAGGAGGTTTGCCATCGCCGCGCCGCCCGTCCGCATTTCTGTAGAGCCAAGGGGCAGCCCACAGACCGCGCGGACCTGCTGCTCGAACTGGCTGGTGGCGGCCCCCTCAATGGTCCAGTGCCCCGAGTTGTGCGGCCTCGGGGCCAGCTCGTTCACCAGAATCGTCCCGGTCCGGGTCACAAACAGCTCGACCGCGAGCACTCCTACAACGCCAAGTTGTTCAAAAATCCCTCGGGCCAGCGCGTCAGCATCCGTGGCAAGCGCCTGGGGAACCTGCGCGGGAGCCGTGGTGACATCTAAAATATGGTTTGCGTGATAGTTCTGCGCCAGCGGAAACGCCGCGAAGCTACCGTCCACGCCACGCGCCGCCACAATCGATGCCTCGAAGTCAAAGTCAATCAGGGCTTCGAGGACGCATGGCTGGCCTTCGAGTTCTAAAAACGCGGCGCGAGCTTCGTCGGCGCTGTTTACTTTCTTCTGGCCCTTGCCGTCGTAGCCGAAGCCTGCGGTTTTTAAAATGGCCGGGTAGCCAGAGCCATCGCAGTCGCTCTCGGTCTCCACGGCGCGGAACTCGGCGGTCGGGAAGCCGTGTTGTTTCAAGAAGTTTTTTTCGCGCAGCCGGTTCTGGGTCGTGTGCAAGACATGTCCACCGGGGCGAACCGGCGCAAATTTTGCACAGACTTCTGTGGCCGCCGCGCTCACGTTCTCAAACTCGAACGTCACCACGTCCACAGACCGGGCGAACTCCGCCACGGCGTCCAAGTCGTCGTAGCTTGCCGTCACCTCGCGTGCGCCCGCCTGCCCGCACGGCGTCGGTGCCCTGTCGGGCGAGAGCGTCGCCACCCGGTAGCCCATCCGAATCGCCGCCTGCGCCGTCATGCGTCCAAGCTGCCCGCTCCCTAAAATCCCAATCGTCGCGCCCGGTAAAATCGGCGAACTCACAGCGGCAGCTCCATTTCGAGCACTTTTTGGGTCTGCTCCGCGCGAAAGTCGTGGAGCTTTTTTCGTAGCTCGGGCCGGGAGTTGCTCAAAATAGAAACGGCGAGCAGCGCGGCGTTGATCGCGCCGGGCTTTCCAATCGCCAGGGTGCCGACGGGAATTCCGCCGGGCATCTGGACTATCGAGAGCAATGAGTCCTGGCCTTTGAGCGCGTGGGACTCCACCGGGACGCCCAGCACGGGCAGAACCGAGAACGCCGCCGCCATTCCCGGCAGGTGCGCCGCGCCGCCCGCCCCGGCGATAATCACTTCAAGGCCGCGCCCCTCTGCCTCTGATGCATAGCTTTTCAGCAAGTCGGGCGTCCGGTGCGCACTCACGATCTTGCACTCGTGGGGCACATCGAACTTCTCCAGAGTTTCGTGGGCATGACGCATCGTCTCCCAGTCCGAAATACTGCCCATAATCACGCCAACCAGCGGTTTTTCTTCCATAATTTCAGATTAGCCTTGCCGGATACTCGGTCAATCGTGCATTCCACTCGGCAACGTCTAAAACCGCAACCGAAATGGGATAAACCCAGGGCGATTTTGCTGGATTTGCACGCAAGTTATTTTTCATTCTATCCATCAGTCGTGTGCGCAGTGCGCTATCGAGCGGCAACGATTCAAGAAACATCACATAACAGATAGGTTCTTTCGGTGGATTATCTGTCAGAGTTAAATAGGTGCAGGTTCCAGTAAACTTCGTACGTAGCTCTTTGGGAAACTCTTTGCTTTTCATCTTTGCAACAAAAGAACGGCGTTGTCCGCCCCGTCGATGCGCCGGAATGACATTTTTAGCCCAGCTTTTTACTTCGACCCAGAGCTGACCGGCTGAATCCAGAACCACAAAATCGACACTGCCCAGAACGGCGTTCAAATCATCGAATTTCTGCGAAGAAAGTGCTTGCGAGAAATCAAACTCGATACTGCTTTCGACAAACACGCTCATTTGGCCCGAACCCCAAGCGAGCGATTCAGTTCGCGGTCATAGATCGAATCAAACTGTTGTGCAATCGGATTGGGCGTAATCTGCGAGTAATCTTCGGTCCAGGTGACTTTAGCGCCGTCGCTGGGAGTTAGTTCAAAGCTAAAATACCGAACAGAATCTTCTTTTGTGGCCTGTAAGTCCAGTTCTTTCAAAATCACATAGTTATGCGTCGCCAGAAAAATCTGCACGCCGCTCCGAGCGAGTTCTAAGAGTACCTGAATTATTTCATCCATCAACAACGGATTCAAATGCGTCTCCGGTTCGTCCCAAAATAAAACAGCGCCCGGCTCCAGCCAGCCATTTTTAATTAATTGGTACAGCGTCGCGATCTTCCGCATTCCATCGGCAACCAGCGGCATCGGGTGCCTGCCCTGCGGCGTTTTCAGATAAAAACGCTCGCCTTCTTCTTCAATCGAGCCACCCATAATCTTCTCTAAAGTCTTTAAAATCTCCGGTGGATTCTCAATCATCGAACGCTTCTCTGGCGAAAGCAATAAACTCACAATATCCCGATGTGTCAAATCAAAATCAATGTCGTAATTATCATAAAGGCTTATAAATCCTTTTGTATGTGAAATCATATCAAGTGAAGGTACAAATACAGGCCGTTCTTCTTTGTCTGAATAGTAATAAAATCCAGAAATCGAATTGTCCAGATATACCGATGCAGAAATATCAATATTATTTATTTTTAAATTTAAATCAGATACTTTATAGTGAATTCTTACTATTTCTGAATTATTTTTTGTTTGGAATAGCTTTATCCATGGAATTGTTGCGTGATCCGAATCAATAAATTTGGCAGTGAACCGCTGTAGTCCATAAAGCACTTTCATGGCGTGGGTTTTGCCGGTGCCGTTCTCTCCCACGAAGACGTTTATTCCTTCGCAGAACTCCAGGCTTACGTCTTTGAAGACGGTGAAGTTTTGCAGGCGTAGCGACTGATGACCGGGCATGGACCAATTGTACCGCCCTCGTCGGGCTGTTGGGGTGCGTCCAGGACGCACCCCGGCTTCCGAGGCTCTCTAAAACCTTCTTCGAGGTGGAGGCCCGCCCGGCCCGCCGAAGTTGCCGAACTCGTTTTCCTGGGGCGTCGCGCCGAGAACGATGTCGAAGCTTGCGGCAAGCTCGCCGATTCGGCTGCCCTTCACCGGCGCGAACTCTCTGGTCACCAGCGCCTGTGCCTTCGCACTACCCGCGCTCCGATAGACGCCGTCGCGGGCGTTGCCAGGCTCGCCCTTGACGAAGAACTGCGTCGTGAGAGCCGGTTTACCCTTGACACTGACTTTCACGTGGATGTGCGGCGTCCGACCCGGATAGGGCACGGGCTTCACCGTTCTAAAGCGATACGCACCGTCCGAGGCTGTCTCGAACCTGCCGTAGCCCTGGAAATTTCGGTCCTCGTAGCCCGTGCTGCCCTGCGCCAGATAGACTCCCTTGCCGTCCACCTGCCATATTTCAATGACGGCATTTTTTATCGGTTCACCCGAGGCGCTGAGAATCCGCCCGGACAGATGGCTGATGACGCCGATGGCGGGCGTGAGGTTCTTCCCGACGATCACCAGGTCGTTGTCTCTGTCCAGCGGGAGCTTGCCATAGGGGTAGAACGGCCCTTCCGTCATCCAGGGCGTCCGGCCCAGCTCGTCTGCGAAGGCTTCCGCACTGAGCGTCGAGAGGACCAGCCCGGAGGCCAGCCGCGTGAGAAACTGCTTTCGTTCCATAATTTTTGTTTTTCTATCTGTTGATACCGACATTGAGGGTGGCCGTGTAGCCCGCCGCGACGCTGCCCGTGATGGTCGCCGTTTCGTAGATGACCCCGCTTGCGCCGTAGGTCGAGTCGCTTCCGAAGACGTTGTCCGCCGCGAAACTGGTAACGGACGTGTTCTGGCCGCGTGCTGCGTAGAGCGTCGAGCCGTAGACCGCCTGCGTGATGGTCTGTGGAAACGCAATCTGCGACGTGACCGTGCCCGCCGCACCCTGCGCGAGCGTCAGATACACCTGGAAGTGCATATGGGTGATACGTCCGTTGTACCAGCCCGGATAGACCGTCTGGAACGTCGCCGAACCGTCGGAGGCAATCGGCTGGATTCCCCGGCAGAACGTCTGCCCGACCGCCGTTCCGTAGCCCGCGTAGTTGCCATCTTTGTCGCAGTGCCAGAGGTAGACGTAGCCGCTCGTCACCGGCCCGCAGCTACCATTGACATTGACGATGTTGAGCTTCACTGTCAGCGGGACGCCGGTTTTTCCCTCCGTGATGTTGCTGCGGACCATCGCGGAGTTTGCAAGCACCGAGTAGAGCGGGAACGGCCCGTCCGTCTCGCCAGGGATCAGCACGCAGCTCGGCACCGGAGTCGGAGTGGGCGTCGGGCTGGGTGTCGGCGTCGGATCACCAGGCACCGGGGTGGGCGTCGGCGTCGGAGAAGCGGTCGGGTCCGTACCCGGCGTGCTTCCCCCGCCACAACCGGCGGCGTAGGTCGCTCCAACAGCTGCCCCGGTCCCACTCAGCAAGAGAAGAGCTTCTTTTCGCGTCACTTTCTTCATGGTTTTGCTCTTTTACTTTCCCAACCGGGCGATCAAGCTCTTGACGGCGCGGCCCGCGACCGGATCAGACGGCCCGAACGGGTTGAAAGGCTTGCCGCTCGAAAGCGCCTCGAAAAGCCCGCCGCCTGGAGGACCGCCAGGGCCGCCCGGCGGTGGGCCGCCGGGACCGCCGGGTCCACCTCCACCCGGACCACCTGGTGGCGGGGGCATCCCGCCGGGTCCGCCCATCGACTGCGCACCCGCCGCAAGCTGCTTTCGGTGCGCGACGCTGAGCGTGCTCTTTAGCTTCTGCGCCAGCCCGCCCGCCTCGGTGGAACCCACGTTTTTCCTCGCAGCCAGAGAAACCAGTAGCGCCCGCAGCGGCTTCTTCTCCGAAGCATCGAGCTTCAGCTTCCCGGTGCCCGTCAATCGGTCCAGCGTCACGACATCGCCAATGAGCGAAAAAAGAGCGCGGTGTTTCTCTGGCATCGGGGGCGGGCCACCCGGACCCTGGGCGAGCGCAGTTACTCTCAGTATCAGCATCGCGGCAACAAATACAAATCTTTTCATTTTCTTGTTCTGACCCTACGCCAGCATGTTACGGGGCAATTGTGAAGCGGAAATGAACAGGAGTTCTGTATACTGGCGCATGCTTTTTCTTTTTCCTATGGCTGCCATGGTCATGCAGAGCGCCCCTGCACCGATAGAAATCCGTGAGGGGCTTGCGCTGAGTGGGGCCGTGCGGGGCGGGCGCATTCCGTTTGAGCGCGATCCGGTGCAGCTTGCGCGGGCGCGGGGAAGTTTTTCCGAACCGAAAGACGGCGAGAACGGCTGGCAGAAGATTCAGGCCGATAAAGACGGCGTTTTTAACGGATTACGTGGAGCCTATGTCTTTGCGACAGTAGAAATTTCGAGTTCGGGCGGAGTTTATTTGTTAAATGCACGCGGAAACTCGGTGGTCTATGTAAACGGAGAGATTCGTCCGGGAGATGTTTATTCTTATGGGTATTTGCCGCTGCCCGTGAAGCTCAAGCCAGGGCGAAATACGTTTTTATTCTATGCCGGACGCGGGACTCTCTCCGCGACGCTGACAAAAGTCGAGAAACCGGCGGCCCTCAACCCGGCAGACACGACGCTACCTGATTTTCTGGAGGGCGACAAAGGCCCACAGCTCGCAGCGATTCCGGTGCTGAACCTGACCGACGCGCCGCTGCCGGGGCTGACGCTGACGGCGGGCAAGAGCGTTGTAAAATTGCCGACGCTTGCACCGCTGACGGCGCGAAAGATCGGGTTTACGCTGCCGCCCGATGTCAAAGAGCTGACGCTCAAAGACGCACGGGGCACGGTTCTCGATACAACGGCAATTTCTGTGCGGACCCGAAAGCCCGGCGAGACCCGACGAGTGACGTTCGTTTCGCAGATCGATGGCTCGGTGCAGTACTGGGCGGCGGCTCCGGCGCAGAAAATCAATAAAAACAACGCGCTGGTCCTGAGCTTGCACGGGGCGAGCGTCGAGGCGCAGGGTCAGGCCGACGCCTACGGGCCGCACGACGATGTCAGCCTGGCCGCACCGACCAACCGACGCCCGTTCGGGTTCGACTGGGAAGACTGGGGCCGCGCCGACGCGCTCGAAGTGCTGGCCCGCGCAAAAAAAGAGTTCCCCTACGACCCGGCGCGCGTCTCGCTGACCGGGCACTCGATGGGCGGGCACGGCACCTGGTCTCTGGCCGCGCTCCTGCCCGATACGTTCGCGTCGGCGTCCCCGAGCGCGGGCTGGATCAGCTTCACGACCTATGTCGGGACGCCGCCTCTGGCCACTGCCGACCCGCTCGGGCTGATTTTTGCGCGGGCCAATCTGCCGTCGGACACCCTGCGCTTCTTGCCGAATTTACTGGACACCCCGCTGTTCGTACTCCATGGCGACGCCGACGACAATGTCCCCGTGAGCGAGGCGCGGCGAATGCGGACCGAGCTTTCTGCGCTGGGGCATTCGGACCTGCGCTGGCACGAGCAGCCCGGCGCAGGGCACTGGTGGGACGACGACCCGGCTCCGGGCGCGGCCTGCGTGGACTATCCCGGAATTTTCTCGCTCGTGCACTCGGCCCGAATTCCGGCTGGCGCGGGAAAGCTCCGCTTTGTGACCGCAAGCCCCGCTGTGAGCGCCACCCGCCGCTGGCTGACTATCGAGCAGCAGCTAAAATCACTCGCACTCTCGAAAGCTGAGCTGAACTGGGCGCAAAATTCGGTTTCCGGAACCACGGAGAACGTCGCGCGCCTCTCTCTGGACCTGCCGAAACTCGCCGAAGTCACTCTCGACGGCCAGAGAGTCTCGCTCTCGGGCAGGCGTCCGGCCCGGCTGAGTTTCTCTCAGGGGCGCTGGCAGGAAGCCAGCGAACCAGCCCCGCTCACCGAGAAAAACCCGGTGCGCTCGGGGCCACTCAAGCAGGCATTCGGGCGGCGCTTCGTGCTGGTCTACGGAACGCGCGGCACTCCCGAGGAAAACTTATGGAGCTTCCAGAAAGCCCGCTACGACGCCGAACAATTTCTCTACCGGGGCAACGGTGCCCCCGAACTCTTGCCCGACACGGCGTCGCTGAAAACTCTCAAAGATCGCTCGGTGATTCTCTACGGCAACGCCGACACCAACGCGCTCTGGGGGAAACTTCTGAAGGGTAGCCCGATTCAGGTGCGTAGAAACGCTGTCACCGTCGGGAAAGTCACCAAAGTCGGCGACGATTTAGCCTGTGTATTTCTTCGTCCGCGCCCGGACTCAAAAACAGCTCTGGTCGGCGTGATCTCAGGCACCGGGCTTGCGGGCTGCCGCGCCACTGAGCGCCTCGGGTATTTTTCGGCGGGCGTCGCGTACCCGGACTGGTGCGTCTTCACCCCGGACATCTTTCAAAAGGGCCTCGACGGAGCCGTCGGCGCAGGAATTTTCGGCAACGACTGGCGTTTGGAAACCGGCGAGAGCGCCTGGAGATAGAAACCATGTTGGATTTTAAGGGCAAGAAACTCGACGGCGCGGACTTCTCCGGGCAACCGCTTGGCGGGGCCGATTTTCGAGGCGCGTCGCTGGTCGGGTCAAGTTTTGCTCGTGCGGGTCTTGTCAGGGCGCAATTTCGGGGCGCAAATGTGAGCGGTGCGGACTTCACCGGGGCCGACCTGACCGACGCCGACCTCTCGGGCCTGCGTGGGGCGGAGACAGCGCAATGGCCAGACGATTTCGACTGGCGCATTCAGTCAGCGCCGCCCGGCGCAAAGCTCTCCGAGGACGAAAAACTCCAGCGGGTCTACTTCGACGAATCCGGGCGCTTGAAAGAGATTCCTGTGGGCCAGACGCGCCAGCGGTTTGTGTTAGTTCGGCTCGTCGAGACGTTTGAAAAAGACATTCGCTACCCCGAAAAAGAGGTCAACGAGCGCCTCAAAGCCTTCCACCCGGATTTTGCGACGCTTCGTCGGTATTTAATCGATCACCAGCTCATGGTCCGCGAGAATAATATCTACTGGCGCGTGTAACCTGAAAACCAAGTTCTACCGCTTTCGATCCAGCTCGGAGAGTTTCAAACGAACGCTGAGAATATAGGGCTGCTTGCCCACTGTCCAGTGGCCGTAGGTTGTACTCACAATCGTGCCGCCCGGCAAGACCACGACGCCCGGATAGGCGCAGTCCCAGGAGTTCTGGTTGTCTTTCAGCCGGACATGGTACTGGCCGTCGCGGTTCTGGAGAATGTCGTCGTAGGTGCCGACCCAGGCCACCCAGTCTCCTTTTGTCGGGCTTTCCCGGTCCATGTCTCGAAAAGAAATAAACAGTCGTCCGTCGGGGGCGTAGACCGCCGTGTGCCGATCTCCGGTGAGCGTCCCCGGCAATTCGCGCGGCCTGGTCCAGGTGACGCCTTCGTCGCTCGAAAAAGCCACGTGCGCGTTTTTCGTGCGCGAGTTCTCTCGAAGTAAAATGGCGAGCTGCTTGCCGTCGGGCGAGCGCAGTGCGCCCGGCTCACAGAGCTGGACCTCGGGCAGGTGCGCGATGACGGTCGGGTTGGACCAGCTCACGCCGCCGTCGGCAGAGCGCACCGAGTAGACATGAAACTGCCCCGTGGCCTTCCCCGCGTTGGCGTAGAACCGTCCGTCGTCGTGGAAGAACGCGAGGTAGTCCCCGTTTTTCAGCCGGACCATGCTACTCATCGGCACGATTCCACCGTACTCGCCGATGGGAGTCAGCTCCGTGAAGCTCTTCCCTTCGTCTTCAGAAACAGCCTGACGGATCGGATACAGACCGCAGAGCAGTAAAATCCGCTTTTTTCCCGCACGGGCGCGGGTCCGAAAGAGCGTCGGGCATTCCTGCGACGTGGCCCAGTTTGTCGGCGTCGGGAGTCGCTCGCTCCAGATCTTTCCGCCGTCGAAGCTCTTTTTCAGAACAATCGGGCCGCGTCCATGGCCTTTCGGGTAGACACACAGAATCGTTTTTCTATCGTCGAGCAACACGCTCGTCACGTGCCCGAGGTACTGGCCCGGCTCTCGGTCTACAATCGTCTGGCGGTGTGTCTCGGCGTCGAGGTCAAGCCACTTCACCGTAGCAGTCTTTCGGCCAGTGACTTCAAATCGGGGACGATCAGATCGGGAGTGGCTTCGGTGGGCTTTGTGGTGCGCATCGGGCGCTGGACGTGACATGTCGCAAGGCCGAGGGCGCGGGCGGGCTGGATGTCGTGGTAGAGGCTCTGCGCGACGTGCAGTATATTCCCCCGTCCGAAGCGTTCCATAGCCTTCACAAAGTGCGCCGGATGCGGCTTGTAGCTCCCGACCGACTGCGCGGTGAAGACCGCATCGAACGGATTTCCCAGCGCCTCGGCGGTCCGCGCAAAGAGATCTTCGTCGCAGTTGGTGAGGACGACCAGCGTGTACTTCTCGCTCAGCCGCCGGAGGGCATCCCTCGTGTCCGGGAACGGCGACCACTGCCCCAGGCTCCGGGGAAATGCCAGGCGCTCTGCGGTGGTCGGCACGAAGTTGTAGTGCGCCGCAATCGCTTCGAGCGTTCCGGTCAGCACGTCGCGGTAGGGTCGAAACCTCTCGCCCTCGATCCGCGCCTCGACCTGTGCGAAGAGGGAGAGAACCTCATTTTCGTTGAGCGCCACACCATGCCCCTCTAAAAGCGGCCCGAGCGCACCGAGTAGCCCGCGCTCCCAGTCGATGAGCGTCCCGTAGCAGTCCAGTGTCAGCGTGTCGAAGCGAGTGAGGTCCATGTTTCCGTCTCCTGGCGAATTTTCAGTGCCAGCGCGACACGATCTGTGGAAAGCAGATCGACTCTGAGCAAGAACGCGGTGGCCAGCGATCTTTCGTCGTTGTAGCTTATGGCATGAACTCGTACTTCTCGGCATCGCAAATCCTCCACAAACGCACTATTCTGCTCGATATCAATCCTCTCCGGATCGTACCAAGGAAACAGGCTTCGCTTTACATCGGATTTGCTCGTATTAATCTTTATGAGTAAGATTTGATAGGGTGACATCAATTCTATTTTTCCAGATTTAAAATTCAAAATTCTCGAATTTCAGCTCTTATTTCACACACAAAGCAATTTTCGAGTTTTAATAAATTACAAAGGCGCAAAAAAGGTTCGGCATGTAGCGTTTTTAGTGAGTCTTTTCTCCTTTAAAGCTTATCTAACGCTTCTTTGACCAGTCGATTCACATCGTCGGGGCGGGCCTGGCCTTTGGCTTCTTTCATGACCTGCCCGACGAAAAAGCCCAGGAGCTTCTCCTGGCCCGCTTTGTACCGCACCACGGCATCGGGGTTGGCGGCGAGCGCCGTGTCTACCATGGTTACAACTGCCGACGCATCGACAATCTGGATTTTTTTCTCGGTAATTAGAACTTCAATAGGCTTTCCACTGACAAACATGTCTTCGATCAGCTCTTTAGCGATTTTTCCGGTGATGGTTCCGCCCGTGACGGAGTTTGCCAGCCCGGAGAGCAACTCCGGGGTGACTTTGGTGGCATAGAGTGGCATCTCAGAAGCATTAGCAAGCCTTGAAAGCTCGCCCAGCATCCAGTTGGCGACCGTTTTCGGGTCGGCGCTCTTTACTGCTTCCTCGAAGAACTCGGCCACAGGGCGCTCCAGAACTAACTGCGCGGCATCGGCGGCGGGCAGCGCAAACTGCTCCATAAGCCGTCGTTTTTTAGCGATAGGAAGCTCGGGCAGGGTCTTTCGGAGCGCCTCGATCTCGCTTTCCTCGAATTTAATCGGAATTAAATCGGGTTCGGGGAAGTAGCGGTACTCCTGCTCAGCCTCTTTCTTGCGCTGCATCACGCTCACGCCCCTCTCGGCGTCCCAGCCGTACGTGGCCTGGAAGACCTCTTCGCCCGCTTCGATGGCCTTGATCTGCCTTCGGGCTTCATACTCGACCCCAAGCTGAACGGCCCGAAACGAGTTGAGGTTTTTCAGTTCGGTCTTGGTACCAAATTTATCGGCTCCCACAGGCCGCACAGACGGGTTCGGCTCGGCCCTTAAAGATCCCTGCTCCATTTTTCCGTCCGAAACACCTAAATAGAGTAAAATATAGCGCAATGTCTCGGCATAGAGCCGGGCCTCCTCGCCGCTTTCGATGTCGGGTGGGAACTCCGTGACGATCTCCATCAACGGAACGCCCGCCCGGTTGTAGTCCATCACCGAATAGCCCAGCCCGTCGATGTGAATCGACTTCCCGGTGTCTTCTTCTAAGTGAACCCGCGTGATTTTAATTTTTTTCAGGCTTCCATCGGGCGCTTCGATCTCTAAATAGCCATTAATCCCGATAGGAGTCTGCCCGTACTGGCTAATCTGATACCCCTTGGGCAAGTCCGGGTAGAAATAGTTCTTCCGATGAAAAATAGTCTCCATCGAGATGGTGCAGTTCAGCGCCAGCGCCGTGCGAACCACATGCTCGACCGCAAGTTTATTGAACACCGGGAGTGTCCCCGGAAGGCCCAGGCAGACCGGGCAGGTCCGCGAGTTCGGCTCGCCCCCGAACGCGTTCTCGCAACCGCAGAACATCTTGGAGCGCGTGAGAAGCTCCGCATGGCACTCCATCCCAACCGACACGACATACTCAGGCATACCGATATTCTACCGCCTCGCCCGTGCAACCTTTTTTCGATTCATGGGTCTGATGCGATAGAGAACGCGAGAGAAGGAGATCAATGAAAATGCCACGAAGAAAAACAGGGCACACACCGCCCCGGACGCAGATCGAGCTGTTGAAGACCACGCCATCGAAGCTGTTTGCCGCCGCCCGGACCCGCTCCGGCGCGGGCGTCCACGCGGACCAGGGCGGGCGCTACGGCAAGCGCCAGCGCAGGGCAAGCCGCACCGAGGAGCGCGACGCGCTCCTCGGCGGGTAGCAGCCCCCTAACCCCCAGTAATGGGGGGAGTTTTGGTGTACAGCGCCCTTCAGGGTGCTTTTTTTATGCAGCGGGCTGCTTTAGCTGCTCGCTGAATGCCCCCCATTGCGTTATTTCCGGGCGGCGAGATAGCCCCAGGTGTAGAGCGTCTTGTCCCACTGGTCTACCGTCCACTCATTGATGCACGGGTAGAGGAAAATGTCCCAGTACGCCTCGTGAATGGGCCAGGAGCGGGCTTCGGGCAGGGTGTTTGGCCCGAGAAACGCGAGCGGCCAGGTCGCAAAGCCGTCGGTCCATTTTTCAAAATCCACGATCCCGTAGACCGTCAGGCCCTCCGGCGCGGGCTGCCCGGTGTGGCGGGCGTCCAAAAACAGAGGGTTCTTGATCGGGTTCGCCCCGAGGCCCGTCGTGAAGACCAGGTTGGTCGGGTTCGCGCCTGCGCCGAATTGACACGCCTGAACCGCGCCCGCCAGATACTCGGGCTTCTTCGTCAGAAAGTGCGCCCGGCACAGCTCGATGGCATCGGGATACGAGTAGAAACCAAGAAACTGCGGCTTGCCCGGATCGGGCGTGGTGACGTTGAAGGCGTTTTTGCTGGCATACAAAAGGGCGCTTTTGGCCTGTCCCTCGATGGCAAGAACCCCGTTCTTCTTCACACTGTCGGGCAGGGCGCGGGTCGTGCGGGCGGCCATAAACGCGCTGTCGCGGTGGTTTCGGGTGCCCCAGGCGAAGACCGGGTCGTTCTTCACCAGGCACGAGTCCGAGAGAAATATCTCCTTGTAGCCCATCTCGCCCGTCAGGTCGTACAGAACGATTGCCGCTAAATTTCTATCGCTGGCAACCTGCCAGAGCGAGTCGAACTTGCTCTTTTTCCGTCCGCCCTGCCAGTCGCGCTCGGCCCACGCGAACGCCTTGAGAGCACTATTTTTAAACAGCGCCGAAGCTTTCGGGTCGTAGGGCGCGAGGCACTTTGCCAGTCGTGCGGCGACACCCGCATGGATAAAGCTCGACGCGGCATCGGGAGCGAAGACGTAAGACGGCATCGACTGCATCCAGCTCACCTCGCCATCCAGCGGGTCGCCGTCGGTCTCGATGCCGTACGGAACTCCGCCGTCGGGCTTTTGCAAGCGCCGGAACAGATCGACCTCAAAGAGCGCCTCGGTGAGCACATCGGGGACGCCCGGCTTTTTCGGGGCCATTTTGAGCGATAATTTACTGAAAAACGCCGGGAATAGCTCAAATACCTCTAATTGAGCCATCGTCACGCGCATATGGCTCGCCCGGCGCGGGTTCCAGTCGCCCGCATCGTGGTAGCCGCCCCAGGCCTCGGGAACTTTCTTGCCCGTGCTCTTCTTCGCCGCGCCCGGCCCCTCGGTCGGGCCGTCGAAGTACGAGTACGTGGACTCGAAGATCGGGCTATCGAGCGGGTGAAAGTCGCGGGGCTTATCAAAACTACTGACGGGCTTCTTCAGTTCGACGCCGCTACGCTCGTGGTACAGGCCGCGCATCTGGATTTTAAACGCGTCTTTCCAGACTTCCGAACCGATAGTAAACGGATACGAGCAGCCGACGCCCGCGACGCTCACCCGGTAGCGTCCGGGAGTTTGAAAGTTCGAGAAATCCATGCGCCAGACACCCGTTTTATTGAAGTTAGCCTCGCGTGCCATTTTTTCCGTCTCGCGCTCGGCCAGAACTCGCTCGATCTTCCCGGAGAACACTGATTTCCCCGTTTTTTCTTCAATCAAAGAAAATTCCGAGACCGAATCATAGCTCTGCGCTCCGCCCTCGCCGCGCCAGAGCGAGAGAAACGCACGCTTGGCCGGATCGTCCGGGCGGTATCCAATTTGCTGAATATGGATCGCTTCCGAAAGCGTTTTTGTATCGCTTAAATCCACTTCCAGGCTCGGGGTTTTGACGTTGAGTGCCCCAAAGTTCAAACTAATCTTTTCAGAAAGGGGTTTGGAAATTTTTACATAGAACACATGGCGCATCGCGAACTTGTCGAAACCGATAGGAAGTGCCCAGTCGTTGGGCTTGGACTTGCGCCAGAGGCTCTCGGGTTTCTCGCCGTTGACAGTGATGCCCTCGGCAAAAAACGTCAGGAGCGGGTCGCCCAGAATAGCCTCGTAGGTCACCAGGCTGTTGTTGCTTGCGCCGATGATCCAGCCCACTTCCTGGCCGCCCCGAATGAGCTTTCGCGACGCGCCCGGCTTGCCCTGAACCTCGTCGCCGGGCTGCTTCTCGTAGTTTGAAAGCTGGCTCGGCCTGACTCTTCCGGCCTGTATTTCTATCGCCAGAGTGTCGGGGGCGACTCGGCTCACCCGCTCGACGGTCGGGCTGGTGGGCTGTCCCGGCTTGAACTTCTCGGCCAGCGCCCTTTGTTCGCGCTTTTTGGCGTCGGCTTCTTCTTTCTCGCGGCGCTCCCGCTCGGCACGGGCTGTTGCTAAAACCGCATCGGGCAGGGCGATAGCAACCTCGTCCACTTCGACAGCGAGTGCATCGTCGGACGACCAGTCGCCCATGAGCTGCCACTGCATGACTTTCGCAAGATCAATGCCCCCTTTATCGGTGGCACCTGGCTTTCCAAGCGGTGCGCCTTCTTTCGGAGTCAGCGTCACGAAGCCTTCGGTCGGGCTTGCCGGAAGCGCGAAGTCCCAGGACGCGCTGCCTTCGCTGCCCTCACTTTTTAGAAGCAAGCGCAGGGTCTTCGCTTTGTTCCCCGGTAGAACCCTGACCTTCAGCGTCGGCGATGAGTTTTGCGCTTCGGATAGGTTGAGAGTGGCGTTCGCGCCCGCTCCGCCGCGCGGCGTCCCCGAGAGCTTCGCGATGCCGCCGGACATGCTCACCTTGCCCTCCCACGAGCCGTAGGCAAAGAGAAAGCCGCCGTCCATGGATGCGATCCGCTCGGGCGGAGCGGCGAGAGCGCGGCAAGAGAGCGCCAGAATCGGGGCGAGAAAGAGCAGCGACGGGGTGCGGTTCATGGATTTTTCTCCTCGGGCAGAGCTGGAGTGAGTGAGAGCGGGAGCGGTGCAATTTATACCAGACAGGCTCGACCATTGTCAATCCCTTGAAACCCCCAAATCCCCAATGAACCCACCTGTTGCTTTCCGGAACCAAAGGGATATGAATAAAAATGCAGTTGCCCGTATCAAAGGCAGTCAGGAGAAAGAAACCATGTCTGTCTCAAAAACTGTCTTAGCCATCGGAACCCTGACTTGCGTCGGGGGGATGCTCGCGTGGGCCGCGAAGCCCGCGCCTCAGACCCCAATCGGGCCGCCCATCGGGATTCCGCGCCCGCCCCATCCGCCGCATATCCTGCCGCCACCACGCAACTTTCCGTCGGTCGCGGTGAGCTTGGTGGACATCGACGCAAAGATTTCGAGCGGAGTCGCGAGTGTCACGGTAAGCCATCTGTTTGCAAACCGCTCGCCCGTGCCGCAGGAAGGCGACTTTGTCTTCCCCATCCCCGAGGGCGCGAGTATCCGGGAGTTTGCGATGTACGACGGCGAGACCAGGCTCGACGCAAAACTTTTGGACAAGGACGAGGCCACGGCAACGTACGAGGCGATTGTTCGGCAGCGACGCGACCCGGCCCTTCTGACCTACGCCGGACGCGCGGCGCTACGGGTGCGCCTGTTTCCCATCGCGCCGAACGCCGAGCGGCGCGTGACGCTGAAGCTGATTCTCGTTCTGCCTCAGGAAGGCGGCAACCAGAAGTTCGCCTGGACGCTGGCCGGGCCGCACCTGCCCGTAAAACCCGAGCGGGTGTCTGTCCGGATCAGCGCCGAGGGAGCCGGGAGCCTCTATTCGCCCACCCACACGCTTCAAATTCGCAAGGACGACGACGGCAAGACGACGGCAACCTGGGCCTCGGACAAGAGCCAGGACTCTCTGGCCGAACACCCGGAGCTTGAGGTCTATCTCGCGCCGAAAGACACTCGCGCGGTCGCCCTCTCGCTGCTGAGCTACAACGCCAGCCTGCCCCAGCTTGCCTCGATTGGCGGCGGGATGCGCCAGAGCGGCTACTTCATGGTGGTTGCAACCCCGAACCTGCCCGACTCGGCGAAGATCACCGGCCCCAAGCGCGTGATTTTAGTCATGGATCGCTCCGGCTCGATGGCGGGCAAAAAAATCGAGCAGGCGCGCGGCGCACTCAAAGTCGCTCTCGGCAAGCTCCGGCCCATCGATACGTTTAATTTAGTCACGTTCTCCGACAGGACCGAAAAGCTCGCGCCCGAGCCGCTTCTCGCCAGCCCGGACAACCTGAAGCGAGCCATGGCCTGGGCCGACGACATCACCGCCGACGGCGGGACCAACATCAACCAGGCGCTCTTAGACGGTCTGGCTCAGTTCGACGAGAAACGCGCGGGCAACACGCTTCTGTTCTTCACCGACGGCCTCCCGACCGTGGGCGTGACGGCCCAGCCGCAGATTATCAAGGCTGCTGTGGAAGCGTCGAATAAGAAAGCCCGCTGCTTCGTCTTCGGGGTCGGCTACGACGTGGATGTCCCGTTTCTCGACACGGTTTCCTCGAAATTGCGGGGCGATGCCGACTATGTCCGTCCCGACGAAGACATCGAGGTGAAGACCAGTCAGTTTGTCGCAAAGACCGCCGCGCCGTCTTTAGAAAATTTGAAGCTCACCGTCAACGGCACAAAAGCGGGCGAGGTCTATCCCCGCCCCGACGAGCTTCCCGATCTCTTCGACGGCGGCCAGCTGGTTCTGGTCGGACGCTACACCGGCGAGGGAAAAGCGCAGATTACGCTCTCGGGCGAGGCGGGAGGCAAGCCGCAGAGCTTCACGCTCAGTGGGAATTTCCCCGCCGTCTCCACCGAGGCCGACTTTCTTCCGAGGCTCTGGGCCAGCCGCAAGATCGGTTATCTTTTGGACGAAATTCGGCTGATGGAAGAGGGGCCGCGCAAGAAAGAGTCCATCGAGCAGGTTGTCTCGCTTTCGCGCGAGTTCGGGATTCTCACGCCGTTCACCGCGCTGTTCGTCCCCGAGCCGGGCATGGATTTTGAGCGCAGAATCACCCTGGGCGCTCCGGGTGGAGCAGGCGGCTTTGGAGGCGGCGCTCCGGCTCCTGCCGCGACCAAGTCATATCGAGCGGCGTCCGGCATGGCCCGCGCCGGGGAGGACGCGACCAACATCAGCCAGGGTGCCCGCGCCCAGCGCATGAGCGGCAACGTCAGCAACTCGCTCTATGCCAGCACGCAGTCTGGAGCGCTGAAAGACGCCTACGTCGCCCAGGCCCAGCGCCTGCGACGCGTGTCGGGCCGAACCTTCTGGCAGAACGGAACGCTCTGGCAGGATGCGACCTACGACCCAAAAAAGCAAACGGAGCTGATTAAGATAAAGCCGTTCAGCGACGCCTACTTCGCGCTCACCCGCCGCTCGAAACCGTTTGCGCAGTGGGCCGCCCTCGGGCAGGCGCTCATCGCGGTGAACGCAAAGCAAGCCGTCGCCCTGAGCGACGATGGCAAAGAAACCCTCACCGACCGAGAAGCCGACGCGCTGGTGAGCGGATTGAAATAACCCGTCCCTGGAGACCCGCCGTAAACGACGGGTCTCCGAAGACAAAGCCCTCCGGACTGAATTCAGGCGGCAATGCTCAATAAGGAAGATCGCTCTTGATCTTGAAGTGCATGAATAATTTGAATTAATTCCTGCATAGTCCCTGTTCCCCTCAGGGAAAGAATATCAAATTCACTCCAAGAATCATCTTTTGTTTTAATTAATTCAGAAAGAATCCTCTTTGGCTCATATTTACCTTTTATTAGTGAAGTTTCATCCAATTCCTGGCCGAATACCTCTTTGAATATAACTGGATTTTCAAAAAATAAAGCCTCAAATTCGGGAACCATCACAAATAGATGCCATCGATTTTCTTCTGACGGAGATATCTCTTTTAACATATTTTCAACAAAAGTGCGGCGAGGTGCAGGGTTTGTACTGTCTGCATCCGTAAAAACAACAACGTTATTATTTTTATCACGAAGCAGTGTTCGCGGAAGAGATACTGTTGCTGATTGGCTTCCAGCATCAAATATCTTTAAAGAATGTCCTTCTTGAAGTTCGGGGGACAGGATTTTCGTAAGCAACTGCATGTCTTTTCGCCCCTCTACAACGATACAAGTCGGCATTTTATAGAATCCCCCGAATATCATAGATGGGATCGCCTTCTTCAACGGCAAAACGGAATTTCAGGTGTAGTGCTTCACACATTTGTTGTCTCTCCAGAGCCTCACGGACCTCGCCCCACTCCCAGAGCAAAACTGTAGGTTGAATTCGAACTCTTGTCAAAATCTGGGCAGGCATCGTATAACCACTTCGCACAAAGAACAGACCTATCGTACTCGCTGGGCGTCGTTGTAGATTGGACTGAAGCCGGGCAATCTCGTCGAAATCGACCGGTACGCTCCAGTCTTTTGTCTCTACCAGGCACGCCAACGCTTCGCTATACACGACGCCATCGATCTGCTCCAGAGTGGTTCTCTCTCCTGTCAGGCGATTTTCCACAGAGAAAGGATACCGTACTCGTGCCTCCTCCAGCTCAAACGCACGAAGTACCAGGTACTCCATCGCCTTGCCTGCTTCCCAGAACTGCCCGTCAAGGGAACGTATCGCAGAAGGTTGCCTTTCATCGATCTCTCCAAAAAGCTGTAGGAGTGCCCCACGGTCATAGTTTACAATCGCTGTTTGATACTGTGTTTCCGTCGGCATCGATTTGCACCAAGTTTACACGAATTCTTCAGGAAATGCAGGTTACCCGGCGCTCGTGTAGGCGGCTTCTACCAGTCGGAGGGTCTTGAGGTTGTCCGTGATATTTGTCTCGCACGGCTCGCCGCGCACTCCTGCGAGAAGATTGGTCAGGCAGGGCACCATGGAAGAGTGGGCGACCTCGTAGGCGGGATCGGCCCACCCGTAGCGCGGCGGCGGAACCCGACGGGCGTGGGTGCCGCTTTTGGTCGTGGTGCGAAGCCAGTAGTCCGGGGCAAGCTCTATCGAGCCTTTTGAACCCTCAATAAACGCGAACGTCTCGGGGAAGTGGTCGCGCTCATAAAAATTCTGGACATAGCCCAGCTCTGTAATCACCGTGACGCCCGAGTGCCGGGTAAAAACCGTCCCTGCATCTTCTCCGGCAATGTCTTTCTGGACCTTGCTCAAATGACATTGCACCGAGTCGGCCTCGCCAAAGAAAAACCGGGCGATATCCAGAACATGAACCCCGATATCGGCCAGTAAAAATCGCTCCAGGTTCTTTAAGTTGGGCTGATTGGCAAAAACCGGAAACCCCGAAACCATCGTGAGCCGCGCCCGGAAAATTGTCCCGATCACGCCGCTCGCAAGCTCGGCTTTCAGCGCCCGCATCGGGGTCTGCCAGCGGAAGTTCTCGTGCACGAGCACCGAAACGCCGCTCTTTTTGGACTCTCTCTCCAGCGCCTCGGCATCGGCAAGCAGCTCCGCAAGCG
The DNA here is from genome assembly GCA_031363095.1 of Armatimonadota bacterium. Taxonomy (GTDB): domain Bacteria; phylum Armatimonadota; class Armatimonadia; order Armatimonadales; family Armatimonadaceae; genus JANLTX01. The sequence continues at coordinate 18,968 of JANLTX010000030.1, read as the reverse complement.
GCTTCTGGCAGATCACCGGCTTTTTGTGCGAAAGAGCGAGCCGAACCAGCTCCGGGTGGGTTGCGGGCGGCGTGACGATATCCACAAAGTCCACATCCCCTGTGGAAATCGCTTCCAAAGCATCTGTGAAGACGCCCTCGATGCCGAACTTCCCGGCCAGCCGCGCGGCCTTCTCGGGGTCCGGGTCGCAAACCCCGATGCAGCGTGCGCCGGGAACTTCCTGCCACGCGGCAAGCTGGTAGCCCGCCCAGAACCCCGCGCCCAGAAGCACAAATTTAAGCTCACTCATTCTGAGAGAGTGTACCGTGCCCGTCTCTCCCTGCCTCAGCAGGTCCGTAAACGAACCTGCTGCACGAGCGTAAGCACCGTGAACGGCGCTGCACCAATGTAATCCGCAGGGGGCCGGGTACCCAGCGGCTGGGTGCCTCCTTGAGCCTCGTGCAGCAGGCTGCTTTAGCTGCCTGCCCCATTTAACGGAATCCGCCGAGGCGCTATACTTAAGGCGAGATGGATTTCGACGAACATAGCCTGCGGATGCTGGAGTTTGCCCAGGTCAGCGAGATGCTGGCCCAGAGAACGGCCTGCTCGCTGGGCGCGGAGCGGGCGCGGGAGCTGCTGCCGACGCCGCTTTTTGCGTTCGTCACCGAGCGCCAGCAAGAAACCAGCGAGTCTGTGCGCCTCTTAGACGACCACGGCGCGTTTCCCCTCGGCGGGATCCACGACATCCGTCCGTACTTAGTCCGCGCCGGGATCGGGCAGAACCTGACGCCCCACGAGCTTCTGGAAACCGCGTCCACGCTCGATGGGTGCGTCCGCTTGAAGACGTTTTTATTGCGCCACGCCGAGAAAGCGCCGCTGCTGGCGGACCGCGCCAAAGCGATCTCCGAGCTTCCGCAGTTTCTCTCGGACGTAGAAATGTCCCTGTCGCGCTCGGGAGACGTGCTGGACTCGGCGTCGGCCCCGCTGGCAAGCGTTCGGAGCCAGATGCGGGTGCAACTGAAACGCATCGATGAGAAACTCACGGCGATTCTAAGCTCGTCCACGACGCGCGGGATGCTGATGGAGACCACCGTGGTTCTGCGCGACGGAAGGCGCTGCCTGCCCGTGAAGGCCGAGTTCAAGCGGGCGATTGGCGGGATCGTCCACGATCAGAGCGGCACCGGCGCGACGCTCTTCATCGAGCCGATGGTGGTGGTCCAGGCCAACAACGAGCTTCGCCAGCTCGAAGCCATCGAGTCGCGGGAAGTAGAGAAAGTGCTGGCCCGGCTGACGGCGCATCTTGCGCGAAACGACACCAAAGTTTTTGGGAGCGTCGAGGTGGCAGCGGGAATGGATTTAGCCAGCGCCAAGGCGAAACTTGCGTGGGAGATGAAAGCCGTCTCGCCGGTTCGCAATCAAAAGGGCATTATCAAGCTGCGCGACGCCCGCCATCCGCTGATCAACCCCGACGACTGCGTCCCGATCTCCGTGAACTTCGGCGAGTCCATTAAAGCGCTTTTGATCACCGGCCCGAACACCGGCGGCAAGACCGTGACGCTCAAAACCGTGGGGCTTCTCACGCTGATGGCGCAGGCCGGACTCTGGATTCCCGCAGGCTCCGGCAGCGAGCTGGCGCATGTCGAGCAGGTCTTTGCGGACATCGGCGACGAGCAGTCTATCGCGCAGAGCCTGTCTACGTTCTCGGCCCATATCCGAAACATCGTCCGAATCTTAAAGTCGGTCGGGCGGCGAGCGCTGGTGCTTTTAGACGAAGTCGGGTCGGGTACGGACCCGGCGGAGGGCGCGTCGCTGGCACGGGCGATTCTCTCGGACCTGCTCGCCCACGACGCCCGAATCATCGCGACGACGCACTACGGCGAGCTGAAAGAGTTTGCGTATTCGCGCGACGGAATCGAAAACGCCGCTGTCGAGTTCGACATGGAGACTCTGCGCCCGACCTACCGACTGCTCCAGGGCGTCCCCGGTAGCTCGAATGCGTTTCATATCGCCGGGCGGCTCGGAATGCCAAAGCGAGTCATCGAGGCCGCGCAGGGCGGGCTGGGCCAGGACTCAATGGACACCAGCGCCGTCATGGTGAAGTTAGAGGAAGCCAAGCGCATCGCCGACGACGAGCGCCGCCGCGCCGAGAGGCTCGCTCGCGAGATGGCCGAGCTGAAAAGCCAGTACGAAGCGCGTTTAAGAGACCTGGAGTCTCTACGAAGAGAAGCCAAGTCCCGTGCCACGGCAGAAGCCCAGGACATCATTCGTAAGAAAACCGAGAAGATGGACAACATTCTCGGGGAGCTTCGGCGCGTGGGCAAAGAAGGCCGGAAAACGCAGTCGGCTCGCAAGAAGATGAAAGATACCGCCGACGAAATGCTCGGTGGAATCGGCTATGAAAACGACCCGCTCCCCGCCGATCTCTCTGGCTCGGTCCCGGTGACGCTCAAGAAAGGCGAGCGAGTGAAGGTTGTCTCGCTCGGCGGCGCGGTCGGCGAGGTCCTCGCCGACGCCGCGACGCGCGAGGCCCAGGTTCAGGTCGGGGCGCTTCGGATCACGGTTCCGTTCTCCGCGCTGCGCACCCTGAACGGCTTCGAGATCGAGGGCACCCATCCCACCTCCCTGCCACAGGGAAAGGGAGGCAAGCGGGGGGGAGCGTCCATCGGGCTGGAGAAAGCGGCGACGATGCCCTCGGAGCTGACGCTGATCGGGCTACGCGCCGACGCCGCCCTGCCCCGCCTCGACAAGTACCTCGACGATGCGTTCGCCGCCGGAGTTTCGAGCGTCCGGATTGTGCATGGCAAGGGCACGGGTGCGCTCCGCCGCGCGATCTGGGAGACGCTCAAGACCGATTCCCGCATCCAGAGCGTCGCCATGGCCGCCGAGAACGAAGGCGGCGCGGGCGCGACCGTCGTCACGCTCCAGCAGTAGGTTTTTCTGGTTACGCTGTCGTAATGCGGGGCATGTATACTTCCAGCATGATGAAGTTACTTGCTCTGACTCTCTGCGTCCCCGCGCTCTGTGCGCCCGCGCTCGCCCAGGACGCTGCTGCATTCCGAAAGCAGGGCGACGACGCCGCGAAAGAAAAACGCTGGGCGGACGCGATCTCAGCCTACGAGAAAGCTCGCCCAAGCTTCGAGAAAGACATCGTTTTTATCAATAGCCTGGCGAATGCGCACTTCTTTCTTGCGGAGGGTAACGTCCAACCGTTGCAGCACTTCACCGAAGCCGACAAGCTCTACAATATGGCGGTTCGTCTGAACCAGAGCGATTCCGTCGTGCGCGGAAACCTGGGCAACAACTGGAAAGCCTGGGGAGAGTGGGAAACCGACGCCGCTCTCAAGAAAATGTGCTATTCCATGGCGATGGCTGCGTACCAAAAGGCGATCTCGCTGGGCAACGACGGCGATTGGATTCACTACGGACTCGGTTTTTCGCTGTTTCGTCTGGGAAAATATGTGGAAGCGGAGCCGGAGGCGCGGAAGGCGGCGATGCAGTCTCCCAAAATCGGCATCCATCAATCGCTCGTTGCTCTGACTCTCTATCGCCAGGAAAAATATGCGGAAGCGGAAGCGCCGTTTCGAGCGGCCTACGCGCTCCTTCCTAAAGACCTGGTGGCAGCCACCAATGTCGGGGCGGTTCTGGTGAAGCTGGGTCGGCGCGACGAAGCCAGGCCGTTCATTCAGGAGGCGCGCCGGATGGGCCTCAAGGACGATTACTTCGCCGTCAAAGAGCTTGGTCTGGCCGGAACGCCGCTCCCCGCAGCCCCGGCTCTCTCTCCGAAGAAATTAGCCTTCAAAAGCGGTGCGCAGCTTCTCAATGCGCTTCTGGAAATGCAGAAGAACATCGAAGATGCCAATGCCAGACCAGCTTCTACCCTGGCGTTGAAAAACATTCTCACCAACGTCGAAACTCTAGAAAGCAAGGAAAGCAATAAAATCGTTCGTAAAATTTCCGCCGACGGCTTGAAAGAAACGCTTCCTCAGTTCTTCGGTTTGTTTCTTCTGAAACAGGAATCGGCGGTCACTTCGCTGACGACGCGGAACACCTTTCCTAAAGCTGCCTCGCGGCTCGCAGACTCTCTGGAGAAGCTTGTGCGTGAGGTGCGCACATTGAAAGTGAATTTTACGGTGCCGAGCAAGGATAACGAGCCGACGCCGCTGGAATACGCGCTTCGGGACATCGAAAAGCAGGGCAAGACGTGGCCCGACAGGGAGCGAGGGCAGGTCGAGAAGGCGCTGAAAGACTTGCTTCAGGTGCTTCAGGATGCCTCGAAGGTTTCCGAGGCCGCCCGTGACTGGGCGGATCGACAGGTCAATTCTTGAGAACGGATTGGGAGGGTTTTACGATGAAACAACGACGATTTCTGGCGCTTTCCTGTGCCCTGGCGACGCTGATGGGCTTGATGGGATGCGGGGGCGGGGGACGTCCGAGCGTGACGCCGCCGACGCCCGCGCCGCTGGAGCCGGTGGCGGACAGCTACAATCCGCGCGTCGGAAGCTTCGAGGCGACCGGCGCTCTGGCCGATGGGCGGAGCGTCCGCTGGGAGCTGGCCGCAAACGCTGGCGCACAGCTCATGGGAAATGTATTTCTGGGCACGACAGGCAAAGAGTACCGCGACACAACCACGTTCTTCAACCTGAAAGATGGGACGCTGGTTCTGGGAAGCAGTTACAACGTGCTCTTCGATTCGGGCGAGATTTTCGACTTTCCGTTCGGCGTCCCGGTGCAGAACAACAACGGCAGCAAGCCCTTCACCGCCGGAGACGTGACGGTGATCTACCGACGCACGGCGTCGAGTTCTGAGGAGCGCGTCGCGCTACGGATGACGCGCAAAAACAGGGTTCTGGGAACTGAAGATCGCCTGACACTAACTGAGCGGAGCGCGGACTGCAACGCTTCGACCGAGAACACAGACTTCGCGTTTCTCGAAACTCGCTACGACGTTCCCGCTACGAAACTGGGCTTCTTTTCGGCGCACGGGCAGCTTACTCAGGCAAACGTCTCGCGGCGGTTTTACCTGAGTATGGACAATCTCGGCAAGCAACAGATCGAAGGAAACGTCCTCATCGGGCACGGCGCACGATTTCCCGCCGTGGTCGGCTCCAACCCCGTGCAGTTCAGCTACTACGAAGACGCCCCGGACGGCACGGTGCGCCAGTGGAACGCCGTCTCCGGCTCCGTGATCTTCGACGCCGTAGACGTCGGCGGCACGAACCCGAACAAAAGCGAGTACGACACCAACGGCAAGGTGAGCTTCCATACCGTGAACCTGCGCCTCGAAGCCTCGAACTCCTCAAGCGACCCGCGATTCGTCGGGGCAAAGGGCAGCTTTACTTTGAACTATGCCGGAACGTCCACGGTTGGCTACAAGCGCGCCAGCCGCGACTACCCCGCAAACTGAAAAAATCAAACTGCGAGCATCTGGGTCGCCCACACGAAACACCCAGCGGCTGGGTACCCGGCGTCTGGGCGAACTGCGTTCGACGAAGTCGCTCCGCGACATAACCTGGTTTGATTTGTCGCGGAGCGACTTCGTAGCCGAGGGACGAGGCTCCATAGACGCCCACGTCTGTGTGGGCGATTATTTTGTCGAGGCGGACTGGATGGCCTGGTCTTGCAGGTCTCTAAACCAGTCGCGGTAGTCCATCTCGAACTGGACCTCGGCCTGGCGGTACAGCTCGGCCATCACCTCCGGGCGCGGACGAGCGCGGCTCAGGCGGGCGAGGCGCTGGGCCTTGTCGCGCACGGACTCGAACGAGGGAAGCTGCGCGGCTTCCTGCGTCTCGCCACGCAGAATAAAATGGGTGCCGCTCAAGTCCAGCCGGACGACTGCGCCGGGCGCAAGGCTCAGCGCCGTGGTTCGCAGGCGCTCGCGCTGGGCGTCGGGAAGCGCGTCGAGGTTCGGGGAAAAACCGTTCAGCCCGGCGACTTTCATACCCGGCTCCAGAGCGAGCGTCGCCTCGTTCACGTTTTTCTGGCGTAGCATCCCCTCTGCCGTTCCCGCACGAACTTCGTCGAGCGCCACGACCAGCGTGACTTTGGATTGCTTCGGAAGCTGGAATAGCTCGGGATGCTGCGTGAAGAACTTCTGCGCCTCAGCCTCGGTGAGCTTGATCTCCCGCAGGCTCAGCCCTTCGAGCGCCATCTCGATGGTCAGCTCTTGCTTGAGTTCCTCGCGGCGCTGAGCCGGGATCGCCTCGGGCGTCGTTCGTTCGATATCTTTGACACGCGCCTCGACGGCTCGCTCCGGCGGATAGACGCCCGCTTTCTTCGCCGCCGCCGTGACGATCCGGGTCATCGCCAGCTTCCGGAGCGTCTCACGTCCATAAAGAAACTCCAATCGGTCGCGGTAGTCTTTCAGCGTGATCTGCTCCCCCTCTTTGAGCTTTAAGATTGTCTTTTTGGAGCTGTACTTCTGGAACAGATAAACATTGGTTCCCACAGAGCCGAGACAGATCAGACAAATCAGCGTAAAAATTACTTTTTTCATGGTGTCACACCTGAATTCCTAAGAGACAGTCTTTCATTGTGGTTACCCAGCGGTCCAGCGTGGCGTTTTCCTCCACCCAGCGCCGACCGCGCGCCCCGAGCCGAGCCGCGAGCGCCGGGTCTTCCGTGAGACGCGCAATCGCCTCGCGCCACCCGCTGACATCGCCCGGCGCGACCGTGAGGCAGTTTTCCTCGTGCCAGAGCACGTCCGACAGACCTGCCGTCCGGGTGGCGACGACCGGGCGGCCCATGGCCATGGCCTCCAGAATCGACGTGATCCCCGCCTGGAAGTCCGTGGCATAGAGCGGGACACAGACAATTTTGCTCGCGGCGTAGAGCGTTCTGAGTTCGTCGTCGGAGTAGGGAACTTTCGCGCACTCGACGTTTCCGGGAACTGCCCGAACCCGCGATGAGTCGGCCTTCTTGCTCCACGGCGACGCGCTGGTGAGCTTCAGGGAGAACTCGGGCAAGCCCTGAACGGCGGCAAAGAGCGTCGGGTAGTCGCGCCCCTCGCGGCCCACGGCGCAGAGCTGGTTTGAGATTGGCTCGACTTCCAGAAGAGGCTGGAAGAAGCGCGTGTCGGCCTGGAACGGAATCCGTCGCACCCGATCCTGCTCGATTCCGAGCGCTCCGACGGCGAACGCTTCCTGGGTCGAGGCGTAGACGAACAGTCGGTCGATGCTTTTGTGCGCCTTGAGTCCGCGAAAAAACAGCTTCTTGCGCTGGGTAAGCAGACGATGCCCGACGCACACCAGCCGGGGACGACCGGCCCGAAATCGAGAGAGTAGCGAGAGCGGAACCCCGAGGCTCTCGGCGTTCACATAGACCGCATCGAACTCGCTCGTCCGAGCGTGGGCCGCAAGCGCCAGCTTCAGATCGCCCGAGACGCCCGCCGCCTGGAAGTCTAAAAGCTCGACCTCGGCCCCCGACGCCCGGATCGCCTCGCACAGAGCCTGATAGTCGCGGCGCGGATGGCACTCGGAGAACGGCTGCCGATCCGCAACACTGGGAATTACAAGTAGAACGCGCATTTGTACCGGGTATTATCGGCAGGTTGTGGGAATAAGCTCCACTAATTTTGGATAGTTTTTCGCCCTATCGAAGCGACTTTGGGCAAGAGCGCGGGCATTTTCTCCGAGTCTGTGGCGCTCCTCGGGGTTTTTGAAGAGTGCATCCAGCGCCGACGCCAGAGCGTCGCTATCGGAAACCGGCACGATCCGCCCGGTCTGACCATCGAGTACGGCCTCGGGAATCGCTCCGACCGCCGTGGAAATCACGGGCAGCCCCGCCGCCGCCGCTTCCAGAACCGCGAGCGGCAGGCAGTCGGCGCGAGTAGGAAACACAAACAAGCTCGCTTGAGCGAACAGAGCACGGAGCGCGGGCGAGTTGGGCCGAACCCCTCGATGCACCGTCACTCCGGGCAGCGAAGTATCTATCTCAGACTGCGTGACAATGTCGAGGTGGGCGTCGGGCCGGAGCGCTTTCCAGGCAGCGAGTAGCTCCTCGCCCCCCTTGCGCTCAAAATCCCCCCCGACAAAGAGGGCGCGCGGCTCCCCTAACCCGGTTCTCTGCCCCCTAACCCCCAGTAATGGGGGATAAAAAGAAACTATTGCATTGTTTGGTTCCCCATTATTGGGTTTAGGAGTGTCTATCGGCACGCCGGGCGGGATGACGGTGATTTTCTCCGCAGGCTGGCCGTAGTCTGAGACCAACGAGTCTTTGGTCCACTCGCTCCAGGTCACGATATGCCGCGCCGCGCCAAGCGTTCGGATCAATAATTTCTTTTTGATCGCTTCCGTACGGGGCGAGCCGGGCTTGTGGCCGTAGGCGGCTCCCAGAATGTCCATCTGCGCGGGCGTCGCGTCGAGCGAGACGATGCCAGGGGTTTTTCGGAGCATCGGAGCGGCAAAGAGCGTCGTGATCTGCGTGTGATAGAAAAGCCCGTCCAGCCTCCCGGCAGATTTCAAGCCGCGCCAGGCCGTAAGCGACGCGCGCAGGCTCCAGTTTCTTAGCTGCGGCAGGATGGTGTAGGGAATCTCGACGTAGCGCGGGTCGATTCCCTCGGGCAGAGTGGCTTTGAGGTTCTCCGCGTGGGTGATGTGCCCCAGCGCGTACTCCAGCGCAAACCCAATTTTTTTAGTCACGAGGTCTTCACGCGCTCCAACAAACGCTCCGCCAGGCAGCGGGCATCGAAGCTCTGGCGGGCGCGGGCAAGACCTGCCGCGCCGAGCCGGGCACGCAGGTTGGGGTCCGACGCCAGCGCATCGAGACACATCGAGAGCGCTGCGTAGTCGTCCGGGGCGACCAGATAGCCGCTCTCGCCGTCGGACACCAGCTCGGGAATTCCCCCCAGCGGCGAGACAACCACGGGCAGCCCGCACGCCATCGCTTCCAAACTCACGAGCGAGTAGCAGTCCGCGCGGGTCGGCAGAACAAAAACATCGCAGCTCTGGTACAGCGCCACAAGTTCTTTTGAGAGCGGCGCGATTCCGTGGTGCACGAACGTATTGGGGGGAGCGCCGGGCACCGAATCTCGCGTGACCAGATGCAGCTCGACGGAGTTTTTTGTCTCGCGTGCCCAGCGCAGAAGCAAGTCGCCGCCCTTGCGCGTGAAGTCGCCGCCGACAAAAAGAAATCGGACTGGCTCCATCCAATCTCCGTCCTCCTCCGCTCGGCCTCCCCCGCTCGTGCCCCTCGCGACCCCTCCGGCCTGTCGCTCGTCCCTCGCTGGCGAAGGGGTATCTACGAAGCACCGGGCTGTAGACCAGGTTGAATCTCCCTCGCTCTGCCGGGGGAGAACGGAAGCGAGGCACGAGCGCTCCAAGAGGGGGTCAGAAAACGCCGGGGGGCAGAAGAGCCGGGTATCGACGCCGGGGGAGATGGGGGTAATTTTTTCTTGTGGGATGCCCCAGTCCTGTGTCAGGCTCTGGCCGACCCAAGAATTCCAGGGGAAAAAATGGGTCGTGGCGCGGTAGATCCGCTCGGTGGCGCGGCGCTTCCAGCCCCCGAGAAACCCGGCACGGCGGGCGCTGTAGCCGTAGAGCTGGCCCATCTGCGTCATCTGAGTCGGGGTCATGTCCATGATCAGAAACGACAGCACGGCTTCGACCAGGTCCGGGACGAACTTGGTCGCCCAGCTCGCCCAGACGATGGCGTCGAATCGGGAAACGTCGCCCAGCCCGCGCCGGATCTCGCGGACTCCCGCAGACGTTCCCGAGCCGGGCACGCGCGAGAGCTTTCCGGCGTCGTAGCGGACGTTAACGAACGTCGGGACGATCTCCGGGTCGGCCTCGATGTACTTTCTCAGGGTCAGCGCGTGGGTTTTCAGGCCGACTTGCTGGTCCATCACGAACGCCACTCTCACGCCACGACCTCTTTCAGCTCGCGTAGCCCGCCCAGTGCAACGCGTGCGCCGTCGAGGTAGAGCAGGTTGTAGAGCGCGGAGAGGCTCGCGCAGGCCGGGCGAGCCAGACCGAGCCGATGTAGCCCGATGGCACCGGACTTCAGCGCCAGGCGCAGTGCCGAAGAGAGCACGGGGACGCTCCACTCGGCCCTCACGAGCAGCCGGGTCAGTGCGCTCCGCCCTGCAAACCCGTGGCGTACCAGCTCCCAGGAAACATCGCCGCGCCGCGCCCGCTCGACATCCAGCGCTCCGTAGGCCAGCGGGACGTTGTGCCAGCTCTCGAAACTACGCAGAGGCCGATGGACCACGGCGGTTTCTGGCGCAAAGTGAAACGCGACGCCGCGCTCTCTTTGCAACCGAAACGCCAGCTCGACATCTTCCTGCCGGGTGAAGCCAGGGTCGAAGCCTCCGACTGCCAGAAAGTCCGTGCGCCGCACCGACGCATTGCCCGTGTAGAAATGGTTCGGGCCGGGCGGCCACCACTCGCGTCTCTCCAGCGCCGTGTACTGCTTCTGAAGCATTGCGTGCTCCCAGGCAATCCAAACAGGCTCTTTGCGATTTTTATCGGGCAGCATCGGGCCGATCACGGCCAGTGAGTTCGTTTCCTGGTGCAATTTTGCATGAGACTCCAGAAAATCTTTCCCCGGCTCCGTGTCGTCGTCGATAAAGACAATAATCTCTCCCAAGGCTTCCTGAACGCCCCGATTTCGGGCTTTGGATGGGCCTCCGTTGCTCTGCGAGATTACCTTGAGCTTCCCCCGAAGCGCTTCACTTTCGCCCACACCCAGCGGCTGGGTACCCGGCACGGGGGAAAGAGGGGAGTTTAAAAATTTATCGGTGCCGTCATTTGAGCCATCGTCGATGATAATTACCTCGAAGTCCGGGTAGGTTTGCTCCGAAAGCCCGCGCAGGGTGTTTTTCAGGCTCTCCAGGCGGTTGTAGGTCGGAATGACCACAGAAAGTTTCATACAAGCGGCCTCGCGGGGTTTCCGACGACCGTCTGGCCCGATTCGACATTTTTCGTCACGACCGCGCCTGCGCCGACCGTGGCTCCGTCGCCGATGGACTCGCAGAGAATCAAGCAGCGGGCACCGAGCGTAACATTGTCGCCGAGAACCGTGATAGCAGCCCGCTCGGTCTTTCGAGCGATTAAAATGCCCTGGTTTACCGTCAGGTTCTTTCCCGCAAGCACGCCACCGCCGAAAATAGTGTTTCCGTAGTGCCAGATAGTAAGCCCAGGTCCAATTTCACAAGAAAGTGGAATTTCTACGCCGGTAAATAGTCGAATATACGGATAATTAAATAGATAATAAAATATCAGTGCGATTTGTTTAATAGGAGTTGGAAATTTTTGGTAAAATTTGCCCAGACGAAAGCCAACAACAGCAAAAAAGGCCGGATGTTTGTAGGCCGTGACCAGAATTTTCCGAAACTCCAGGCGCTCGGCGCGGGTGTAGGCCAGCAAGTCCGCTCTCAGCACGTCAGAGACCTCGTCACGGCCTCAAAAAAGTGGGTTTCCTGGAAGCTCTCGCGCACCCGCAGGCGGCCCAGCGCCCCCATCCGGCTCGCGCGGTCGCTGTCGGTCAGGACGCTCCAGAGCGCGGCGGCGATCTGCTCGACATCGCTCGGATCGACGACGAAGCCCGTCTCGCCGTGTGCAACCGCATCGGGCGCACCGCCATGACTTCCGGCGATGCACGGCCTGCCAGCGGCGGCGGCTTCGAGGTAGACGATTCCGAAACCCTCCACCTCGCGCGAGCCGGGATCGTGGCGGCTGACCATCGCCAGCACATCGCACGCGGCAAAAAGCGTCGGAAGTTCGTCGTCGGGGAGAAAGTCTAAAACCGTCAGCCGACCCGCGACGCCAAGTTTTTTTGCCTGCGCCCGAAGCGGCTCCGGGTCGCCCTTGCCGACCACGAGGTAGTGGACACACGGCACGGCCTCGGCGAGCGCGGGCAGCGCCTCGATAATTTTGTCGTGGCCCTTGCGCGGCTCCAGACGGGCGAGCGTGAGAATCACTTTTGCGCCCATCAGCCGGTGGCGCTTGCGAAAATCGACGATCTGCTCGGGCGTCACGGCCTCGTAGGGCTCCGGGTCGATGCCCGGCGCGACAACTCTCACCGTGCGTCCGCCGATCTTTTGCAGGGCTTGCGCCGTAAAATTCGAGATCGCAAGATTCGCCCGCGCACCCCGCAGCGCCGGACGTAGCAGCCCGGTTTTTTTCCAGTTTCCGGCGCAGACGCTCACGTCCTCGCCGAGGGCCAGAACGGTGTACGGAACGCGCCGGGCCAGGCACGCGCCGCCGACCCCGATGGCGTGCGGATACGCGACATAGGCCAGCGCCCGCTCGATTTTCTTCTCGCCCAGGACCTGCCAGACGGCTTTTGAGAACGCCCGCGACGAAGCCCCGCGCCCCTCCTGCGGCGGCACCCGAACCACGTACGGCGCGTCGGTGAGAAGCGGCTCGCCGTAGGTCACCACGGTGATCTCATGGCCGCTATCTTGCAAATACCCAGCCAGCCCGACGATCAGCCGGGTGCTGCCGCCGACGCCGGGCGGCCAGAACGGGGTTGCGAGAAGCAGTCTCATTTATTGACTCAGCTCCTTGAGAATTCGGGCCGGGTTGCCGCCGACTGCCACGTGCGCCGGGACATCTTTAGTGACAACGGCACCCGCCGCCACGACCGCACCCTCGCCCACCGTCACGCCCGGCAAGATCGTCGCGTTCGCCCCGACCCACGCGCCGCGCTTTATCGTGATGGGCCGCGCCACCAGCGCCCCGGCCCGGCGCGTCGGGCAGGAGATCGTGTGGGCGCTCGTGGTCAGCGTGACGCCGAAGCCTAAAACAACATCGTCTTCGAGAGTTACCGGTGCGTTGATATCAAGACGAAGCGGCCAGTTGAGCCGACAATCCGCCCCGACCGCGAGGTATTTCTGGAGATTTTTATCGCCCGTGAGCGTCAGCCGTCCGTAGACCAGGGTGCGCGGGCCAAGAGAAAGTCCGCCGATTTTTCGGTAGATCAGCGAGAGTAGCCTGCGGGCGGTTCGCGGCGGGACGAGCGACGCCAGAAAATCGGCCAGAAGTAGCCGTGGCCCTACGATATCGACGCCGGATTCTTCGCGCAGGACGCGGACGAGCGTACCCGTAGCGCGCTCTCGATCCGGTCCACGTAGCTCTCCAGATTCCCCCAGCTCTCGATGCATTGTCTTCCATTGTCGGCAAGTTTTCCCGAAAGTTTCGGGTCTCCCCGCAAATTTCTCAGGGCATCGCGTAGAGCTACGGAGTCTTTTGGCGGCACGAGATAGGCATTCTCGCCGTGTTTCAGGTAGCTTCTCAGCCCCTCGGTGTCGGTCGCGACCACCGGAACGCCCATCGCCCAGGCTTCGAGCACGACGTTCATTCCACACGCCCGCGCCGTCGGGTTCACCGAGAGCACGACCACGGAGGAGCAAGCATAGCGCTCCCGGAGCTGCTTTTGGGAGAACTTCGCCACCGCGACGTTCTCAGGCGGCGCGTCGGTCTGAAACGAAAACTTGCTCCACGGACTGCCCGCTGCGATGGTGAGGTTCACGTCCAGGTTCTGAACGGCCTGGATCAGCGTCGGGTAGTCCCGCTCTTCCAGTCCGGCGGAGAGAACTTCCCCCGGCCCCAATAATGGGGAGTTCGAGGTGCCCCAAAACTTAGCGTCGGTGGTCTCGGGGGTGAACTCGGCGCGGGAAAATCTCTGGGAGCGTAGAAGCTCGACGTGGGCCTCGGTGCGGCAGAGAACCTGATCGATTCGCGAGAGACCGCCGCGCAGGTAAAGCTGCCAGAGCCGTTTTTTCAGCGCCGACGAGCCGTAGGTCGGTTGCTCCATTCGCATCACCAGCCGGGGCTTTCGCCAGCGAGTTAGCAGCCATCCCAGCGCCAGCCCGACATCCTCGCCCGAGCAGTAGACGGCATCGCACCGGGCAAGCTGGGGCAGGGCGCACACGGCGAGCGTCGCACTCCACCCGATGGTCTTTCGGAGCAGGCGGGTCAGCGGCTCGCGCTCGCAGCGCTCCTCAAGATACGAAAAATCCAGCGCCCGGCAGCCAAGCCGGGTTTCCAGCTCCAGCACATCGACGCGGGGACGCTCGCCGCGTGCCACCGCCTCGCGCCGCTCGGGATCGAGCCAGCCGCCCACTAACAAACCGAACCTCATGGGGTGTAGACTCGCTTTTCCCGGTCCACGGCAAGGCGTGGGGCGCGGGCCAGTCCGACCAGCAGCCCGCGCAGAAACCCCGTGGCGTCGGGGCGGCGGCGCAGTCCTCGCCAGACGGCTCGCCCGGTATAGAGCGCCAGCACCCGAAGTAGCCGCTTCAGCGCCCAGAAATCGCCGCACCGGACATGCTTCAGGCAGAACGCCGCCTCGCCGAGTCCGTAGTCGAAGAGATGCTTCTGAAAATAAAATTCTTTGGGCCGCCCGGTCCGATGGATCAGAACCAGCTCGGGCAGAGCCATCACCAGCGCCCCGAGCCGCTGCGCCCGGTAGGAAAAATCGAAGTCCTCTGCGCCGGGAAAGACCGCGCCGCCACCGAGAGCTTCGTCCCAGCCGCCGACGCGCTCCCAGAGTTGTTTTGTCAGGATCATGTGTGCGCCCATGCCGAGCACCTCGCGGTCCAGCGCCCGGCGCTCCGAAAAATACGAGCACGGGACATAGAGCTTCTCGAAGTCGGCACCCTCGGGTGCGTGGACCTGCCCGTAGGCCATCTGGACGCTCGGGTCGGCCTCGAACGCCGCTTGAACTTCGGTCAGCCAGGTCGAAGAAACTTCGCAGTCGTCGTCGGTGCAGACCAGAAGCCGCCCGCATGCTGCCGCCGCCCCGACGTTCCGTGCCCGCGAGAGTCCGCGCGTCGGCGTGGGCAGGTAGCGCAGGCGCGGGTCGGCCCTGGCGAGTGGCTCCAGGATATTTTTAGTTTCGTCGCCGTCGCTCTGGTCCACCACCAGAACCTCGAAGCTCGGGTGGGTGCAGTCCAGCACGCCCGGCACGGCCCAGGCGATGTCCTCGGGCCGATTTCGGGTGCAAATTAAGACGGTGAGTTCAGGCATGGATTCCTCGCAGCGCCCACAGATACCCGGCCAGGAGTCCGGCCTCGATCAGGGCATCGGCTCCGATAGCGCCGAGGGCCGGGTTTCCGAGAGCAGACTTTGTCCACAGAATGCATACTGCCCCCAGTGGAAAGCACAGCGCCGCCGCAATTCCGGTGAGTTTGGCAAATACCGTTTGTTTATCGGCAGCAATTAGAGCTGTGGCAGCGGCTTGCGTCAAAAACCAGAGACCTATGGAGATTCCCATCAAAGAAATCACGGGAATTGCTCGGGAGAAGCTCTGGGGATAGTGTAGAATTTGTAAAATTTGCGAAGGGAAGATAATTAAAAACCCCGAAAGTGGGATCACGCAGGTAATTAGCAACAAAAACATACGTTTTACGTCGCGAGCGTAGGCCGGTTTGTCGTCTTGCCAGTGCGCCGAGAGTCGGGGCAGCAAAACCCCGCAGAGCGCCGTCGGGACAAACAGGGTCGAGCCGCCGAGCCGCTTGGCGAGCGCGAACCAGCCCACAGCCTCCAGCGAGCCAAGCGTGCTGAGCAAGAGCGGCGCACTGGTTCCGTAGAGCTTGATAAAGATCGCATTGGAGAGATACGGCATTCCCTCACGTGCAAGAGCACCCAGATCGCCCGTTTGGGATTGGATTTTCTGTCCACGCGTGAGAATAAATAAGTTCAGCGTGGCTGGGATCAACATTCCGACAAAAAACAACCAGAGCGGCGCTTTGAGAAGAGCCAAACTCAGTAAAATTAGACCTGTAGTAATTTTTTCGACAAGCTGTGCCAGATTGATTCGCTTGAAATCTTCCTGTCCTGCCCTTGCCGATGAAACTGCATCGTTGATACAAGTAATAATCATCACACCAAGTGCAATGGAAACAAGTAATTGGGTAGTTGTGTCGTAGCGCAGAATTATAGTTAATAACAACCCCAGAAGCACGGCAGGAATCGCTAAAAACAACCGTAGTTTTATGGCGGTCGCCAGAAGGGGTCCGAACTTGTTGCTATCACGGGCGATCTCTTTGGTCAGAACCCGGCTTGTGCCGAGCATCACCAGCACTGAGAACGCCCCGGAGATAGCTCCCGCCAGCTCGAAGCGCCCGAGATTTTTGTCGCCCAGGTAACCAGGAAGCTTTAGAGAAACCATCAGAGTCAAGCCCCAGGAAAGAATCTGAGTAATTAAAGTCATTCCGAGATTTTTACGCAAGCTCATCGGTATTTCCTCGCTTTCGAGAGAGATAACCGCCCAGAATTCCAACAAATAGCCCGGAGAACAACATATCCCGGTAGTTGGAGAGCTGCAAATCCAGCATTCCAAACATCAATAAGTTGGCAATAATCACCAGAACAAACATGGCGATGGCTTTGTCATGAGAATCTGATTTTTTAAAGCGCAAAACTTTCCCGATATCAAAGTGAATCGAGGCAATCATGAGCCAGAACGCAATAAAACCACAGAGGCCCGTCCGCATCCAGATCCAGAGAATCTGATTGTGCGGCAGAATGTCCCACCACTCATACAGCTTGGTCAAATCGACGATATTGGCGACGTGCATCATGCGTTTTCCGTAGCCGAATCCGAAGAGGGTCGTGGCGGTAGATTCTTTGATCGTCGCCATTAAACAGGCATTTTCGGCCTCACGGTAGTCGTTGGAGCTTCGGTCGCGCTCTGTATTGGCCTCTGGCTCAAATTGTGTCTTAAAAGCCCGTGCTGGGAGTGCAAACATGCCATCTTTATTTCGAAAAATCGGATAATAAATCGAAAATCCGATAATAAATGAAAGTGCTGTTGTCGTAATTAACTTTCGACGGTTTGGCAGACAAACCCAGGCAGCCGGAAATAGCATCATTAGGGAAACAGCAAGACCTGCTGTACCCGCACGTCGATTTGTCGTCATATTTCCGATAATAACCAATGGAAGTAACAACCACATGACTTTTTGTAGCTTTTTCTCGACGCCACAGAG
This sequence comes from Armatimonadota bacterium, assembly GCA_031363095.1. Taxonomy (GTDB): domain Bacteria; phylum Armatimonadota; class Armatimonadia; order Armatimonadales; family Armatimonadaceae; genus JANLTX01. Next base: position 2,059 of record JANLTX010000030.1, on the reverse strand, counting down.
CGGTAGAACAATTAGTAAGACCGTATACGCTCCAAAGAAAAATGCTTCCTCGTGCGACCCGACGCCTTGATCGGGAATCGGGAGACTTGCCAGAGTGACAAACTTACGAAAGACATAGACAAGTCCCTTGAACGCAACACAAAGCACAAATATCCAGAGGCTTTTATTGACCTGCTCGCGGGTTCTAATTTGATGTGCCGCAATTAAATAGGCAAACAAAAAGTAAAACTGGGCACGGGTTTCTTGAAGCGATATCTTAAAATCGCCCCCGGTCATGATTCCATGCATCCAACTACCAAAAACAAAAATTTCATAGATAATTATCGGCTTAATTAAAGAACCAACCTCAAAATTCATATTCCTATTAAACACTGCTTTCACAAAAGACAGCACCGCTGCCAGAATTAATAAAAATTCCAACAAACTAAAGGGAACGCCCTTGAAATCGACATGAGCATACATCTGAATGGCCGTATTTATGTTCCAGAACAGCGGAATCTTCCCAAAAAATTCATCGGGGTTGCCGGAATCACCGAGTTCGATCAAACAGACGGCAGGCAAAAGAAACTGATACGGCAAGCGAGGCAGGTTCCAGACCAGAACCGGCAATAAAATCGCTAAAATCAGGACCAGTGGGACCATCGGGCTGGCGAAATCAAGCGCGGCGAAGCTCAGCGCACACGCCAGCGCACCGAACAGACCCGCCATTCGGAACCAGGCATCGCGGCGCCTGGCTTCGTCGCGGAGCCGGTGGGCATCGGGCGCATCGGAGAGCACGGGAAAGGGCCTTGTGGACATCTCAGTGCTTCACAAAGTAGAACAGCGAGAGCGTCAGCGTCCAGCAGCCCAGCGCGACGTACGCTTTCCAGTTGAGTTTTTTCGCAAAAAGCGCCATTCCCAGGGTTCCGAAGAGGATTCCCAGCACCAGATTCATCATGGCTGCATTCCCCCCGTTCCCCCGCCGGGCGGGGGCGTCAGTGGAATGCGCTCGGTGCGGACCCACTCGCGGGTCGGGCGGGCGAGTTTCAGCGCGAGCTTCCAGGCGACATAGAACGGGGCGCAGAGCAGCGCCAGCCAGACGCGCCCGGAGACGCCGCTCACCAGCAGGCCGCCCAGGACATAGAAGAGAAGTCCGCCCAGCGCCCCGGCCCACCAGAGCAGCATCCAGAAAGGCGAGAAGGGCGTCAGAAGTCCCCAGAGCAGAACCAGCCCGCACAGCTCGCCCAGCGGCGGCGTCGCGAGATCGAGTGCGGCCCAGACGCGCCCGGCGCGGAGCAGCTCGATGGCGCGGAGTCGGACCAATCGCCCGCGCCCGCGCTCCCAGCGGCTGCGCTGGGTCGTGGCGGCGGCAGAATCGACGGGCATCTGGGCGTCCACCCGCGCGTCGGGAGCGTAGCGGATCTTGACACCCGCTTTTTCTAAATCCAGCGCGTAGTCTAAATCTTCGGTGATGCTCTCGCCGTGCCACGGGTGCGAAAGAAGCAGAGCGCGGGTCAGGACCATCCCGTTGCCCTTCAGCCCGACGAAGCCACCGAGCCGGTCTGCGCCAAGGAGCCGGACATGGTTCACCAGCGCGAACGCCGCACTCATCAGCGCCGCCCGCCAGCCGTCGCCCTCGTTGAGGACGCCGTAGCGCCCCTGAAGCGCAACTTTCCCGCCCGGCCCGAGGCGCTCCAGCCGCGTGAGCATTCTCTGGCAAAACTCAGGACTTGCTTTGGTGTCGGCATCTAAGATCGCAAATGCCGTGAAATCGGTCTCGCGTAACAGCTTCTCAAAAGCCCAGGCCAGCGCCCAGCCCTTGCCACGTTTTTCAGCGTCGGTGCGCTCCAGAACGGTCGCGCCTGCGGCCCGTGCGAGGGCCACGGTGGCGTCGGTGCAGTTGTCGGCGATCACAATCGCGGCCACAGACGGAACGCTCTGAGCAAACACACTGGCAAGCGTCGCCTCGATCACAGCCTCTTCGTTGTAGGCCGGAATCACCACGGCGATGTTTTCCCTCCCCCCGGCCTCCATTCGTTCCTCATTGCAGCCGACCCCCTCCCCGGCTTCGCGGGGGGAG
>JANLTX010000013.1:0-17620 GCA_031363095.1 Armatimonadota bacterium | reverse complement strand
AAAATCGTTCAAGAGACTTGCAAAGCGACAAATCGGCTCAGAAAAAGTATCCCCCGCTCTGGTTTGGACCTGATGCATCGAGTCGCTCTCTCTTTTCTTCCTCAGCCATCACCAGAGCAATACAAGCGATTTTACCGAGCAATTACACCAGGAAAAACATGAAAGACAAACTGTTTGTCACGCACAGTTAGCGAACCCACACTTGCCATGGAGTCTCGTCAGGTAATGAGGCTTTAGGAGGCACGCTGAGCACCTCGAAACCCGCGAACAGCTTGGGATTAAAGGTAGCTTCCGGGGTAATAATTGTTGCTTTCTTAGTTATGCCTGGGTCGTTAGCATCACGATAGTCCACCGCATAGTAAAAACTCACTTTATTAACTTTACCTAAAAGTTCTTTAATTTCTGGTCGAGGCGGTCGCGATGGCTCACAGCCCATAGCCACCATGCAGATCAGTATAAAGGCAATATGTACTCGCAGTCTCTTTCTCATTGCATTGTGGTCTCAACACGAGCCCAGTCAACTAAGCCACGAGGGACTTTATATAATCCTTTTAAAGTCATATTTCTATCTCCAAAAATATGTGGGGTCATTTTTTCGCGATTAGCCTTGTTGAAAACCCTGTCATACAGACTGTAATTACCTTCAGGGACTCCTGTTGGAGTTCGGTAAAGAAGGGCTTGGTCTACAGCTTCACCAACACGCAATTTGTTATTAAAAAGATAATCGTATACATCCAGATACCAATTGTTATTTGATCGGTTAATATAGCAGGGCAAACGCATTTGAAATTCGTCCTTCTCTTATGTGGGAATCGGGGAGATGTGACTAAGCCGCTTTTTTCTGGGCGAAGAAGCGGGCTTCCAGAGCGTCGGGGGCGAGGGCGGGGCTGAACAGATGCCCCTGCATGATGGTGCAGCCCATCGCTGCGAGAGCCTCGCACTGCTCGCGGGTCTCGACGCCCTCCGCGACGACCTCCGCGCCCATGGCTTTTGCCAGCGCGATGAGCGCCCGCGCCAGCTTGCGGTCGCGCTCGCTCTCGATCAGGCTCTGAATGAACCGCCGCTCGATCTTGACGCAGTCAAACGGAAAGTCTTTGAGCTGAGCCACCGACGACGCGCCCGCACCGAAGTCGTCGATGGAGAGTCGAACCCCGAGACGCTTGAGGGCTTCCATCACGGCCTGTGCTCCGGCGACATCTTTCATCATCGCGGTCTCGGTGAACTCCAGCTCCAGGTTCTCAGGAGGTAGCCTCGTCTCGCTCAGCGCCCGCTCGACCTGGTTCACCAGCTCGCGCTCGCGCATCTGCGAGGCCGACAGATTGACCGAGACCCGTAGCGGGATGCCGCGCTGGAGCCAGGAAACTCCCTGGCGGCAGGCGATCCGCAGCAGATGCTCGCCCAGAGGGAGCATCAGCGCGGCCTCTTCCGCCATCCCGACAAACTCGGCGGGGAGCAGCAGGCCGCGCTCGGGGTGGTTCCAGCGCGCAAGTCCTTCCATCCCGACCATGCGGCCTGTCGCGATATCGACCTGGGGCTGGAAGTACAGCACGAACGTGTCGCTGCTGGTGAAGCGCGGATCGAGCACATGGCGCAGGTCCGCTTCCAGCTTGAGCTTGTCGGCGGCACCGGCGAGCATCTTCGTCTCGAAGTAGCGGAAGTTGTTTCGCCCGCTCTCTTTGACAGCGTACATGGCGACATCGGCCTGTTTCATCAGCGAATCGACATCCGTGCCACTCTCCGGATAGAGGCTGATCCCGATGCTCGTGGAGATATAAAGCTCCTGTCCCTCCAGCGTGATGGGGAGCATCAGGGAGCGCAGGATCGCCGAGGCGCGCTGCGACGCATCGGCATGAAGCACAACATGGGTGGCAGACAGCACCAGGACGAACTCGTCGCCGCCGACGCGCGCCAGGAAGTCCGAGTTTCCCAGGCACGGCTGGAGCCGGTGCCTCACAACGTACTGAAGAAACCGGTCGCCGAAGTCATGGCCGAGCGTGTCGTTGATCTGCTTGAAGCGGTCGAGGTCTAAAAAGACGACAGCAAGGCCCGTCCCCTGCTTCTCGGCGTCGCCCAGGCGTCGCTCCAGCTCTTCTTTGAGGTGGCGGCGGTTGGGCAGCTCGGTCAGAGGATCGTGGAGCGCCTGCCTGCGCGTCGTGCGCTCGATATCGCGGCGGGCCTCGGCGTGGAAGAACCCGGATGCGGCGCTGCGCAGGTGGTCCTGGCTGGGCGTCCGCGAGTTCTCCAGAAGCAGAACGCCGCGCGGCGGCTTGCCCGGCTCCCCAATTCCCAGTGCGAGAACCGAGCGGATGCCGTGCGCTTCGAGCAGTGGGCGCTCTTCGACGGGAAGCTGAAGCGTCGGCGCGTCGATCAGCCCGCCGTCGCTGAGAAGGTCCAGCCAGCGCTTCAGAGAGTGCGTCAGAGAAAGCTCCGCAAGTGGGGGCTGCGGGGGAGCGCCGGAGTGCTGCCAGAACTGCTGGAGAGTCGCCACCAATGCCTGATCGCGCGGGTCGGTTTGCGTGGCGTAGAACGAGACTCGGGTCGCTCCGGCGGCGCGGCCCAGTGCACCGAGTGCGGCCCGGTAGCCCTCGCCATCGGTGTCGGCCAGCAGGTGGCTCTCCGCCTCGGCGAGTGCGGCGAGGTACTGCTCGCGCTGCTGAAAGCTCGCCCGCTCGGACGTACGCTCGTCGCGGACGGCCCGGTCGCGCTCTAAAAGCCGCTCCGTCACCCGGATCATGAGAGCGCCGACGATGCCCGCCAAAACCAGGCCCAGCGCAAACGAGATCCAGATCGGAACATGGTCGCTTGCCAGGCGTGGAGAGAGCGTTAGAACAATGCACAGAAACACCGCCGCTCCAGACAACAGTCCGATAGAGCGCGGCTCGACGGGACGCGTCAGGGCAGGCACTGGTTTTGAGGTTGCTGCCAGGGCTTCGCCGGGTAGCTTCCGGTTCTTTTTTTCAGGCTTGCTTTGCGGGAGCGTCTGGAGTGTCGGCTTTTTCTTTCTCATCGTATCAACAGGGTATTTAGAGCATCGCTCAGCCTCTTCTGATCTGACTCGGAAAGTGCGATTTTCACGCCCTGCGCCAGCAGCCCTGGGCCAGGGTCCGGCCAGAGCGCGGCCACCTTGACCAGGTCTTTCTCCGTCGTGACGAATGTCGCCGAGGGATCGCGCTCGATCAGCGCCTCAATACCGCCTTTATTGTAGGCATGATGGTCGGCAAAGTTCACGGTGGTTTTCAGCGTCAGGCCCTGAGCGCGAAGCCCCAAGGCAAACGCCTCGCCGTCGGCGATCCCGCTGAACGCGACACAGACCTCGCCCTTGGGAGCTGTTGTGACGCTTCCGTGCCGGTCTCGCCAGCCATTGGGCGCGTGGGACGCCGTGAGCAGGTGGGCATGGGGAGCGAGCGCTCGGACCCTATTTTTCGTACTCTCCAGCGCCTCGGGGGTGACTCGCTCGGCGCGGGTCAGCACGACGACTTGCGCCCGGCTCAGGTGCGATGGCGGCTCGCGTAGCAGCCCGCGCGGAAGCACCCGGCCATTGTCGAAAGGCCGACTCGCATCGAGCAGAACGATGTCCAGGTCGCGGTGAAGCTGCCAGAACTGAAGCCCGTCGTCGAGCAGAATCACGTCCGGGGCGAACTCGTTGATGGCAAGCTGCCCCGAGACTCGCCGATCCCGTCCGACGAGAATCGGGACATCGGGCAGGAGCCGTGCGAGCAGAGTCGGCTCGTCGCCAGCGACCTCGGGTGCGAGCAAGATTTTTCCGTCGCCCCGGCTGACGATCTTTGCGCCTGGCTCGCTCTCGTGGCTTCCGCCGTGGCCGCGCGAGAGAATTGCCACCTGTTTCCCCGACTCCCGTAGAAGCCGCCCGACCAGCGCCGCCATCGGGGTTTTGCCGGTTCCGCCCGAGCTGAGATTCCCGATAGAGATCACGGGCACGGGCAGCCGATGGCGCTTTCGCAGTCCGGTTTTGTAGGGCAATAAATACGCCTCCAGCCCGGCCCGGTGAAGCCACGAAAGCGGCGTCAGCCCGGCCCGAAGCAGGCTCGCCCCGAGGCTGCGGTCTTCGCCGGAGAGAACTTTCTTAGCGTCCAAGCAGACCCTCGGCGGCATCCAGCGCCCGCGCCGTGACCCCTTGGTTTCGCTCGATCAGTGCTCGTGCTTTTTCGTTTAGTTTCTGCTTTTCGGCCTCGGGCAGCGTAAGAATTCGGAGAACTTCACGCGCCAGCGATTCCGAGTCGGTGATTTCAAAGCCCACGCCCTCGGCCTGGCTCAGCGCCGAGATATCGCGCTGGTTGTTCGTGTTCGGCCCAAACAGCGCGGGCACGCCCTGTGCGAGCGGCTGGAAGACGCTCTGGCCGCCCCAGGGTGCGAGCGAGCCGCCCACAAACGCGACATCCGCAATTGCATAAACCCGAGCAAGCTCCCCGAACGTGTCTAAGAGCAGCGTCGGGCCGGTTTCTTTTTTGCTGCGCCGCGCAGGACTTCCCAGGTGTGAGGCCGCAATGTCTGCACGTTCCAGATGCCGTGGCGCGACGATTAAAATCAGCTCCGGGAACCGCTCGCGTACTTTCTGGGCGGCCTCAAAGATCAAAATTTCTTCGTCGGGGATACCGTCTTTGCCGTCGCGGGTGGAGCCGCAGACCCAGACCGGGGCACTCTCGGGAACTCCCACCTCGGCCCGCAAAGATTTACGTTCGGTGTCGCTCAGAGGCGTGCTGGCTTCGTCGAACTTCGTGTTTCCAAAGACCTGTACCCGATTTGTAGGTGCGCCGACCAGAACCGCTCGGCGTGCATCTTCCTCGGACTGCATCACAAATAAATCCACCATGTTCAGTGCGCCCTGAAGAAGCCAGCGGGTTTTGAGTCCGCGCCTGAGGCCCTTGTCGCTCACCCGCCCGTTGAGAACCGCGACTTTTGCGCCCTGTTTTTTGGCCTCGAATAAAAAATTCGGCCAGATCTCCCACTCCATCAACAAAATCAAGTCAGGCTGAACGGTGTCCAGCGATTTTTTCACGACCCACGGAGCGTCGAGCGGGAACGCGATCACCCGGTCGGCCTCGGGGCGCTGGAGCGCAACTTCTCTCCCGCCCGTGGTCGTGGTCGAGAGAACGATAGTGGCGTCCGGGTGGCGCTTTCGCAGCTCGCGCAGCACCGGAGTCGCCGCCATGACCTCGCCCACAGAGACCGCATGCACCCAGAAACACGGTTTATTTCGGGCAATCGGGGTTAAATTGCCCCAGCGCTCCGCCCACGCAGGTTCTTTGCCCCTGAATCGTCGCCAGAGCAAAAGAAAAACCAAAATTGGAGCGAGCGCCAGAAGAGTTAAATTGTAGACCAAATTCACACAGTTATCCAACCGCTATTAAAAAGCGTTTCTCTCACGTCTTTGTTCAAAGACTTGAAAGAAGGAACTCCCAAAAGTGGAAAAAAATCTTCAATAAAACTTACCACCAAATTTGCAGCATATCTTTCATTGAATCGATTGAGACGTCTGCCAGATAATTCACTTGCTGTGCGTAGTTGAGTATATAAAATTTCTTTTGGATCGGGAATTTCTTCCACTTGAGAAATATTTGGTATATATAACGGTGTTTTGCCGTTTGGATTGCCTGATGCACGGCGAAGTGCTAACTCACTAAAAAGAAGCCATGCTTCTGTCATCCGAACAGGGACTACACACACAGTAGAAAAAGACAATTTGCATTTTTCTACTACTTCTTCAATTTCTATTTGTCTTTGTTCAAAGGTTTCTTTTTCGGCATCACGATGGATAAAGAGAATGTCACAGGGGTATATGTCTATTGCCCAGGGTATTCGATCCTGAAGTTTTCGCGAGTTTTTGGGAAATCGTTGTGGGTCTGCCCATTGTTGTACTAATGGTAGATCAAGGCCATTGTGTCGTAGTATCCATTCTATAATTGGCATTAATGCTTGATCTGTAGGGCCATCTGAGAGAAGAGTATAGCGAATTTCGTTCATGATGATTCAAAACCGAGAACCAATTGGCGTAGATCAAGACGATCAACTACTCGTTGTGATTTTTTCTTTTTTGTTGAGTAATCTTTTTCATCAGTGCTATTGTTGATAAATGGGTTAAGATAAGATAATAATTGCCCTTTTGCAACTGAATCTCTCTCTGGATCAGGCAATAATGAGGCGCGCCAAGTATTTGGAAGAGGAGAGAAATTAGCTTTAAGGCACATCGTATTGCCTGTTTTAAATTCTCGTTGCTCAGCAACGAGAAGGTCATTTTCATCTACTTGTCCAACAACAGCAGGTGAATGCGTATTGACTATAACCTGACGTAATGGATTATCTGTACCGATAGGTAGGTCAGTATCAACTGCAATATCTTTAAGAAGCCGAAGCATTGCGGGTATACGTTCAGGATGAATGCCATTTTCGGGTTCTTCTAAGCACAAAACCCCTTGTTCTTCATAGTCTTGTTCTAAAAGAGTAAGTGCTAAAAATCTTAATGTTCCTTCTGATAAAGATCGCGCAGGATGACTGGTGCCGTCTTTACCTTTTGCCCACAAGGATAGTTGTTCTCTAGTGCTATCTCTATCAATTCCAATACTACGAATATCAGATATGAGTTGCTGTAATCGATTTGCGACTCCTGAATATACTTTTTCTTCATCATTTGTATTTTTTGCAAGGCGATAAAGTGTCGCAGGTATATGTTCTCCACGATGTCCAAGGCGATTTAATGAGTTGAATCTGTCTGGTTCACGCATTGACGACGGTTCTAATTGTAAAAGCCTCCATGATTGCATTTCTTTTTGAACTGCTACCGCTGTTCGATGCTCTGCGGCGTTAGCAGCCTGAATTAACGTTCTCGGCAAATCATGAGCAAGAGCAATTGTAGGCATTCCCCCTCTTTGTTCGCCTCGATCAAGGTGTAACTGTATTTTTGTTTCGTTTTTAGTGTCAGTTGAAATCATGGGCGAATCTCGCTTAGCTATAATAACAGAATCCCGCCATTCTTTTGAAGACCATTTAGTTATCTCGCTATTTCCATGACGAACTCGAGAAAGCTCCTCCTTCACAATTTCAAGGCTATCATCTCCTTTACGATATTTTAGCTCCAGCACATAACAGACAAATGTTGAAGTTGCTTCGGCGTTTCTGCCAAGGCTGTCTTTTGAATTTTTGGGTATGATCATATCGGCTTCAAATCTAATTAAGTCGCCATAAAATTCACCATAATGAAGAAAAAGACTTTTTATTTCGGTTGTTTTGCTATCTCTGACAGAAGATGCTGCGTCTAAAAGCGGCATTTGAGACAATGCATTTAGAAATCGAACGGCATCAAATAGATTCGATTTTCCAACACCGTTTCCACCTGCAATACAAGTGAATGGGCCGAAGTGAACTTCTACATCCACCAGATTCTTAAACCCTTGAACCTTGAGTCGGGTAAGCATGATGGCTATTCTACCCCAGCCAGCGGTTCGGAGGGACGCGTCTCGAAGCTTAGCGGGTCGGGGCCGCGCGTGAGCAGGTTCCAATAACCCGCACAGGCGATCATGGCGGCGTTGTCGGTGCAGAGAGCGGGCGGTGGAAAAAACAGTGCCAGGTTCTCTTTGGCACACGCATCAGTCATTTTTTCGCGTAGCCGGGCATTGGCCGAGACGCCGCCCGCCAGCAAGACCCGCTCGACGCCCATCTCCCGCGCGGCGAGAAGAGTTTTCTTGACCAGCACATCGACGATGGCCTCTTGAAAGCTCGCGGCTAAGTCTGTGAGCGGGGGAAGATCGGGCTTCTGAAGAGCGTAGCGCACCGAGGTCTTGAGGCCGGAGAAGCTGAACTCGTGGGTGCCGGGCAGCCAGGCGCGAGGAAATAAAATCGCTTTCGGGTTTCCGCCCTCGGCGGCTTTCTGGATTGCCGGGCCGCCTGGATAGCCCAGGCCCATGAGCCGCGCACCCTTGTCGAACGCCTCCCCTGCGGCATCGTCGCGGGTCCGGCCCAGCAGGACGTAGTCGCCGTGGCCGCGCAGGTGAAAGAGATCGGTGTGCCCGCCCGACACCACGAGCGCCACCGCCGGAAAGTCCGCGCCATCCCCCGTGAGCCAGTTGGCGTAGAGATGCGCCTCGATGTGATGGACGCCGACGATGGGAATCTTCAGGGCCATGGCAAGCGCTTTTGCCGCGCTGACGCCCACCAGCAGCGCCCCGAGCAGCCCCGGACGATTCGTCACGGCGATGGCGTCGAGGTCATTGAAGCTCACGTTCGCTTCTGCGAGCGCCTGGCGCAGCACCGGGAGAATCTGCTCGACATGCCGACGGCTGGCAAGCTCGGGAACCACGCCGCCGAAGCGGGCATGCTCCTCCATCTGGCTCGCCACGACGCACGACAGAATCTGCCGTCCGTCCACCACAACTGCCGCGCTCGTCTCATCGCAGCTCGTCTCGATCCCTAAAACCGTCACGAGGCTATTCTATCGCTGTGTGGTGATGAAATGAAAATGGATCAAAAATAGTAAAGTGCAGTACGGCTGGATATTTAGTAAAAGTTGGGTACCATTCGATAGCGCATCAGGAGAAAAATTCATGAGAGAAGTTTTTTACAATAAATATGACGACTGTCACACAATGGAAGATTACTTGAATCTAAAAAATTGGCCTCGAAAAGGTCAATCACTTTTCGTTGAAGCTAAATCAAGTACTCCTAAACAAGTGATAATACATTTTGGAGAAGTGGAGAATTCAAATAACGATTTTTTGCTACCTGAATCCTTTAAAGAGTTAGGAGATTTCTCAATAGAAGTTTTATTAAAAGGTGGAGACGGTACTCATCCTGATAGATTTCTTTTTCCGATCCTGTATTACTATAGGCATGCTGTAGAATTAAAAATGAAAGAAATTATTAGAATTGGAATTCTGTTAAATTTAAATTCCGATGAATCAGTAAAAAATATTATAAATAAACATGATTTGCATTCGATTTGGGTTCAGTCAAAAGAAATAATAAGTGCTTTTTGGCCGAATAGCGATGAGGAAGTTTTGGATATAGTGGAAAAATTTATTCAAGATTTTCATAATATAGACCCAGATGGTCAACGTCTGCGATATTCAAGATCGAACAAAGGACTTGCATATCAGTATAGTTTACCAAAAACAATCGACTTAATTCATTTGAGAGACGTTATAGATGGTTTATGGAATCTCCTTTGTGGAGCATCGGACGGACTTAATGAAGGAGTTTACTGTTTGGAAGAAATGAACAGAGAATATATGTCTTATTATGATTATTAAAATGTATAATAAATTTGTGTTGGGTTAAATATGAATCGTATATTTCATTTCAAGTCCCATAAAATCCCGTAGCCGTCCTGGAAGCCGGGGCGCAGGCCGCCCCAGCGGGCGGGATCGACGGGCTTGCCGTGGTTTTGCACCCACTGCGCCAGCGCGGGCTGGGCGTCCAGATCGACGAAGAAGAAGCGGACCTCGCCGCGCTTCACATAACCATCGAGCGACTCGGGGGTGAGAATGGGGTCGCGGCCCAGAAAGCCGCCGCAGGTCATGACGGGCTGGCGGGTCTTCATAATTAACTGGCTTGCCTGCCGGACGCTGCCCACAGCGATCAAGTATTTTGCACGTCCGCGCTCTTTTTGCAGAAACTCGACAAAACCGGGCTGGAACGGCTCTTCGATGCCCAGAATGCTCCGTGGTTCCGCGAGCTTCGGCCCGGCGAACGGGGCCATGCTGACGCTACGATGCCGGGTCGTGACGGCGCACCAAAAAACCGACGGCCCGAGCAGAAAGACCACGCCTATCAGCGCAGGAAGCCGTGAGCGCTTTTCTTTTGTCCAGAAAATGAGAAGCAGAACCGTCGCCAGCCCGACGCCCGGCCAGAGCGTCAGGGCGATTCGGGGCTGCCACTCAGCCCCGGCTCCGCGCGAGGCCAGAATGCTCTCCCAGAGCGCGACCAGCAAAAGCCCGAGCGCGATCCACGGCGGCCCGGCCCGAAGCACCCGCGCCGCCCCGATCCCTGCCAGAACCACGAGCGGCGGCCCGAGCGCCTGGAGATAATGAACGTGAAACGTCCCCCTCGCGCCGGAAAAAACGACAACGTGAACGAAAAGCCAGCCGCCCCACAGGCTCAGTGCGGGCCATTTTTTGTTTTTCGCCAGCCCGAACGCCCCGAAAAGCGCCAGTGGAAGAAGCCAGGCCCACTGGTCGCCGAGGCGCGGCTCGAAAAGCCGAAACGGTCCGGGAGTTCCGCCGTAGAGCAGCGGGGGAAGCCTCAGCTCCGGGGCCATCTGGTCGCCCCGGCCCAGCACCCGGCCCAGCCCGTTGTAGCCCAGCACCAGGTCCGAGACCGTATTGTTGACACTCCCGCCGACAAAGGGACGACCGTTTTTCGGGAGCAGGTCCACGGCGCTCGGCCAGAGTCCGCCACTCAGCGTCAGGGCGACAAGAAAGCCCAGTGCGCCCTGCCAGCGACGGCTCTTCACGGCCCAGAGAGAGAAAAGTGCAGGCATCAGAATCAGCGCCGCAAGTAGTTTCACGACATACGCCCAGCCCAGAAACGCCCCGGCCCAGCCCCAGCGCCCGCGCAGAGCCGCCCCCGCCGCGAGCGTGAGATAGAGCACCAGCCACGGATCGACCATGTTGCTCCGGTCCACGACCACGGCGATAGGCAGCGTCGCGTAGAACAGCGCCGCAAAAAGCCCGGCGACGGCTCCGTGCGCCCGCCGGACGATCCGCCAGAGCAGAATCAGAGTCAGCAAGCCCGCCAGAACCTGCGGCAGGTGCACCGAAAGCCCCGAGAACCCGAAAAGCATGCAGAAAACCGCAGGCGGCCAGAACCCGCCGGGCGTCTTATCGACGCTCACAAACCCGCCCGGATCAAAGCTTCCGAAGAAAAACAGCTTCGGCGAGAGCGACATCGAGAGCGCCGTGGTCGCAAAATAGGGCGAGCCGACTCCGTTGCGCCCCAGATCCCAGAGCCGCAAAAGCGCCGCCAGCGCAAAAACAAGTAGAAAGACCAGAGCTTCGGCGCGGTGCACTCTCCGAGGGGCCATGCGCCAAGTATATCGCAGGCAATCACAACGGGAATGTTTCACGGCGGCGCGATTTGGAGATAAATAAAAATTGTTGCAACCCTGGCGAAACTCAGGAGTCTGAGATAGTGTAGAAAAGACACAAGAATGAAAACGATAGAGAAAGCCACCTGCCCCGAGGATGTCTTCGGGCCGCTTTCAACCGAGAGCGACCTGAGCGAGGCGTACCGACGGCTGGCACTCCGGGTGCATCCCGACCGGGGCGGCGATGCGAAGCTCTTCGTGAAGCTGGGGTTCTGGCGCGACGAAGCACGAAAAGGGCTTGCGGCAGGAACCTACGGCGAGCGTCGCGCCCCATTTGCGCCCGTGACACTTCCCGTCGGCGAAAAAAATCTTACACTCACCGGTGTTCGGGCCGAGGGCCTGATTACAACCATCTACGACGCCGATTTTCCGGCTCCCGAGGGCTTTCGGGCGTTTGCAAAAATCGTCAAAGCGCCCGCCGACAACGACCTGCTGGAGCGCGAGTGCCAAACGCTCGACGAACTCTGGCGGCCCGACACCGACCCCGGTGCCGAGCGGGAGTTTTTCTCACGGCAGCGGGTGTATGTCCCCCGGCCTCTGGCTCGCTTCACGGTGACGGACGCCGAGCGACGGCAGAGAAATGGGCTGGTGCTGGCGACTCCCGAGGGGCGCTGTTTTACGGGAAAGCAGCTCCGGGAAAGCAAATTTCCGCGCGGACTCGAACCGAAACATGTCTGGTGGATCTGGCGGCGGCTCTTGATGACGCTCTGGCTTGCGCATCTGCGCGGCTTTGCTCATGGAGCCGTGACGCCCGACCATCTTCTGATCTATCCGGAGCAGCACGGGCTGGTGCTTCTGGGCTGGACGGCCTCGGCAAAAATCGGAGTCGAGCCGGTGCCGCTGGCCGACCCGACCTGGAAGGCGCTCCAGCCGCCCGAGCTTTTCACCAAAGCCCTGGCAGGCGTGCCCTCCGATCTCTTTCAGGCAGCATCCACTGCCCTTTACCTGCTGGGCGACGAAGAAAAAACAATCGCCGAGCCGATCCGGCGCTTTATCGCCCGCTGCCGCGATCCGAAACCGGGGCGACGCCCTCAGGACGCCGAGCACGCCCACGCCGTGCTTGGAAGGCTCCTGGGAAAGCGCGAGTACGCTGAACTTGTCGTGGAATAAAAATTCCCCCGTGCGGCACGGGGATAGGGGAAAACAAAATGGGAAGCGGTTCTTTTGATGCGATTGGGTACAGTGCGCGGGCGGCGGCACGCACCGCGAGCGGCACGAGCGTCTTCACGCACGACGCCGATGTGGCCGCAGGCCGGGCCGATGCGGTCCACGAGGCCATGGATGTCCGGAAAAAACGAGTTCGGGAGGCGCTGGACAACGCCGACAACCCGTTCAGCGTCCCGATAGCCGTCATGTTCGATGTCACCGGCTCCATGCGCGACATCCCGGACTTTCTGCAAAAAGAGCTGGGCAAGCTCATGGGCTTCGTGCTGGGCGAGGGGATCGTCGAGTATCCGCAGATTCTGTTTGGAGCCGTCGGCGATGCGTTCTGCGACCAGGCTCCGCTCCAGATGGGCGAGTTCGAGGCCGACGACGCGCTCGTAGAAAAGTGTCTGTCGCAGATCTACCTCGAAGGCGGCGGAGGCGGAACCCACGAGGAGTCTTATGATCTGGCCCTGTACTTCTTCGCCCGGCACGTCAAGACCGATGCCTGGGAGAAGCGTGGCACGAAAGGGGCGCTATTTCTGATCGGCGACGAGAACTTCTACACGACCATCAGCGCCGACGCTGTGAAGCGCTTTATCGGCGAGGACATCGGGCAGGACCTCTCGACTGCGCAAATCGCCGAGGAGCTTCAGCGCCGCTGGAACGTCTTTCTCATTCGGCCCGGCGGGACATATCATTTCGACGACATGGGCATCGAGGGAGCCTGGCGCAAGCTTCTGCCGCCCCAGCACGTCATCCGCTGCCCCGACAAGCAGCAGATCGTCCCGCTGATCGCCATGACGGTGGGAGCGCTGGCCGGGCGCACTCTGGCATCGAGCGCCGACGCCCTGACGCGGCACGGCTTCGACAAGAAGCTCGTGGTCGGTGCGGCGGGCGAGCTGACGGCGCTCGCCGCCTCCGGGACGCTCGCTCCAGTTGCATCCGGCGCTCTGTCCAGCACGGGCGAGGGAGCCGGAGCCGCCCGGCTGTAACCCGTTCCGTCGAATCAATTCGCGGCTATGGCTACAAATTCGACCTGCGATTGGCAAGCCAATCTTGTCGAATCAACGAACTTGACAAATTTCTGAGATTCGGCAAACCGAGCTTGCGAGGTGCAGGCCGAATTTGTAATCGTAGCCGCGAATTGATTCGACGGTAACCAGGCCGGGGGAAGTGGTAGACTTTTTCGATGAACTTACCGCGCGTGGTCTCGGTCAGCGCCCACCCCGAGCACTCGTTTTCCAAACCGACACTCCCCCGGATAACCCTGCTGGCGGGCCTCGGCGTCGCGGGCGACGCCCACTGTGGAGAAACCGTCAAGCATCGCTCGCGGGTTGCCCAGAACCCCGATCAGCCCAACTTGCGCCAGGTGCATCTCATCCACGCCGAGCTTCTCGACGCGCTTTCCGAGAAAGGTTTCTCGGTTCAGCCCGGAGATTTAGGCGAGAACGTCACGACGCGCGGCATCGACTTGCTGGGCTTGCCCGTCGGCACAAAATTAAAAATAGGGCCGGACGCTGTCGTTGAGCTGACCGGGCTGAGAAATCCGTGCGGCCAGATCGAGAATTTCCAGAAAAACTTACTCAAAGCCGTTTTAGAGCGCGACGCCGAGGGCAATCTGGTCCGAAAAGCAGGCGTCATGGGTATCGTTCTCACAAGTGGAACCGTTCGCCCCGGCGACGAGGTAGAGATTGAGCGTCCCGAGCTACCTCATAAACCTCTGGAGCGCGTCTGAATTTTCAATGTCGGGGTCGCTCGGAGAAATCCTGGGCATCGGAGCGCAGGCGGGTCTCCAGCAGTTTTAAAAGCGCTTCGAATTTCGGGAGATCGTCCGGGGCAAAACTGGCGAACGTGGCGTCGGCGAGGGATTGGGCGCGGGGCGCGACTTCGTGAAGAAGCGTCCCGCTTTTCTCCGTCAGCGCGACGCGGTAGCTACGCAGGTTCTCGCCCGGCAGCCGCTGGAGCAAGCCCTGCTCCAGCAGCTTTTTAATCAACACCGAGACCGTCGCCCGCTCCAGAAAGAGATGCTCCGCCAGCGCCGTCGGGGTTGCGCCCTCGTGCTTGCCCAGGTTCCAGGCGGCGATTAGAAGCCGAAACTGGGCCTGAGTCAGACCGAACTCCGCGAAGCGCTGGTCGAAGCCGACCGCCATCCGCGTGCCGATCCGCATCAGAGCCAGACACAGACGCGAGGGCAGCTCGGGATCGTCGGGCGCGTTCATGCTCTTACTTTAGCGTACTTTTGGGCTTTTCCGAAAGATCTGGGCCGAAGCCGCCGCCGCGCACAAACCCGCCGGGCGAGGGCGTGTACAGCTCGATAGCGATCTGCGAGAGCGCCATCTTGAGGTACGGGTCCACGGCTTTCGAGGGCGTGATGCTGGCAAAGACCACTATTGGGCCGACGCTATCTTTCACGTTCTGGAGCGGTCCCCGCGTCGGCGGGGGCATCGCGGACATCATCCGGGCGTGCCTATCGCTGCTGTACCAGTCGATAGCCGCTTTTTTGTTTTTGAACCACGCGACGATCACCAGTTTCCCGCTGTCGCACTGCATCGCGTCCACCTGGAGGCAGCCGGGACTTTTTTTCAGAGCGGGCATGAGGCTGTTCATGTCCAGGCCCGCGCCGGGCTTCCCCGACGGCTTACCGCTACCTGCGGGAGGCGTCTTGCGCGGCTGAAAGCCCAGCCCTGGCACCGTAACGCTCTGGGGAGCGAAGCGATCTCCATAGGCGAAGCCGCCCGTCACCGGGATCATTCGCTCGACCCCAAGCTGCCCGAGTCCCAGCGGCGCTTTCGGGTCTTTCGACGGCGTGAACGACGCGATCACCAGCACCGGGCCTCGGGCCGCCGTCGCAGGACGAACGGCGGAATCGGGCACTTTCGCCATCTGGCGCATTCCCTGGCAGATCGGGCCGGAGACAAATCCGTCGGCACTCGGGCTATCTTTGAACCAGGCAAAGAGCGCGAGCCGCCCGCCCTGGACCTTGCCCTGCTCGATCCCGAGGCAGCCGGGCGCACCCTTCATCGCCTGGACGAAGAACTCCAGCCCGCCGCCGCCATTTTGTGGCGGCTGCTGAGGAGAAGCAGGAGCGGAAAGCGACGAGAGCGCCACGAGCGCGAGAGCGGAAAACAGAGCGGTTACTTTCATACTTAGCATTCTAACAGTTAGAACTCTAATTGTCAAATCCCCAGATGGTGAGTCGAAAGTCTTTGCCCTGGAACCGATACATCAGCCTGGTGTGGTCGATGCCCAGCAGGTGAAGAGTTTTAGAGATGGCCCGCGCCTCGGTCGTGGACTGATAGAATACGAAGATGACCGTCCTCGAACTGGAAAAGCGCGTGGACTCGCTGGAGCGAGAACTGGAAGTCCTGCGCCAGAAGATAGATAAAACACCCCCTCGCCCCTGGTGGGAACAGGTTCGCGGCACGTTCAAAGACGATCCGATCTACGATGAAGCCATGCGCCTGGGTCGAGCCTGGCGCGACGAGGCGGATAAAAAGAAAACTGATTTAGCTTTCCAGTAATTTGTTAATCTCATTAAAGGCTTTTTCAAATCTATCTAATGTTTCGTCAAGCTCTTTTCCATCTACCAAAAATGTAGGGTTTCTTATCAGCCAATCTGATGGATGAAAATGATCAAATTCAGACACTTCCGATGGCATTACGCTGAAGGCAGCTTCTGCCTTCTTGATAATTCGCTCAGTGGTTGGAAGAGATGTATCCAATTTGCCGACTGTAAGCATATTTTTCTTTGAGAGCGAATAAGAGCTATTTAATAGTTTGACGAATAGTTCAGGATTCATGAAATCTTCAATATCGCTTTCTGATTTTCCTGTAAAATCGGCGGCTGTAAATAATTGTCCTGTTTTAAGAATTTGACTTCTCCGTAGTTTTTCAATTTTACTTTTATCGCCATTTGCAAGATCGCAAAGCACGACAATATTGATTTTGTTTCCGCCGAACAGCGAAGCAAACGGAGAGATTTTGTCAATTCCTCCCGCAGGACAAACTATCCATCGTGAATTTAACCCTTCTCGTTTGCGGCTCTTTAGGGCATTTGAAAATGTTTGAAGATAAAGAATGTCTGAAGGGCCTTCAACGAGTAAAGTATTCTTTCCAATAAAGAGCGATTGTGTGATTTCATAGCCAAGTGCTCCTTGAAGCGGAAATAGGGTGTCCCGATCAACAGAAAGAACATCGGAAGACACTTGAGTACCAAGTATATTTAGCTTATTTCCTTCTCTCTTTATAATATCTTCAACGATTCGAACATTGGACATTCTTTCTGTTGGTACCATAAAGGGAGAATGTGTTGTGAAAATCACCTGATGTTCTGGTAGGAGTCTTTCTTCTATATACCTTAGTAGATCAGATTGAGCTTTACCATGCAATGTTAATCCTGGTTCATCTAATAAGATTATAGCATTACCTGTGATCTTTTTTAGTTGCTTAAACTGGGATAAGAACGAGAAAAACCAGACAAATCCGGCACTTCTTTCTGATAATGGTACTGTAACTCGGTGATTTGTATTCTCTATTCGTATTTTTACAATTGTGCCAGAATTAAATGGTGGTATATCTTGTGGTCTTCCTTGCCCGATTTCGATAATAACTCTTAATGCTTCATTTTGGCTCCAAAATTGGAATATTTCATCCGTGATCTCATTTGAAGCTCCCTCGCATTTAGCTTTTAGATCTTCATATCGTTCAGCATTTTTCAGGTCTTCGATTGAAGTACCGGCATATTCGAGAAAGTCAAGAAATATTTGATCAGATGCGCTTACTGATTTTGCTGCTATATCACGTTGGATTTGATCAACTGATATTTCCCCAGACATACGGTCAAAATGTGATGTATAGAAAAATTTCGGAACCCTCTTTGATAAAATAGTAGTGATTTCTGATTTGAATGTTGTTTTTCCTACTTTGTTTATGGTCTCAAGAAGAGTTTCAAGTTTTTCGGATCTTTGAGATAGTTCTGTCAGGATTTTCTTGGCTGATTCTGCATCATTAGCAGAAGAAATAGTATTCTTTTCTATATCATCTAGTCCTACTGTTGATATTAAGTACTCTATACATGCCTTTTCATCGCAGGAAATGGTAAAGTAAAGGTTACTGTGGTCGATATATTTATCAATAGTTATTTGATTATTCGTTAGTGCCTTTTGTCCGAAGACATCACTTACTGACTTAATATCCGTAGAGGATAACTCCCATCTTGTTTGGATAACCTTGGAAAAATGTAACTATTCAGGCCTCGCGTAATTTGGCTTCTTGAGGTAGGATTCCTCTCAAGATCATGACCGAGCAGGAAGCGAGCGCACTCTACGACCAGGGCAAGGAAACCGTGGTCGCATGGATTCTTGCGATGGATCAGCGCCT
>JANLTX010000119.1:0-106515 GCA_031363095.1 Armatimonadota bacterium | reverse complement strand
CGAAACTTGGTCGTCGCCCGTATGAAACACCCAGCGGCTGGGTAAGCAAGTATTTTGAAGTTGGGCTACACTCGAACCCACCCGTCCCCTCGAACCCACCCGGCCACTCGTTTCCCTCGTGTCCACCCTCCCTTCGCCGCGAAGGGAGGGCGAGGCGCAGTGAGGAACGAACGAAGCACTCGGGTGGGTTCGAAGCGCTCGGGCAGGTTCAAACTGTAACCCGACCAATTAGCTTCTGCTTACCCGGCGTCTGGGCGAAGTCGCTCCGCGACAGACAGAATTTGGATTTACCCAATCAAGATTACACAATCGAGACTATGACCAGTTTACCAAACACTGTGCTGAGAGCAATATAACTCAACTTGTGCTATAATTTGGATAGCCAGAGAATGGGTCATCAAGCATCGAAAGTCCATCTCTTTCGCTATCTCGATTTACGTCTGGTGCGTTGCTCAGGAGGACAAAATGCCTTACAAAAGATCAGTTGGTGCCGACCACCCTGGCCTCTTCGTGTTTTTGCTAGACTGCTCTGGATCCATGGCAGCATCTTGGCCTGGGGACAGCGCCAGCGGGAGCATGATAAAAGCGGAGTTTGTTGCCAACGTCTTCAATAAAACTGTTCGCGAGTTCGGAGCAATGTCTTTGAATAAGCGTCGATGTGACATCGCAGTAGTTGGCTACGATAGTACTGCAGGAGCAACAAGCCTCTGGGAAGGGAAGCTTCGTGGGCATGAAGCAGTAAGTATTGTTGATATTGTAAATAATCCACTTGGTACATTTGAACGTGATGAACAAAAGGCAGATCCTGAAGCGGGGGTGATCGTTGTCAAACGTAAAATAGATTTCTGGCTCAAACCAACTACAGGAGGCAGTACTCCTATGGGAACAGGCTTGGCGAAAGCACGTAGTATCGTCGAGCTATGGCTCAGTAATCCAGCACATACAAATTCGTTCCCCCCGGTTATTATCCATGTAACAGACGGCAAGCCAGACAATACCGAAAAACAGATGGCTCTCGACGAAGCCGAGAAACTCAAGCAATTGGCAACAGCAGACGGCAACGTTCTCGTGTTCACTGTGCACCTACCCGATGGAAACGGGCAAACAGTCTTGTTTCCTTCTTCCGAAAACGACTTACCAGCCGGTGACGACTCAGCCAAACTTCTGTATACTATGAGCAGTGTCTTGCCTGATGAGATGGTTGGCAATGCGTTGGAGGCGGGTCTGCCTGTTACATCCGGGTGCCGATTGATGGTGTTAAACGCTGATGCGATGGCAGCAGCCAAAATGATTCAATTCGGCTCGACAGGCACCGGAAACCAGAAACCTGCGTAACCCATGAGCAGCTATCCGTCGGCAGATGAATACGCGTTCGCCCTCGAACCAACACGTCTGTCAAAGCATTTGAGGAACGATACACCGTTGCTACAAATTGTCAGCAAAGGCAAAATCATGGTTCCGAAAGGCGCAAAATATGCACATGTCGCAAACGGCTTCTTTGCATTCATTTATCGGGTTAAAGCCGGAGGGAAAGAGTATGCCATACGCTGTCCTAGAGTACGCATTCCAGCCAATAGTGCTTCACGTTATCAAAGCCTGTCGCGATTTCTGAAAGCGACACCAGATGCAACTTACTTTGTCGAAGCAGACCATTTTGAAGATGCATTATACGTCTCGGTTGGGTCACAGGGCAGACTATTTCCAGTCCAAGTGATGGGCTGGGTGACGGGAAAAACACTACTGGAGGTTGTTACAGAAAAAACACAAACTAAAGATGTTTCTGGATTAAATATATTGTCTCAAGCATGGAAACTGCTTATCACTACTATGAAATCTCAAGGAGTTATACATGGAGATTTACATCCGGATAATGTAATTGTAACACCAGATAATACACTTCGCCTTGTGGATTACGATACATTAATCGTACCTGGATTCACACCTGAGTCCACTACCGCTGGCGGTATGATAACTTACTTCCATCCTGGTTATTCGCGATTCAATGAACAACGAGTGACAACTTCATATCTTGATGATTTTGGCGCGATAAATATATTACTTTCGTTAATGGTGCTTTGTGATGATCCAAGCATTCGCAAAACAAAAGACTATCTACTATTTTCTACAGATGATATAGAATCTCCACGCACATCTAATTTATTTATGCGTTTATTACATCATCCAAACACTCGAATTTCAGAATTGGCAACAGCATTTTTTGAAGAATGTTGTGAAGATAGAGAAACAGGGAAACTATGTGTCGAGCACTTTACCCATGTGATACCATCACTTACGAATCCACAAAACACCTCGCACGGCAATATAGAATGGCAACCATCAGAGGAAATCATACCGTCATCAGTCGGCAAAGATGAAAGACGTACTCGTGAAGTAGATCCATCCAATATGGATATTCCTTCTTCAGATCAGTTATTAACTCGCCGGACTTATTCATATGAACCAAAATAGGCACTAATTCCAATGAGTCAATCGCGCAAAAAGAAATCGCCTGTGATGACTCCATTAGGCACAACTATGCGAGTCAGTTCGCCGCCAATTAATAAAGACAAAACGATTAGAGTAATATATCGGTTAATAACCAATATTGTTTATAGTTTAAAAAATAGAACATTGTATATTTATAAAAATAAAACAGATTTAGAAAAAGAAAAATTGCATAATAAAGTGAAAAAACGTAAAGAAATGACAGGTAATGAACAATTACTCGATAAGGTGTTAGAAACTGACCAGCAAGATGATGTCGATCTTGTAGCTAATGAGAACTTGCATACACCAGAATCAACAGAAGCCCTCCCCCCAGATGCAGCTAATTCGGAACAAGAAGTTAAAAATATTCTGAGTGATGGGCTACCCGGTGAAACGCCGATAGCATCTGATTTAGAATCAATATCTACCATCACTGGTGAAAGTCGTCTTGTAGAGGCTGAACATACTAAAAAACTATTTATAGAAGAGGGAAGCGGTATCTTTTTTAAGTATCGAATATTTGGCATGGAAGGATCGAACAGTCACGATTATCAAGACGCTGCTAAAGCCGACCCTAAAACCGGATTTGTTGCAATCGCAGACGGTACAACATTAGGAGGTTATTCTGAGATCGTTTCTCAAGAATTAGTCAAACGATTTGTTGGTGAAAAATGCGACTTAAGTGATAAGGCAACTCGGGATACTTGGTGGCTTGAGACTCGTAAAATATGGTATGCGGCATTCCGCGCAAAATACAATGAAGCTACTTCTGTTGAACAATCAAGATGGGATAAAGGCGGTTCCTCGACATTTATGGGGTTGAAGATCGGAAATGATCAAACTTATGGTCTTTATAATATTGGAGATTGTTCCCTTTTTTGGTTTTTAGACCCAACTAAAGAATTAATTCGAATTGATGGTGCGAAGACGTTCAATTCCCATCCAAATGTACTACACACAGAAGACTCACAGCCCCATGATGACTTAACACAATCTCACATCTTGAACAAGATGCGCCCTGGCAATTTTGCCATATTAACAACAGACGCAGTAGCAAAATTTTTTATAGAAACAGAACCATGGGTAAATAACGATTCATTCTGGAATCTTTTACTAATGGAGGATCAAGAGAAAATTTCGGATTGGCTGCTACATGAGAAATCGACGTTTCGGTTGGAGCCTGACGATTTCACGTTCATAGTATTAGATTTCCAGCAACAGGAAATACCAGAATCTTGCACGGAAGATTGATCTAATGTCTTCTTTTACGATAGATGAAATTCAAGATGCACTCGAACGCCCGAAAGGGCGGCGTGCAATTGAGCCAACGCTACGTGCTGGTGATTTACGTATTATCAATTTTGGTGATTTTATAAAAATCAACAATAGTTATTTACATCATGGTTTTGGTGGCTTTGCTGTTGTTTATCGTGTGCGTGATGAAACCAACGGAAAGGAAGTAGCATTACGATGTTGGAGGCGTTCCGAATTACCTTCGGGTACCAAGTTACGGAGTACCATACTATCGTCATACCTTACCACAAACCCGTCACCGTACCTTGTACAGCAAAGATTTTTCCCAAATGCGCTTCAAATTCAAGATTCATATCAACCGGTTATTCTAATGGATTGGGTGGATGGCCGTCCATTTAGAGATATTGTAAGCGAAGCATGTGAGAAACTTGCTATTCAACAATTTATAAAAGATTCTAATTCGAATCACAATCCAGTATTAGATATTGCCTTTGCATTTGAGCATATGGTTGATGCATTGCAAGCTGCTGGTATTGCACATGGTGATTTACAGCACGATAACATTATAGTTAGAAACGATGGTTCACTTTGCCTAGTTGACTACGATAGCATTTTCGTACCAGGAATGACCGAAAATGATCCGTGTCCGGTGAATGGAGTCGAAGGCTACGGACATCCAGATTATGTTTCTGGCAAGGTTGGCAGGCTATCCAATATTTACATGGACACGTTTTCAGCAACTGTGATTGCTGCATCACTTCATATTCTTGCTGCAACCCCAAAACGCTTTGATACTAATACAAAACATAATCTTCTGTTTTCAAGTCTTGATATTGAAGATATAGCCAGTTCATCATTTGTAAACTCACTTCGTACAGAGTTTAGCGATGAACCCATTGCATCACTTCTTTCGGCAATGTCGACGATGCGTAACGACCGTCACCAGGCACAGGTACTCTTTGCAAGTATCCGCAGTCAATTCAGATCGCGCGTCGCACCTCCGTCGCGATATATCATACCAACGTTACCGGCTCAGTTGGTCACTTCAACATGGGAGCGTTTTGCGCCAGCAGAGTTTGCATCGTCAACAGCAATACCTGCGACAAATCAACAGGAATTGCAACTAAGATTATCTGAAATAGCCCAAAAAACTCTGTTTCGAAAACGGAAAGGTTTTGCATGAGTCTTCCATCTTCTATAGTGCAAACTGCCACAGCATCTACTCGTTTTGGTAATACAAAACTGAGAACATACGATATTGGCCGTGGGTTTGTACAATTGTTTATTGCTGGTTTAATTGCTTCTATTTTTTATTATTATCTCAATTCAATAAATACAAAAACTAATAGTATTACAGATAACCCACTTTCAACAGTTTTACTTCATCCATCACCAGAAGCAAGAACTGTAGGCAGTTTACTTGTACTGATTTTTATATACACAACACTTGCAATCATTTGGAATACTATAGAATTAAAAAAAGAGCAAAATCAATTTAACATAATTCGTGAAATCCTTTCTAGTACACCTGATAATTACTTAGAATCAATGTTGAGAGCGAAGCTTGCAAATGTTCAAAGTAATTCATTACTTGCTCAAGCAATCCAGGCAATTTGGGATGCAAGACATCTGCAATCACCAGACCTTGAAGCGATTAGTAGTTCACTTGATGCTTTAGAAGACAAACGAAATGGAACAGGCATAGGGGTTAGCAACCGCCTTATGCTCATTAGCCTTCTTGGTACTATTTTGGGTTTAGCACAGGTTATTAGCACCCTTGACCCAAAAATCAAAAACGCTAGCATTACTGGAGATGTCCAATCAATTTTTGATAATTTGCAAAACACTCTGATGCAAATGGGAACGGCATTCAGCAGTACTGCCTGGGGGATACTATTATCTACACTGCTGTCATGGATTACATCCGGTGCATCAGCTGCCCGTCAAGAATATGCAGCGAAAATACATTATTTTGTTGTATCCGAGTTGGCACCACGAATATATACTACCTCTCCCGCAGCCGCAATCGACAACTTGAGAGATGCAATCTTGCAAGGACAACAACTTATTAAACATGCAGAATCAACAATTACAAAATCCATAACTCAGCAGGACTTACTACTTGATCGTTTGGTAACTGCTCACAAATCCATTGAAACTGAAACCAAATCTTTCATAACGAAAGTGGAAAATGTTTTTATAAATAACGCAAACCAATTTGAGAAAAAACTAACTGATGTGGGTAATTACGTGGTTGATGGAGCCAAAGCACAGATAGAAGCTGCTGTTCGATTAGATGATCTTCTTGTAAAATCAACTATCGAACTTTCCGACGCAGCTAAAAACTTAAGTGTTGCTTCTACTGTTATCCAATCACTTAATTCTACAGCACAACAAATGAATATTGATCTCAAAAATATCGCACCACAACTCAGCAACTTATTAATTTCGCAGGTAGACGCACTTACTAAATCAGGAGATGCTATGACTGCAATAGCAACACAGCAAGCCCAAATCTGGAACGGTCGAATTACTCAGCAAGAAACGTTGTTCAAAAAATCTCTCGAAGATCTGCAAGACACTACATCAGAGATTAGAGCGCTAGTTGGTACTGTTCAGCCTAGACTTCCTTCTAGTGCTGAACTGGATAAACTTAGGGATTCGATAGAGAGAATCGCTAAAATCATTGATACATTTGGAGGAGAACGTACATCAAATAAAGAGTCAACACTCACAAGTAACATTATTTCACCTGCTCAATGGAAACAGGTAATGAGTGAGTCGCTTGAACCTTTAACGCGCCAACTCAATAGTGGAACTTTAGCACAAGCTGGTAACAATGACGTTCGAATCATTAATGAATTAACGACAACAAATCAACAATTACAGGTTCTCACCTTAGAGATTCACAACTTAGTTAGAGCACTTTCAAATGTCTCATATCCCGCCTCTAATGCAGCCACCACGTTCACTCAACCCGATGAGTGGATAGAACCGGAACCACCACCTTCCCTCTTGAAGAAAGTATTTGGACGATTTCGAAAATAGGAAAACTCTATGGCAAAATCAAAACGTTACTCCCGAAAAGAACTCGACCAAATCAATCCATATATAGTATTTTCTGATCTTATGATCAGTTTAGTTTTAGTTATAGTTTTTTTTATAGCTTTAGGAAAACTTAATTTAGTCAATATGCTCTATAAACGAATAATGGAGGCGTTTGAAAAAAAAGTTCAAACCTTACCTGAAGGACGACCTCGTTGGGAGCATGGACGTAATGACCCACCAGGTGTGCAGCGATGGGTGTTTGATGGGCGGGAATTGTTCGTACCGCTCATAGGTGAAAACGATATGTCACCCCCACGTCTTACATATGAGGGCGAGCAAGCACTCTCCAGATTTGCTCGACTTCTCTCTGAATCACGAAATGACTGGGTACGCATTCGTGTCGAGGGGCACACTCAACCTTTTTTTGACGATGCACCAGATAAATGGGAGCTGTCCGCCCGTCGTGCGGCAGTAGTCGTGCGGCAGATCCAAATCGCTGGACGTATCCCACCTTGGTTCTGTGCAGTCGCTGGTCGTGCCGGGCAAAACCCATTGTATAAATTAATTTTAGTTACCAAACCCGACAATCAACAAGGGCTACAACTTCGGAAAGAATTAGATGCAGGCGGAGTGCGTTATTCCTATAGGTCTCCCGATGATAAGGAATATAAAACAGCATATAAATCTATATCTTCTAAATACTCTGCATTTCTCATCGAGCGTGATGGTTCTGGTAGAGATCGTTATATTACAAATGACAATATTATTAATCATAAATCCGATATTATTAATCATTTCAAACAAAATGAACGAGTTGAAGTTTTGATCGAATATACTGGTAACACACAAAATGCTATAAAATAGGATTTTATTCCCATCAGGTCCGATACCTCGGGGCTTGCCCCGACCGTCCTTTTTGAACGTCCACGACTCTTTCAGGAGTCGGGGTTCCGAATCGTAGGCTCTCAGGCCGCCCGCCTTTCCGGTGATTTTGTCGCGGAGCGACTTCGTAGCCGAGGAACGAGGCTCCGGGTAAGCAGAAGCTGATTGGTCGGGTTACACCGAACCCACCCCGAACCCACCCCCTCCTCGTTCCTCGTCGGACCCTCACACCCAGCCGCTGGGTACCCGCCGCGAAGGTAGGGTGGACACGAGGGAAACGAGTGGCCGGGTGGGTTCGAGTGGCCGGGTGGGTTCAAACTGTAACCCTATTTTATAAACTCTGCTTACCCTCTGGGTGTCGCCCAGGTTCATCGGGGCGGTTCATCCGGGCAGCTCCAAGTGGTAAACTTGAGGACAGTATGAACGCGACGCTGCAAGGCTATCTCAACAATCAGCTCGACACGCTCAAAGACGAGCATCTCTACAAACCGCTGGTCACGCTCGACGGCGCTCCAGGGGCGCGGGTGCAGGTCGGCGGGCGCGAGCTGATCAATCTTTCGTCCAACAACTACCTGGGTCTCGCGGGCGATCCCCGGCTGAGGCAGGCGTCCGCCGACGCCGCGCTGAAGTACGGCGCGGGCGGGGGCGCGGTTCGGCCCATCATCGGGAACTTGAAGCTCCACGACGATCTGGAAAAATTAATCGCCGAGTACAAAGGGGTCGAGAGTGCCCTGATCTTCCAGTCCGGGTTCACCAGCAACGCCGGAACCATCCCGACCATCATGGAAGACGGCGACGTGATCATTACCGACGCGCTGAACCACGCCAGCATTATCGACGGCGTGCGGCTGTCCAAGGCCCGCCGCGCGATCTATGCCCACAACGACATGGACGCTCTCGAAGACGCTCTCAAGGCGGCCCAGGACGCGAAAAAGCGGCTGATTATCACCGACGGTGTTTTTTCCATGGACGGCGATGTCGCCCCGCTCGACAAAATCTGCGCACTGGCCGAGCGCTACGATGCCGCCGTGATGGTGGACGACGCCCACGGCTCCGGGGTGATGGGCGGCGGACGGGGCACGGCATACCACTTCGGCGTGACCAGAAGCGTCGATATCCAGCTCGGGACACTCTCCAAAGCCGTCGGCGTCATGGGAGGCTACATCGCCGGAAGCGCGGCCCTGATCGATTACTTGAAGCAGCGCGCCCGCCCGTTTCTGTTCTCGACGGGCTGCCCACCGGCCACGGCGGCGGCATGCATCCGGGGCATCGAGATTCTCCGCGACGAACCTGCACTCTCGGAGCGACTCTGGGAGAACACGCGCTACTGGCAGTCGGGCCTACAGAACCTGGGCTTCGACATAGGCATCACCCAGACCCCGATCACGCCCGTCATGCTCGGCGACGAAGCCCAGGCGCTGCAGGCGCAGGCGCTTTTGCGCGAGCAAGGGGTTCTGGCGCTTGCGATTGTCTTTCCCACGGTCGCGCGGGGGCGTGCGAGGCTGCGGACCATGCCGACAGCAGCCCACACCCGCGCCGACTTCGACGAAGCGCTCCTGGCGTTCGAGAAGGTTGGGAAGAAGCTCGGGCTGATTTAATTGAAGCCCGCTGAAATTTGGGATGTCTAAGAATTTGAAATGAGATTGAAACTGGTTTTGACGGGAGCGCTTGCCGCGCTCGGGTGTCTTGGAGTGAGCATTGGTGGCTGTGGAGGTAGCGGGGGGCGCGGCGTCAATCCGTCGCCAGACCCGCCCGGCCCGTGTGAGAGCGCCCCCGCGCAGCCCGGCTGGGATATTAACTCGCCGGTCTGCTCCAATCGGGTGAAGAAGTGGACCGTCCTGAACTATGTCAACGGAGCCAACAACCTCGAACCCGACATGACTCTCAACGTCAACCAGATGGAGAAAATCGGCACCACAGCGGATGTCAACCTCGTGGTTCAGTACAAGCGAATCTCCCGGCGCACCGGCGGCGTGGACTACGACACATCAAGCGGGAACTGGGACGATACCCGGCGCTTTGTGATCGACCGCGACACTGACTTTGCGGAGATCACCTCCCCCGTGGTCTCGCAGCGCCCGGACTGCGACATGGGCGACAAGAAGAGCCTGCAAGAGTTTATCGAGTGGGGCGTCAAAGCGTTCCCTGCCGAGCGCTACATCTTAGTGATCGAGAACCACGGCGCGGGCTGGCGCTCCCAGAAGACCCGCTCCATCGCCTCGCCCGTCACGCGCGGCCTGAGCTACGACGATGTCACCAACAGCCATATCGACACGGTTGAGATGCCCGACGCCATTGATCTGGCGCGGGTTCTTCCGGGGCACAAATGGGACGTGATTCTGCTGGACTGCTCGCTGATGCAGATGCTCGAAGTAGCTTACGAGATTCGGGGGCTGGCGGACTTCGTGACCGGCTCAGAGGAAAGCCCGCCGGGGACGGGCTACCCCTACGACCGGTTCCTGACAACTCTGGTGAACAACCCCGCGATCTCCTCTCGTGACTTCGCGCTGAACGTCATCGACGAGACCTGGGCGAACTACGGCGCAAACTCGAACATCACGCAGTCCGTGCTGGACATGGGCAAGATTCCGGCTATCGTCCCGGAGGTCAACGCTCTGGGCTGGGCGCTGATGGCCGCAAGGTCAACCTGGGGGAACGAGATCGCCGAGGCTCGGGTTATGTCGGAATCCTACGACTACAAAGAGAATCGGGATTTGATCGACTTCTGCCGCAGGTTGACCGAGGTTCCAACCGGCCAGACGACGCCCCGTGTGAACGATCCCGGCGTGATCGCTGCTGCCGGGCGTGTGAAAACCGCGATCCAGGCCGCTGTGATCCGGGCGTATGGGGGAAGCAATGGCAACCAGAACTCCAACGGGCTGGCCGGGTTCCTGCCTTCGTCGCGGGAGTACCGCATTCTGGATGTCGAGCAGGCCAACGGGTTCGGGCAGCGCTACGGGCTGCTCTCTCTCTCCCGCGACGCCCCGCAGTGGCAGAACTTCCTCGCCAACAGCCCGAACTAAAAGAAAAACGTTGCCCGGTTCACTGCCGGGCAACGTTTTTTAGGCTATGATGGCATTGTGGCAACGATGCGAACTTCGGGGGAGAGTAGGC
This sequence comes from Armatimonadota bacterium, assembly GCA_031363095.1. Lineage (GTDB taxonomy): Bacteria > Armatimonadota > Armatimonadia > Armatimonadales > Armatimonadaceae > JANLTX01. Next base: position 95,730 of record JANLTX010000119.1, on the reverse strand, counting down.
GACAGCTACTGATCGCGGCGAGTGTCTTTCTGATGCTGGTCGGCGGGATGCTGCTGGCCGGGCGGCTGACACGCTCCAACATGCCGTCTCGTGAGTCGATGGAGAAGTCTCCGATGACCGACGAGCGCAAGGTGAGGCTTGCGGGACTGCAAAAGATCGTCCTCACGCTCCGTGGCTATGCCGAGGCTGGTCAGTGGGAGCGCGTCGTGGCGCTGGCAGACCGCGAGCAGCAGCGCTCGCCGATGATCCGGTCTTTGAAGGCAGAGGCGCTTGCCCGGCTGGGCCGCCACGATCAGGCGGCGGCGGTTCTGGCCAAGGTCTACACGGGCCAGGACGAGCCGAGCCTGCTGGCGGTCACTCAACCAGAGACCGCCTACCCCAAGATGGTCACCGAGTCGCTGGAAGGAATGGCGACGGGCAACGAGCCGCCGGGCCTTGCGATGCGAACCGCCTGGATCGCGACCTTGCGGCCAGGGCAACCTGTCGCGCTGGAGAACATCGTGCGCCTCGCCGAGCGTGGGCTGGCGCTCTCGGCGACACCCTCCCCGCAGGAGCAGATGGCCGGGCACGGATTGATGCTCGGTCCCGGTCCGCGTCTGCCGGACCGCGCGGACGCCCTTCAGGTGCTCGGAGTGGCCCTTCTTCGCCAGGGGCGGCTCGACGAAGCCCTGGTGCGCCTGCGCGAGTCCGAGTCGCTACGCCCCCAGCCCCATGTCTGGGCTTACCTGACGCTCGCACTGCGTAAGCAAAAGAAAAACGCCGAAGCCCAGGTCTGGGAGCGCCAGTTTTTTGATTACATAGACCGCACGTTCGGCGGCCAGACCCGCGCCCCCGAGTTCTTCCTGCACCTGCGCGAGCTGGACACCCGCACCTGACCCGGTACCTTGCACGAAACACCCAGAGGGTAAGCAGAAGCTAATTGGTCGTGTTACACCGAACCCACCCCGAACCCACCCCCTCCTCGTTCCTCGTCGGACCCCTCACACCCAGCCGCTGGGTACCCGCCGCGAAGGGAGGGTGGACACGAGGTTTACGAGTGGCCGGGTGGGTTCGAGTGGCCGGGTGGGTTCGAGTGGCCGGGTGGGTTCGAGTGGCCGGGTGGGTTCGAGTGTAGCCTAACTTCAAAATACTTGCTTACCCGGCGGCAGTGGGGTAGCGGCTGCCAAGGCTTCTCCGGACAGGGCAAACGCATTTGAAATACTGCCCTTTCGCCATCGAATAAATTCGTGGCTATGACTGAGAATTCGACCTGTACCTCGCAAGCGAGGCTTGTCGAATTAAAGAGAATTTCTGATTCGACGAGGGACGCTTGCGTCCTGAAGGTCGAATTCGTAGTCGTAGCCGGGAATTTACTCCACGGGGCAAACGTACCAAAATCCAAATGCGTTTGCCCTGCTTCTCCGGAGCCGAAACCACAAATTAGTGGTTGCGCCTGCGAAGCAGGCTTGGCGCTTCGTCCCTTCGCTGCACGATCTTCGTGCTATTCTGGTGTTGAAGGGGGCAGAACGAGAGTTGCGAGAACGGGGCGGTGGTCGGAGTGCGGCCAGGAGAGAGTTTGGGCCGACAGCGGGCGGATACCTCCCTGCACGAAGATATAGTCGATGCGCAAGACGGGGCGGTGCGCGGGGTAGCTCCAGCCGAAGCCTGTGCCGACCTCGGTGAAACAGTCGGTGAGCGTCCGGGTGAGCCGGGTGTACTCGACCCCGCGCGGCGGAGTGTTGAAGTCGCCGCAGAGGATCGTCGGGCCGGGGAACTGCTGCAGAAAACCGCGCAGGCTCTGAAGCTGAAGCCGCCGCGCCTCGCCGGTCTGCGCCAGATACGCCGGGATGCCACGGCGGTTGTGGGTAAGCGTCTCGGGGTAGAGCGCCGTCGCCAGGTGCGTCGTGACGATGTTCAGTGTCCGTCCGTGAAGCGTCGTGGTGACGCCCAGTGCGCACCGGCTGCTGCCGGTGAGCGGGAACGGCTGCACGGCGACTTTTGCAAATGTCCCGCCGCGCACCCCGATGGCAACGTCGCCGGTGTGGGTGAAGCGCCACTCGGGGAGAAGTCGCTGAAGCCCCGGCATCGGATCGGGGACGCTCAGGTAGGCGCTGGCCTCCTGCAAGCAAACCACCTCGGGGCTTTCCTGGCGAATGGCCGCCGCGATTCTTTCCACGCCACCTCCGCCGCTACGGATGTTGTAGGTCAGAACCTTAATTTTTTCCTCGCCCGGCGTGAGCTGGCGCGGCAGATGCGGCAACCGAAAGCCTTCGAGCAAAAGAAATAAAAGTCCGCAGGCAAGAAGCGAGCGCAGAGCGGGCAAGTTGCGAGAAAATAGTGCCGGGAGTAGTAATAATATCACTGGAACCAGAAAAACTGCCTGTGGAGCGTACGTGCAGAGCGTCGCGAGCCACCATCGCTCCCCGATAAATTGCTGCATCAGCCCGATAATAACTAAAAAAACAAAATACCCAAGACAAAGCTTAGGGAGCCAGCGCGAAACCTTCCGGCCACCGGTATTCCAGCGGCCCGACATCGTAGCAGAACTCAAGTTCGACCGTTTTGTCATCGAAATATCCCCAGTTTGCCTGAGTCACACGTACCAGGCGACTGTCCCACCGGGCCTCGTTGCGCCCGATCTGCTGGCGTCGGCCCTGTGCGTCGAGCAGGATGACCGGCGGGCGCAGAAGCGCCGCTCCCTCGGAGAGACTGGTAAACGGGCTTTCCGGTCGCCGCACCGGCTTGCCCCTGGTATCGAGGACGACCTTGAACGGCGTCGCCGAGTCCTCGGCCTCGATCTGGACCGTCCCGTGGGTATCGTCATAGACTTCTACGTGGCAGAGCGTGGTCGAAGTTCCCGCCAGGCTGTGGGTTTTTTCCAGCGTGACCGGGTCGTCGCACTCGGTCTGAAGTCCGAACAGCCCGACCGCGCTGTCGCCGGGTGTCCGAGCGTACAGGCGATAGGCGACCAGATGCCCCTTGCGCCCCATCCGAAACGGGTTGGACGAGCTGCGTAGCGCCTCGAACTCACAGACGGCGACGTTGTAGAACGCCCAGCCGCCTGCGGTCACCGGCTCCAGCGCGGCAGGTAAGAGCGCACGGGCGTCCGCCTCAGGGGTGCGAAAGACAAAATGAAACGTCCAGAGAAGAGTGCCGCGCATCGTTTGTTGTGTCAGAGCGCCGCGTCGGTGACGGCGGCAAGCTTCTCCCGGCCCAGACGCGCGGCCACTGCCGGGTCCATCGCCCAGTAGTCCGGGTGAAATAGCTCCAACGAAAGATACCCGCCAAATCCGATCTCCGCCAGTGTCCTGAGCAAAGAAACCAGCGGCGCGACCCCATCGCCTGGCCAGATTCTATCCGCATCGACGATCTTATCGGGGGATATTTGCGGCCAGTCGTTGACATGAAACAGCGGGAGCTTGTCGCCGTGAAGAAAGCGCAGCCCCTCGATAGGCGAGCCGCCTTTGTACAGGTGATAGCTGTCCAGAAGCAAACACGCCTCGGGGTGGCCGCTGTGCGCCGCGACAAAGGCTCCCTCGGCGAGCGTCGAGAGATTGGCGGAGAAGCCCCAGACCTCGCAGAGCGGCGCGACGCCCGCTCGCTCGCCGATGTCGCACAGAGCGGCATAGCGCTCGGCAGCCGCCCTCAGGTCGAGCGGGGGAGTTCCCGGCTCATGTGCGCCCCAGGGCGGCGCGGCGATCCGCTTGCCCCCGAGCCTGCGGACACGCTCCATGTCGGCCCGCGCCCGCTCCAGCCCGGCGGCGCGGCGCGTGTCGTCGTCCACGATCCACTCGAAAAACCCGATGGCACCCTCGACGCTCAGCCCGAGGTCGTGGATTTTCTCCCGAAGAACCCCGAGGTCCCCGCCCGCTGCTTCAAAGGCTTCGATCTCGTCGATCCACGGCTCGATAGCGTCGTACCCTGCGGCTGCCGCGATCTCGACAATCTGGTCCAGCGGCAATTTCTGCCCGCGAATCGTGGACGTGTTCAGGCAGAACTTCCACGGCCCGCGCCCCTCGGGCAGAGTCGGGAGTCCGGGCAGGGGCAGCGTGGCTGGCTCTTCGAGGCTCAGGCGCACGGACTACAGGCTCCAGCCGCCATGGTACGGAGCGAACTTCAGGGCATTGGCTTCGGCGGCGCTTGGGCCGGTGAAGACCTCTTTCTTCGGGTCCCAGCGCAGCTCTTTGAAGCCGGTCCGGATCGAGAGGTTCCCGAGGTGGCAGACGCTCACCGACCGATGCCCGATCTCCACGTCGCAGATGGGCCGCTCGCGACTTCGAATGCAATCGACGAAGTTGCGCTGGTGGTTGTCGGATTTGTAGAGCTTCAGGGCGCTGGCCGGGAGCGGGTCGGTGAGCAATTTCGGGTCGCTTGCCCCGGTGCCGCCGCGCGTGACAAAGAGCCACTTGCCGTCCTCGCCGTAGAAATGGACGCCGTTCGGGCCTTCGTTGGTGGCGATCAGCTCGACGCCATCGGCGTAGGTGTAGGTGACCTTGAACTGGAGCGCACACTCGAAGCTACGCTTGCTCGGGTCGGAGCTGGGCATCTTGCCCTCGCTCACAACTTTCACCGGGCCGGTGCCGTCGCGCCCCAGACCCCACTGCGCGATGTCTAAATGGTGTGCGCCCCAGTCGGTCATCATCCCGCCGGAGTAGGTGTACCAGTGCCGGAAGCTACCATGAGTCCGCTCTTCGAGATAGGGCACCTCGGGGGCCGGGCCGAGCCACATGTCAAACAGAAAGTCTTTCGGCTTCTCGACGACATCGAACGGGCCGCCATTGGTGCCGCCCGGCAGGTGCGCGACGACCTTTGAGACCTTGCCGATGCGCCCGTTTCGGACCAGCTCGCAGACCTGGCGAAACTCCTGGCTGGAGCGCTGCTGGCTGCCCGTCTGCCACACCGTGCCCATCTTCCGCGCCGTTTTCACCAGCTCGATGCCCTCGCCGATCATCAGGGTCATGGGCTTTTCGCAGTAGACATCTTTGCCCGCTTTCATCGCATGGCTGGCGATGATCGAGTGCCAGTGGTCGGGCGTCCCGATCACCACGGCGTCGATGTCCGGGCGGGCCAGTAGGTACCGAAAGTCCGTGTACGTCGCCGGAGCGTTGCCACTGCTGCGTTTTTTGATCTCATTGGCGGCTTCTTCGAGGTGTGTCAGGTCTACGTCGCAAACAGCAACGCCCTCGACACCGGGCTGGCCCATGACGTTGAGCATGTCGTTGAGACCCTGGCGGAAGCCGCCGCGCGAGCCGCCCGCGCCGATCAGGCCCACCCGGATCTTATCGTTCGGTCCGATCTTTTTAGGAGAGGGCGGAGCATTGTTTTCCGCAAACGCAGGAAGGGCGGCGAGGCTCGCGCCCGCTACAAGAAGCTGTCGTCGGTTCATGACGCTATGGTTCACCGACTCCCGCCTGGTTTCCTTCCCCCGAGATAAACCTCGGGGACGCCCGAATTACTCCAGGATGCCCACCAGAACTCGTGCCAGTTCCGGGAGATCGGCGGGGACGCGAAACAGATTGACGTCCTGGGTGATCGTTTTTTCGGTGCGCTCCAGGCGGGCGAAGCGCCAGAGATCGCCGGTGGAGAGGGCACCGTACAAAACAGGCTCGGGCGAGGTCGTCCACTGGTCGAGGGCGGCAAGCTCGGCGACGAGCTGGCTCATTCCGCGCGAGGTATCACCTTGCTTGGCTTCGACGACCAGCAGTCGGTGGGTCGCGGTGTGCAACAAGTAGTCGAGGTCGCCATGAAGCTGTGCGCTGACATGGACATCCAGCCCGATCCGTAGCTCCAGCCCGAGGGAGGCCGTCAGCTCCACAAGAACGGGGGCGATCAGCAGCTCGCGCCGCGCGGCCTCGCTGTCCAGTGCGATATGCGGCAGAATCCGGGTGAGCCGCTCCGAGAGAGCCTGAGTCCAGCCGGGTATTTCGTCCGACTGAGGAAGAGAGAGTGCGGCCCGCTCGAAGCCGTAGCCCAGCGCCTCGGAGATCGTCTCGGTGGGAGCCGTCAGGTTGAAGTAGTCGTGGAAACTCTTGACGGACTCGGGTAGGACAAGCGGAGGGCGCATGCATTTATTCTATCGCTTGCCCCACAGAGTTTCGGGAGTCACCTGGTCCAGGCCGCATTTCTGGAAATACTCGGCGACGCGGGTCAGATCGCGCTCCAGAATTTTCTCGGCGTTCGGGTTGTCGCCCAGCTTCATCACCTGGGGAAAGTCGATAAAAACCGCGCGTCCCTCGTGCCAGAGGATGTTGTAGGCCGACAGGTCGCCGTGGACCCAGCCGCGTTCTTTGAAGAAGCCGAGGGTTTTCTGGATTTGTTTCAGGGCATCGCGAGCCTGAGGGGGCGTGAGGGAGACCTCGCTCAGGGCCGGGGCGCTACTGGTGTCCGACCCGATGAACTCCATCAGAAGCGCATTGTCCGCCGATGCGAGCGGGCGCGGAACAGCGGCTCCGGCGGCGTGTAGCTCGCTCAGCGCCGTGAACTCGTGCATGAGCCACGACGTATGCGAGACCTGCGCCCCGAACGCGGTTTTCTTGCCGAGGGCTTTCATGATCCGGGTGTCGGAGTTTTTCACGGCTTTTCCCTCGCTCGTCAGAACCGTACGTCCGTCGCGGTAGATAAAGTCCTGGCGCAGGTTCCGGAGCATTCGGGGCCGATAGACTTTCGCAGCCACCCGGCTCAGCCCCGTCGCTGAGGCCAGTGCAGCGTGCGGCTCGCAGGCGTAGCAGTTGGCTTCTTTTCCGCCTTTGACCAGAAATAAGACATCGGAAAGCAGGCTCTGGTCGTAGAACGAGCCAAGCGACTCTTCCAGCCAGACTTTTTCATGGCGCGACGGCTTGTAGGTCGTCTCGCGGCCCGATCCCAGCTCCTCGGCCCCCGCCGTGAGAATTTTTACGGCCTCGGTACGTCGCTTCTGTTTTTTTGTCTCAGCCCGCGTATCGTGGAAGCGCTCGAAAGCGTGGTTGGTGCCATCTTCGTCGTCGAGGTACGAAAGGTCTTCTTCCTCTTCGGCTTCGACGATCTCAGAATCTTCGGTTTCTTGCATTTGCGGCTCTATCGCCCGAACGAGTGGTTCTGCTCAATATAGAAAATCAAACAATTGTTTGGTATACTGGGGGCATGGAAAACCAGCCCATCGGTCCGCCAAAAATCACCGAGATTCGCGTCAAGTCTGTTGTGACCGAGCAGCGCGGCTTCGGCTCGCCCGGCGAGTATTCGATCAACCCGTATCGCGGCTGCCAATTCGCGTGTTCCTACTGCCTTGACCCGGCGACAGAAGTACGAGATTCTTCTCTTCGTGCACATGCCATCGGAACTATTCAAGTAGGGGATCAATTACTTGGTTTTGATGAACATTTAGCGCCTCGTCTACATCGCCGTTACCGAAGTTCCGTTGTAGAAGCGGTTGTCTGGTCAAAAAAGCCAACCTATCGAATTATGACGGCACATTCTGAGGTAATTACAACCGCAGAGCACCTCTGGCTTGCTGGAACCCGTTCGCCTGTTTGGAGGAAAACAGAACAGCTCAGTCAGCAGAACTACCTTCGTTATGTTTCATTCCCAGAAAATCTGGATGAAACAGAACCATTTCTTCATGGATATCTGGTTGGAATGACGTTGGGCGATGGGACATTTCGATACATTCCAGGACAACGATCTGATAAACTTGGATTTCCTCAGGCATATTGGCGTGTTGCTCTTATTGATGAAGAAGCACTGATTCGACTTAAAAAATATTTACATTCTATAGGTATTGATGTACATATTAGAAATTTTTCTGCTGCGACAGAAACACGAAAATTAGTTCAAAAGGTTGAAACGAGATCCCTTTCTGTTTTAAAAAAGATAAATGAATTAATTTTAGCGAAAAGAATAGATTATGATTATTACAGAGGGTTTATTTCAGGTTTTTTTGATGCAGAAGGGTATCATCATGAAGGACTGCTTCGGATTTTTCAAAAAGATACTGAAGTTCTCCTCCAGGTAAAAGAAATGTTGAAACGACTTAGTTTTGAATCGGTTTTAGAAGTTTACTCCTCAAGCTGTCCGTCTCTTCGGATTTTAGGGGATTCATCGGAGAGAATTCGTTTTTTAGGAACGGTCCATCCGGCAATTACACGGAAATGTCAATTTGATGGTCAGCCAATGAAGTCTATTCCCTCGAAAATACTGGCTATTGAACCTGCTGGAGTACGTGATGTGGTTGATATTCAAACCTCGGCGCGAACTTTTTTCGCAAATGGATTGGCAACTCACAACTGTTATGCGATCAAATTTATCTTTGATGATGTAAATAAGCGTAAAAATTGGGGGCATTGGGTCGAAGTAAAGACAAATGCTGCCGATGCGTTGCTCAAAGATTTACCCAAATTGTTCGATAAAGAAATTTTTGTGGGTTCGGCGACGGATCCGTACCAGCCGATAGAGAAAAAGCTCGGGCTGACCCGGCAGCTTTTAGAAATTCTGCTGATGGCACACCCCAAAAAAGTGCATCTCCAGACGCGCTCGCCGCACATAACTCGGGACATCGAGCTACTTCAAAAATTCGGCGACACACTCACTATCGGGATCTCGATTCCGACCGACTCGGAGGTCGTGCGCCGGGCGTTCGAGCCGCGTGCGCCATCGATTGGGCGGCGGATCGAGACGGGCCGGGCGCTGTTTGAAGCCGGGCTGAACGTCACGGCGACGGTCGCGCCGCTGCTTCCGTGCACGCCAGAGCGCCTCGCGGCCCGGCTGAGCGGGGCGTTTCCGAGGGCGTGGGTGGGGCGGATCAACTTCTACGGCGACGAAGGCGGGGCGCGGGCGCTGTACTCGGCGCGGGGCTGGGACAGGTTTCTGCGGGCGTCGCACGAGGCCCAGGTGAAAGCCGCCCTGAAGGAAGTGGGGCTTCTGCGCGACAATTCTTCCTGAGGTACCATGAGAGAATCAGGCATGGAAAGCATCGGCAAGTATCAGGTGGTTCATCCGGACGGCACGAAGCTGTCTCCGGTGGACATGGCGACGCTTGCCGAGATGGTCTACGCCGGGATTATTCAGGCCGACACACCGCTCTTTGCCGTCTCGACGCAGCGGGTTATCTCGGCGGGGGAGATTCCGTACCTGGCGTTTCTGATGACCCGGCTCAAGGACTCGCCCATGGCCCCGATGCCGCGCACCGCCGTGATGCCCCCGCCAAGGCCGCTCCCTCCCCCGTCCCCACTTCCGACTTCCCCGGTGGTTCCCACTCCCGCTGATACGTCCCTGCCCGAGGCGCTGGCCGGGCTGCCCGAGCCGATTGCGCTGACGGAGCGAAAGCTATCCGTGCCTGCGCTGCCCCGGCTCTCGCCGCAGGTTCGGGCCTACATGGCGTTCGGCGTGGTCGCGCTGGGGCTGCTGGTCGGGCTGGGATTCTGGCAGAGCCATCGCTCCGACCGTGCTCGCACCGAGCTTCTGGGCGACTGGCAGCAGCTTGATGGCTCTCGCCTGGTGCTCAAGGCCGATGGCACCGGGGCGCTGACCCGCCCCGACACGACCTACGGCAACCGCACCTATCTCTTCCGCTGGGAGCGCCAGAGCGACCAGGTCGTGCTCACCGAGCAGCGCATTCTCCTGCCCGGCGGCACCCGCCAGACCGCCGCCGACGCCCGCGAGCCGATCTCGCTCTCCCCGGATGGTCAGGCGCTTCACTGGGGAACGCTCGCGCTGAGAAAAGCGCCGTAAAATACACCCATGGCCTGGATTAAGACAACAAGCTCCGAAGAAGTGATCCGGATTCTCGGAGAGCTTCGAGCGCTTCTGCCCGAGGTCTACTCCGATGTCCAGAGCCGCGCCAATCTCCCCGAGGCGGTGTCGAGCGAATCGATTGTGCGCTCGCATGCGCTACTGCCGCAGGTGATGGAGCCGATCTTTCTGGCCCATGCCCGGCTGATGCAGCCCGCGCTGCCGCTCTCGCGCCGGGAGCACGAGCTGATCGCATCCACGGTCTCGGCGCTCAACGACTGCTTCTACTGAACGGAGTCTCACGCGGAGTTTCTGCGTGCCGAGACTCTGGATTCGGCTCTCTCCGAGGCGATTAAAACCAACTGGCGGACAGCGCCGGGCCTGAGCGAGCGCGAGATTGCGCTGCTGACGTTCGCCGAAAAGCTCACGAAAGCGCCCCACAAAATGACCCGCGCCGACACCGAGTCGCTGCGCACGGTCGGGCTGGACGACACATCGATTCTTCAAGCGACGCTGATCGCGTCCTGGTTCAACTATATTAACCGGGTCGCCGATGCGCTGGGCGTCGGAAAGCCCTGAGGGATTCCTGGCAATAGTCCCATAATTCATTCACGGGTATGAAAGTCAACGCGGTTACTATCGGTTCGCTCAATGATGCAGCGTATGCGATGCTTCATCAGAACACCCGCGAGGCGCTTCGGCTTTGCGAGCAGGCACGCGAGAGCGCCCGGTGCAGCGACGATCTCTCGGGGCTGGCACGAAGTATCTATCTTATCGGGCAGTGCCATTTTATTCTGGGTACAGACACCGATCCGCTGGAGCTTATCAATCAATCTCTGCTTCTTTTTCGTAGCCTCAGCGAGCGAGCACGCGAAGCCGACGCACTCAATATTCTATCGATAATCTACAAAAGAAAAGGAAACTATGAACTTTCTCTGGATTTTGCCCATCAGTGCCTGGAAATTCGTCGTGAATCAGGATGTCCTATGGGCGAATCGAAATCGCTCAATAATATTGGGACCACGTATACTGATCTACTCCGATTTGCGGACGCGCTGGATTGTTTGTTTCGTAGCCTTGAGCTGGCCCAGCAGGCCGGGAGCGATGATTTATCTGCGTATGCTTGCGGAAACATCGCCGAAGTCTTCTTTTTACTGGGGAATCTTACCGAAGCACTGACCTACTCGCAGCAGAGCCTGGCCTACAATGCCTCCACGAACGATCTGGCGTTTCGGAGCACGGTGCTGGCTGGAATGGGCCGGATTTATCTTCAGTCGAGCAACCCCGAGACGGCGATTAATTGCCTGCTGCATAGTCTGGAGCTGTCTGAGAGCACCGGAAACCTCGACGATAGGGCAATCGCCCTGCACCATCTCGGGCAGGCGTACCTGGAGCTGGGACACTACGAGACCTCCGCCACGTATCTCTACAGTTCTCTGGATATCTTCCAGCGCGAGGGAAACCGTCCCCAGGAGATCGAGGTGTCTCTGGCGCTCGGTCAGAACCTGCTATGCCAGGGTCGGCTCGACGAGACCATTGCACTTCTGGAGCGCGAGGCAGGTGACAACGGAGAGATTCACCGATTGCTCTCGGAAGCGTACGAGCGACAGGGAGATTTTGAGTGTGCGCTCAAGCACTTTCGGCAGTTCTATGCCTGCCACGAGCGTGTGCACAACCTGAAATCCGAGCAGCGAATCCGGGAGCTGATCACCCGGAGCGAGGTGCAAAAAGTCGAGCGGGACATGGTGACGCAGCGGCTGGCCAACGACGAACTGACGCAGGCGCTTCAGGCCGCACGGGAGGCGCAGGCCGAGAAAGAAGAGCTTCTCCGGCAGCTTTTGATGCAGACCGAGATCCTCAAGCAGCTTGCCCGCGAGGACGGCCTGACGGGAGTCTCCAATCGGCGCTGGCTCGACAATCAGCTTGCCCAGGAGCTTTTGCGCGCCCGGCGCTTCGGACACCCGCTGAGCGTCGCCCTGCTTGACCTCGACCACTTCAAGAGCATCAACGACCGACACTCGCATCAGATCGGCGACGAAGTGCTCAAGACGGTCGCCCGTTTGCTTCGCGAGACCTGCCGCTCGGTCGATCTGGTGGGGCGCTACGGCGGCGAGGAGTTTATTCTGGTCCTGGTCGAGACCGCTGCCCGGAGCGCCCGGCCTCTGTGTGAGCGCGCCCGACGCGCCGTGGAGAGCTACGACTGGCGCTCCGTCCATCCCGATCTCTCCGGCGTGACCCTCAGCATCGGGCTGTGCAGCGATCCTTCCGCCACGACCCCGCAGGAGCTGCTCGCCTGCGCGGACCAGCAGCTCTACCGCGCCAAAGCCCAGGGCCGCAACCAGGTCTGCGTCGCCCGGTGACCGCCGACATAAACGTCGGGGGAGGCCGAGCGGGGGAGGTCGCAACTCGGGTTACCATTCGTGTTTGCTGCTGTTTACGGATTTTCTGAAACAAGGAAACCACGGGGGAAAAGGCGAAGAATACCTTTCAGATGGAGCCACTCTGGCGGGTGTTTTTGTTCGACGGTCCTCGTCTCCTCGCTCGGGGGGGAGTGGAGGTTCGGCGTTTTCGCTCGCAGCGGGTGGGGGCGCTGCTGGCGTATCTGGCGCTGAAATTAGGGAAAGATGTCTCTCGCGAGGAGCTTGCGGAGGCGCTGTGGCCCGAGGAAGACCCGAAAGTGACGGCGAATCGCTTGCGGGTTTCTCTGACGAGCCTGCGGCACCAGATCGAGCCTTCGGGCGTCTCGGTGGGGAGCGTTCTGGACTCGAGCCGTTCGGGGTATGTTCGGCTTCGGCGCGAGAGCGTCTGGTGCGACATCGACGCGTTCGACACTGCCCTGAAGCGCGGGGAGAAAGCCGAAGCCGCCGGACTGGCTTCGGGTCCGCTCCTTCCGGGCTTCTTCGACGAGTGGATTCTCTCGGAGCGCGAGCGGCTCGAAGCGCTCAAGGAAAACCTGCCGGACGCCGTGCTGCCGGTTTCCGCCCCGGAGCCTGCGCTGGTGCCGCCGCCTGTCGCCGCTCTATCGTCGCCGCTGCCGCTCTACCTGACCCGTTTCTTCGGACGCGAAACCGAGCGCGACGAGCTTGCCGCGCTGATTGCCGCGAACCGGCTGGTGACGATTCTCGCGTCGGGAGGCATGGGGAAGACCCGGCTTGCTGTCGAGACGGCCCGGACGCAGCCGCTTCCGACTGTCTTCGTCGCGCTGGCCGACCTGCCGGATTCTCAGCGTCTCCCCGATGCCATTCTTCACGTGCTCGATGTCCAGGGCCGCGTCGATTCCGATATTCAGGAATTGCTGGTCGCGACGCTGACCCGGCGCGGCGAGCTTCTTTTGATTTTAGACAACGCCGAGCATCTCGTCGAGGCCGTGAGCGCACTGACCTGGCATCTGCTCGAAAGCGTCCCGGCGGTTCGGGTGCTCGTCACGAGTCGGCAGGCGCTGGAGCTTCCCGGCGAGGCACTCTTCCCCCTCGCCCCGCTGGAGCCGCCCCCGATCTCAGGAAGCGCCGCGCAGCTTGCCGAGTTTCCGTCGATAGCCCTGTTTCTGGATCGGGCGCGGGCGGCTCAGCCCGACTACGTCCTCTCGGAGCGCCACGCGGAAGGTCTGGTGGGGCTTTGCCAGAGGCTGGAGGGAATTCCGCTGGCGCTGGAGCTGGCGGCGGCGCGAGTCCATGTTCAGACGCCGATGCAGATTCTGGAGTCGCTGACGGAGCATCCGACCGAGCTTGGCTCTCGGCAGCGGGCGCTTCCTCCCCGCCATCGCTCGCTCCGCGCCGTGGTCGAGAGCAGCATCGCGCTTCTCTCCCCCGAGCTACAGGAAGCGTTCGCCGCGCTCTCGGTCTTCCAGGGCGGCTGGACCGCGAGCGCCGCCGCCGCCGTTCTGGGCCGGAAGTCGGCGCACGACATTCTCGACGAGCTTCTCGCCCGCTCGCTGATTCTGCGAAAGACCGACGAGAGCGACGTTGCCCGGTTCACGGCGCTGGAAACGCTGCGGCAGTTCGGCGCGGAGCGGCTTGTCGGCGCGACCCGAGAGCAAGCCGAATCCCGCCACGCCGCGCACTTCCTGGCGCTTCTGAGCCGCGCCGACGAGCACGATGTTCGAACCCTTGAGCCGCTGGACGGCGAACTGGAGAACCTGCTGGCCGCGCTGGAGACGGGCTGGATCAACCCGAGCGGCGCGCTGTGGGACGGGCTGACCGGCTTTCTGACGTTTGTCTTTATCCGAGGGCACCATCGCCGCGCCGGTGTCTGGGCCGACCGTGCGACAGAAAACTGGCGGAGTATCGAGCCGCCGGAGCGCCGCTTCGAGCTGCTGCACCGGGCGATCATGCTCTACAACGACCTGGGCCGCTGGACCGAGATCGACGTCCTCGCGGGCGAGCTTCGGGCCGAAGCGCAGAAGCACGGGAAGCTTCGCTGGGCCGTTGAAGCGCTGGAGCACCGGGCCTACACGAACTCGCAGCAGTTCCGCCACGAAGAAGCCGTAGAACTTCAGCGGCAGGCGCTCGCCGAGGCGCGTCAGCTCGGCGACCGCAGAACCCTGATCCGGGCGCTCGTCTCGACCAATCGTGTCGCCAACCCGCTCGCCGACCAACTCACGCAGAGCGACCCGTCGCGCTCGCAGGCGCTCTTCCGCGAGGCGGAAGCGGCGTCGGGCGAGGCGCAGGCGATGGAGTCGCCGCACTCCCGGTACCAGTCGAACATCCACATGGGGCTGTTCATCGCGGTCGGGTCGCAGGGCCGCCATGAGGAAGCCTACGCGCTACTTAAAAAATCGCAGGAGTATGCGCTTGAGCTACGGGCGATGGCGCTTTTGATGTATTCTTTTTATTTCGAGCAAGCGGTGGAGCGAGAGAGGGGCCAGCCCGAGCGTGCCGCGCTGCTCTTTGGAGCCTACACGCGCCTTCAGGAGCAGATGGGCTTCGTCCATCCCAGCTCTGGCGAGGAAGAGCGCTGGCGCGAGCAGCTTCGGCAGATGCTCACTCCCGAGGTCTACGATGCTCAGGTTCGCCGCGCCTACCAGCTTTCTCTCGAAGAGCTTGTGGTTCCGCGCACCTGGGACGAGCTGAACGCTTCCAAAAATAGTTTGAAAAAAAGTCCGCATTAACAGATTTTCGGCGCTAACTCTAATAGCGGGTTAATGCGCCCCCTATATTCTCGGTTCCAAGCAAGCCCGCAGAGCGCGGGCAAGGAGAACCGAAATGAAACTTACCAGACTAACCTTCCCTGTCGCGACGCTCGCGGCCCTGACGACGCTCTCACTCTTCGGCTGCGGCGGCGGCGGAACCCCGTCCAGCGGCGGCAACGGTAACTTCGCCCTTCTCGCGGGAAGCGGTAACGCGACGAACCTGACGGTCAAGTACTTTCGAACTGTCTCGTTGAAAAACAACACAACGTACTGGATTTCAACGGGTGCGGATCAGCCTTGCCCGGTTTCGATTGCTGACAGAGCCAACCCCACCAATCCTTCCTACGCCCTGACCTGCTCCGATGAAGATTCTGCCTTTCGTTCCGATGGCAAGGGTACCAGCTTCGACCGTGGGGTCGCAAACGATTGGAGCGATGCCTATACGTTCTCCATAAATGGAGACACGGTTACCAGCGTTTCCGGTTCAGGAACGTCCAAATTGACGACGATAGCGACCATGAAAACCGAGATTATCGGTGGAAAAATTCGAATTAGGTTGATTGTGAAGAAACAAGTTGATGAAACTGGTGCTGAGCTACCGGAATATGTCGGCAATGAAGTCGTTCTTGAAGAAGTAACTCCCGTATAGTTTCATACGAAGCGAAAACTGCGGTGGGTGGTCGATGCTGCCCGCCGTCTCTCTCAATTTCCAAGGATCGATTTCCATGACCCGAACCAGGACTTTTCTCTTTTTGTGCACCGCGCTCTCCCTCGCCGGAGCCGCCTACGCCTACGATCCCGTCACGGATTTCTCTATTGCCAGCAACTCCGGCGTGAACGGCGTCTGGAGCTACGGGCAAACTCCCGCGCTCGGCGGCGGCTACAGCTTCAGTTTGCTCCCGAACGCCCAGGCGAGCGAACCGCTCAACCCCAATCTGGAGTCGTGGAAGGGGACGGTTCCCGGCTTCACGGAAACCTACCCGGTGATCCTGCACAATAAGACCGCCGTGACCCAGAGCTACGGCGGCACGGCGACGAGCGAGCCGGACGAGCTTCTGTTTCATCCCGGCCCGACCGGGGAGTTCTCCGTGCTGCGCTTCGTCGTGCCGACCACGGGCGCGTACCGGGTGCAGGGCGCGTTCACCGGGCGCGACACCGCCAACGCCACGACCGACGCCCACATCCTGCTCAACGGCGGCGCAAGCTCGCTCTTCACTGGCGATATCAACATCAACGCGGGCGGCAACGTCGCCGCGTTCAACCTCATTCAGAGCTTCACGGCGGGCGACACGCTGGATTTCGTGGTCGGAAACGGCAACGCAGCCTACTTCAACGACTCGACCGGCCTGAAGCTCTCCGTCGCGCCGGTCGCCGCCCCGGAACCTGGCTCGCTCGCCCTTCTCGCTCTTGCTGCGCCTCTCGCGCTTCTGGCCCGACGCCAGAAAGGAACTCTCTCGAAATGAAACTCACCCGAATTCCCCTCGCCCTGTCTCTCGCGGCCCTGACGACGCTCTCTCTCCTCGGCTGTGGCGGCGGGGGCGGCGACAAAGAAGGCCCTGACCCGACGCCGACACCCGCTCCGACCGCGACTCCCGCGCCGACTCCTTCGCCCAGCCCGACACCGGGGCCGATCAACGCGACGGGGCGGGTGCGCTACAGCGAGGGAGCGAACACGGTCGAGTCGAACCCCGACGGCACGAACAAGGTCGTCGTCGGTCCCGCTCAGAAGAACGGCGCACTCTCGCCCGACGGCACGAAGGTCGCCTACTTCGGCGACACGACTATCCGCGGCAATCCCGAGATCTACGTTGCAAACGTCGATGGCACGAACGCGAAGCCGCTCGGAGTGGCCGCGAGAGGGGGCAAGCCCGCCTGGTCGCCGGACGGCACGAAGATCGCCTACGCCTCCAACGGCGCGCCAATCGACGGCGGAAGCTCCCCCGAACTTTGGACGATAAACCCCGACGGCACGAACGCCCAGCAGGTCACTGTCGGAACCTCCGCCGGGTACGGCAGCGACTTCGCCTGGTCGCCGGACGGCACGAAGTTCGTCTTCGCCGCCTTTATCGCGGGGGAGCAGAGAGCCTACGTGATGAACGCCGACGGCACCGGCGTCCGACGTCTCATGGACCCGACCAAGTACAACGGGCCGGAGCGCGACGTGCGGTGGACCAAAAGCAACAAAATCTACTACCGCAGCCTGTCGAACATCTTCACCCTCTATCGGGCGAACCCCGACGGCAGCGGCTACGAGAGCGTCTTCGACGAGATTTCCGGCTCCGTGCCTCTGGTCGGCGGCTACACCCTCTCGCCCGATGAGAAGTTCGTCGCCTTTACTAAAGACAGCGACCTGTACGTGGGCCAGCTCGGCGTCTCGACCTTCCAGAAGCTCGCCACCGGCGGCAGCGTCGTCGATTGGCGCTGAGTAGCAAAGTAACGAAAGAACAAACCCATGAAACTCACCCGACTGCACTTTTCCGCCGCGACGTTGACTTTTGCTGCCCTGGCCACGCTCTCTCTCCTCGGCTGCGGCGGCGGAACGCCCTCTGATCCAAATGCGACCCCGACTCCGACTCCGACTCCTGCGCCGACGCCGACGCCGACGCCGAATCCTGGCAGAGGCAAGATCGCTTTTGTGAGCCTTCGGGACAGAAACCAGGAGATCTACACGATGAACGTAGACGGCAGCAATCAGACGCGCCTGACGGACAGCCCGTTCCTGGACGAATACCCCAATTTCTCCCCCGATGGTACGAAAATTGTCTTTCACAGCACCCGAGATGGCAACAGCGAAATCTATGTGATGAATGCAGACGGCAGCAATCAACGAAGATTGACGAATAATCCTGGAAATGATGTTCTACCTAGCTTCTCGCCCGATGGAACAAAGATCGTCTTTTCACTCAGGGTCGTCGAAAACAGCGGAAACGAAGATATCTATGTGATGAACGCCGATGGCAGCAATCAAACAAGATTGACAACCGGCTCTACCGTAGACGAATACCCCGTCTTCTCACCGGACGGCGCTAAGATCGCCTATACGGTTTACGACGGTACAACGCAGAAAATCTATACGATGAACGCCGACGGAACGAACCAGAAACGTCTCACCGATAGCGCAATCAATGAAGTCGTGCCTTCTTTCTCCCCGGATGGCACGAAGATCGTTTTTGCCAGTGTACTGGACATCTATTCCATGAACGCGGATGGAACCAATCTCACACGCCTGACCAACGACGATAGGATCGATTCCAATCCTTCGTACTCGCCGGACGGTGCAAAGATCATCTTCAATAGCGACCGCACCGGAGGAAACCAGATCTACACGATGAACGTGGACGGAACGAACTCGACGCGCATCACCAACACGGCCACCACGGAATTCCGACCCATCTGGGCAAGGAATTAGGAAACCATATCCATGAAACTCACGCAAACGCTCGTGGCTCTCACGATGCTCTTCGTCGCTGGCGCAGCGCATGCCCAGAAGCTCAAGACGGAGAAGTTCGTCGATGGCAGCGGGCACGTCGGGGTTGCGCCGGGCTGGAAATTGGCCGACAGTGGCTCGGGCGGGGCGATTCTGAGCGGGCCGGGCGGCGCGGCGATGCAGCTCGGGCAGTTTAGAACCGTCTTCGCCCACAACTTCGACCAGATGACTCTCACGCCGGGCGTCAACCCGGAGGTGCCACGGGTTCACTTGAACGACCCGGTGCGGGCGATGATCGACGCTACGATGGTTCTGGTGCGCCAGGGAATTATCTCGAAGCTCAAGCTCAAGGGCGTCGAGCCTGCGCCGTGGATCACGGCGGGGCGAGCCGCGCTGATTCGCTACAGCTTCGTGTATCAGGGCAAGCCCGTCGAGGCATACGGCCTCTTCATCATCGCCCAGACGGACCAGCAGTCGGGCACCTACTTTTACTCGTTCGTCACGGCGTCGCCTGAGACGTATGCCAGGCGGTTTCCCGAGATGAAAGCCATGTGGAACTCGTGGAGCGTCAGCCAGAAAACCCTTCAGGAGCGGATGGACAATGCCGCAAAGAGCATCGGGGAGATCGACATGCCCGGCAAGCTCAATGCCATCCATCAGAACAAACGTGCTGCTGGCGAGCGCATGGCAAAACAGTTCCAGGGCTATATTCGGGACGACAAACAATAGTCTTGCTCCTTAAGCCCACCGGCCTCCAGGTTTGGGGGAGAAGATTCAGGCTTCGACGAGACGCTTTCTGGTCCCCCCAGACACCCAGTGGCTGGGTGTCTGGGGGCAAGACGAAAATTCTCCGCATTAACCGATTTTTGCCCGTAACTCTAATACCGGGTTAATGCGGAGGGCTTATTCTGCCGTCAGTAAGGACGAAGAGATGCAAAAGAAACACATGGTGATTTTACTGACGGTCGGTCTGCCGCTTCTCGGGATGATGGGCTGCACCGGAGCGCTCGTGGCGGCGGGATTCGTTTCGGCGGCGAGCCGGGCAAACGGGCAGGGGCAGGAAGAGCGAACGATGCCAAGTTTCCAGGAAACGAACGGCCCGACGAGAGTTGGCGATGGTGAGTCTGTCGCCCCGGACTCGGGCGAGGAAGCTCCGCAGCACCCGGCACCGACTCCGTTCGGCGGAATGAGCGGCGGCATGGCGATGCCCGACTCCCCGAACTATGTCCGGCCCTACGACCCGATGGCAAGCACGCCGGGAACCCGTGGATTCGATCAGCTGATCAACGACCAGAGCGATATCCGAAGCAACGAAACCAGGGAGGTTTCCCGCGACGTAGACAACAGCGTCGCCAATCCTGCCATCGAGAGCGGCAGCTACTCGTCGGTCAGCGCCGATGCCCCGGCTCCCGCCGCCGACAGCATCTCTTCCGGAAGCGAGTAGGGGTGGATGCATTTAGAAAAGAAGAACGGTAAAATGGTTTCAGCAGGAAACCCCGCCGGGGGCTAATTCCCGGCGGGGCTTTGGGTCAGGCTACTTCATCAGTCGGTGCATCAAGTAATACTTGAAGCATACGATGATGAGCGTAGCCACCCAGAAGGTGAACGTGGTCATTTCTGTACGTTCCTCCTTTCCTTTTGATCCACGGCCAAAGCCGTGGGCCGCGAGAGGCCGCTCGCAACAGCGGCCTTTCTGGCGTTTTCAGAATATCACGAGTGTTTGCCTGTGTTTGCCTATTGACCCTGCGTGGTACACTTTCGGATGTGAGCGACGTAATTTCTCTCGACGTGAAGGTCCATCGGCGCATTCCCGAGTGGCTGACGATCAAGGTTCCCCGAAGCAAAGACATCGACCGGGTCGGTGGGCTGATGCGCTCCGGGCGGCTGGTCACGGTCTGCGAGGAGGCACGCTGCCCCAATTTAGGAGAGTGCTGGACCAAGGGAACCGCGACATTCATGCTGATGGGCGACACCTGCACACGCTCCTGCCGGTTCTGCGCCGTGAAGACCGGGCGCGGCGGCCCGCTCGATCCGGACGAACCCAAGCGTGTGGCCGAGGCTGCCGCCGAGCTGGGCTTGAAGCATGTCGTGGTAACTTCGGTGAACCGCGACGACCTGCCCGACGGCGGAGCCAATCACTTCGCGGAGACCATTCGGCAGCTTCGCGCCCACAGCCCGAACTCCACGGTAGAAGTGCTCACCCCCGACTTTCGCGGACGGCGCTTCTGCATCGAGATCGTCTGCGAGGCCGCGCCCGATGTCTTCAACCACAACACCGAGACCGTCCCACGGCTCTACAGAACCGTCCGGCCTCAGGCCAAGTACGCCCGCTCGCTGGATTTTTTGAGAGCCATTAAAGAAATCAATCCGAGCATTTACTCCAAATCCGGAATTATGCTCGGGCTTGGCGAGACAAAAGACGAGGTTTTAGAATTATTCTCCGATTGGAAAGACGCGGGTGTAGACTGCGTGACGCTCGGGCAGTATTTAAAACCCGGCAAGGGCTATTTAGATGTCGTCGAGTATCTGCACCCGGATCGCTTTGAAGAATACAAACAAATCGCCGAAGAAATGGGCTTTCTCTACGTCGCCTCTGGTCCGTTTGTGCGCTCCAGCTACAACGCCATTGATTTTGCCGAGCGCCATATCTACGGCGGCGCAGCTCCCAAGCCCGCCACGCCCGGCCCGCGTCGGCTGAACCTCCCGCTCGCGGTGGAGTAGTGCAAGCGCCGTGATTCGCCGCCTGCTGGTCGTCCTCGTGGCGCTGGGGCCGCCGATTTTCCTGGCACTGGCCGGGTATCAAGCACTTCTGCGGCGCGTCGATGGGCACCTCTCCCGCGCGACGCCCATCGTGACACACATGGCATCGGACATTCTTCAGCGCCCCGTGTCCGTCGGGCGGGTGCGGGTGGGGGATCAGCCGCTCTCCGTCGCCCGGATTCGGGAGCTACTTGCCCATCCGGAGAGCTTCGCGAGCCTTCCAGTCACGGTCGAGAACCTGACGCTGGGCCTGAAGCCCGACGAAGCCCTGCTCGGCAGTCTCCTCGCCCGCCCGCCCGACGCCCTCGCTCGTGTGGGCCGTGCGACCCTGATCGTCTCCGTGCCCGCGCTCCTCGGGGGCCGCGCGACGCAGGAAGGAATCGCCCGGATCACGCTGGAGAAGCCCGACGCGCTTATAGTGCGGCTCAAAGACGGCAGCTTCCCGATCCAGGACATTCTTCCAAAAACCGCGCCGCCCGACTACAAAAAGCCGCCGTTTAAAACCCTGATTTTAGTAAAAGACGGACGACTGCGGTTTTTAGACCTCGCGGCAAAGAACGGCGAGAGAGTGTCCGACAACTCCCTGGAGAACCTTCAGGGCTACGCCGATCTGCTCGGGGCGCGTCAGCTTCGCTACTCCCTCACCGGTCAGGCCGACAGAAATACCCTCACGGCCCGGCGCGTCACCGGCTCGCTTGCGGCCAGCGGCAGCGCCTCTCGCGGGCCGCCCGGCTTCCGCCCCGACAGCCCCGACCCGGCGTCGCCCCGGTTCACGGTCGCGCTCGATGCCACCGGAGCCGAGGCGAGCTACTGGCTACCGTACTTTCTACCGCTCGAAGCACTGGAAATCAACGCCGGGCGCGCCGATGTCCGGTTTACGTCGGTGGGGCCGCGCGGCGCAAATTTTGAAGGGCCGCACCCGCCCCCGATTCTCCAGGCTCGCGCCCGCTTCGACAACGGCGTGTTCACCGCAAAAGCGCTCCCGAAGCTCTCGCTCACGGGCTGGCACGGCAACTTAGTCTTCGACGACGACCATTTGGCGCTCAGCGGAGACGGGCTGGCCCTCGGCGCTCCGGCTTCCGTGCGCGGGACGATCTTCGCTTTGCGAAAAGACCTCGGGCAGACTGCCCCGACTCTCGATGCCACGGTGGACGCCCCGCAGGTTCCGCTGACTCAGGCGCTGGAGCTTCTGAACGTTTCTGTACCAAAAGGGCTGGCGCTCCCCGACCGACTCGCGCTGACCGGAGTCTCGCTCAATGGCCCGCTCACCCGGCCACGGGCGTCGGGGCAGCTCGCCGCCCCGATGCTACGGTTTACCGGCTGGCCGGAGGCACGCGGCGTCACGGCCCGGTTCGCGCTGGTCGGGGACGTGCTCCAGCTCGACGCTATCTCCGCGCAGGTTGCGGGCGGCGGACGAATCACCGGGAAAGTGCTAACTCGCCCCAAAGACAAGCAAATCTACCTGGCCGGACGCGTCGAGGGAGTTCCGCTAAACTCGCTGGCGCAGGTTCAGAAGCTCAAGAAGCCCTGGACGCCCTCGGGATACGCCTCGGCGGAGTTTCTGGGCGAGGTGCGCGGCTCGAACTATAAAATCTCGGCGAACGTCGTCGGGCAAAACATAAAAGCCGCAGGAATCCCGCTGACCTACGCAGGCGGGAGGCTGGAGCTGGACAACGCCGGAGCGCGGCTCGACGCCGTGAAAGTCACGAGCAAGCAGGGCGACCTCGTGGGCGGCGGAACCATCGCAAAAGACGGGACGCTCGGGCTGAGCTTCGATGCGTCGGGGATCGACGCGGGCTGGCTCGCAAAAACTCTCGGAACCGCCGGTGTCTCGGGGCAGCTCTCCGGGAAGCTCGCCATCGCGGGCACACCGACCGCCCCGACGTTCGTGGCTCAGGACGCGCTCGGGCTGAACCTGCGCTGGCGTGTGGACGGCCACAGCTTCGCTGCCGACACCGCCCGCTGCGCACGTGCCACGATCTCGCTGGACAAAGACTCGATTGTCTTCGACGAACCCCTGAAACTGAGGCGCTTCCCGGCCTCGGCGACGGTGCGTGGCTCGCTCGGGGCGCTTCGGAGCAAGAACCCGACACTCGCTCTTACCGCCGAAGCCAGCGATCTGGACCTCGACGAAGCTCTAAAACAACTTCAACCCGGCCCGAAAAAGCCAGGCAAGCCGTTTCTCCTGGCGACGATCACCGGCGGAAAAGCCCGAGTTGGGGGCACCGTCAACGCCCCTGTGATAGACGGAGCGGCGCAGGTGGGCCAGGTGCTCGTCGGGCCGTACCCTGTCGAGAGCGGGCGCGCCGAGTTCCACTACGAGAAAAAAGAACTCTCGGTCAAAAAAGCGACGCTTCTCGCCAGTATCGGGGAGCTGGACGGCCACCTGCGAATCGGGCCGACGGGGACGCTCACCGGGAGCTTTGAGGCTCCCGAGCTGAACCTCGAAGCGCTGTCGTTCCTGACGGAAAAATACGCGAGTTTGGCGGGAAAAGCGAGCGCATCGCTCACGCTGGTCGGAACGGCGCAGAAACCGGGCGTCGTGATGAATATCCGGCCCGGCTCGTTCGCCGAGGTCGCTGGAACCCATTTGACCGACCTGAACGGAACCGTGCGCCTCGATGCCGATCTCGAAAAAGAGACGGTGCGCTTCACTGCACCGAAGCTCGCGTTTCGCCAGGCCGGGGCGCTCGTGTCGCTCACGGAAGGCACGCTCGACCCGCTGGGCCAGAAGTTCTCCCTGGCAGCGAAAATCGCGGACGGCCAGCTCGAAACCGTGCTGACAACGCTGCGCCGCTCCCGGCTCGACGAAACCGAGGCGGGCCAGGCGTTCATCGACGCGCTCAACCAGCTTCCCGCCCCACTCGACGGGCGCTTCACGCTCCAGGGAAACCTCGCCGGACGCTTTTTAGAGGGGATTCTCGCCGAGTCGGTCGGAGCGGCGACGCTCACCGCGAGCGACGTGACGCTCGGCCCGGCAGCGATCAAGAATATCGAGGCTGCCGCGACCATCGCCGGGCGCAATATCACGGTCTCCAAATTGGTGCTGACCCGCGATGAAGCCACGGTCGATCTGCCCCGGCCCGGAAAGCTGACGCTTCCCGCGAAAAAAAAGGATCCGCTCGCGTTCGATGTGACCTTCGACTCGCCCGAGACAAACTTAGACCTGGTGCGCGCGTTCCTGCCCCGGTTTGCGCTGCTGGGAAAAGTCGGCCTGACCGTGCGGCTGTTTGGTGACACAAAAGCGCCACGGGTGACGGCCTCGCTCGAAGGCCAGAACCTCGCCATCGCTCTCGGGGAAGAGCGCGAGTTTCTGCTCTCAAGGCTCTCGTTTATCGTCAATGCTCAGCGCGGCGCGGACGGGCGCGGGACGCTTCAGATCGACTCGGGGCGCATCGAGCACGCGGTTCTCGACCCGAAAGACCCCGCAAAAGTCGTTCGGGAAGATGCGGTCTCGTTCGATGCGCTGGTCCCGCTGGAAACTGTTAAGAACGACCCGAAGAAGCCCGAGGAGATTCGACTGGCACGCACCGGGCCGATCAACGTAAAAGCCAGCATCGACTCGCTGGGCCTCGACACGCTCTCGGCGGCACTCGGCGGAAAAGTGCGGGCGAGCGGAACGCTGAGCGGAACTGTCAGCGCGGGCGGGACGCTGGAGAAGCCTGCCCTGGGCGGCCAGCTTGCGCTCGATGCCCGCGCCGTGACCCTTCCGCGCGATGCGCTGGGCGGGGACGTGCTCAATCCCATCAATGCCGCCCGGCTCGCACTCGCCCTCGACGGCGACACGGTGCGAGTGACCGAGGGGCAGCTCTCTCTGCAGGCACCCTCGAAAAAGCAAGAAAAAGAGAGCTTCGGCTCGGTCGCGCTCACCGGCAGCGTCCGGCTGGACAACCTCGCAGAGCTTCCGGCGCTTCTCAGCGAAGACCCCGACGCGGCCATCGCACGGGTCGCGGGCGAGTACGACCTGACGGCGACGTTCAACGGACTGCGCCCCGTGGCGCGAAATATCTCCGCGCTGCTTCTTGCCGAAGCCCCGCTGGGCCTGGGCGAGGCCGTGACCGGGCGGCTGACCGGGAAAGTGAAGATCACCGGGAAGAAGCTGCTCGCCCCGCATGTCGCGTCGGAGCCAGGCAATGCGCTGACGCTCTCGCAGGCGCTTCTGCTCCTGCCCGTGCGCGAGGGGCCGCCGCCGAGCAAGGTAAAAGAAGTCCCGCTCTTCAACCCGACGTTCGACGTGACGGTCTCGATCCCGACCGATGCGACCGTGGCGAACCAGAGCCGTCTGTTTTTCTTCGACTTCAAGTCGCAGGGCGAGCTGCATATCGGGGGCGATGCCTACCAGCCCGAGGTGCTTGCCGAACTTGTCCCGACGGGCGGAAAAATTCGCTACCCGCTCGCGCCGCCGTTCCGGGTGAAGCGCCAGGGCAGCCTGGAGCTAACGTACGGCACCCGAACCCCACGGCTGAGCGTCAAAGACATCGAGGCCGAGGGCACGGTGAGCGTCCGGCCTGGCTCGCTCGCCCTCGGTGCGGGCCGAATCCGAGACAGCGGGAGCTTTTTGACCAGCGTCGGGACAACCACAGAGAGCGCTCGCTATAAAATTACGCTCGCCCTCGACGGCCCGCTCGATGTCTTCGGCGCGGGATCGAGCGATCCGGGCAGCTTCCTGCGCGTCGGGAGCGGGCTACGGGCGACGTCCGATCCGCCCTTGCCCGGCGGGACGGAAGCGATCCTGCGAATCTTAGGCGCGGACGACCAGCTTCGTCAGCTTGCGTCGGGCGATGCACAGGGTGCGCTGCTCTCGACCCTGGAGCAGGTGTCGTCGAACGTGTTTCTGACGGGCCTGCTCGATCCGTTCAATCAGTTCATCCTGGATGCGTTCGGCCTGAGGGATTTCAACATCAACTACTTCCCCGATGGCACCGCGATTGTGCAGGCGTCTGTGGGCTTCCACGCCCCGCTGGAGCGCTTCTCCGCCAACCTCACCCGCACGATCCAGACGCGGGCGAGTCAGAACCAGCGCATCCCGACGCTGCTCTCGCTCACCTACGACCTGAATCGGTTCGCCAAGAAATCCCGCTACACCCCGCGCCTCCAGCTCGGTGTCTCCAACGACGAACAACGCCTGGTGCGCTACTTCTTAAAAGGCACGATTTCGTACTGACCCATCCCCACCACCCAGCGGCTGGGTACCCGCCCTTGCCCTCACCTGTTTCCGACCGGGTACCCGTCGCGGGTGGCGGGGTGAGGGAAGGGGGAGCTTGAGGGGTTAGTGAGTGGCGATGGGCGCGGCGAGAAGACCCCAACAATCAATTCGTCAAACTTCAAAGAATTGGTATTTGCTATGCGCCGGGGCGGTGATTCTCCAGCGCCCCCAACAATCAATTCGTCAAACTTCAAAGAATTGGTATTATTCGCTGGAGGTGAGCTTGAGGAGAATTCCAAGAATGGCGTCGAGGCGGTCGATATAGTACGTCGTTTGGTCGATACAGACTGTGTCGGATTCGAGGGTGAGAAACTTCCAGATGTCTCCCGAAGTCACCGCGCCGCAGATCGTTTTCTGCGGGGTTCCGGCACGCTCATTGAAGAGTCGTGCGGCGACCATGGCAGCGATGCACTGCCCGTAGCCTGGTTTTAGATTCTCGTTCTTGGACTCGATGATCGCCAGCACCGGCGAGCGCAGGACAAGCTGCTCTTTGGAGCGTGCCAGAAGAAAGTCGCAGATGCCCGAGAGTCCTTGTTTGTCGTCTACATTGAACTCGATCCCGGAGAACAGACCAATGGTGGGCGTCGCCTGACGGCGCAGCTCCAGTAAGACCGGGGCGATGAGAAACTCCGAGCGGGCCTTCTCGGTCTGAAGCGCAAGAGCAAGCGGGATGTTTTCCTCCAGCGTGGCCCGTAGCAATTCACCGGGTTGGGCCGTGGGTACGGGATTGAAAAGATCGCGGCTTTCTTCCAGGCTCAGGGAGAATCGGCTCAGCGCCTCGATGAGAGTGAACTTACTGTAGGCCATAGCTCAGTATATCTCTAACGTGATGGGCGCGTGGCCCCATCGTGAAACGACGGGTCTACGGAAACGAACGACACCCAGCCGCTGAGTACCCGACGTGAATTCTGATTTACCGCGTGCTATACTTTTGCTATGTCGGAACCTGTCGATGTTTTGCTGGTGAGCGTTACTGCTCCGGAAACAAGAGCCATTCTTGCTGCTATTTTGGAAGTTAATGGAGATATAGCACCGCTGCCGAAGCAAGTTGGTGGGCGAATGTACCGTGATTTCGGTATGGTCAACGATGCCCGTGTGTTTCATACGCAGTGCGAAATGGGAACGTCAGGTGTCGATGCTTCTCAGCAAGCTATCACCTATGCCATCCGAGATTTGAAGCCAGGTCAGATCATCATGGTGGGAATTGCTTTCGGAGTGGATGAAGAAAAGCAAAATATTGGTGATGTTCTCGTATCAAAGCGGCTTACGTTGTATGAACTTCAGAAAATCGATAAAGAAGATAAGGTTGTTCTGCGTGGATCAAAGCCCGACTGTTCTTCCCATTTGCTTGGGCTTTTTCGTTATCTGGAATCTGATTCTGATTTTAAGATTCCGTTGCGAATTGGGCCGATTTTAAGCGGAGAGAAGCTGATTGATAATCTGGACTATCGCGAGAGTTTGAAGGCGCTGGAATCTGAGGCGATTGGCGGTGAGATGGAAGGGACAGGACTTTATACGGCTTGCCAGAGCGCCAAGGTCGATTGGATTCTTGTCAAAGGAATCTGCGATTGGGCCGACGGTAACAAATCCGAAGACAAAGAGGCCCGTCAAGCACTTGCGGCGAAGAACGCGGCGCAGGCGGTTGCAAAAGCCCTGACACTGGTTTCGTTCCAGCGCCCTGAGGTCGCCCACCGCCCTTTTGAGACGAACCTTCCGCAGGGGCGCGGGAGGTTTTTTGGGCGCGAGGAGTTGAAGGAGAAAATCTTTGAGTGGGCGCGTGCGGGCGAGACGGGCGCTCTGTGTCTGTACGGGCCGGGTGGCGTCGGGAAAACCCGGCTTTCGGAGGAAGCGGGCCACGCGCTCAAAGAAAGCTTCGATCTGATCTGGAAAATCTCGTTCGAGTCGCTGAAACCCGAGACCGCGACGGGGCAGCAGGTGGCGGGGCAGATCGCACTGTCGCTGGGCGCGGAGCAAGTCGATGAGGCTGCAAAGCAGTTGGTGGCGTTCGTGAAGGCAAAAGGCGAGCGGGCGCTGCTGATTTTGGACAACTTCGAGAGCGCGGACAACGCCGATACTCAGAAATGGCTTGCGGAGTTCGCGCAGTCGGGGATTCGCTGCCTGGTGACGAGCCGCAAGCGCCTGACGCTGCGAAACCTGGGGCAGAATTTCGAGGTGAATCGTCTGGAGTTGCCCGATTCGGCATCGGAAGACTTTGATAACTTGCCGTCGGTGCAGCTTTTCCGCGACCGCCTCGACAATGAAGTGAAGCTTGCGCCATTCGCAGAACTTTCGGAAGAAGATCGCGCCGGGTTGGTGGCGGTTCTACGTGCCACCGACGGCTTTCCGCTCGCCATTGAGATCGTCGCGGCGAACCGAGTTCATGCGTCGGGGTCGCTGCAAGAAATTGCCGACACGCTGGGTATCAAGCGCATGGCGTACCGTGCCGATTTGGACGAAACTGGCGGTGGACCGGATCGCCACGAAAGCATGGGCGCGTGTTTTCAGTGGTCACTCGATTTGTTAGACAAAGAAGAAGCGGATCGGTTCGTCACGCTCGGCGTCTTTCCGTATGATTTCAGCCCGGAAGCCGCGCAGGAAGTCTGCGGCGTCTCGGAGCTTGATTTGAACCGCTGGTGGCAGCGATCTTTGATTGTAAAAAGTATTACAAATAATCGGATGTTGATAATAAATATATTCAAGGAATATATATTAATTAAATATAAAATTAGTAATATTATAATGACGAATATATCTGAATATTTCAAAAAAATCATGGAAATATGTATGAAAAATGGAGATTTGGATATTAATAATATAAAAATTATTGAAATTTTGGATTTGGAATGGAGAAATATGTATTCTGTGCGGCAGATGTGTTTATGTATTCCTGACATTGATGGATTTCTAAAATTAAGCAGTATTAGCCATTATTTGGGATTGAAAGGATATTGGGAATATCAAAAATATATATGGATTGATCAGTTAGATATAGTTCGAAGAATGATGAATGATTTAGGTAGAGATGATTTTTTAGCAAAATCAGAAGCAAACGCACTTGGTAATTTAGGAAATATATGCATGTATAAAGGAGATTGGGATAATGCATTAAAATATTTTACAGAAGAATTGGCTATTTGTGAAAATATAAATGATCAAAGTGAAAAATTAAGACCATTAATTAGTTTAAGTGCATCATATTTAAAGAAAAATGATTATGAAAATGCAATAAAATTATCTAAATCCGCATTAATAATTTCTAATAATTGTGGTAAAATGATAGATAAAAGCAATGTGTTAAAAATGTTAGGAGATATTTATTTATGTCAGAAAAAATTTGACGAATCATCTCAATATTTTTCTAAAAGCATGAAAATAAAATTAGAAATAAATGATTTTCATGGCATGGCAGAAATTAATGTTAATATCGCTGAAATATTGAGACAGAAAAAGCAATATATTGATGCGATTAAATTGTGTAAAGAAGCTGTACTTATGTTTAAAAATACAGGAGATGTATTTGGAGAAGCTCAATGTTTAATTAGTATGGGGAATATCTATTATGAAGATGGTGATTTAGGTAAAGCGGAAGAATATTATAATCAGGGATTAAAACAATGCGTGGAATTAGGTGCAAAAGAAGGTGAATTTATAGCTGTTTCAGGTTTGTCATTATTATATAATTCTCAAAAAAAAGATATTTTGGCAATTGAATATACCCAAAAATCTATAGATTTATGCGATATTCTTTTGTGTGTATCAGAAAAACCAGGCAAATTGAGGCAAATGGGAAATCTGTATAGAAGAAATAGAGAACTTGAACAGGCAATTTCATTTTTTAGACAAGCAGAAGATTTGACAGATAAAATCAAAGATTTTGATGAATATGCAAAATCAATATTTGGTATTTGTCTTTGTTTGTTGGCACAAAAAAAAATTAATGAAGCTTTAAATGTCTGTAAAAATGCAAGAATTAAAGCTTTTTTGTCGCAAGATGTGCAATTTATTTCTAATATAAACAAATCAATGCAATTAATTAATGATGTTAATAATATGAATATTGATGATAGGAAAAAAATATTTGAAATGTTTGATTCTGCTTAATTTTATTATTTTTTAAATACGAATTTAACAAATTTAGTAATGTGGATCAATTTATAAAAGCGCTAATACAGATCGGAATTGATCTGGCGATGGGCGGTGAATTGTCGCAAGCAGTCGAATCGATTCAGAAAGGGGTTGATATTCTGTCACAGACGGAAGATGTACGTTTGTTGAAATGGAGTCGTGACATGCTATCAAAAATTAAAGCATCTCTGGCGGCAGGTGATGACAAATTAGTCATGGAATAAGGTTTGCTGGTATCAGAATGAATCTTGCTCGATTTTGGTAATGGTTTGCTCGCGTTAGTTAGTGTGTTGCTCGAACTTGGTAGAGTCTTGCTGGTGCAGGATAGCGTGTCGATGGCGGCGGTCGGTAGCACGATGGCGCATTCCCCCCTTCCTCCGTGCCGCACGGGGGCGAAGGAGCAAGCCGAGGAACGAGGTGCGGCGACATTCGGGGGACACGCTTCGGGGAAAATCTCCTTTCTCCCCATTATTGGGGCCGGGGGACACTAAAATAATTTTCCCAACGCGCAACCAAACTCAAGCTGGTGCGTCTTACTAAACAGAAGGAGACGTAAGTCATGTTGACGACAGCAGATACCAGAGACCTGCTTCGCAAGGTCTACGATCACTGGACCCGGCTCGAAGCCCATGTGGGCGAGACCCTGGCCCTCGATGGCGGATTCACCCGCAACAACCTCGGCGTGGCGCTCGCAAAACTCGAAGCCGATGTCACCGGAGTCGTGGTCGGACTCAGCGAAGGCGAGCGAGCCGCCGATGTGCGCGACCGAAGCCGCGAGGCGATCTTAATTCGCTTCGACCAGGTGCGCGACGGCATCAAGGCACGGCATGCCTCCACCCGGCACGCCGCCGCGCTTCCCAAAAAGCCCTTCAAGTCCAGTAGCCGCGAGGCGCTCCTCAAGGCGCTCGACGATCTCTCCGAAGTCTGGGCGACCCTGAACGCCGACTTCACGCGTATCGGGGTTCCGCTCCAGGTTGCGGGCGGGTACGCGCAGGCCGACCTCGCTATCGACATCGCCCAGCTTCGCGCGGCCTACGACGATGTGGCAAGAGCCGGGGGCGAGATAAAAACGCGCCGCGCCGTCCGCTCGACACCGCTTGCGGGCCTGGCAAAGCGGGCCGCGCAGTACCGAAAGCTCGCCAGCAGCCTGCTCTTTAACACCGACCCGCTGTTTGCCACGATTCCGTAACCCCTAACCCCGAATCACCCAGCGGCTGGGTACCCGGGGAACCAGATAAAGAAAACTCCTTGTTTGGTTCCCCGTTATCGGGGTTAGGGGATTGGGTGCTCTACTTCTGCACGAACCCGGCGGTGCCTTCTTTGACGAAGCTTGCGCCGAGCGTCGCGAACTCAACCGGGTCGGTGGTGTAGAGGTGCCTTCCCGTGCCGAGGTCGCGGGCGCGGAGCAGGGCACGGCGACCCGCTCCGGGGAGCGTGTGGACGTAGCCTGCGCGGCGCTTCTCGAAGAAGCCCTGGGTGAGCGCGCTCGCTTTCTCGGCGACGTCGGCGGTGAAGAGCCGGTCCTGGTTCGCGCTGTTCACCAGCTCGAACAGCGGCACCAGGTCGGGAGAGTCGCCCCGACTCATAAACAATCGCCCGATGACGCCCCGGTCCGTGACGTTGACCGCCACCAGGTCGTTGGTTTCTTTCTGCGAGACCGTCAGCAGGTCGCTCCCGGCGAGTGTCAGGCGGTGCAACGCCGACGGCTGCTGCGTCCGAACAAACCCGATGATACCTTCGTTGGTGAACCCCTGGCTGACCAGCGGGGCGATATCATCGGAGTTTCCGGTCACAAAGTGGAACGACGTTGTGGTGTTCAGCAGCCGGGTGAGCGGCTTGCGGCCCCGGCCTGCCGCACTAAAGGCCAAGCCCGCATCGGCCTCGGGCTGGAACCCGGCGGTAATCGCGTTGTTCTTCTCCGCGACGTTTGTCGTGTAGAGCCGGTCGGCGGTTCCGGGGTTGAGCAGTCGAAAGAGCGGCACGGCGGGGCCGGGCGTGTCACCGGTGTTGGTGGTGAAGACGCCGCCGACCGTACCGAAGTCCACGAAGCTCTGGGAGAACAGGGTCGGCAATTCGGCGACG
Organism: Armatimonadota bacterium; assembly: GCA_031363095.1. Taxonomy (GTDB): domain Bacteria; phylum Armatimonadota; class Armatimonadia; order Armatimonadales; family Armatimonadaceae; genus JANLTX01. Next base: position 63,321 of record JANLTX010000119.1, on the reverse strand, counting down.
TTCTGCGTGAGGGCGTTCTGTCCGTTGGTCGCGATGGTCTGAACCAGATCGATGGGGCGAGCGTGCCTGAGCTGCTCGACGCCCAGGTTGGAGAGCGCGACGAGGTTGCTGTCGGTGATCCCGACGATCCCGAAGTAGTTCCCGAGCGTCGTGCCTGCCGGATTGATGACGCGCTGGGTGGTGAGCGTCGCCAGGTCCTGCGCGACGATGCCGTTGAGGGTGCTGGTCGCCCAGATCAGTCCGTCGCTGATGGCTGGCCCGAGTCCGTCGGCGCTCGTCCCGAGAAAGTTCGAGCGCGTGGTCGCTCCCGCAGCGAGCGGGTCGATCTCCAAAAGATTCGCGCTGGTCTGGGTGTAGACGAGTCCGTTGTCGGCAATCGCCAGTCCGCCGCGCCGGTCTCCGCCCGTGAAAGGCTTGTTCCAGAGCAGGCTCGGCGTGGTGCCGGTGAAGTTGAAGGCCCGGATGCGTCGGTTGGAGTGAAAGTAAACCAGGTTTCGTTTTGCATCGACAACCATCCCGAGCGAAGTTGAATCCGTCAGCGCGGAAGTAGTGGTATCGACGAGAGAGGTAGCGCCCGTCTCGATGTCGAAGGTGCGAATCGCCACCGTGTTGTTCGGAAAACCGCTGGAGAAGAAGCCGAAGACGGCTTTGTTGTTGATAATCGCGGGCTTTGTAATGCTGGTATTGCTCGGGATTGTCACGCTCCAGCGTTGCGTAAATCCCGCTGCCGTGATCTCGAAGCCCCGAACCTCGGTGTTGCCGACCTGGAGAACAAGGTAGAGTCTCTGGCTGACGCTGTGCCGATGCAAGACCGCGTTCTTGATCGGGGCGGTGAGTGTCAGCGCCTTGGTTCCAGCGAGTGTTGTCGGATGAATGAAGCGCAGGAAGCCGTTGCCTGTGGAGACCGAGTTGGCGACGGCCACCACGAAGTCGTCGGCGGCGAGGAGCTGATGGACGATAGTCGGGTTGGCGTTGCCCCCGACGCGTAAACTGAACAGGGTTGCGCCTGTGGCGAGGTCGTCGGACGTGAGAATGTCGTTGCTGGCGGGGTCGCCGAGGACGCTGATCAGCCGCCCGCTGGAGATCACCGGCCCGACGACGCTGAGAGAGTTGGGGACGGTTCGGAACTTTCCAAGGGCTGTTGTGTCGAGAAAGTCCGGCGAGCTGCGATTGCGGGAGCTGTCGCGCCCGTCGGCGGAGTGCCACTCTTCGGCGAGGGCGGGCGCACTGAGAGCGAGCAGGGCGAGCGTCGATACAAATAATCGGTTTTTCATACTCCCAGGGTAGGGAAGAGGGCGGGTGGGCACCACTGACTTAAGTAAGTTCTTGTCCCTCACTTTGGATAGGTCCATTTTCCTGGACTGTGGTCCAGGACGATAAACGTCCGGCAATGGGGCGTCGTGCCTCCGCCGTCTCCCTCGTACCTCGGTCGAGATTCGAGCAAAGCGAGACGGCGGAGCTTGCGACGCCCCATTGCCGGACGTTCATCGTCCTGGGAATTTGTGCCGGACGTTTATCGTCCTGGAATCTGGACGTTTATCGTCCTGGGAATTCGGACGATTTTCGAGAGGGAAATCTCCAAAAAGAACAAATGGGCTGAGGCAGTGTATACTTTACGCCGTGCGTCGGCCTTTCTTCCCCGAACCCCGTAAATCGGAGAAACTTCCGCAAGAAGGCGCTGTCACACCTCGTGACAATCGCGATGAAGACCGGAAGCTGACCTTCGAGCAGATCAAGGCCAAGTACGAGTCGCGCATTTACAACGTCATTTACCGCATGGTCGGCAACCGCGAGGATGCCGAAGACCTGACGCTGGAGACGTTTGTGAATGCCTGGCGACACTGGGACCGATTCCGGGGCGACGCACAGGTTTCCACCTGGCTCCATCAGATCGCGATCAATAACTGTAAGAACCGCTTCAAGCAGCGAGACAGGCAGCGCTCCCGCGAGATCATGTCGCTCGATGACACCATCGAGACCGACTCGGGCGAGCTGAGCCGCGAGGTGGCCGACTGGACGGCTGCGCCCGAGAAGCTCCTGCTGGAGAGTGAGTTCGCACAGAAGATACAGGAGGCTGTCGAGGCGCTGGCCCCGGAGTACCGCGAGGTGCTTCTGCTGGCGCAGTACGAAGACCTCCCGTACGAGGAGATTGCGATCATTACGGGCCTGAGCGTGCCGACGGTAAAGACCCGGCTGCACCGGGCGCGCCTGAAAGTACGGCAGCGCCTGGAGCCGTACTACCAGGGCTGGATGGCCGGACAAAAATAAATCGGGGAAGAAGACAGACACGTTGAGCTGGCAGAGAGAAGCAGTCGGATTTGCCGTCGTTGCGGCACTGTGCGCCCCTGCGGTGGCGCAGACAAGCGCGCAAGAGGGCCTCCCCATCGCGGAGATCGAGGTGCTCGGGTGCGTCAACACGCCGCCCGAAGTCGTCAAGCTCGCCGCTGGAACCGCCGGGATTCGCGAGGGGCAGATCTTCCGCGCCGAGTCTCTGAAGAAAGCCGAGGACGCCCTCGATGCGCGCGGTCTGTACGCCTCGGTCCGGACCCGTGTCGAGACCCGCTCCGACAAGCGTCTCAAGATTATCTTCGAGATCGTCGAGAACCTGGCGATTAAAAGCGTCCGGCTGGAAGGCGTCCGCGCCGTCCCGATGGCCGAGCTTTTAAAGCTGGTCACGCTGGAGCCGGGCAAGGTTTTAAACCGTGCCAGCCTGGAAGAGAGCGTCCTGGCCATTCGCCGCGAGTACAAGAAGCGCGGGTTCATCGCCAACGTCGTCGATCCCGTGGACATCGACCCCAAGACCGGTGTGCTCACTATCCCCATCACCGAGACGACGGTCGAGGACATCCAGGTCCAGGGGCTGACCAAGACCCAGAAGTACGTCGTCCTGCGCGAGCTACGCACCCGCGCGGGCGAGACCTACAATGAAAAGATCTTTCAAGAAGACCTCAACCGGGTTTTTAACTTGAGGATTTTCCAGAACGTCGCGTCGCTGGAGCCGCAGCCGGGCAGCGACATCGGCAAGGTCGCGCTTGCGGTGGTGGTTGTCGAGCAGCGCACCGGGCAGGTCGGCACGAGCTTCGGCTACGACCAGCGCAACCGGCTGACCGGCTCGCTCCAGCTCTCGGAGGCGAACTTCGGCGGCAAGCATCAGGGACTCAACGCCGAGTGGACCGTCGCCGGGGGAATCGCCCGCAATTCTTACTCGCTCAGCTTCTCCGAGCCGTGGGTGGACAAGAAAAATACGTCCGTCGGTCTCAGTGTTTACGATCAGTCCACGTTCCGTTTCAACCGGATCTTTGCGACCAGCCTCACCAACAACATCGACCCGAACCAGTACTACGAGCAGCGCAAGGGGGCATCGGTGCGCATCGGGCGACCGCTGACGGCAGACAGGTTCACCCGTGCGTTCACCTCGGCGCGCACCGAGTCGGTTCGCTCCAACAACCTGCGGCCCAACTACGATCTGCTCACCGACGCCGAGATCACCAACATCCGTGGCTCGCTGGTCCAGACCGGGAACATCTCGTCTCTCTCGCTGGGACTGACCGCACAGCCCGTGGACAACATCAACGATCCGTCGCGCGGGTACTTTTTCGAGCCATCGATTGAGGTCGGCAGCGGCAACTTCAACTACGAGCGTCCCCGTCTCAACCCGGCGTTCGTCAGCAAAGAAGCCACCCCGACCATTCCCCGAGTTCTCGTCGATACCCGTGCGGCGCGGGGTCCGTTCGCCAAGTACAACATGGAGCTGCGCCGCTACTGGTCCCTCAACGGCCAGCGCGTCGATCTGACCCAGCCCAAGAAGATTCTGGCAACCCGAGTGTTGCTGGGGCGCGCTTCGGGGTCGCTGGCGTTCAACGAGCAGTACTTTATCGGGGGCGTGGACAGCCTGCGCGGGTACTTCGACGACAGGTTCTGGGGCAACAACCAGCTTCTGATCAACACCGAGCTTCGGGTGCCGTTCGACAAGGCCGGGGCGCTCGGCGGGACGCTCTTCGTGGATGTCGGCGATGCCTGGGGCGCGTCGGATGTCAACCGTGACAGCGTGGTCGGCTTCGAGCAGCGCAAGAACTTCAAGGCCAATGTCGGGTATGGCCTTGGGCTTCGGGTAAAAATTCCTCTGGGTGTCGTCCGCCTCGACTACGGTTTCGCCCAGAGTGGGAAGGGCCGCAGCCACTTCGCCATCGGGGTGCCGTGGTAACCCGAAAAAACCGAACCCACCCCTTCCCCTCCCTCGCCGCGAGGGAGGGAGGACACGAGGTTTACGAGTGGCCGGGTGGGTTCGAGTGGCCGGGTGGGTTCGAGTGGCCGGGTGGGTTCGAGTGGCCGGGTGGGTTCAGAAATACACAGAAAAAAGATCCAACAGACTAAGATGAAGATTGTTCACACGCTCAAAGTAGCTTTTCTCGCGACGCTTTGTCTGCTTGCGCTCGGCATGCCGGGCCGGGCGCAGGCTCCGCAGTTCGGAGTCGTCGATTTCCAGAAGTGCGTCGATGAGTCCAAAGCGAACCAGGAAGCCGCCGTCGAGTTCGAGAAGATGCAAAAGTCGCTCAACGGGACGCTCACCAAGCTCTCGCAGCCCGGTGCGGCGTATCTCAGCAAGGCCGAGATTGTGGAGCTTTTAGGGCTTTACGAGAAACCTGCGCCCACGGACGCCGAGAAAAAGCGCATGGGCGAGCTGGAAGCCAAAGCCGACCAGCAAATTGGAACCATGAAGCGCCTCGAATCGACAAACCCGCTCAACGAAGACCAGAAAAAACAGATTCAGGTACTCTCTGATGCCCAGCAAAACGGTTTACAGGCGCTTCAAGACATTCAGCGAGCCTATCAGAAGCAGCTTGAGACCAAGAATGCGGAATTAAGTGCGAAAGTTACCAGGTCAGTACGCGAAGTGGTTGCGAAAGTCGCCAAAGAGAAAAGCCTGACCCTGGTCTTCGGGTTCGATCAGGTTCTCTATGCTCAGGTGGATATCACCGAGGATGTGCTCAAAGCGGTCAAGTAGCGCGGCGCTTCTCGGGGTGCTGCTACTGGCCGGATGCCGGAGCGCCCTGCCGCCGCCTGCGCCCGCGCCGCCGGAGCCGGTTTTTGTGGATGTCGCTGCGCTCGTGGTGCGGCATCCGCTGTTTCCGGAGCTGGTTCGGCTTCGGACGCCTGCGGTTTCGCCGGGTCGGACCGTGGCCCTCGCGTCGCGCTGGGAAGCGTCGCTGGCGGTCCAGGCGATGCCCTCGGTTTCGGAAGGCAGCTCGCGCACTCGGGTGCGCGAGGCGCTCACCGACTCGGCGGCGCAGGCCGTCGTCCTGGGGGGAGTGTCACGAAAAGAGCGCCGCATGCGCCGACTTGAGCAGCGCCGCGCGGAGCTGCTGGCGAGCGAGCGGAGCGCGTTGGCCGAGCGGGAGCGGGCGCTGCGCGAGCAGATCGAGCGTCGGTTGCGTAGCGAGCTGGCGGGTCGGATCGAGACGCTGGCCGGGCTTCGGATGGCCGAGCAGCTCTACCGGGCGCAGCTTCGCGAGGGCGTTTCCGGGCGAGCGGACCCGAAAGAGCAGCAAGCCGAGATCGCGCGGCTGAGGCCCCTCGCGCAGCCGCCCGTGCGCGACCTGCCCGATCTGAAAGAGCGCGTCAACGCCCTCAAGCGCGGCCCGGACTTTCGGCCCGCGCCGCGCTCGCGGATGACGGTCATGGCAGAGGCCGCCGGGGGGGCGCACCGAGAGATTCGGGGGACGCTCGATGCACTCTGGGAGGCCGGGGAGCGCGAGCGCACCGAGGCATCGGCGACGGCGCGGGCCGGGTTGGACAAGCGAGTCGATGCGCGGCTGGAGACCCTCTCTGCGGAGCAGGGGGCCGGGCAGGCGGCGGAGATTCGCCAGGAGCTTGGCCGGGCGCTGGCCGACGAAGCAAGGCTGGGCATACGCGGAAGCCGGGGGCTGGTTAGTGCGCCGCGCCGGGTGACGCTACCGGTCGGGACGCCGCCCGAAACCCGAGCGAGCGCGGAGAGTCGGGCGGCGCAGCTTGCGGCGCTGATCCAGCAGGATATCCTGGCGGGTTTGCAGGATGCGGCGCAGCGCCAGCGGCTGGAGCTGCACACTACGCCCGCGCCGCACCTTGCGGACCGGACGGCGCAGATAGGCGGTTGGATAGGTTTGGGAGAGAGGCAGCAAAAAGCGCAATGAAAGATACAGCACGAACCGTCGGGGAGCTGGCGGCAGTCGTTCGCGGCAGCGTCCACGGCGACCCACAGACCGTGATCCGGGGCATCGCCTCGATCCAGGAAGCACGCTCGGGCGACATTACGTTCGCGGAGAGCGAGCGGTTTTTAGAAGACGCCCAGCAGTCGCCTGCCTCTGCGATTCTGACCGCGCCCGGCCTTGCGCTGGCGAGCAACGTCCCGCAGGCCTTTATCCAGGTCGAGAACCCCAAGCTCGCGTTTGCTCAGCTTCTGAATCTCTTCGCGCCGGAGCAGTTTTTAGCGCGTGAGATCCACCCGAGCGCCATTATCGGGAGCGGCCTTCGCGTGGGGCCGAACGTCGCGATTGGAGCCGGAGCCGTGCTGGGGGAGAACGTCCAGCTGGGAGCCAATGTCACGATCTACCCGCTGGCGTTTCTGGGCGACGACTGCGAGATCGGCGACGACACCGTGATCTATCCCCACGCGACACTGCTTCGCGGCACTGTGGTCGGGGCGCGCTGCATGCTGCATCCCGGCGGGGTCTACGGCGCGGACGGCTACGGGTTCGTCACCGTGGATGGCGTCCACGAAAAAATTCCGCAGATCGGCCATGTCTGGATCGGCGACGACTGCGAGATTGGAGCCAATACGACTATCGACCGCGCTCGCACCGGCGCGACCCGGATCGGTGCGGGGACCAAGATCGACAACCAGGTGCATATCGGCCACAACTGCCAGATCGGGGAGCGGTGTTTGATCATCGCCCAGGTCGGGCTGGCGGGCGGCGTCACGGTCGGAGACAGCGTCATTCTGGCGGGCCGCTCAGGAGCCAAAGAGCAGGTCACCATCGGCGCAGGCTCGGTCGTCGCCGCGTGCTCCGCCGTCTTCCACGACCTCGCGCCCGGCTCGTTCGTCTCCGGGACGCCCGCGCGTCCGCACCGCGAGATGATGAAAGTCCAGGCCGCCTCGAATAAAACGCCCGAGTTTCTCCAGCGCATTCGGGCCATGGAAAAGCGCCTCGCCCAGCTGGAGAAAAACGCCGGGTGAGTGGTCGTATGGAAATGTTGTCCCCCGAGTGTCGCGTCTCGGGCAAGCCCGAAAAACTCCCTCGCCCCCGTCTTTTTCCTCGCAAGCTCGGGACGGGGGAAGGTGCCACAAGCTCCCCCCGCAGCGAGGCACGAGCGATCAGCGGGGGCGAGGCGAAGTGAGGAACGAACGAAGCACTCGGGGGACAGTTTCCGCACCGGCTCCAAGTGCTCAAACTTGTGGCCCTCTCATTGAGGCAGTTGTAGTAAGCGGCGTTGGAATTCATACAGGTGCCAAAGTCAGCGCTATTATCCATGCGTACGAAGTTATTGAGGGTATTTCCTTTCATCAAATGGGGGGTGGAATTCCTGCTCGTCCTCAGTTTGTCGTCGATACGTCGCGTTGCACGAAACTGGCAGCACCAGGATTCAGCACTTCCACGGTCATAAGTATCTCCACGGTCGAGCATTTAATGTCTGCGTTTGCGGGCTTGGGTATCGTCGGGGCTGCTATCTGGGTCGAAGGCCCGGAGCTTCCGATTCTGGATGGCAGTGCAAAGGGCTGGATCGATGCGATGCAGTCCGCTTTGCGCCCCGGTTTTGAAAAAAAAGAACTATTCACTCAACCTATTTCCGAGCCAATCCGGGTGGAGGGGGCGAACGGGAGCTATATTTCAATTACTCCCGCCGACAAGCTTAGTATTACACTGACTATTTCTTACGAGCATCCAGTGATTGGAACGCAAACCGCGACTTTTACCGAGGACGACGACTACGAAACTCAAATTGCACCCGCTCGAACTTTTGGGTTGCGCTCGGAAGTGAACGCGCTGCTCGCTGCCGGGCTGGCGAAGGGCGGCTCGCTCGATAACGCGATTATCGTCGAAGAAGATGGCTACTCGACGCCCTTGAGATTTCCCAACGAGCTGGCGCGTCATAAAATTTTAGATTTGCTGGGCGACCTGTATCTGTCCGGAAGCTTGCCACGAGCGGATATAATCGCCGTGAAGCCCAGCCACACGCTCAATGTCGCCCTGGCTTCGAAGTTAAATCGAGGGCTGTAATAATTTTGGAAATCGACGCCAAGAGGCTACTGAAGATCCTGCCGCACCGCTACCCGTTCCTGCTGGTAGACCGGGTGCTGGAGGTCGAGCCGGGCAAGCGCATCGTGGTGCGCAAGAACGTCACGCACAACGAGCCGTACTTTCCGGGGCATTTTCCCGGAAACCCGATCATGCCGGGAGTCTTGCAACTCGAACTCATGGCGCAGGCCGCCTGCGTGATGTACCTGCTGCTCCCCGAGTTCGAGGGCTGGGAGCCGCGCTTTGGCGGACTGGAAAAAGTTCGGTTCCGCCGACCGGTGGTGCCGGGCGACGTTCTGGAAGTGACGGTCGAGTCGATCAAGACGCGGGGAAACCTCGGGTGGGCCAGCGCGACGATCACGGTTGAGGGAAAGGTCGTCAGCGAGGGGGAGATGTCGTTTGCCCTGGTCAAGCCGGAAGAGGGCGAGGGCGTATGAGCAAGATACACCCTACCGCCATTATCGATCCATCGGCAGAGATCTCCGAGGATGTCGAGATCGGAGCCTACTCGGTTGTCGGGCCGGACTGCTACATCGGCGCACGGACAGTGATCGGGCCGCACGTGGTCATCGAGCAGTACACCGAGATCGGCGACGACTGCTCCGTGCGCGCCGGAACCGTTTTAGGCGGCCCGCCGCAGGACTTAAAATTTAAGGGCGAGAAAAGCTGGGTAAGAATCGGGCACCGGACCAGCATCCGCGAGTTCGTGACTATTCACCGTGCCACGGGCGAAGAAGAAGCCACCACGGTCGGCGACGACTGCTTGATCATGGCCTATGCGCACGTCGGGCACAACTGTCACGTCGGGAATCGGGTAATGCTCAGCTCCTACGACGGCCTGGCCGGGCATATCACGATTGAAGATGGCGTCGTGGCGGGCGGAATGGTCGGGATTCATCAGTTCGTGCGCGTCGGAAAATACGCCATGCTCGGAGCCTACTCGAAATTGGTGCAAGATGTCCCGCCGTTCATGATGGCCGACGGACGACCCGCCGAGATCATCGAGGTCAACGTCCACGGCTTGAAAAGAGCGGGCATCGGGCCGTCCACCCGCTCGACCTTGCGCCAGGCCTACAAGATGCTCTACCGCAACAAGCTGAACAAAACTCAGGCGCTCGAACTGATCGCCGAGGAGCTGGACACCAACCCGGAGCTGGACTACCTCGTGGCCTTCATCAAGCGGATCAGCGAAGGCTCCCTGGGTCGCCAGGACTCCCGCCCGAGAAAGTGATGGGACCCATCCCCCCTGCCCCCTTCCCTGCTCTCTTTCCGACTTCGTCGGGAGCAAGGAAGGGGGTGTCTCCTCTGACTCCCTCGCCCCGCCACCCGCGACGGGTAAGCAAGTATTTTGAAGTTGGGCTACACTCGAACCCACCCGGCCCCTCGAACCCACCCGGCCACTCGTTTCCCTCGTGTCCACCCACCCTTCGCCGCGAAGGGAGGGTCCGACGAGGAACGAGGAGGGAGTGGGTTCGGGGTGGGTTCGGTGTAACCCGACCAATTAGCTTCTGCTTACCCGGTCGGAAACAGAGCAGGGAAGGCGGGTACCCAGCGGCTGGGTGGTGGGGCTGGGTGCGGAGATCGGATTCGTGAACGTCGCGATCATTGCGGGGGAAGCATCGGGGGATCGGGTGGGCGGGCAGCTCGCGCGGGCGCTGAAGAAGCGTCTCCCCGACGCCGCGCTCTGGGGGATGGGCGGCAAGTTTCTCCGTGAAGCGGGCGTCGAGGTCGTGCAGGAGACCAGCAGCTTCGGGGTCGTCGGGATCGCCTCGGCGGCCCTGTTGCTCCCGAAGATGCTCGCCGCACGCAAGCGGCTGCTCGCCGAGCTGAAACGCCGCAAGCCCGACGTGATCGTCGCGATTGATGCCGGAGCGGTCCACCTCGGGATCGGGCCATGGCAGGGCATCTTGCCGTGGGCGCGAAAAAACCTGCCGAACGCTAAAATTCTCTATTACTTTCCGCCCGGCTCGTGGCGGCGGAGCCTCAGGTACACGACGCTCGGGCCTGTCACCGATGCGGTCGCCTCGCCGTTTGAATGGAACGCGTCGGAGCTGACCCGGCTCGGCGTGAAAAAAGCGGTCTGGGTCGGGCACCCGCTCCTGGACCTGGTCAAGCCCTCGGAGCCGACAGCGGCGTTTGCCGAGAAGTTCGGGCTGGATTTAGACCGCCCCGTGATCGGTCTTTTGCCAGGGAGCCGCCGTCAGGAAATTCGGCATATCCTGCCCGTCCAGCTCGAAGCCGCAAGTCTCATTCATCGGCGCGTACCGGGCGTCCAGTTTGTTTTAGCGCTGGCTCCGACCGTGGACCGAGCCGAGGTTATTTCGTGCCTGGAGCGCATCCGGCACCGGCGGATCGAGCAGCCGAAGCTCTCGGTGCCGAAGCTTCCGAAAAATATCGTCATGGCGGAGGGCAGCGCCGAGGAGCTGGAGCGGCGGCAGCGGGCCTGGATCGAGCGGGCGGGCGGCGCGGCGGGCGACGGCAACTTTCCGCTGGTGATCGTCGAGGACGCCACCTACGACGTGATGGCGGCCAGCGACGCCCTGATCTGCACGTCGGGCACGGCGACGCTTGAAGCGGCTATTTTAAAGAAACCCCTGGTGATCGTCTATAAATTTGGCCCGGAGAATCTTTTAGAAGCACGAATTGCTCAGAAAAAAATAAAAATTGTTGGATTGCCGAATATTTTAGCCGAGAAATTTATCGTTCCCGAGCTGATTCAGGAAAATTGTACACCAGAGAAAATATCCTCGGAGATTATTGGCTTGCTTTTAGAGCCGGAACGAATTTTGCAGCAGAAATTTGATCTGGAAGAGATAATTAAGCTTCTTGGTGAGTCGGGTGGCGCGGCACGGACGGCACAAATGGTTATGGAGCTTCTTTCTTGAAGAACCGGGACGTTCGAGACCGACTGCTCGGGTATTTATTGCGCCACAAAAGCCTCGCGCTCGGCGGGGTTCTCTGTGGCGCTCTGGTTGCCGCGACTCAGGCCGGGGTGTTCTGGGCACTGGGCGAGTTCGTCCGGGTAGCAATTAAAACACCTCGCGAAACCCACATACTGGGGCTTTTTTGTTTTACTATTATTGGAATGTACGTCGTTCTGGGAATTTTTAAGTATTTTCAGGGAACACTTCTGGCAAAAGCAGCGCTAAGAACCGGACTTGAGATTCGGCGCGATGTTTTTGGGCATCTTTTGCATCAACCACTCTCGTACTATCATAAACGCCAGACGGGAGCGCTGCTCTCGGCGCTAACTAACGACATTGGTAAGCTACAAAACGGCGCGATGATGCTCAAAGACTTCGTCGCCACTCCGATTCAAGCGCTTATTTATTTAGTGACACTGTTTATCATCGCTGGTAAGAGCTGGCCGTTGATTCTGGTGGCATTTGCCGTTCTTCCTTTCATGGGACTCGCGGTCCAGCGCCTGACGAAGCGGGTTCGTGCGCTCTCCAAAGAAAGCCAGCAGCAGCAGGCTGCCGTAGCGTCGGTGATGGAAGAGACGCTTTCGTCCCCGAGAACGGTCCAGGCGTTCGGCGCAGAAGAGCGTGAGCTGGCCCGCTTTGAAAAAACCAGCGAGGCGACGATCTCCACGCAGCTCAAAACGGAGCGACGCCGGGCCTTGCTCGGACCTCTGGGCGATCTGGTCGGCGCGGTCGCCGTTGCGGTCGTGCTGTACTTCGGTGTACGCTATTTTGAATTCGATAAGCTCATCAAACTCTTAGCGATCCTTTCTCAGTTTGCCAACACGCTGGGCCTGATCGGAAATTTAAGAACGGGCTGGGAAGACATGATGGGGGCAGCCGACCGGATTTTTACGGAAGTTTTAGACGTAAAACCCGAGATTCGGGATGCTCCTGGTGTTCTTGATTTTCCAGAAACCGACGGGCAGATCGAGTTTCGGGAGCTTTGTTTTAGCTATGAGCCGGGAGTGCCGGTTTTAGACAGAATTAATTTAACCATTCAGCCGGGCGAGGTCGTTGCGCTGGTCGGCGAGACGGGAGCGGGGAAATCGACGCTCGCCGATTTTATTCCCCGCTTCTACGATCCGACCGGGGGCGCGGTTCTGCTGGACGGCATCGATCTACGAGAAATCAAGCTCGCAGAACTCAGAAAACACATCGGAATCGTGCCGCAAGAAACCCGTTTGTTCTATGGGAGCGTCGCGGAAAATCTGCGCTATGGTCGGCCCGACGCGACCGACGCCGAGGTAATCGCGGCGGCGAAGGCCGCGAACGCCGACGGGTTTATCTCCGAGATGCCCGAGGGGTACAAAACGCTGGTCGGGGATCGGGGGCAGACGCTCTCCGGCGGGCAGCGCCAGCGAATCGCCATCGCCCGCGCTCTGCTCCAAAGCCCGAAGATTTTAATTCTGGACGAAGCCACGAGCGCCCTGGACAACCAGACCGAGGCGCTGGTTCAGGAAGCCCTCCAGACGCTGATGAAAGGCCGCACGACCCTGATCATCGCGCACCGGCTCTCGACCATTTCAAACGCCGACAAGATCGTTGTTTTAGAAAAACCCGGACGAATCGCCGAGGTTGGGACCCATACAGAGCTTCTGGAGCGCGGCGGAGCCTATGCCCGGCTCTGGGAGGCCCAGATAAAATGACGGAGACGGAGAAGCCGCGCCCGCTGAGCTTTAAAACCCGGCTGCTCTCGGGGGCGCTGATCGGGCTGGTGAAGGGCATCTGCGCGACGCTTCGGCTGAAAGAGATCGGGCGCGAGGGGCTGGAGCGAGCGATTTTAGAGAGCAACGGCGTCATTTTAGTGACCTGGCATGGGCGGACGCTGATTCCTCTGTGGCGGGTTTCCCATCGCGGGTTTCTGGCGCTGATCTCGCTCTCCAGGGACGGCGATGTCCAGGCCCGAAACTTCGAGAAACTGGGCTACAGAATCGTCCGTGGCTCGACCGGGCGGCGCGGCGCGGCGGCGACGCGGGAAATATTGAAGGCAATCGAGGCGGGAGGGGTCTTAGCGTTCACGCCTGATGGGCCGCGCGGTCCGGCACGTGTCGTGCAGGAGGGCGTGGTCTACTTCGCGAAAAAAACGGGGAGGCCGATTGTCGCGGTGGGAGCGGCGGCAGCGCCGGGCTGGACGCTCGGCAGTTGGGATTCGTATTTCGTGCCCCGGCCCTTCGCGCGGGCGGCGCTGGTCTGGGGCGAGCCTCTCTGGATCACCCCGGAAGAGTCCTCGGAGGAGGCTTGCAGACGCGTGGGCGCGGCCATTGATGCAGTCCAGCAAAAAGCCGAGCGAGAGGTAGGCTCTTGACAAATGCCCGACTACCGGGAACAATACGAGCGACCTGTCGGTCGGAGGGAGCAGCAGCGAGGACGCTGATTTCCTGCGTCGTGGTCTGGAATCTTTCAAAGAAGTATTGGGCTTCTGGGAGGAGTTCGCCTGCAACATGGTGAACACAGGCAACGGGTTTAATTCGGAACCATCGGTTTTTTCGGCAGGGGGATAGATACACCCTCTGCGCGAAAGGAGAACTTGGAGAATGCGGAATCGCACCGGGAGTAAGTGGAACCGGTACTCGATGTGGCTGGCTCTCAGCGTGGGGACACTGGGTGTCGCGCTGGGGTTGACGGCGGGTTGCGGCGGCGGCGGTGGGGGTGGGACGGCCACACCGACGCCTTCGCCCACGGCGACGCCTGCCCCGAGTACGACTAAGTTCCGCGCGACGATCCTCTGGCGCGCCCGGACCCGCATCGAAGCGGTCGGTCTGGCGTCGGCGCTGTCGGCGAAGATCACGCTCTATGGCGCGAACATCGGTGGCGCAGACAACGTCTTCATTCGGAACCGGGATCTCAGCCGGGCAAACCCGGCGGCGGCCTACTCTGAAACCTACGAGTCCGATGTCGCGGCGCTTCCCAATCAGAACTATCGGTTCCGGGTTCAGTTCTACTCCCAGCCGGGCGCTCAGGGAACCGAGGTTGGCTTCGCCGACACCAGTGCGACCCTGGACGGTACCGGAAACCTGACCGGCACCGTCGCGACCTACAATATTGGAATTCAGAGAGTCGTCGTCACTCCTGGCCAGACGATAGCGTACGGAGCCACCAAAGACATCGACTTCAAGGTTATCGACCGGGACGGCAAAGAAGTCGCGCTGGCGAGCGCGGGAAGCAGCTCGGGGATCACCTACGGCGGCGGCCAGGTGATTATCAAGCCAGGCTACGCGAGCAACCTCAAACTGGAGAGCAACGGCGCGGTCACGGCGACCCACCCGGCGCTCGCCAGAGTCTGTGTCCAGGTGGAAGACAAGACAAGCGATCCGGCAGACCTGGTGATTACGTCGCCGACCGCTCTGGCGGTTTCTCCGACGGCGGCGAATCCTGTCGGCTGGCAGAACACGCTTCAGCTAACCCCGACCCTGACCGGGCTACCCTCCGGGCTTTCGGGGGCGGACCTCGGCGTGAGCTACGCAATCGAGGACGACGACGGCACCAAGGGAACGATCAGCGTGAGTGGTCTCTACACTGCGCCCAAGGCGGACAAGGTTCTGGCGCTTATTGTGACGAGCAACTTCGACCCGGCCAAGATCGTTCGCGTCCCGGTGACCGTACGCTCGCTGACCGATGTCATCGTCTCCGCTGGTGGCGTCCGGGTCTCTGAGTCGCCCGATGTCAACCGGGTCTCCATCAAGCAAGTCGTCGATTTCGATGCCGTGGTGAGCAATGGCAATCTTTCGCCGGTGGACCAGGCAGTCACGTGGGCGCTGCTCGATGGTAGCAAGGTGCCGGTGGTCGGCAACGCGTTCGGTTCGGTCACGTCGGCAGGGATCTACCGGGCACCTGCGGTGCGCCCGGCTCCGAACGGGAGATGCTTCGTCCGCGTCACCCCGGTCTACGACCCGGCCAAGTTCAAGGATATCCCGATTGAGATCGTCGCGGGCGATATCACGGTGGACATCAACTGATGAGGAGTGCTTTGAAAACCACGACACGCCTTGGAAGCGTCGCGCTGGCAGCGCTGGCGCTGAGTCTCTCGATAGTGGCGCTGAGCGGCTGCGGTAGCGGCCTGCGCCCCGGTTCCGGGAGCGCCGCCACTCGCCAGAAGAACGGCGAGATTGCTTTCACCGTCACCTGGCCTGAGCCGAGCCGCTTGATTCCGCGCGCGGCGAGTAGCATCCAGATCCGGCTGTTCCGGGGAGCTTTAGAGATTGCGACTCCCGTTGTTCTCAACAAGCCGACCGATTTCACCACGGGGCAGGCTCTGGTCAGCAAGGCCGCGTTCAGCGGCCTGGACGTGGGCGGGCCGACCACCCCTATCGAGTACCGGGTGGTCGCGACAGCGTTCCCCACAGTGGGAGCGAGCGGTGTCGCGCAGGCGACTGGCCAGACAGCGGCCTCGTCGGTCCTGCTCTCGACCACGACTCCTTCGGCACGAGTTCCGCTGACGATGAACAGTACGATTGCCCGGATTGAGGTTGCCCCCAACAATCTCCCGAGCCTGCTGGTGTCGCGCTTCAAGACTCTCACAGCAACCTGTTTTGATGCCAGTAACAATGTCGTCCTGGTGGATGACGGCTCGATTACCTGGAGCCTGGTCGGGATTGCTGTCGGTCACCTCAGTGGAACGACAGGGAACTCTGTGGTCTTTACGGGAGACAACGCGGGCCTTGCGCAGGTCCAGGCGACCGTGACCGAGCCGGTGCCCAATCGCCGCAGCACAACGGTTAACATTAATGTTGTTTTAACAGCAGTTGCCGATTCGTCGTTTCCGAAGTTCCACGCGGACCAGCAGAACACGGGGCAGGTCGGGATCAATGTCACCGGCAATGCCACGGCGGGCGCACGCCGCTGGGAGTTCCTGGCGTCCGACTCCGTTGTATTCAGCTCCCCGGCTGTGGGCAAGGTCGAGCCGGGCACAGGTCGGTTCTTAGTCTATGTCGGTGCCTACGACGGAAGAGTCTATGCGATCAACGGCCAGACGGGCGTGACCGAGTGGACGACGCCTCCCACGGGTGGCCCGATTGACTCGTCCCCGGCGCTCTCCGAAGATGGCTCGCTCTATGTCGGCTCGCAGGACGGCAAGATGTATTGCTTCGATTCCGAAGATGGCACACAGGTCTGGGCTGCGCCGTTCGATACTGGCGGCTCGATTGTCAGTAGTCCGAACATTGGCAACGATGGCGGTCTGTACTTCGGCACGACCGGGGCGACCTCCCATCTGTTCCGGCTGAGTGCTGCGGACGGCACCGAGACCTGGCGCTTCACGGGAGCGGGCGGCGGGATCGAAGACTCGCCTGCGCTCTCGCCGGACGGCCAGTCGCTCTACTTCGGGGCCAAAGACGGCAGTATCTACGCGCTGAATACAACCTCGGGATCGCTCAAGGCGGGCTGGCCGGTCGCGACGGGCGATGCGATCATCAACTCGTCGCCTGCGGTGGACCGTGCGGGCAATGTCTACATCGGCTCGCTCGATGGCAAGGTTTATGCACGGCGTCCGAATGGAGCCGCCCTCTGGACCTTCAATGCAGGCTCACCAGTCTATGCGACTCCGGCCATTGCGTCTGATGGAGCTGGAACACCGACAGCGATTGTCGTCGGGACGTTCGACAACAACACGGGTACGGACTCCAGCAAGCTGGTCGCGATCAACCCGACAAGCGGGGTGCAGCTGTGGGCCTACCCCGGCGCGACCGACCCGGCCATCGGTACGATTTCGTCGTCGGCGGCTATCGGAAGAGATGGCACGGTCTACGTCGGCTCGTATGATGGCAATGTCTACGCGGTCCGCAACGGGACACGCGTCTGGACCTTCACTGTCGGGGATATCTTAGAGTCATCGCCCAGCATCGGTGCGGATGGCACCGTCTTTATCGGGAGCTACTCGGGTAGCGTCTCGGCGATTCGATAGGCAATGGTTTCAGAATTATGAATAAAAAAAGCATTCCTAAACACGTTCATCGGGGGCTGCGGTTCGGTGCCCTGGCGCTGACCCTGCTCGTGGTGGGAGCCGGGACGACCGTTCTGGCCCAGAACCGTCTTCCGGGGAGAAAGCACTTCTCTCAAATGAGCGTGAAAGAGATTGAGCAGGCTCTCGAACAGCTCAAGGAGCGAAGCCGCGAGCGGGCACAGCGTCACAAGCAGACGCTCCAGGCGCGTGAGAGTCAGCAAGAAGGGCGCTCCGGAAAAGGGCTGAAAACGGCCCTGGGCAAAAAGTCCGCTCCTAAACAAAAAGGGCGCGAGGGCCGCGAGGAAGACCTGTCCGACGAGTCCGGCGAGTACCTCGAAGCCTATCTTAATGACCGACAGCTCCACGGTGGGCCGAGCGGCAACGTCGATCCGACGGCGCTGGATCGTGCACTCGCCCATAAAGCTCTCATGAAGCCCTACGGTAGCGCAGGAGCGGGGACGGGCGGGGCGACGGCTCCGGGCACGAACACGATCATGGCGGCTCCGGGTGGACCGGGCGGCGGCGGTTCGCGCTGGGAGTTCACCGGGCCACGCAACCTGCAGGTGCCCTACACGACCTACTACGGCCCCCAGGATTCATACATCAACGGTCGTATCAACAACGCGGCCTACGATCCGATTGATCCGAATACGATCTATGTCGCGGCGGCGGGCGGTGGACTCTGGAGGACGACGGACGCAGGCCAGAACTGGGCACCGCTGAGCGACTTCACGGCAGAGAACTTCACCGGACCAGGCACAAGGCCGTTTAAGAGTCTTCAGACCTCGTGCGTTGCCGTGCACCCGACGAATCGGGACATTCTCTTTGTCGGAACGGGTGATTTTCCGACCGTGCCGGGCGGGGGATTCGGTGGCTATGGCATCTGTAAGTCCAGCGACCGGGGCGCAACCTGGAAAGTGGTTAACCTGCCGCTTCTGGACGGAGCTGCTATCAGTTGGATATCGGTCGATCCGGAGAACCCTGGTATCGTTCTCGCTTCTGCAACAGGCTTTATAACCAGGGACCCCCAGGGAAATCTTATCTTTCATGGCGGCCTGTATCGTTCGACCGATGGGGGCGATACTTTCGTTCAGGTAGGCGGTGGTGGTCTGCTCTCAGGAGTCACTGTCTCCAGTCTGACCGTGGGTGCCCGTGACACACTGACTGGCAATCGGGCGTACTATGCCTCCGTTCCCTACGCCAATAGCCCCACCAAGGTCTTTCGATCCATAGATAGGGGGGCAACCTGGGTGGCGCTACCTGTTCCGTTGCGGCTCGACGGTCCCATTATTGCAGGCGCAGGGGCCACGGAAGTGGCGGCGTCCAAGATCAATCCGGCGACGGTATTTGTGATTGAGGCATCTGCGGATGATGTCCGTGTTTTCCGGAGCGATAACTTTGGAAGCCTCAACACCTGGGTGGACATCACCGAAGGGTTCGTCGATGGCTCAGAGATCGGGCAGCCGGGCTACAACCTGAGCCAGAGCTGGTATGACAGCCATATCACGACAAGCTCGGCGGCGACGCCACAGGGGTTGATCGATCAGGTCTATGTCGGGATGGTCAATGTCATTGCCTCGCGAGGTGGTGCGCCCAACTGGAACAACATCGGGTTCACCTACACAGGCGGTGCGCGGACTCACAACGACCAGCACGGCGCGGCGGTTCACCCGAATAACCCGAACCGGTTGATTATTACCAACGACGGCGGCGTCTACGGCGTTGCCTACTCGACCCAGACCCAGCAGTGGAGCGTCGATCAGAATCGGCTCAACGCAACTCTGGGCGTCACGCAGTTCTATGCCGCTGACTGGCACCCGACCGATCCGTCGAACATGCTCGGCGGAACCCAGGACAACGCCTCTCCTGAGTCGCGCGGAGATTTGTTCAACTGGGACAACGTCGGCGGGGGTGACGGATTCGCCTGCGCGATCATGGCGGGAAGTCCCAACATTCAGTTCGCAACGAGCCAGTTCTTAGGAATCTACGCGACCAAGGACAACTGGGCAACGTCTGATTTCATCAGTCACCCGACATTCAACCTGGAGCCGTCTCGATTCCAGTCCGTGATCGCTTGCGATCAGACGAACCTGGGGAGCGGCAACGGCGTTCTGTTTGCCGGAACCGATCATCTCTGGCGCTGGGGACTTCCCGATGTCGCCAATGACACCGACCCCTGGACAGCGGACCTTGGCAATCGGGCCTTTGCTGGACGTGTGACTGCCATTGGTGTCTCCCCAGTCGATGGCAACTTTACCTATGTCGGTACCGAAAATGGGGAAGTTTGGGTGACATTCAATGCAGAAGCGGAAGACCCTGCAAATCCAGGTCGCTTCCCGGCGAATCTGGTAACGTTCTTCGAGTTATTGCCCAACCCCATGCGTAGCGTGGCTCAGGTCACCACGATCAGTGTCAACCCGAACAACCCATTCGACATTCTGGTTGGCTTCGGCGGCGGCGGAAGAGATCTGCCACGCATCTATCGATGTTTCAACACGGCGTCGTTCTTCCCGACTCTAGCTCCTGTCGCTGGTATCCAGGGAATGGTAGGGGCACTGCCGGATGATGACCCCGTCACGGCGATCACCCGACTTCCTATCGACGCGGCCAATACCTACGTCGTGGGAACCGACACCGGTGCCTATGTCTCGCAGGATGGCGGCTCGACCTGGTCCGATCTCGGGGCGAACCGTGGCCTTCCGCCGGTTCCGGTGCGTGCGGCAAAAGCGATTGCCAGTACGAACTACCTGAACATCGCGACGTTCGGACGCGGCATGTGGCGAATCTCGATGCGCACCCTCGGACCGGCGGACTTCACGGTCTCGCCTGGCCTGTTCCGAAGCGCACCTAATGAGGTGACGAGCAAGATTCGCGTCTGCAACATCGGTGGCCCGGCCAAGAACGTCACGATCACCCGTGTGACGATCAAGCCGCTCCGAGGCGGTGCGGGCATCAATGCCTCGGTGCTGCCACCTGCTATCGGGAACATGGACTCGGATGCCGTTGTGACCGTGGATGCCAAGTTCACGCCACTTACCGGAGCGCCTGCCAAAGGCTCCTCCGTGGTCGTCGAGACTGCCATCCGAGCTGACTCCGGTGGACGCGTTCGGAACTACATCAAGTCGTTCCGTACCCGTATGCCGTAGCTTTCACGGCCTGCACAACCCATAGCCCGGCGCGAACCCTCGCGCCGGGCTATACTCTTTTATCGTGCAACCCCTGACGCTCGCGGAGAAGCTCAAGTCTCTGCCCATAAACCCTGGCTGCTACCTTTATAAAAGCAGCGACGGCGTGATTATCTATATCGGGAAGGCGATCAATCTCAGGAACCGGGTGCGCTCATACTTCCAGAAATCGGCCAACCACTCTCCAAAAACCAAGAGACTGGTTTCTCATATCGCCGATATGGAATGGATCGTCACAGATTCTGAATTAGAAGCTTTAATATTAGAATGTAATTTAATTAAGAAACACCAGCCAAAATATAATATTCGGCTTCGAGACGATAAACACTATCCCTATTTGATTCTGACTATGGCAGAGCCGTTTCCAAGATTGCTAATCACCCGGAAAGTGAAGTCTGGGGACGGAAATAAATACTTCGGGCCGTTTACAAACTCCGGAGCCGTGAGCGAGTCGATGAACCTGGTCTATCGACTGTTTCCGCTGGTGACGTGTCGTAAGCCCTGGACCAACAAAAGCGAGCAACGTCCGTGTCTGTATCATCACATGGGCCGCTGTCCTGAGGCACCCTGCGCGGGGATCGCCGACCAGGCTCGCTACAACCAGGGCGTCAAAGATGTCGAGCTTTTTTTGTCCGGGCGGCAGGACAAGCTGCTCAAAGATTTAAAATCCAAGATGGAGGCGGCTTCGGAAGACCTGGAGTTCGAGCGGGCGGCGAAGTATCGCGACCAGATCAACGCCATCGGGCAGATCGTCGAGCGCCAGAAAGTGGTGAACACCCAGGGTGGCGACCAGGACGTTTTAGCTGTCGTCGCCGATGATTTGGGAGCCGCCGTCCAGATGTTTTTCATCCGTGGCGGCAAGCTCATCGGGCAGGAGCACTTTCTTCTGGAGGGAGCCGACACCGAGGGCGGGATCGAAGAGGCCACGACGGAGTTCGTCAAGCAGTATTATCAAGACGCCAGCTTCGTCCCCGGCGAGATTTTATTGCCGACGCATGTCGAAGAGCTGGAGATCATGGAGAGCTGGCTCCGGCAGAAAAAAGGCACCAAAGTCACGCTCTCGGTGCCCGAGCGCGGCGAGAAAAAGAAGCTGGTCGAGATGGCCGCGACCAACGCCAGCCTCGCGCTCACCCAGATTCGGGAGCGAAGCGCCGCCGAGCAGAGCCGCGTCGATGCCGCACTTCGTCAGCTTGCCGACGCGCTGGGAATGCCTGGAAACTCTCTGCGAAGAATCGAAGCGTATGATAACTCCCATGTTCAGGGACGGCACGCCATCGGGGGAATGGTCGTTTTTGAAGAAGGCAAGCCCAAAAAAACCGAGTACCGACGCTTCAAGATCGAGAGCACGGCGGCGGGCGACGACTTTGCGATGATGTTCGAGATGCTCTCAAGGCGGTTTTCGCAGATGGCCGAGGGCAACCCCAAGTTCACGCCCGAGCCGAACCTGATCTTAATCGACGGCGGAAAAGGCCAGCTCTCCTCGGCGGTCGATGCCATGCGACAGTTCGGCTACGACTTTCCCATGATCGGGCTTGCCAAGCAGTTCGAGCAGATTTACCTGCCCGGCCAGAGCGAGCCGATTGAGCTGACCCGAAACTCCCAGGCGCTTTTTTTAGTGCAGCGCGTCCGGGATGAAGTCCACCGCTGGGCGATAACCTACCATCGCCTGGTACGCGGTCGCGCCGCGAAGATGTCGGTGCTCGACGAGATTCCTGGCATCGGCCCGACCCGTCGGAAGGCACTTTTGAAATACTTCGGCTCCGTAGAAAAAATGAAGCTTGCCAGCGTCGAGGATCTGAAAAAAGCGCCGGGCATGAACCAGAAAGTCGCTCAGGAGCTTTTCGACTACCTCAAGGCGGTCTGAAGAGAAGGAATTTTACTCCGGGAGCCGAAACCATAGAGCATGTCCAGTATCGCGGAACGCTTGAAACAAACTCGGCAGCGCCAGACGGTCGGGAGGGAGAGTGAGATCGCTGTCCTGACCGGGGCGCTGGACGCTTCGGAGCTTCCGTTTGTCGTGCTGTCTGTGGTCGGGCCGGGCGGCATCGGGAAGACCGTTCTGCTTCGTGCGCTGGCCGAGGCCTGTGAGGGCCGTGGAGTGGTGCATCGGCAGATAGACGGACGACTTTTAGAACCCACGCCCGAGTCGCTCGAAATGGCGCTGGCAGGTGTCGGGTCGAGCGGCGGGCGCGAGGTCGTTCTGATCGATGGCTTCGAGGCGCTGGCGGCGCTGGAGGGCTGGCTGCGCGAGATCTATCTCCCGAACCTCTCGGGCGAGGTCCTGTTTGTGCTGGCCGGGCGCGTCCCGCTGTCGATAGGCTGGCGCACCGATGCCGCCTGGCAGGAGCTGCTCCAGATGCTGCCGCTACGCAATCTCGCGCCGGACGCCGCCCGGCAGTACCTTGTGGGGCGCGGGCTTTCCGGCGACGCGCTGGACGGGGCCCTGCGCTTCACCCACGGCTACCCGCTGGCTCTGGCGCTGGTCGCCGAGGTCCACCAGCAAAAAGGGAGCGTCGCGCTGGGACCGGAGCCGCCGCCCGATGTGGTTCAAACTCTGCTGGAGCGGTTTGTGGAAGATGTCCCGACGCCCGAGCACCGGGCGGCGCTGGAGGTCTGCGCCCTGCTTCGCTCGACCACCGAGCCGATTCTCGCCCGGATTCTGGAGCGCCCCGAGGCCCATGCGCTGTTCGACTGGCTGCGCGGGCTGAGCTTCATCGAGCCGGGGCTGCCGGGGGTGCATCCGCAGGAAGTCGCCCGTGAGTCGCTGTTGGCCGACCTGCGCTGGCGCTCGCCCGACCGCTACGCCGATCTTCACCGCCGGGCGCGGGCGGCGTTCCAAGAGGGTCTGGCCCAGGCAAGCGAGGTCGATCAGCTCCGGATTCTCTGGGACTATATTTTTCTGCACCGGGATAACCCCGTCGCGCGGCAGGCGTTTTTGTTTCAGGACAGCACGGGCGTCTATCCCGACCGGACTCTTCCCACAGACCTCGGGGCGCTTCAAGAGCTGGTCGAGGGCTTCGAGGGGGACGAGTCGGCCCGGATTCTGACGCGCTGGTGGGGCGACCCTGCGGCGACGATCACGGTCTATCGGTCGTCGGGGCGCGACACGACGCCTCAGGGGTTTCTGCTCTGCCTCGCGCTGGACCCGCTAAGTGACGACGAAAGCGATCCGGCGGTTCGGGCCGCGCTCTCTCATCTCAAGAGCCACGCTCCGCTCCGGCGCGGCGAGACGGCGACTCTGTTTCGGTTCTGGATGGCGCGGGAGACCTACCACAGCCTCTCGCCGGTGCAGAGCCAGATTCTGGTGGGAGTTATCCGTCACTATCTCATGACGCCCGGACTTGCCTACACGCTCTTCCCCGTGCGCGACCCGGCGTTCTGGGGGCCACTGCTGGAGTATTCCGAGTACGTCCGCGCCCCCGACGCCGATTTTGCGACGGGCGAGAGTACGTTTGCGGTCTTCGTCCACGACTGGCGGGTGCAGACGCCCGCGCTCTGGCTGGACGTCCTCGCCGAGAAAGAGCTGACCGGGCACGCCGCCCAGGTCGCGACGAGCGCCCGCCCCGCCGCAGTCTCCACGCCTGTCGTGCTCTCCGAGGAAGAGTTCGCCCGTGCGGTCCGAAGCGACCTGAAGTCGCTGGCGCGTGGCGAGGAGCCGGTCCGCTCGCCTCTGCTCCGCGCCCGCGTCGTCGCCGAGCGCATCCGTGGGGGCGAGGTGGGCCTGGCCGAGCGTGCGTCGGCCCTGAAAAGCCTGCTACGGGAGACGATTCAGAGCCTGGAAGGCCACCCCCGCCGCGACCGGGCGTACCGTGCCCTTCTCCACACGATGCTGCGCCCTGCGCCCAGCCAGGAGAAAGCCGCCGAGATTTTGGACCTGCCGTTCTCCACCTACCGACGGCATCTGGGCGAGGGCATCGAGCTTGTGGTTCAGGCGCTCTGGCTCCAGGAGATCGGCACCACCCTGAAGTAGCCCCGGCGTTTGCCGGTCACGTCCGAAGGACATTGCGGCGAAGCCCTTAGCCACCGACGTTGATGTCGGTGGTTCACCGACGTTTATGTCGGCGGATGTTCATGTCGGTGGGCGGAAATCGGGGCGGGTACAATTTCAGCATGAAAGTTCTGGTGATCGGCGGGACGGGCAATATCTCGACGCCCTTGGTGAAGCAGCTTGTGGAGCGCGGGCAGGACCAGGTCACCGTTTTCAACCGGGGCCAGCGCACGGCGTCGGTGCCCGGCACGACCGTGGTTCTCGGGGATCGGTACGACCATTCAACATTCGAGAGTCAGATGGCGGCGCTCGGGCACTTCGATGTGGTGATCGAGATGATCGGATACTCTCCTACAGATGCCGAGAGCCTGGTGCGGGCATTTGACGGGCGCTGCGGCCAGCTTATCTTCTGCTCGACGGTCGATGTGTACGAAAAACCCGCTCCCATCTATCCGATTATTGAAGGTATACCGGGCTATAACCATAAATCTCCCTGGAAATATGCGTCGGATAAGTGCCTGTGCGAAGAAATACTGCTTGGTTCAAAATTAAACCTGACAATTATTCGCCCGGTGCAGACCTACGGCGGACTCTGGGTTTTAGACTCTCTCGGGACGCCTTCCCCTCGGCATTTAGGGCGAATGATGGCGGGAAAACCGATTATCGTCCATGGCGACGGCAGCTCGCTCTGGGGCGCGGTGCACAGCGCGGACTGCGCGGCGGCGTTCGTCGGGGCGGCTGGCAACGAGCGGGCGCTGGGGAAGAGCTATCACACCGGCCCGGACGAGACGTTCGCCTGGAGCGAGTACCAGAAGGTTGCGGCACGCGCCATCGGTGCCCCCGACCCGACGTTCGTTGCGATTCCCACCGACGTACTGCTCGCGCTGAGCGAGGGCCGTGCGTTCGTCACGGCGCACAACTTCGCCCACAACAACTGCTTCGACTCGTCGGCGGCAAAGCGTGACCTGGGCTATGTCTATAAAACCCGCTGGGAAGACGGCGTCCGCGCGGGCTACGAAGCGCTATTGAAGTCCGGCGGAACGCTGGACCTTGCCGAGGACGCCGAGTACGAGCGGGTGCTGAGTGCCTGGAACCGTGCCCGCGCCGCCCTGTATACTGCGAGCAGTGAAAGAGACGATTGAAAAAGTAGCGGCGGGCGAGAGCCTGACGCAGGACGAAGCCGCCGCGACGCTGGGCTGGATCATGGACGGCGAGGCGACCCATGGGCAGATTTCCGCGCTGCTGGTGGCTTTGAGGACCAAGGGCGAGACGATTGACGAGATCACGGGGCTGGCGCGGGCGATGCGCGAGAAATCCGTGAAGGTTCCGGTGAGCCTTGCGCCGCTGGTCGATACCTGCGGGACGGGCGGGGACACGCTCAAGACATTTAACATCTCCACCTGCGCGGCGTTCCTCACGGCGGGCGCGGGTGTCCCGGTGGCGAAGCACGGCAACCGGGCCGTCACCAGCAAGTCCGGGAGCGCGGACGTTTTAGAAGCTCTCGGGGTGAACATCAATCTGGACGCCGAGGGGGTCGGGCGCTGTGTCGAGCGGGTCGGGATCGGGTTTCTGTTCGCCCGCGCCCTGCACCCGGCCATGAAGTTCGTCGCCCCGGTTCGTGCGGAGCTGGGCATTCGCACCGTTTTCAACGCGCTCGGGCCGCTCACCAACCCGGCGGGTGCGACCCGGCAGGTGATCGGGGTCTACGACGAAGCTCTCTGTGAGCCGCTCGCAAGAGTTTTATTGAACCTTGGCTCCGAGCACGTTTTAGTCGTTCACGGACGGATCGGCCTCGACGAAATCTCCACCGTCGGCGAGACATTTGTCGCGGAGGGCTACAAAGGGCATGTTATTCCCTTCACCCTGACCTCAAGCGACCTCGACCTGCCCGAGGCTTCTCCCGAAGAACTTGCGGCAGGAGCGGATGCCGAAGAAAACGCCCGGATTCTGCGGGCCGTGCTCTCGGGCGAGTCGGGTGCGCGCCGCGACATCGCTCTCGCCAACGCCGCCGCCGCGCTGTACGTCGCCGGGGTCGTCCCGACGCTGAAAGCGGGCGTCGTGAAAGCCGCCCAGACCCTCGATTCGGGCGCGGCTCTTGCCAAACTCGACGCCCTGATTTCCGAGTCCCACGTATGAGCACCATTTTAGAGAAAATTCTCGCCGTCAAGCGCACCGAAATCCTGGCTCTGACCGCCGGAGACCGCCCGAAAGTCGCCCGCGAGCTTCTCGCCCGCTGCGCCGAGCTACCGCCGACGCGCGGCTTCAAGGCTGCGCTGTCCCCTAACCCCGAATCACCCAGCCGCTGGGTACCCGGGGAACCAAATAGGGAATCCTTGTTTGGTCCCCCATTATTGGGGTTAGGGGACATAGCTCTCATCGCCGAGGTCAAGAAAGCCAGCCCGAGCAAGGGCGTGATCCGCGAAGACTTCGATCCGGTCGAGATTGCCCAGTGCTATGCGAGGGGCGGGGCGGCCTGTCTGTCGGTGCTGACGGACCAACAGTTCTTCCAGGGCGAGCCGGGCTATCTTCAAAAAATCCGGGATGCTGTCTCTTTGCCCCTGCTGCGCAAAGACTTTCTCATCGACCCGATTCAGGTCTACGAAGCCCGCGTGCTTGGTGCCGACGCCATTTTGCTGATCGTTGCGGCGATTCCGTCGCCCGCGCGCCTCGCCGAGCTGCGCCTTGCCGCCGAGTCGGTAGGAATGGACGCGCTTATCGAAGTACATAATGTCGAAGAGTTAGCGCTTGCCGTCGAGTCGGGAGCCACGCTGATCGGGGTGAACAACCGCAATCTGCACACGTTCGAGGTGCGTTTAGAGACCGCCGAAACGCTCATCCCGATGTTTCCCCAGGGCACCATCGCCGTCGCCGAGAGCGGCATCTTCACACCCGACGACAGAAAAAGAATGGCCGATGCGGGTGCGTCGGCCATTCTGGTCGGGGAAGCCCTCATGCGCCAGGAAGACATCGAAGCCGCCACGAGGGTCTTGCTCCAACGTTAATCCGGCATTGAAAATACCGGCCTATTAGAAGCGAACCTCCGGCTCGCGAGAGCCGGAGGTGGCGCGATCCCCATTGCCGAACGATGTTCGGGACCGGGTCGCGCCGGAGGTGCGCTTCTAATAGGCCGGTATTTTCAATGCCGGAGCCTATCGGTGGTTGTTCGGGTCGAACCAGATCAGCTTCGGGCCGGTCGGCGTCAGGCGAAACGTAACATGCGAGCGGATCTTCTGGCGGGAGCCATCGGTGAGCGTCGCGGTGCCCATGAGTCCGAGCGAGACCTCCATCGGGCTGGTCGGAGGATAGCTCGCGCCCTCCGTGTGCCGGTGCCAGCGTGCCATCACCGAGGTGAAGTAGTTCGGTAGCGGGCCTATCCGCTTCCAGTTTCGCAGCACCCGGCGACGCGCGATGTCGCCCAGGTACCAGCGAAAAAACTGCTCGCGCTGCGTCCGTGTCTTGCCGTTCAAAACCTCCGGGCCGTCGCTGGCGTAGAGCTTCGCATCGCCCAGCCTGGAGAGAGCGGCGCTATCTCCCGCGTTCATGGCTTCAACGATCTGCCCGATCTGTTGGCGCAGGGCCGTGTCTACCCCGCGATCTTCGACAAGCAACTTTCGTTCGGGACCGCTGTGGCTGGAGAACGTGTAGTCTTCGCCGGGAGCCGGGCGGACGGGAGTGAATGTTCCTGCGGGGGCTTCGTTGAGATAGCGGTAGTTCTCATTGACGGTGATCAGTTTAATTCCTTCGGTAAACATCGTCTCGGACTCCCGACGCAGCAGATGTCGTGTCTTCGGTTCGATCCAGGCTTTTTCTACCTGGTCACGCCCCATTTCTGCACCCTCCCAACTTTTGGTTACCGTCCGAGTGAAGTAAATAGCTGGATTTTTCTGGTAGGTCGTATTTTTAGAAACCCACGGAGACGTTTTTACAGTGAGATACTTCAATTTAGGTTTGGATGTCTCTGGTTCGAGTGGTCCAAGAGCTAATTCTTTAATATTTTGAACAGTGCCAGCACCAAAATCATGATCTTTATCCCAGATATAGTAGTGCGATTTGGTAGAGCCTTCACGATGGTTTTTATCAAAAAGAGTTGTGCCATCAGAGCTACTGATCCACAGTCTTAAGGTCTCTGTGTCGATCCAGTGAGTATAAATGATACGCGGACGGGATTGGTACCGCTTTATTTTTGCTTGCATCGATTCTTTGGTGGCGACGATGCTCTGGGTCTGCGTCCAGGTGATGTACTTCGTATCGCTCAACGCTCTCTCCACGTCGGCAAAGGCTGGAGCCGGGCCGCCGGGCGTTCCGGGGCGCAGAAAGAAGATGCCGCCGAGGGCGAGGGCAGGGACCAGAACCAGGGCGTAGCGCAAGGCTCTCGGTCTGGGCACAGGAATTTGGGCAGGCGCAAGGTCGGCGCGGCGCAGGCGGGCGTCGAGGGTGACTTCGGCGGCGAGCCGGGCGGCGCAGGTCGGGCAGGTTTTGAGGTGACGGCGCACTCGAAGTTTTGCGAGCGGGTCGAGTGCGCCGACGTGGTACGCCAGCAGGTTGGTTTGGGCTGAGCTACAGGATTTCATCGGAAAGTTCCTCTCGGAGGCGGGTGCGCGCCCGGTGCAGGCGCGACAAAACAGTGCCCTGCGGAAGCTCCAGCGTCGCGGCGATCTCTTTGATAGACCAGCCTTCCAGCGTCGAGAGCACCAGCGGCGTCCGCTGGTCGTCGGGCAGGCGCTCGATGGCGAGCCGGATGCGCAGGGTGTCGCTCTCGGGACCGGGGCGCTCGATCTGGCTGTCGAGAGAGAGCGCAGGTTTCTGCTGCTCCCGCCAGCGCAGGACGACGTTGATGGTGATGCGATGCAACCAGGTCGAGGCACGCGCCCCGCCCCGAAAGCTCCCGAGCGCGGCGTGGGCCTTGAGCGCGACTTCCTGGGTCAGATCCTCGGCGGCGTCGGGGTCGCCGCTCAGCCGAAGACATAGCCTACGTATCCGCTCGCGCTCGGCGCTCCAGAGCCGCTCGAACCCGGCATCTCGGGGGGCAGGTTTTTGAGAGGCTATGTCAAGTTGCATCACTGGGTTAGATACGGGCGCTCGGGGGCATTATTCCCGATAAAATAAAAAACTTTGGATTTTCTTCGTGGGCGCGACGCTTTTTCCGCAAATCCTCCGTCTTTGGGAGTGAGGGAGTAATGGACGACGTTTTCGAGGCGCGGCTGGTCGCACGCTTTCAGGCGGGCGATGGGCGGGCGCTGGAGACGCTGTTCGATCTCTATCTCGACCGGGCGCTCGGCCTTGCCGTCCGCCTGACCGAGACAAGGGAGGACGCGGAAGAAGTAGTCTCCGACGCGTTTGTGCGAGCGTTCCGGCATGCGCGAAGCTTGCGTGCCGAGGGCGGGAAGTTCGGGCCGTGGCTCTTTGCCATCGTGCGAACCGCCGCCGCCGACCGACGCAGGCAGCTACGATTGCCGACGCTGTCTCTGGAGAGCGTCGGGGAGCTTTCCGGGGGCATCCGGCCCGACGAAGCCGCCATCGCTCGCTCGGAGAAAGCCAGGCTTCTGACGGCGCTCGATGCGCTGCCCGAGGAATGGCGCGCTGTCCTGACGCTGTGTGATTTGGAAGACGTGCCGCATGCTGAAGCGGCAAAGGCGCTCGGACGAAGCACAGCGGCGACGAAATCGCTGCTCTACCGCGCCCGCCGCGCCCTGAGAGACAGTTTGTTATGAACGATGACGCGATTGCCGATTTAGTCGGCCCTTACGTAGACGACGACCTGCCCGCCGAGCTTCGGGTGCGGGTGGAGGCGGCGCTTCTTGCCTCGCCTCAGCTCGCCTGGGAAGTCGCCACCCAGCGGCTGGTCAAAGAGAAGCTCAAAGACGGCGCAGGCGAGGTCGTGGCCTCGGATGCGTTCCGGACCCGATTGCTCAAAAAGCTCTACGCCGACAACCTGCACTGCCGCCAGCCCGAGCTGGAAGAAGCCCTGGGCCAGATCGCCCTGCCCATCGGACTCTGATTCGCCCGTAGGAACCGCCCGTATGGACACGGGCGTCAGGGCGGGCAAGCTCGACAAAGTCGCTCCGCGACAAAACTAAATTCTGTCTGTCGCGGAGCGACTTCGTAGCCGAGGAACGAGGCTCCCTAGACGCCCAGGTTAATCTGGGCGGAAAGAAAGAAAAAAATGCAAGCAACCTGTGCTCGAAAAGACCTACATGAAGCCGTCCAGACCGTCGCGCGTGCCGTCAGCGGACGCTCGACCCTGCCGATTCTCTCGCATATTCTCGCTCAGCCCGTCGGTGAAGGTCGGCTGAAGCTGATCGCGACCGACCTGGAGATGTGGATGGAGTGCTCGCTTCCCACCCGGCTCACACTGGGGCTGGGCGAGGAGAGCGACGCGGCGGGGTTCACGGCTCCGGCGCGCGTCTTCACCGAGATGCTGGCGGCGCTTCCCGAGGGCGATATCTCGCTCGATAGGCCCGACGGCTCCAACAAGATCCACGCCCGCTGCGGGCGCTCCGACTTCCAGCTTCTGGGGCTGCCCGCCGAGGAGTTCCCCGCCCCGCCCGAGGTGACTCCCACCGCGACGCTCATCATTGAGGGGGCCGCGCTCAAGTCGATGATCCGCCAGGTGCTCTTTGCCGTCTCCACCGACGAGACGCGGGTGATTCTGACGGGCGTTCTGCTCAAAACCGAAGGCAAGACCCTCAAGCTGGTCGCGACCGACACGCACCGGCTGGCCGTCCGCTCGGGCAAGATCGCCAGCGTCGAGGGCGACGACACCCAGGCCGTGATCCCGGCCCGCGCGATGAACGAGCTGATGAAGCTCGTGGGCGACGAAGACGGCGTCACGATCTCGCTGGCGTCGGGGCAGGCTCGCTTCGAGATCAACGGACGTGCGGGTGAGAAAGACGAAGCCGCTATCGAGATTCCTGGGCTGACCGGCAAGTTCCGCTCGCAGTCCACCACGATGGTCACGCGGCTGATCGAGGGGCAGTTCCCGAACTACGAGCGCGTCATCCCGACCAGCGTCGAGCGCAAACTCACCCTGGAGACCGGCGAGTTCGCCAAAGCCGTCAAGCGTGTCGCGATTGTCGCCCGCGACAACTCCAACCGCGTCGTTCTTGAGACCGAAGGCGCACATTTAGTTCTTAAAGCGGAGTCCGGCACCGTCGGGTCTGTGCGCGACGAGATTGAAGTCGCCCGCGAAGGCGACGACATCACGATTGCCTTCAACGCCAAGTACATGAACGACGTTTTAGCCGCCATGGACACCGAAGGTGTGGTCTTGGAACTCACCGAACCGCTTCGCCCCGGAATTCTGCGCCCCATCGGAGAGACCGCCGACGACTATCTCTGCGTTCTCATGCCCATGCAGGTGATTTAGGCTTCCCCCGGCCCCAATAATGGGGAGGTTTGGAAAATAAAGCCCTTTCTTTTCGGAGAAGGGGCTTTATCTACTTATTTTCTTGTAAATCTAATTGTTCTTCTTGCCATTTTGCAAATGTTTTCTCTGGCTTTCCTGTTTTCCAGGCGGTGCGACCATTGATAGGTGATCCTGAGACAACCTGAGCTGCTGTTGTAATAGAATTAAACGAATAGTCTTGTGTGAAAGTTAAAGATTTCTCTGAATTATCTAAAAGTACGCCATTATTTTTTAATTGATTACGAAGGTTTTTATACGGAGATTGCAGTGAAAGTGCTTCATGTTTTCGTGATGTTGAACCAATTTTGACGACAAATTGGCCCGAATCTATATTTATTTCACATGTAGCAGAGAAATTTGCTCCAGAATATAAGAATAATGGTGATCCGAAATGGGAAAAGCTATTGCTTGCGATTTGTGGATGTGGTATTTGTAATGGTTCAAAAAAATCGTATCCAAGAGTTCCAAGTAATAAGCGAGACTGGTTAATAAATTCGTCCATCTCTACTGCGGCAGCCTCGGGAAGTTTACCTTGTTCTGCAGGAGCAGTAGCATTCACTACAACGGTGCGTTTTGCTGCTTTTGCTAATTTTATTAATTTTGCTTCGAGAAAACGCACATGTGCTTTTGTTAAATTGTCATCTTTAGAAATAAAAATAACTGTATCTTCCCAGAAATCTTTATTGGAGTCAGTATTGTGTGCTTTAAGTCTATCCAGAATAGTGTCCCCCTCTCCAATATAAATTTTTTTCTCTCCCGATTCTGAATCTGTGCCTGTAAGAATATAGATACCTGTTTTTTGAAGCTCTGATCTCTCTTTTACTATGGATAGAGATACTCTTGGAACTACAACCGCTTTTATGGTTGAAAGTCCTATCTCTGCAATCCTAAATCCAGAAGAATTTCCGTCAACCAGAAATATATGAATTGATTTTCCCTGCATTTTAGAAACAGTGTATCATAATTTGTTTAAGAATGTCATAGCTTTCGATTTGGTACAGGTAATTTATTTCTTTCAGCGCCTCCGCGTTGGCTTTTTGGGGCGTCGTTTGTTTGGACGAGCCTGGGGCTTTTTCGCGGCGGGCTTGACCGCTTTTGGAGCGGGTTTGACTGAGGGTTTCGGTGGGGCTGGTTTTTGCTCCGAAGCTTTTTTGCGCCGGGCTTCGAGGGTTTTTTGCTGGGTTTCCAGCCGGGTGAGTTCGGCTTCGATTTGCTTGCGCTTCTGGTCTAAACGCTCCTGTTCAAGGCGGGCGGCTTGCTCGTAGGCGTCGCGCTCGGCTTTTAGTTGGCGTAGCTCTTCCTGGCGGCGACGTTCTTCGTCGCCCTGGCGACGCTGGTCTTCGAGGCGCTGGCGCTCCAGAAGCTGACGTTCTTGCTCGATGCGCTCGGCTTGCTGGCGGCGAAGCTCCTCGGCCTGGCGGCGTTCTTCGTCGCGGAGGCGCTGGAGCCGTGCGCTTTCGGCTCGCTCCCGCTCTTCGCGCTCGCAGCGCTCTTTCTCGGCTCGCTCTCTCTCTTCGCGCTCCCGACGCTCGCGGGCCTCCCGCTCTTCCCGCTCGGTGCGCTCCCGGCGCTCCTGGTCTTCCCGCTGTTTCTGGGCTTCGCGCTCGCGGGCTTCCTGAGCGGCTTTCTCTTCTCTTTGCTTTTGCTCCTCGCGCTCGCGGGCACCGTCGAAGCTGTGGGCGGGCGGGGCGAGCGGCAGGAGTAAGCTGGTGAGCAGAACGGCGAGGGCGAGGTAGGGGCATCGTTTCATGGAAATTTACCAGAGAGTTGGATTCGAGTCGGCGGGGCCGTCGGTGAGGCGCTCGGCGCGGCCTGTGGCGCGGTCCCACAGAACCAGGCTGCTGACCCCCTTCTCCGTGGTCCGGAACGCGACGCGCGTGCCGTCGGGAGAGAGTGCGGGCTGGTCATCGTCGCCGCGTCCGTCGCTGATCTTGCGCGGCTCGGTGCGTCCGAGTGGCGAGACCAGGTAGAGCTGGCGCTTTCCACCTGGCTCGCTGACACAGACCACGAGGCTTGGGCTGGAGCGTGCGGTCGCCACCGAGACGACCGCGCCCGGCGGCAGGACGCCAACTGCGACGGCATCGGACGGTCTTCGGTGCAGGTTTTGCACAAACAGGGTGGGGATTCCGTCCCGGTTGGAGACGAAGTAGAGGCTCTGGCCGTCGGACGAGAGCGCCGGGCTGGTGTCCGAGGCGGGATGGCTCGTGATGCGGCGCGGCTTGCCGCCTTTCTCGCCGACCAGGTAGATCTCATCGTTGCCGTCGCGGTCCGACACGAACGCGAGCGTTTTGTCGTCGGGCGACCAGGCGGGCTGGGCGATTCGGCCCCACTTCTCGCTGGTGAGCGTGCGTAGCTTGCGGCCCTCGGCGGTGATCCAGGCCAGAGTCCCCGGCTCGGAAACAAACGCAAGTCGTCCCCAGGCAGGCGAGCGGGCAGGCTGCCGCG
Organism: Armatimonadota bacterium; assembly: GCA_031363095.1. Lineage (GTDB taxonomy): Bacteria > Armatimonadota > Armatimonadia > Armatimonadales > Armatimonadaceae > JANLTX01. The sequence goes on along the minus strand of JANLTX010000119.1, from coordinate 29,124 downwards.
CCCCGCTCTCGGGGACACCCCGCACGAGGTTGGGCCTGGCGTTGCCGGTGAGTGCGACTTCCCAGAGCTGCCCGTCGCGCTCGAACGTGACGCTTATCTCGCGGCGCGTCCGGGTCGGATAGGGATACGGGTACGGATCGCCGCCGGGGGGCGAGAAAATAATGATGTCTCCGCCCCCGCGTCGGTCGTCGTCCTGGCGACGCTCTTCACTCCCGCGCCCGCCGCCCGACGAGCCGCCGCGCTCGCTCTGCTTGCTCTCCTCGCGCTCGCGGGCGGGCGGCGCGGGAGCCATCAGTAGCGGAATCAGCGCGATCAGAAACAGCTTCATCGACGCCCAATCTTTCGGCTGCGCGTGTCGGGGTTGGTGTTGGTGCCCTCGTTGGTCAGCCAGCGCTGGTTCTCGCCGGTTGCGTCCATCACAAAAATGTCGCTGGTGCCGCGTCGCTCCGAGTCGAAGAAAATCTTGCTGCCGTCGCGGGAGAACACCGGAAACGAGTCGTCCCCGGCGGCGAACGTCAGGCGGCTCTGCCCGGTGCCGTCGCGGGCATCGAGGCGGTAGACCTCGAAGTCGCCGTGGCGGTCGGTCGCATAGACCAGCGCGTTCGGGTCGGCGGGCGAGTAGCTCGGGGCTTCGTCGGTGAAGGCGTTGCTGGTCAGCTTCCGAATCGCGCCGCTCGCCAGGTTCAGCACGTAGATTTCAAAGTCGCCGTCGGCGTCGGAACTGTAGGCGATCTCGGTGCCATCGGGGTTGAACGTAGGCGTCTGGTCTTTCCCCGTTCCGCTCGTAAGCTGCCGAACGGTGCCGCTGGTTCGGTCCAGCAAATAAATCTTTTCGGTGCCGCCCCGATCCGACACAAACGCAATCTTGCTGCCGTCGGGGGAGAGCGCGGGGTCGGCATCCAGAAATGTATTGCTGGTCAGTCGCTCGACATTTCTGCCGTCGATGTCCATGCTGTACAGCTCGTAGTCACCCTCGCCGCCTCGATCCGACGTGAAGACAATTTCCTGGCGGTCGGAGCGCAGCACCGGCTGGAAGTCTCGCCCCCGGTCGAACGTCAGGCGGCGCTGCTTTTTGCCGCTGGTCCAGGATAGGTAGATCTCCGAGTTGCCGTCGCGGTTGCTGGTGAAGACCACCCGCTCGCCGTCGTCTTTGGCTCCGCCACCGCAGCCCACCGCGAGCGCCGCCAGAAAAAAAAGAGAAAATCGTCGCATGTTCCTGGGAGAAACGTCGATTGTTCTGGCTTTGTGACAGGCACACGGATTTTCTGGTCGATAGGTGCTGTGAATCCGGGTTCGCTATCGTTTGGGAATCTTGACATCTCCGTCTTTTACTGGCTTTGGAGCGGCTCCGTCGTCGCTGTACTCGGGTGGGAATGCGTTGAACTGACGCCATAGCTCGTACCAGAGGGGAACTTTCTCCAGTAATATCCAGCCGACGGTTCCTGTTCCGGGGCGAAGCAAGCTCGACGACGGCCAGGGTTTTGCGCCCCCCGTGGTCGTGTCGGGAGTGACCCAGACCCGAACTCCCTTGCCGCTGCCGTCTGGATCGACGTTGGTCACGACGCCCGCGAAGGTTCCGACGGCGGCCTGGGGAAAGCCCGACACCTGGACGGCAGGGAAGCCGTTGAACTGGAGCCGAACCCTGCGCCCGACCCGCACCAGCGATGCATCGGCCTCGTTTACCATCAGCGCGACAGCCTGATCTTTTGTCTCCGGGACGATCTCACAGAGGTCGTCGTCTTTTTTAACGGTCTGGCCCGGCCCGACCGTCTTTCCGAGGCGCGAGATCCGGCCCGACAGAGGGGCATAAATTTTTTGTTGACCGACTCGCGCCTTCATGTTGTCGCGCTGCTGCTCGGCCAGAGCGATAGCGTCGTCGATCTGTGCAAGCCCGGCCTGGACCGACTGGAGATCCGCCTCCGCCTGACGTACTGGCGCGGCGCTGTCGCTTTCGACACGTGCGATGTTGCTCTCGGCGATGGCAATCGCTTGCTGGGCATTGAGAGCCGCGCTCTGCTGGGCGCTGAGCTGGTTGACCGCACGCTGGACATCGATATCGGCTAAAACATTCGTCGCCGTGACGACGTTCACTTCCTGGCGGGCGCGCTCGATGTCTTTGAGTGCAATCTCCAGGGCTTTCTTCGAGCGAGCGAGCTTTTGCTCGGCTCCCACCTGCCGGTTTTGCTCCAGCTCCTTCTCGCGGCCCGAGCGCAGCCCGCCGTCTGCCAGCTCGATGATACGTTTTGTCTGGAGCGTCTGAAACTGGAGCGTGGTTTTATCTTCCGTCACGAGCTGCTCCGCCTGGGTCGCCCGATCCTGCGCCTGTTCGACTCCGATCCGAGCCTGCACGAGGCGCTGGGCGGCCTGAGCCTGCGCGACATTTTTGGCGGCATCGATGCTGTTTTGGGCAAGCTTCACCTGCTGCCCGGCGATGCGGGCGGCGTTCTGTGCCTGCTCTTTCTGCCTTCGGGCGATAGCGAGCTGCTGGGGCTGGCTCTGTGCGAGGTTCTGAATGCGCTCTTTTAGCCGGGCGATCCGAGCGGTCTCTTCCGCGTGGCGCTGGCGCTGCGCCGCGAGGCGTTTTTCGAGCTGAGAAAGTCGCTCGGGGGAGAGAAAGCTGGAGTCGGTGTCCTCGATCACGGCCAGAAGCTGCCCTTTTTTGACAGTTTGCCCCTCTTGAACCAGCCACTGACGCAGCCGTCCTCCGATCTGGGCGTCGATGGTCTGCGGGCGGTCCATCACCCCAAAAACCCCCACTTTCCCGTTGCCGATAATGGTCTGCTGCCAGGGCGTGAACTTCAGCACCAGTCCGACCAGCAGAGTCACCAGAAAGACCGTCTGCCCGACGCGCCGGGCGGCTTTTTTCGAGGGGGTCAGGGCGCGGATGCGCTCTTCGGCGTCGGGGAGGGCTTCGCGGGGAGTGCGCTCGCTCATCGTGTGTCTCCCGCAGAAAGGCTCTGGCAGAGCCGGGGGAAGAGCTGACGGAACGCACCACCCTCCTGTCGAGCCAGCAGCTCGGGCGGGCCGGACTCGACGACCTGGCCGCCCTGAAGCACGTGGACGGTCGCGGTTCGCCGGACGACTGCGCCTTCATGGGAGATATCGATGATCGTCCAGGGGTTCTCCGGAGAAAACAGGCCGTCCAGAAGTTGTTGTGCCATACGCTCGTCGAGTGCCGCAAAAGCCTCGTCGAGAATGAGAAGCGCGGGTCGGTCGATAATGGCCCGAGCGATGAGGAGCCGCTGCACCTGGCCGCGCGAGAGGTTTCCTCCGCCGGAGATCAGCCGGGTCTGAATTCCCTGAGGCAAGCTGGCAAGCTCGATGTCGAGCCGGGCGATGTGCAGTGCCCAGGCGAGATCGGCAGGCGTCAGGTAGTCGCGCCCCAGAATGATGTTCTCTTCGATAGTGCCGTCGAACAGGGCGTTCTCGGCATCGACAATCGTCGCGCACTGGCGCAAGCTGCCACGGGACACACCCCGAAGGTCCACGCCGTTGATCTCGATCAGCCCGCGCTGTGGCTCGTGCAGCCCGCACAGAAGCGCCGCGAGCGTGGACTTGCCCGCGCCGCTCTCGCCCACCAGGCTGACATGCTCGCCCGGAGACAGCTCCAGCGAGACCCCGCGCAAGATCTCGGTGCCATCGGCGTAGGAAAAATGCACCTCGACCAGCCGGACGTGTGCGCCGCCCATCGCCGACTCGGGAAGCAGTCCGCCGCCCGAGCGCTCCGGGGCGAGATCGGTGAGGTAGCCGGTCTTGTCCAGCCCGGTGAGCAAGTCGTAGACCGTCTCGGCCTGCCTCAGTAGTTTTTCGGTGGCTTTCAGAATCTGGGCGACAATGAGCTGGGCGGCAACTAACTGCCCGAGAGTGAGTTTTTGCTGAACCACAAGCCAGCCGCCAATCCCGAGAACCCCGACGCTCGCCAGCGCCTGAAAGAGCTGGCTGGCCGCTTCCTGGCGCAGCGTGACGGAGAAGTGGGATCTCCGGGCCGCAAGCCAGCTCGTCACGGCGCTCTCGGCGCGGCGCAGCAGAAAGCCCGGAGCGCCGTGGAGCTTGAAGCTGATCTGGCAGCGCGCCAGCTCTTCCAGCCAGCCCGCGAGATTGTACTTGGCCGTAGACTCGGCAAGGCTCGTGCGCAGCCCGCCGAGACCCAGCGGAAAGACAAAGAAGACGATCAGCCCGAGAAGCAGGGCATCGAAGCCTGCCAGAAGGCCACTGCTATCGTAGAGCGCAAGAAGTAGAAGCCCGATGGCGACCGAGATCGCCGCGCCGACGCCATCGAGCAATATCTTGGCGAGCATCTTCTGGACCGTGAGCACATCGAAGAAGCGGTTCGCCAGCTCGGGGCCGTAGCGTCCTTCGAGCGCACCGGGATCGCTCTCGATCAATCTTCGGGCCATACGCAGAGCGAGCTTGGTGAGAAGCCGCTGCTGGAGCCGCTCGACAAGAGAGAGCTGGACCAGCGCCAGAACCCCGACTGCACTGGAGCCAAGCAGCGCGACAAGCGATAGAACTAACACAGGCTGCACGACACTGGCGGCGATGGAGTTGACCAGCGCCTGAACCGTGATGGGCAGCGCCAGCGCGAGCAGCGCGGAGAGAACGGCGTACGCGATCAGCGCCGCCAGCTCGTCGCGGTTCTCGGCGAGCAGACGGCTCAGGCGAGCGAGCGGCGTCGGAGCAGGGGCGGATGCCACTTAAAACTCCATGCTCGCGGCGCGAAGCGCCTGGCGTGCCAGGGCATGGTCGAGCTGGCTGTCGATGAGGCGACTCTCCGACTCGGCGGTCGCACGCTCGCGCTGGTTGACCAGAAAGAGCGTGCTAACCCCGGCCCGAAACAAAGTGATCTCTCCGTCTTCCACTTCTTTTGTCTTTCGAAAATTGGCCTCGGCAGCGAGAAACCGCTGGTAGGCCCGATCTATCGCGCTTATGGCGTCGCGAATCTCCAGCGTGATGACTCGCGTCGCCAGGTCGCGCTCCTGAGATAGTTTAATCGCTTTAAGCCGGGCAAGCTCCTCGCGACCACGGGCATCGCGCTGGTAGAGCGGCACCGAGGCGCTGATTCCGGCCTTGAGCGTGCTTCCGATGCCGTTGTTTCCCAGGTCGCGGCCCGGCGCAAGAACCAGATCGAGCTGCCAGCGCCGGTCGCCGCGTGCCAGGTCGCCATCCAGCCGGACGGAGTCGCTCTCCAGAGTGAGCAGGCGCAGCTCGGGGCGCAGGTCCAGCGCCCGGACTTCCGCGAACTTCGCCTCGTCGTCGGTGATGGAGGTGGGGCGCACGAGCGGCTCGGGCGCTCGCTCGCTCAGCTTCAGGTCGGTCCAGATGTATTTCTCCAGCTTGAGCCGGGCTTCATCGACGCTCCGCTCGGCGCTCGCCAGGCGCTCGCGGCGTAGCTCGACCTCGGCCTCGGCCTCGGTGCCTTCGATGGAAGCCCGCTGCTGGAGCCGGATTTCTTCACGGACTGCGGTCAGGCGAACCTCGGCGACAACGAGCAGCTTTCGGGCGATCTCGGCCTTGCGCCGCGTGGCGGTCCACTTGACGAACGCCTGGGCGCTCTCGAAAAAAACGTCCTGACGGAGCCGGGCGAGGGTGAGCTGTGCAACGGACTCCCCGAGCCGGGCCTGGTCCAGCCCGACCGATTTTTCATTGAAGCCTGCCCCGCGCAGCAAGGGAAGCTTGACCTCGGCGAAAAAAGTTCCCGAGTTGCCGGTGGACGACCCCGGCGACTTGACCGCACCGCTATTTTGCACCCGCCCGACGCGGTATTTCAGCCCTTGCTCGGTCGCGCCTTCCAGCTCCAGCGCCGTCCCCGAGCCACTCTGTGCTTTTCCCCGAGTCGAACTGGAGTTGAAGCGCTGGCTCTCGATACTGGCCGACACCGACGGGTCGAACGCCCCTTGTTTGGCGAGCCGCCTGGCGCTGGCTCCGTCGCGCTCGGCTGCCGCTCCGATCAGCTTTGGATAGGTGCTCTCCAGCCAGGAGAGCAGCTCGGACAGAGTCAGCGCAGGCGCGGGAGCCTGAAGGACAACCACTGGAATCACTACCTCAAAACGACACAAAATTACCCTGATGAGTTCCCGACAATTTTTGTCGGTGTTTGTGCTCGATAGGGTGCTACCGTGTCACCTGGATCGTGTCTAAGACCTCGCCCCAGGCATCACGCTGGATGAGCGTCAGGGCGCTCTGGTTCAGATCGACGACTGTGAGCGAGTGTCGGTCGCTCACAAACCGAGCGATGTAGTCGGCGTTGTTATCTTCCGGGTGGAGCCATTTTTCGGGCCGCTCGTTCCAGGCGGCGTCGTAGAGCGTCTTGCCGCCCGCGCCCGTCGTGACATAGATCACGCCATCGGGCCGGGTTCGGGTCTTGCCATCGAAGTTTCGGTCGATAGTGAACGTCCCAGGAACCAGCCGGTCTTTGCTCCCGACATTCCCCGACTTTCCCGGTCCATCGGGAAGAAACTTCAGCGGACGGGTGCGCTGATAGTTGTGCTCGTGGCCATGAAAAACAAGGCTCACGCCATGTTTCTCAAAAAGTGGAGACAAAACACGCATATGTTGCTGCGTGTAGTGCTCTTCGCCGATATTGAAGCCAGGATGATGAAAAACGACGAACTTCCAGTAGTCGTCTGCTGATTTCAGAGCGGATTCGATATAGCTTTGAAGCGACGGGCTGGTCGGATCGATATAAATATTGGAATCTAAACACAGAAAGAACGCATCGCCGTAAACATACGAATAGTTTGCCATGCGCGGGAAGCGCCCGGCAGATGCAGCCTCGAAGTGCTGGATTTTAGCGGGCGGCCCGCCCAGTGGTGGCGCGACCAGACCCTCGGGGCCGCTCAGCGGCAGGTGCATCGCGGTAAAGTACGCCAGCCCATCCGGAACCGCGTTGAAATCGGCGACAGGATGACCCTTCGCGTCTTTTCCATGGACATCGTGGTTGGCGATGACGGTGTAGAACGGCACCGAGGCCAGCAGAGGAGCGCCGATTCGCTCTCCCGCGAGTGGGGCGTTGTAGACGGGGAAGAAGTGCTGGGCGTACTCGCACGATGCGCCGCTTTCGTAGACATTGTCGCCGGTATTCATCACGAAGTCCGGGCGAGCTTGCCAGGCGCGATAGGCGATCATCCGATCCGAGATGTCCCCGTAGGAGTTGTCCCCGAACGCCAGAAACCGCACGGGCTTCCCGGCGGGTTTCCGGGTGGTGAAGCGGCCCTCGGCGATAGGCTTGCCGTTCATCTTGACGCGGTAGCGGACCGACTTGCCTGCGGGCAACTCGGTCAGTGTGGCGGCATAGTTGAAAGAAATCTCGCCATCGTTGTCGTGCAAGCGCTCGGCGCGACTCGGAACATAGATCTTCCCGAGGGCTTCCACGACGAACGAAGCGGGGCGGTTGTCGGTCTGCCAGGCGACCACCATCTGCTCCTGAGCGTCGATCACTTTTGCACCATTCGGTCCAGGCTGGAGATAGGGAAGAGCGGTGAACAAAACAGGGGCATCGCCCGCCGCCCAGCCGTTCTTCACCGGAGTCAGGCCGACAAGGGAAAGCCCACCGGCGGCTTGAAGTAGCCGCCGACGGGAGAGTGGGTTTTGCATAGGGTTTTCTACAGGCACGGAGCGCCAAGCGGCGAGTTCTGGAACGGAGCGGGATACCACTGCTCGCCCCAGAGGTAGTTATTGGGATCCAGCGTCGCTTCGAGCCGGAACCATTTTGCGTGGCCGTCGGCGAAGGTGTAGTTCGCTCCCTGGTTATGACGATCCCATTTTACCCGAATCAGTTCGGGTTTTTTGTCGCTTGTCGCGCTCAGCCCGGCGATGGCTTCTGCTGCGGCGACGAACCGAAACGAGTCTCCGGGGCAGATCTGGCTGGACCCTGCGCTTGAGCCTCGCGCGGTGCTGGTTGCAAAGAGACCGCCCATGCCCTTCCACTGCCCGATGACCGCACCGGAGTTGAGTTTATTGCGTCGCTCCGCCAGGACAATGAGATTGGCGGGCTTGTCGAACGCCGCTTCGCTGGCAGGGAGCCAGTCGTGGGCAGGAATCGCGTTGTAGTTGTTGATGTACGAGAACTTCGGCACCTGGGCGTCGCATCCGACTCCTGGCGTCATGGCGGCGGTGCAAGGGACATTGGGCGTTACGGGGAACGGGTCGGACGGACAGACAAAAACCCCGACGTTCTTCACGTACGGCTGAAGAACGTACGTCCAGTGAATTTTCACCGTCGGCACTTCGTAGGTTGTCTGCATCAGAGCGCCGTCGTAGTCCTGAGCGTACAGGTTCAGCCCGAGACCAAGCTGCTTCATGTTCGAGAGACAGCTCGTCTGGCGGGCTTTTTCTCTGGCCTGAGCGAAGACCGGGAAGAGAATAGCTGCCAGAATTGCGATAATTGCAATGACAACCAGAAGTTCGATGAGTGTAAAAGCGCGTTTCATGGATGAATTCCTCCATAAATACGTTACTTTAACTTCTTTGAAGTCTAATTAAATTAGACTTAAGCTACGATCAAGAAACGATTAAGTCTTATCCAAATCTTCCCTGAACATAGTCGGCGGTTTGCTGTTGGGTCGGGGCTTCGAAGATTCGGGGCGTCGCGTCGAACTCGATCAGCTCGCCTTTGTAGAAGAAGCCGGTGGTATCGGAAACACGCCGCGCTTGCCCGAGGTTGTGCGTGACAATGGCGATGGCGTGGGTCTGTTTCAGCTCGGTGATCAGTGCCTCGATGCGCTCGGTGCTGATCGGGTCGAGCGCGGAGCAGGGTTCGTCCATGAGAAGAACGTCGGGCTGCGTCGCCAGCGCCCGCGCGATGCACAGGCGCTGCTGCTGCCCGCCGGAGAGCGCCAGTGCCGACTGCTTCAGCTTGTCTTTGACTTCGTCCCAGAGCGCCGCCGACTTCAGGCAGCTCTCGACCCGCTCGGTCAGCGCCGGTTTACTCAGCCGCTCGTGGAGCCGGGGGCCGTACGCGACATTGTCAAAAAGGCTCATCGGGAACGGGTTGGGCTTTTGAAAGACCATTCCGACTCTTCGCCGAAGCTCGGCGGGGTCTACCGACGGCGCATGAATATCTTCGCCCTCTAAAAGAAGAGTCCCGGAGACCTTTGCGCCGTCGATGAGGTCGTTCATCCGGTTCAGGCAGCGCAGAAACGTCGATTTGCCGCAGCCGCTCGGCCCAATGAACGCGGTCACGGAGCGGTCGTAGATCTCCAGCGAGACCTCTTTGAGCGCGGCAAAATCACCGTAGCGGACCCCCACGGCTCGGGCGGACATCCGGGGTTCATCGAGCAAGGAAGCCTCTTTGGAGATGGTCGGAAAGTGGGCGTAGGTCATGTTTTTCCTATTTTCCCTCCTGCCGCTGGCGCAGAAAGATCGCCACGGCATTGATCGAAAGCAAGACAAGGAGCAGCAGAAGGCTGGCGGCGGCGGCATTTTGGTGGAAAGCCTCCTGAGGCCGCCCGGCCCAGTCGAAGATCTGGATCGGTAGCGCGGTGAAGCTGTCCAGCGGCGACTTCGGGACGAACGTAATGAACGTCGCCGCGCCGATGGTCACGAGTGGGGCCGTCTCTCCCATCGCCCGCGAGATCGCCAGGATGATCCCGGTGAAGATGCCGCTGGCGGCGCTGGGGAGCACGGCCCTTCGGATGGTCTGCCAGCGGCTCGCCCCGAGGCCGAAGCTCGCATCGCGCAGGCTGCCGGGCACGGCTCGCAATGCTTCCTGCGTGGCGAGAATCACCGTCGGCAGAATTAGCAGAGAGAGCGTCAGCGCCCCGGAGAGCACCGAGCGCCCCAGCCCGAGCGTCCGGACGAACACCGCCAGCCCGAGCAGCGCATACACAATCGACGGGACTCCGGCTAAATTCGCGATATTGGTTTGAATGAGAGACGCCCAGCGCGTTTTCTTCGCATATTCTTCCAGCCAGATCGCCGCCGCGACACCCGTCGGGATCGCGAAAAGCCCCGTGAGCGAGACCACCCAGAGCGTCCCGGCCAGCGCCGCCCGGATTCCGGCCCGGTCGGGAAAGCGCGACGGAAACGCCGTGAGCAGCGTCGGGGTCAGCCGCGAGAAGCCGTCGCGCACCAGCCCGAAGAGCAGCGCGACCAGAAAAAACACCGCGAGAATTGTCGCGCCGAGGCAAAGCGCCCCGAACGCCCGGTCCATCGTTCGGCGCCTTGCGATCACGAGTACACCAGCCGGTAGCGCGTGACCAGTTTTCGAGCCAGAACGTTCATCCCGAGGGTAATGAGAAACAGCGTCAGGCCGACCGCGAAGATCGTCTGATAGCCGACCGAGCCTGTGGGCGTGTCTCCGCCGCTCACTTGAACAATATAGGCCGTCATGGTCTGGACGCTCTCGCCGGGGTTCAGCGTCAACTTCGGGGTCGAGCCTGCGGCCAGCGCGACGGCCATGGTCTCGCCGATGGCCCGTGAGAGCGCCAGGAGGAACGCCGCGACGATTCCGGAGAGCGCGGCGGGAACCAGCACCCGGCTCACCACTTCGAGCTTTGTGGCTCCTAGGCCGTAGCCGCCCTCGCGCAGAGCTTTCGGCACGGCCCGGAGCGCGTCCTCGCACAGAGAACACACCAGCGGCAGGATCATCATTCCGACCACAATCGCTCCGCTGCCGGCGTTGAATATCTCGACTTTCGGGAAGATTCCTCGAAGCAGGGGCGTCACAAAAGCGACGCCGAAGTAGCCGTACACCACGGTTGGAACCCCGGCCAGTAATTCCAGCGCGGGCTTCAAAATTCTCCGGGTCCGCACCGATGCGTACTCCGAGAGATAAATCGCCGCGAGCAGCCCGAGCGGGAGCGCAAATAGTGCCGCCCCGAGGGTAATTAACAGTGTCCCACAGATCAGCGGCAGGACGCCATACCGGGCCGGGGTGAAGAGCGGTGCCCACTCGGTTCCAAACAGATAGGAGGCCGGGCTGACGACGCGAAAGAACAGCGCCGACTCGGTGAGTAGAACCCCGACGATTCCCAGAGTCGTGACGATGCTGAGCGCCGCGCAGAGCAGGGTGCCCCAGCGTGCGAGAAGCTCGCGCCACTGTGTGGTGCGAGCCTCCGATCCGGTGATCCCTTTTCGTCTCTCTGGCGTCGCGATGGCGGCCACGGCCTACTGGCTTTCTTTTGTTAGGAGGTCTTCCAGCTTGACCCCGACCGCTTCCTTGCCCGCGAACACCGAGCCGGTTTTCCTGGCTTCCAGGCGCTTTTCGATCAGGGCGTAGGCGCTGTCGGGCAGCGGGACGTACCCGGCGGCTTTCACCAGGTCTCTGGCGTTCTTGAGGTAGAAGCTCACGAAGCTGGCGACCTCGGGCTTGTCGAGCGCCGAGATGTTGACATAGATGAACAGCGGGCGGGAGAGCGGCTTGTACTCGCCCGACGCGATGGTGATCGGGGTCGGGACGACCACGCCCTTGCCGCCGTCGATGCCGAGCAATTTCAACTTGTCTTTGTTCTCCTCGAAGTACGCGATCCCGAAGTAGCCCAGCGCACCTTCGTCGCCCGCGACCCCGGTGACGAGCGTGTTGTCGTCCTCGCTGGCCGTGTAGTCGGCGCGTGAGTCGCCCTTCTTGCCGCAGATCGCCTCGGTGAAGTAGTCGAAGGTTCCGGAGTCCGTACCGGGGCCGTAGAGCTTGATGGGTTTGTCGGGGAAGCCCGCCCGAACGTCCTTCCAGCTTGCCAGTTTCGAGTCGCCTGCCCAGATTTTCTTGAGTTCGTCGGTCGTAAGACTCGCCGCCCAGGTGTTCTTCGGATTGACGACTACGGAAAGCCCGTCGTAGGCCACGGGTAGCTCGACGAACTCGACTCCGGCGGCTTTTGCGGCGTCGATCTCTTTCTGCTCGATAGGCCGGGAGGCATCGGCGATATCGATCTCTTTGGCGATGAACTTCTTGAAGCCGCCGCCCGTTCCGGACTTTCCGACCGAGACATTGAGGCTGGCGTTCTCTTTCTTGAACTCCTCGGCGATGGCCTCGGAGATGGGAAGCACCGTGCTGGAGCCGTCTACCTTGACCTCACCGCTCGCGGTTGTCGTCGGAGCTGCGGTTGTTGCGCCGCCTGAGTCTGGTGGGGTCTGAGTGGCTGAGGGGCAGCCCATTAATGAAGTTAGGGAGAGCGCGGAGAGAGCCGCCAGAACAAGTCGTCGTTTCATTTCGTAATCAACAATACGCCCCGCAAAACCTTAATACATTAAATGGATTTTAAGATAACTAAAATTTAATATAATTCTCTGCAATGGCCTATTTTTAATCTTTTGGGTTAATTCTTTTTGTTTTCTGGTACATAAATTTGCTTGTTGTAGTCGGTTTGTGAGGGGGGCGATTTTTTGGAGATTTAACTTATTCTTAACTTAGGCTATTTTGCCATCACCTAAAATCAGGGTGATTATGGAACCTGTCACACTGGGACTTCTGATTCTTTGCCTGGTCGTCGCGCTGGGCTTCGAGTTCGTCAATGGCTTCCACGACACCGCCAACGCGGTCGCCACCGTGATCTACACCCGCTCGCTCAAGCCGGGTGTCGCGGTGGTCTGGTCGGGGCTGGTCAACTTCCTCGGGACCATGAGCGTCCTGACGGCAGGCGGCGCCGTGGCGTTCAAGATTGTCAATCTGATTCCGACCGATCTCTTAACTACGGTGAACGGCCCGGTAGGCATCTGGATGATTCTCTCGATTCTGGTGACAGCGGTCTTCTGGAACCTGCTGACCTGGTACTTCGGGATTCCGGCGTCCAGCTCCCACACGCTGATCGGGTCCATCCTCGGGGTCGGGCTGGCGCTGGGGCTGGTTCAGGGCAAGGGGCTGGGCGGTCTCAACGCCGACAAGACCTTCGAGACGCTCCAGTGGCTCTTTATCTCGCCGCTGATCGGGTTCGCCGCTGCGGGCCTGCTGTATCTCGCCGCTCGCACCCTGCTCAAAAAGCGCCCCGAATTGTTCCAGGCTCCCGAGGGCGACACCCCGCCGCCCTGGCCGGTTCGCCTGATGCTCATCGGCACCTGCACGGGCGTCAGCTACGCCCACGGCTCCAACGACGGCCAGAAGGGGATCGGGCTGATCATGCTCGCCCTGATCGCTTTCTTGCCGAGCCAGTTCACGGTGAATCCGAGCTGGAAGTCGGTCGAGATTCAAAAAGCCATCGTGCAGCTTCACGATGCGCAGCCGATTTTTCAGAAAGCGCACTACGCCGACGCCGAGCTGACCGCCAAGGTCCAGAAGGCCAGCGAGAAGCTCGAAAAATTAGAAGCGAAGCTCAGCTCTACATCGTCGCTCTCGTCGCTTCCGGTGAAAGACCAGACCGAGATCCGCACGGACGTTCTCAAAATTAACTCGGCCCTCAAGAAAATGGCGAAGTCGGGCGAGACGAGCAGCGCCGACAAGAAAACCCTGGAAGCGCTCAAAGAAACGCTCTCAGGAGCCGTCGAGTTCGTCGCCTGGTGGGTGATCGTGCTGGTCGCTCTTGCCCTCGGCATCGGGACCACGGTCGGCTGGAAGCGGGTCGTGGTGACGGTCGGCGAGAAGATCGGCAAGAGCCACATGACCTACGCCCAGGGAGCCGCCGCCGAGCTGGTTGCCATGATCACGATTCTTTTTGCGACGAAGATGGGTGCGCCGGTCTCCACGACCCACGTGGTCTCCAGCGGCATCGCCGGAACCATGGCCGCCAGCGGTACCGGAATCCAGCCGAAAACCATCCGGACCCTGCTTCTGGCCTGGGTGCTGACGCTCCCCGTGACCATGCTTCTCTCTGCGGGTCTCTTCTGGCTCACCGCCGGACGGCTTCTCGTCAAGTAACTTTTCGAGAAAATCCCCCGATGCAAGCGCCCGGCACTGCCGGGCGCTTGCTGTTTTTTCGGGAGATTTTTATTTGTAACAATAATTGTAACGTTTTTGTAACGCGAGCCGGATATGCTTCGTATACAGAAGAACGCGCTCGGAGGGGGGAACCGTCCGGACGCCATTTCGTGGAGATAGAGAGAAGGCAATCACACTGCGTGCCTCGCCTCTTCCTGGAGAATCCGGGAAGGGGCATCTTTTTTTTCGGGACTATCCCGCCTTCAGGCAGTAGCCACTGCCCCAGCGCGTCTCCAGAAGTTCTGCGGTCTCGGGAGGGAGCTTGGCGCGCAATCGTCTCACATGGATATCGACCGTGCGAGCGCCGCCGTCGTACTGCGGCCCCCAGACCAGCGTGAGAAGCTGCTCGCGCGTAAAACTTCGGCCCCGGTGCGTGGACAGAAAGCGAAGCAGCTCGAACTCTTTGGGCGTCAGCGGAAGCTCCTCGCCGCTCCGGGCGAACGCCTTGCCCGAGCCTTCCGAGAGCCGCATCCCACCCACCTGGATGGTCCCGCCCGGCTCGATGTGCCGCTGATGAAACAAAAGCGCCCCGACGCGAGCCTTGGTCTCTTCCGGGTCGTAGGGCGGCATGAGAAAATCGTCGGTGAAGTAGCGTAGCTCGCTCTGCCAGAGATGCTTGCGGGTAATCAGTGCCAGGACAGGCGGCATCGGGAACGCCTCGCCCCAGATTCCGGCCATGCGCTCCCGAATTTTGGGCAGCTCGAAAAGCTCGGCGCTGTCCGACAGGTCCGCGACGATCAGGTCGGGGAATCGTCCCGTGAACGCATCGCACCAGGTTTCGATAGGGGCATCGCGCGTCACCGGGGCGATATCGAAGTCGGCGGCGACCAGTGCGCGGGCGACCTGAAGCGGCGGATGATCGGGGGCATTTGGGACAACAAGAAGGATGTTCTGCACGCTGACCGAAATTATACTCGAAATGAAGCGCACCAAGTTATTCCGCTGGCTCGGGCTGTTCCTCGCCGTCGAGAGCTGTCTATGGCTCTTCGGCGCATGCCGCCCCTGCTTCGACTACCAGGGCAGCGTGAACCGCAGCAAACCGCTGCTGTTGTCGAGCAAAAACCCCGGTATCTTGTTGATACATAAGGGAAATCAGAGAGTTTATTTTTATGATCCTAATGCTATAAATAAATTAGAAGAGATTATGCGTCGTAAAAAATCAACTGTTGATGCACAGAGAACTCGTGCAGGTCAACTTCTGGACAATCACGGTCGTATTTTACTGGATAACATCAGCGAATCAAGTGTCTACGCGTATTCAGCTGAGTATGATCTTCTTGTTTGGGGGACTTCGCCAGGAACGCATCCTTATGGCTTGAACATTCGCCACGGAGGGCAGCAGAGATTTGTTCGTACAGGAAGCATCGATGATCTACAAATCCGGCCCGATGGCACGATCTGGCTGGCTGAGTATCAGCTTCAGTGTGGAATCTCTGTTTTAAGTTCGGACGGGCATTTTCTCGGCTGGCGAGCGTTTGGCTACCAGAATCGCTTCATTCAGCAATTCTGCGAAGTGGATGACGCAGATATGCCGCTCGTAAATCGCCTGCTTGCCCACTCTAAAAAATAAAGTCCGAAGGACATCGCGGCGCTTGCGCCCTTAACGAGACGTTTCAACGCCTCGATTTTCGACGACAGGAGAAAAAATGACCGACAAGATTCGACTGGTGATCGCCGAGGACCAGACCATGACCCGCGAGACAATGGCGCGGATACTCGGGCTGGAAGACGACATCGAGGTAGTGGGGACGGCGGGCGACGGACAGCGGGCGCTCGGCGTTTGTCGTTCTCAGAGGCCGACGGTGCTTCTGACCGACATCAACATGCCGATCATGAACGGAATCCAGCTTATCCAGGCTTTGCGAGCCGAGCTTCCCGAGGTCGGGGTGGTGGTTCTCACCATCTACGGCGACGACGACAATGTGTTCTCCGCGATGAAGGCCGGGGCGCGGGGCTACGTCCTCAAAGACTCCCCGCCCGAGGAGGCGCTCTCGGCGGTCCGAAAAGTGGCGCAGGGCGAGTGGCTGGTCGATCCGCTGCTGGCCGGGCGGGTCTTCTCCGAGTTCACCCGGATTGCTAACCAGCGCGTGGCCGACTCGCACGCCTTCAGCGAGCTGACCGACCGCGAGCGCGAGGTGCTGGCGGAGATCGGGAAGGGCAAGCGCAACAAAGAGATCGCCGACACGCTGTTCATCACCGAAAAAACCGTCAAGAACCATATCTCGCATATCTTTGAGAAGCTGGAGATCAACTCCCGCGCCGAAGCCGCGCTGCTCGCGGCGCGTCAGGGTCTGGTTTGACCGCAGTCCGGCATTAAAAATACCGGCCTATTAAAAGCAGACCTCCGGCCTGGCGTGTGCCGGACGATGTTCGGGCCGCCCCGGAGGGTGCGCTTCTGGGAGGCCGGTATTTTTAATGCCGGACTGAATCAGGGCCGGGATGGGTTGCGAGGACACTTGACCCTGAAGAGACAAGAACTTCTTGCCGATGATTCTCACCGGGAATCATCTGCTTTCGATGAAGGAATCTTGTTATGCTTGACCCGCTGGACGACGATCTGGCTCCGCTTCGCTCGGGGGGCGCGGCTGCGCCTGCCCGGCCCGCTCCGGCCTCGCCGAGCGCGATGGACCTCTCCGACGACGCGCAGCTTTTGCGCGGGCTTCTGGAGGAGGGAATCCTCGACAGCCCCGGTAGCGGAGGCGGCGGAGGCGCGTCCGGGCTGGGCCTGCTCGACGACTCCAAGAACGCGCTTCGGGCGCTACCGCTCAACGAGACGCACATCGACGATATTCTGCGGCTCTCGCAGCAGCAGAAAGCCTCGGACATTCACCTTTCCGTCGGGCTGCCGCCGATGTTTCGCGTCGATGGCAAGCTGGTGGCGTCGCAGTGGGAAGTCGTCACGCCGCGCGAGGCGCAGCGGCTTGTCTACGATATTCTCCTGGGCGACCAGATCGAGAAGTTCGAGCGCACCAAAGAACTCGACTTCTCCTATGGCGTCGCAAACGTCGGGCGGTTTCGTTTCAATGTCTATCGACAAAGGGCCAGCGTCGGCGTCGCCGTCCGCGCGATTCCGGGCAAGGTTCCGACACTTGACCAGCTTCGACTGCCTCCGATTTTAAGAGAGCTGACCAAGAAACACGCCGGGATGATCCTGGTCACCGGCCCGACCGGTTCGGGTAAATCGACGACCATCGCGTCGATGATCGACGTGATCAACTCCGAGCGGCCCGTACACATCATGACGATGGAAGACCCCATCGAGTACTTGCACACTCACAAGGTCGCCATGGTCAACCAGCGCGAGATCGGGCAGGACACCGAGGGCTTTGCACCGGCGATCCGAGCCGTTCTTCGCGAGGATCCGGATATTGTCCTGGTCGGTGAGATGCGCGACAAAGAGACGATTCAGGCCGCCCTGACGCTCGCCGAGACCGGGCACCTGGTCTTTGGAACCCTGCACACCCGCTCGGCTCCCGCGACCATCGACCGCGTCGTGGACGTGTTTCCGCCCGATCAACAGGATCAGGTCCGGGTGATGTTCTCCAACTCCATCCAGGCTATCGTCGCCCAGCAGCTCATTCCGATGCTCGGCGGGGGACGTGTCGGGGCAGTCGAGATCATGGTGGCGACCGCCGCCATTCGCAACCTGATCCGCGAAGGCAAGAGCTTCCAGGTCATGAGCTCCATCGAAACCGGAGCGCAGTTCGGGATGCAACAGATGGACAAAGTGCTGGCGGACCTTCAGAAAGCCGGGCAGATCAGCCTCGACGAAGCTCTGACCCGCTGCAACGACCGCGATACGTTCTTGCGACTGCTCAAGGGCGACACAAAGACGAATTAGGGCAGGTAAAAAACTATGGCAACATTTTCCTACAACGCGATCAACTCCGGAGGCCGCGAGGTCAATGGCAAGATCGAGGCCGACAACGAAGGCTCGGCGGTCGCACGTCTGCACGAGCAGAACATGCGGATTCTCTCCGTCGCCGAAGATAAAGGCGGCGCGTTCTCGTTTGGCAAGAGCAAGGCGCTGGGCGCTCCCAAGGGGGCGTCGCTGGTGATCTTCTCGCGGCAGTTTGCGACCATGATCGATGCGGGTCTGTCCGTCCTGAAGTGTCTGGACATTCTCGAAGCGCAGGTCAAAGATATACCGCTCAAGCAGGCCGTCAATATCCTGCGAAAAGATGTCAAGTCGGGGCTTTCGCTCGGCGATGCGCTTGCCAAGCACCCGAACTGCTTCAATAAGCTCTATGTCAACATGATTCGGGCTGCCGAGATCGGTGGTATCCTGGATATTATCTTAGATCGCCTGGCCGGGTTCTTAGAAAAAGACATGGACGTTCGGCAAAAGATCAAATCGGCAATGATGTACCCGATTATTGTTTTCTGTTTTGCCATTGGAATGATCTTTGCGCTGTTCTTCTTTGTTCTGCCCAAGTTCAAAGAGATTTTCGCTTCCATGGCGGTAGAGCTGCCTCCGATGACCAAGGCGATCTTCTCCATGTCGGACTTCATGGTGAGCAAGTGGTATCTGATAATTATCACGCCCATTGTGGTGTTTGGCTTGATCAAAAAATACGAATCGACGCCCGATGGTCGCATGCGGATCGACCGGTTCAAGCTCCAGGCTCCGCTGGTGGGCGACATCACGCTGAAAATGGCCGTCTCGCGGCTCACTCGAACCTTCGGAACGCTGCTCAGCTCGGGCGTGACGATGGTACGTGCGATGGAGATCGTCGGTGAGACAAGCGGCAACGCCGTGATCTCCAAGGCTATCGCCGACAGTCGCAACGCCATCCGTGAGGGTAAGCGCCTCTCGACTCCGCTTCAGGAGTGCGGGCTATTCCCCCTGATGGTGACCCAGATGATCGACATCGGTGAGGAAACCGGTCGTCTCTCGGAGATGATGGTGCGCGTCGCCGATAGCTACGATGCCGAGGTCGAGTCCACCATCAAGGGCCTGACAAGTATGATCGAGCCGATCCTGATGGTCTTCATGGGCGTCGTGGTGGGCTTCATCGCCATCTCGATCTTCGCGCCTATGTTCAAGTTGATTTCGTCGATTGCGTAGGTTCCCCTCTTCTTTTGAGCCCCCCGGCCCCCCGTTCTGGGGGAGGAATCCCCCCAAACCTGGGGGCCGGGGGGCTGGACGGATTCAGAGAAAAGCCGTGCCCGAGGGCGCGGCTTTTATTTTTGGTACAATGAGGCGATGTCAGAGGTAGTTGGAATCTGGACGCAGGTTGCAGAACTTGCCAAGCGCGCGGCGCTCTCCCCAAACCTGTTTCGTGCGATTGAAGCGGCCAGGCCCGTCGCGTGGGAAGACGGGACGCTGGTGGTCGGGCTGATCGCCGAGGATGGGCAGCACGCGGGCGTGCTCAACACCAGCGATTTTCGGCTCAAAGTGGAAGCGGCGATCCGTCAGGTGACGAAGGTTCCCGGAGCGAAGTTCCGGGTGATCGAAGGGACGAGCGAGCGCGACTGGGAACAGGCCAGGGAGCGTGACCGGATCGCCATCCAGCAGGCATCGGCGGCGGCCCAGCGAGCGGCAGCGGGTGGGTCGGGCGGGTCGGCAGAGGGCTGGGAAGGTCTCTACGAAGAGATCCAGACTCTCTGGGCCGAGGCCGAGTTCCGCAACTTCGCCTCGGGGCGGGGGCGGTTCCTGCAACATGCCTTCGACCGGATCGACGATGCCCTGAAGCGCCTCGGTGAGCCGAGCAACGAGGCCCAGGAGCGCGAGTTCTCCCGGACCATCGAGCGGGTTGCCGGAATGATCAGCTCCGACCCGGCGGTGGTCGCGTTTCTCCTGCTGGATCGCCGCGCCCGTAAGTAAGTAGTCGCATCGCTGGCATTTGACGCCCGTCCGAAAATGCGATACAATTTGCGGAGCGGGCGCGTGAAATGGTTCGCGTTTCCGAGCAGAGCGATCTGCTATCTTTCAGGAGAGCGTCTGGGTTGATGTTCTCTAATAACTCCTATGGAGAAGGGTCCTTTCGATGAATCGAAAAAATGCATTCACGCTCATTGAGCTGCTTGTCGTCATTGCCATCATCGCCATCCTCGCCGCCATTCTTTTCCCTGTGTTCGCACAGGCCCGAGAGAAAGCACGTGCGATTTCCTGTCTGAGCAACACCAAGAATCTCGGCACCGCCGTCATGATGTATGCTCAGGACTACGACGAAGTCCTGCCAGCCCGTCAGCACCCGTTAGCTCCACCCCCGCGTCCAGGTGTGGGTTATCCCCAGATCTACGACATCCTCAATCCGTACATCAAGAACGGTGACGGCTGGTCGCGCGGCGGGATCTGGTCCTGCCCTTCGGCAGCCAACAAAAGCCAGTCCAACAACCTGGGCTTCAACGCGACGCTTTTCCCGGATGGTGATGCTTCCTGGAATAGCTTCAAGGGCGGTCCGTACATCTCCCTCGCGGCGATTGAGCGGCCTGCGGATGTCGCGGGAATCGTGGACAAGGGCATGAACGCCGGTACCGACAACTGGATGGAGTTCCCCTCCGATCAGTGGGCCTTTGTCGATGGTAGCGTCATGACGGGCGCTAACGTCGATCCTCTCAAGGATGCTGGTCTGCCGGTTGCCAAGGGTGGCTCCAGCGATTTTGGCGCACTTGGTCCGAACGTCGGCGACTGCGACATGGCGGGTAGCACCCAGAACTGGAACTGGACCCGAAGCTGCTTCCTGCGCCCTCGCTACCGCCACAACGGAACCTGCAACGTCACGTTCATGGACGGTCACTCCAAGGCGGTCGTTCGCGGCCAGCTACGCTTCTCCAAGAACCTCTGGATCGAGTCCGTTCACGGGGGTCTCTGGTAATGCGTAGAGGCATCGGCATGGCGGTGTTGGTTCTGGCGCTTGGTTTGAGCATCACTGGTTGCAATAAGGATCAAGGGACAGTCGTCACAGACGCGGATGCGTCAAAGATGGCAGCAGCTCAAGCTGCAGCTGCTCAGAAGCAGATCGCAGACATACAGGCTGATCCCAAGATGTCAGCCCCGCAGAAACAGGCGATCATCAACACGATCCGTGCCGGTGTCGCTCGCTCTGCTGCCGGGTCGCAGGCCGGGAAATCGTCCGGCGCTACGGCAAAACCAAAATAGCCTGCTCTGGCAGGGTTTGCAGGGCCAGGGAACCTTTCCCTGGCCCTTTTTCTTTGATACAACAGTGCAGGAACGAATGGGTACCAAAGCCAAATCAAAGTCGCCGGTCCGTGTTGTACTATTTGCGCTTCTCGGGGCGACGGCCATCGGGGGCGGGATCTTCTGGGGCGTGCGCTACCAGAAAGAGAGCTGGCTGGAGCGAGCTACCATCGACGAGCTTTCCAGTGCGGCCTCAAAAGACGAGAGCGATGTCGAGGTTTTCCTGAAGCTCGGGCTGCGCGCCAAAGAGTCGGGCGACTGGCCTCGGGCGGCGCGGGCGTTCGGTCATGCCTGCGAGCTGGCCCCGGACCGCGTGGAGTGCTGGGTGAGCTGGGCGCGCTCGGTCTACGAGTTTGCGGACTACGCCGCCAGCGATGCGATCTTAGGCGACTTTATCAAGCGTCACCCGATGGATGGCACGGCGTATCTGGAGCGTGCGGCCCTGCGGCGCGATGCCAAGCGCAACGACCGGGCCTGGGAAGATATCAATCAAGCCGTCAAGCTTCTGCCGGGTGATGGGAAAGCTCTGGCGCTCAAGGGCGAGCTTTGTATCGACATGGGCACGTATCAGGATGCTCAGACGATGTTTCTTCAGGCAAAAGCACTACTGCCCGACTCTCCCTGGCCGCTTATGGGACTGTATCACTCCAGTATCGAGATGAAGAGCCTTCCCGAAGCAGAAGCTGCCGCTCGCGAGCTTCGGAAACGCTTCCCCGAAATGATTGAAGGCAGATTTTACCTGGGAGAAGTATTGTTATTTGGTGCAAAAAGCGATGCACAACTGGAAGAATCTATTCGTGAGCTTCTTCAAGCAAAAGAAGAAATAAAAAATGTCCCAAAAGAAAATGACTGGCATTTTACATCGAATTTATTGCTCGGGCGTGCTTATTGTAATGCGAAAAAATACAAAGAGGCAGTTCCTTATCTGGAAAAATCGGTCGAAATTACTCCTGATAATCCAGATGCCTTGTTTTATTTGGGACGATCTTATCGTGCGCTGGGCAACGAAAAAAAAGCGGTTGAAGTTCTTGCAGAACACCGAACCGTTTTACAGAACGTCGCGTTTGTTCGGAAACAAGTGGCTCAATTAAATACAGATTCAAATGATTTCGTAACGCGGCTCAAGCTGGCACGCTGGTATCTCTCTCAAAAAGCCTACAAAAGTGCCCTGGTGCACTATGAAGAGCTGATTTCCCGCAATCAAGGGGGTGAAGAAGCCAAAAACGAGCGTGCAGAGATCGTTCAAAAGCTCAATGAACTGTCGGCTGCCGGTGCACAGAAGGAAATCAGTGATGCTAAAACTCCATAACGCTCTGGCGCTCATGGCATTGCCGCTGCTGGTTGGATGCCCCAAAGCTGTCAAGTCACCAACGGCAGGCCAGGCCACGGCGAAAGTTGGGCTGCGCTTTGAAGATCACCGGGAGAGAGCGGGGATTGACTTTACCTACACGCTTCCTGCCTCGCGCCCGATCACGATTCTTCAATCCATGCCGGGCGGCTGTGCGTTTTTAGACTACAACGCCGACGGGAACCTGGACCTTCTTTGTATTAGCTACCAGGTCGCGCTTTTTCAGGGCGATGGCAAAGGAAAGTTCACCAATGTCACGGCGAGCGCCGGGCTGAAACTTCCCGATGGTTGGTGGATGGGCGTCGCCGTGGGTGACTACGACAACGACGGCTTCGACGATATTTATCTCTCCAAATACGGAGGAGGGCAGCTATTTCGTAACGAATCTGGCAAGAAATTCCGCGATGTAACTCAAGAAACCGGGTTGAAACCACAGACTTGGGGAAGTTCGTGCGTTTTTGGTGACTATAACAACGACGGGAAGTTAGATTTATTTGTCGGGAACTATGTAGAGTTTAATAAAGAAACGATTCAGCTCTGTCCGGTGAAAAATATTAAGACAAGTTGCTCGCCGACTGTTTATAATCCATTGTTTGGGGTTCTCTATCAAAATCTGGGCTTCGGGAAATTTACCGACGTGACATCCAAAGTAATACCCAAAAACGTCAGCGGGAAGGTTCTTGGCTCGCAGTTTGTAGACTTTGATAACTCAGGGCGACCGAGTTTGTTCTTAGCCAACGACGAAACCCCGGCGGACTTTTTGCACAACCAGGTAGCGGGCTTCAAAAACATCGCCGAACCTGCGGGAGTTGCGTATCAAGACGACGGAAAGCCGTTCGGGGGAATGGGCGGCGACTGGGCGGACTTCAACGAGGATGGCAAGCTGGACCTGTTCCTCGGGACGTTTGCGATGGAGAACAAGATGCTCTTTGTCAACGAAGGCAGCAATCTCTTCACCGACCGTAGCGTCGCGCTGGGCATTGCGCAGCCCGCAATGCTTTCTGTAACCTTCGGAACCAAGTGGCTCGACGCCGACAACGACGGTGACATGGACCTGATACTCGCCAACGGCTACGTCGCCGACAACATCGCCCTGTACGAGCCGTCGCGAACCTACCGCCAGAAGACGCTACTTTTTGAGAGCGAGAAAGGCGAGCGGTTCGTCGAGCGGGGAGCCACGGCGGGCGAGGCGTTCTCGCGGCCTCTGGTCGGGCGCGGCCTGGCGACGGGCGACTACGACAACGATGGGCGCGTCGATGTTTTCGTGGTAGATGCCGACGGCAAGCCGCTTCTTTTGCACAACGAGTCCGAAGTCTCCGGGCGACACTGGGTCTCTCTGAAGCTCGAAGGAAACGCCGCCACGTCGAACCGCAACGCCTACGGCGCGATGGTCTGGATCGAGGCGAATGGAAAGAAGCAGATGCGCCACTGCCACGCCGACGGCTCCTATTTTTCGTCGTCGGACCCGCGCATCCACCTGGGCGTCGGCACCGCTACGAGCGCCAACGTCACGGTTCGCTGGCCGTCGGGCAAGAAAGAAAGCTTCACCGCGCCCGCCGACAAGACAGTCCCGCTCAAAGAAGGCACCGGAAAAGCGGTAAAATAGGTCCGTGAGCAAAACGCTGGAGCTGACCGAGCAAGAAGACGGCCACGTGCGCGTCCGTGTGGGCGACGCCGAAGGAACGTTTGCCGTACGCGGAAATCGCCTAATTCCCATCTCCGACGAGCGCGTTTTTCGGGAGCTGGAGCAAGTCCGAGATCGCCTGCTCGCCATTCTGAAGCCGACCGCGTGGAGTCCTGGATATACGCCCCGAACCCGGCCCTCAAGGATTCGTCCCCACGCGACGCCATCGAAGCAGGCAACATAGAAACCGTCCTCGAACTAATCGCCCGCGTCGCCAACGGAACGCACGCCTGAATTTAGGCGAGTGACTGAAGTCCACTCGCTCAGGGCGTAGCGCTGAAGGCTCTCCGAGCCGAGAGAGTCAGAACGCTCTTTTTGTTCCGAAGACGCGTTGGCGCTTCGCCCCGTTGCTGCACGATCTTCGTGCGGCACAAAAATCGGTATAATCGCTCATGCCCAAAGCGATTCTGGCGACGGACTGCGGCTCCACGACGACAAAAGCGATTCTTATTGAAAACACCGACGATGGCTGGCGATTGGTCGCGCGGGGGGAAGCGCCGACGACCGTGGAGGCTCCTTTCGACGACGTGACGGTCGGGGTGAGCAACGCACTTCGGGAGCTGGAAGAGGTGACCGGGAAGCGCTTTCTGGATGAGAACGGGAAGCCGGAGATCTCCGAGGAGCTTTTGTATCTCTCCACGAGCAGCGCGGGCGGCGGGCTTCAGATGACCGTCGCGGGCGTCGTGAAGGAGATGTCGGCGGAGTCGGCGGAGCGGGCCGCGCTCGGTGCCGGAGCGATTGTGATCGATACGCTGGCGATCAACGACGGGCGCAAAGAGTTCGAGAAGGTCGAGAGAATCCGCTCGCTGCGCCCCGACATGATCCTGATGGCGGGCGGCACCGACGACGGTAACCTCGTGCCGCAGGTGCAGGAGATCGCCGAGACCCTGCGCTCCGCCGACCCGCGCCCGCGCCTCGGGATCGGGCTGAAGCTGCCCGTGATCTTCGCCGGAAGTGAAAAAATGCGCGGCGCTATCGAGGACACGCTCGGCTCCGTGGTGGACCTGAAATTGTGCGCCAATGTCCGCCCGACCCTGGACTCGGAGAACCTCGGCCCGGCGCGCGAGGCAGTCCACGAATTGTTTTTAGAGCATGTCATGCAGCAGGCACCGGGCTACGGCAAGCTCAAGACCTGGACCAGCTCCGACATTCTCAGTACCCCGAACGCGGTCGGGTACATCATGGAGACCATCGCCCGCCAGCGCAACATCGACGTTTTAGGTGTGGACATCGGCGGAGCGACCACCGACGTTTTCTCGGTTTTCTCGGGCGTCTACACCCGCACCGTGAGCGCGAACCTCGGGATGAGCTACTCGATTTGCAACGTGCTCACGGAAGCGGGACTCGAAAATATTCGGCGCTGGCTGCCGTTCGAGGCCAGCGACGCGTATCTCCGAAATCAGCTCAGAAACAAGATGATCCGGCCCACGACGATTCCGCAGCAGCTTCAGGATCTGCATATCGAGCAGGCGACAGCCCGAGAAGCCCTGCGACTGGCGTTCGAGCACCATAAATCGCTGGCCCGCGAGATGGTGGGTGTCCAGCAGCAGAGAAGCGTCGGGGATTTATTTGAGCAGTCGGGTGGGGGCAAGACGCGCGTCGATATGCTCGCGCTGAACATGCTGATCGGGTCCGGGGGAGTTCTTGCGCACGCGCCCGAGCTGGCCCAGACCGTTTTAATGATGCTCGATGCCTACCAGCCCGAGGGACTCACCACTATCGCGAAAGACTCGATTTTCATGATGCCGCAGCTTGGGATTCTCTCGACTCTGCTTCCTGAGGCCGCGACCCAGGTCTTTGAGCGCGATTGTTTAATTCGTCTGGCCGAGTGCCTCGCCCCGATTGGCGTCGGGGCTTTCGGTGCGCCGTGTTTGAGCGTCGAGTGGGGCAGTGAGAAATTAGAAGTCCCGTTCGGTACGTTAAAACTCGTGGAGATAGCTTCGGGCACCGCGCTGAGCGTCCGCGCGACACCCGCAGCGGGCTTCGATCTCGGGGCGGGCCGGGGAAAGTCCGTCGTGTTCGATGTTGTTGCGGGCGAGCTGGGGCTGGTCTTGGATTGTCGGGGCAGGCCGCTGGCGTTCCCCGACAATGTGGCAAAAGCCAACCGAACCTGGCTCGGTGCGCTCGGACTTACTTCCGGCGGCGACGCAGAATAACTATCGGAATCGCGCCGAGCGCCAGCAGCGCCAGGCTTCCTGGCTCGGGGACGAGCATCGGGGCGGTGGTGAGGTCCGAGTAGGTTCGTGCGCCAGTGAACAGAGTCGCGCCGGGCGTCCCGTTGAGCGGGTCGATGGTCGAGAACGCGTTGGTCCCGCCCGATGCTCCGTTGGAGTTCTCGCCGTACAGGACATTGTTCAGGGTGTTGGGATCGGCCCAGCCAAAGCCAAGCTGGTAGAGCTGCTGCGTCGTGGAGGGCGTCGTCTCGGTGTAGCCCGTCGCGGACATGGTGGACGGCGTGCTGCCCGAGATGTCGGTGGAGAACCACCAGTTGCTCCGGGTGCCGCTCCGTCCGTCGCCCGCCGAGCCGTACAGAACCCCGCCTGCATTGACCGCAACGTCGCCGAAGTCGTAGTAGTCGCGGGTGTTGGCGTTGTTGTAGTCCTGAAGCCGCTCCACGCTCGGGGAGGGCGCGGTCAGGCTGATGCGATACATCTCGGGCGTCGAGTCTATGCCCTGATCCTGGAGAAAGTAGTAGAAGCCGTTGCGAACAAACGCACTGTCGGCGTTGAGCTGACGATTGATGTTGGTTCCGCTGGTATTCTGGTCGGGCGTGGTCAGCCCGGTGAAGGTCAGGAGCGCCCCGACCGTGTTGGTGCTGCGCTGCCAGTAGTAGACACCCAGGTCGCCCTGGAGCGAGCTGCCGCGCCCGTCCGTGGCGCTACCCGACGTGAGCGAGAAATACACCCGGTCGCTGGCCCGGTCGTAGGCAAGCCCGTTGGTGCCCCGAAACGTCAGGCTGGAGAACGTCGAGTAGCTCAGCAGGTTGATCCCGACGCTCTCGGCACCGGTGGTCGAGTTGATCTGGTTAATAATCCCCCGGTTGGCGTCAGTGGTACCTGTTCCCAGTCGTCCCCCGTAAAATACCCAGGAAAATTGGGCATGGCTTGTCTGTGCAAGCCCTAACGTGAGCGTTAGTAGAGCTATTTTTTTAAGTAACCCGGATATGTTCATGAATTTGGTTTTCTACGGAGAATAAAAAAGCAAGAAAAGCCTCCAATTGCCAGGAAAGCCAGGCTTGCCGGTTCCGGCGCGGCGACGACAAGCTGGGAGCCTGCGGAGCTGGGCAGATCGAGTTCAATCGTCGCGCCGGGGGCCGAGGGCGTGAAGTAGAAGCTGAACGACTGCCGGATCGTGGCAGTGTCGTCGAGGGTATCGGGAGTGAAGAGAGCCAGAGACTCCGCCGTGACACTGAACGGGAGGCCGGACGTGATGGCGCTGGCGCCCAGCATCGCGGAGCTACTTGTTCCGACGGTCGAGGTATCGCCGCCACCCAGAGCGGTCGCTGCGGTCGTCGTGGAGAGCAGCGAGGCTCCACTCGGGTTGTCTACCAGAGTCATTCCCGCGCTCCAGGTGACGGTTCCGCTCAGATGGGTGACGCTCTGAAGGGTCTTGAGCGATGTCACGCCGCCGTCGCGGGTGGCGAACCAGGTGAGCCGGAGCGTCTTGCCCACATCGGCGGCATCGGCGGTGAACAGAAAGGTCGTGCCACTGATCTTGAAGCCGTCGATCAGGTCGATAGGCGTGACGCTACCGGGCGTCAGAGTGCCCATGGCTACGTTGTCGGTGTCGTCGAGCACCTGCGGAGCGTTCAGAAATCGGGCAGGGTCTCCCGGACTCCACTGCGCCTGCACCGCTGTCGCCTGCGACCCCACCAGAAGCAGTGCGGCCAGCGCGAGGCGCAGCATCCCCGATTTCCGATTGGTTTGTACGGTCATGCCCGGAGTATCAGCAGGCCAATAATGAAGAAGCAGATTAATACCTACCGAGTGAAAAAAATCATAGATTATTTTTTCGGCTATACTGAAAGCGATGGATGAAACGAGTCTGACGGCACTGATCTCTCTGGCGCACTGGCTGGGCGACGAACATAGCGACCTGGCGATCCTGGCGGAGGGCAACGCCTCGGTGATAGCAGGTCCAGAGAGAAACAATTTCTGGCTCAAGGCGTCGGGGGGGCGCATGGCAAGCATGGGGCCGGGCGATGTGGTTCTGATGGACACCCAAAAAACCCTGGCGATTCTGGAGCACGAGTCTCTCTCCGACGAGCGCATCAAAGAGCTTTTGCGGGCGGCCCGCGCCAGCGGCTCTCCGGAGCGGCATCCGTCCACGGAGGCGGCGCTCCATGCGCTGTGCCTGACCGAGGGCGAGGCGGGCGCGGTCGGCCACACCCACCCGACCCCGTGGCTCTCGATTCTCTGCTCGGTCCATGCCGAGGATGCGATCTCGGGGCGTCTCTTCCCCGATGAGATCGTCGTGTGTGGTCCGGCAGTTTGTTTTGTGCCGTACGTCGATCCTGGCCCGCCGCTCGCGCGGGCCTGTCGCGAGGCGCTCCGGGCGTTTCGCGCCGAGTGGGGCATGGCTCCCAAAGTTCTGCTGCTCCGAAACCACGGGCTGTTCGCGCTCGGCAAAGACCCGGACGAAGTAAAGCGCATCACGCAGATGTCCGTGAAAGTCGCCCGTGCGCTTCTGGGCAGCTACGCGCTCGGCGGCCCGCAGTTTCTCACGCCCGAGAACGCCCGGCGCATCCACACCCGCCCCGACGAGCTTCTGCGCCGCGCCGCCCTGGAAGCGCCCCGGCATTGAAAATACCGGTCTATTAGAAGCGCCTCCACCCAGCCGCTGGGTACCCGGGGGCGGCCCAAACCCGAACATAGTTCGGGGTGGGCGTGAGAGCGGGAATTCTCCCCCGCGCTGAAAGCGTGACCCGATTCGGCGGCGGAATCGGGTGGCGAGGAACGAGCCGGGAGCAAGCGCAATGTCACTTCGCGACAGCGCAATGTCACTTCGCGACAGCGCAATGTCACTTCGCGACAGCGCAATGTCACTTCGCGACAGCGCAATGTCACTTCGCGACAGCGCAATGTCACTTCGCGACAGCGCAATGT